>NZ_JBTYHF010000007.1:0-416026 GCF_054871425.1 Pseudomonas glycinis | reverse complement strand
GGTGTCGGCGGTGACGGCATACATGGCGCGGGGGCTGAACGGCGGCGGGGTCGAGCCGGGTGGGCAGAGGTAGTGGTCGAGGGCGCGGTCGGCGGCTTGGTGTAGTTTTTTGGAGTCGAGGGATTCGTAGGGGGAGGTGGGGTCGGTTTCGGGTGGGTTGGGTGTTGGTTTGATCATGGTGAGACTCCGTGGTTGATTTAGCCGCCACGGCTCATCGCTAAACAAGTAAAGGTGGCGGCTGTACGCAGGTTAGCGATCCGGGTCACAGAAACCCCGGGTAGACCCGAAGGTCTCCCACGCACAGCCACCATGACATCAAGTGCAGATCGAAAAACGCAATTGAGACTGGGCATTGGTGCGTCTGTAATGAGTCGGATCGCTAAACCCGATCGCTGATTCGTCAGCGACCGCACCACAATAGAACCCGCCCCCAAGGCGCACAAGCCGGCGGATTCTGGCTTGGCTGTAGGCAATGGCGCAAGGATTTGTAGCCTTGAGACCGTGTCCGCAGGTGTCTTTTAAACAGCTTCGTTTAAATCAAAGAATTGCGCCGAACCTGATGGCCTCTTCGCGAGCAGGCTCGCTCCCACATTGCAATGCATTGCGCCGCAGTCCACCGCACCAGCCCACATCACCCAACCTTATGGTTGATACGGAATCAACTTGTCCCGGTCCATTTCCACCAACAACTGGTCGAGCATCTGCCGTTTGTTCTCGACCCCGGGAATCGGCACATACCACGTCATCACGCTCCAGCCTTCGCGGGAGTAGTTGTAGGTTTTGAGCAGTTGGCCATCCTTGAAGACCGAGCCGCGCAGGTTGTCCTGGTAGTGGTAGGGCATCGGGAAGGTGAACAGGGTGAAGACGTTGACCAGCGCCAGCCAGTTGACCTTGCCGTCGCTGGGTTCGGTGATCAACAGGCTGTAGCCGTTGCGGGTGTAACCGCCGTCGAGCATCGAGAACGCGCCGGTCTTTTTCAGGACGCTGACGGTTTCGCGCTGATGCTGCTCGTCGATGCGCGTATACGCCGGCCCCATGCCGAGCGTGACCGGCACGTAGGCCTGATCGGCATGGTAATCGAGCGGCTGCAAGGTGTTGGCGCAGCCGCCCAGCATCAGTGAGGCACAGAGCAGGCCGGCGACTTTTATCATCGCGCGGTTCATTGCGCGACTGCCGGGATCAGCCGGTCCTGCTGCACATCCTGCGCGAAGGCGCGGGCGATGCGGCCGAGGTTCTGTTCGCGCATCTCGCCGCCCTGATCCAGTAGCCAGACGTATTTTTGAGTGATGTTGCGATAGGTGTATTGCTTCAGTCGCTTGTCACCCTGGAACACGGTGAATTCGGTTTGCGTGTCGAATTCGTTCGACAGCGGCAGCAAGAACAACGTCGCGGTGCTCAGCAGAATCACCGGAAACGGCGGCAGGTGACGTTCCACATTGAGTTTGACCTGCACGTTGTACTCGTCAGCTTTACCGCTGCCGGTTTCGATAGTGCGGAACACACCGGTCTGACGCAGGTGGTTGCGCAGGCTGGAGCCGTTTTCCGGATCATCGACCATAACGTGAATCGGCTGCAGATAATCCTGAGCGTCCGTAAGCGTGCGCTCGGGCAAGGTGTTGGTCGCCGCGCAACCGGTCAACAGAGCGGCGGCGGTGAGGGCGATGATTTTTTTCATGGTTTGGCATCCACGGCAATACCCGGAATGGGGCCGGTGAAGATGTAGGGCTGAGCACGGTTGAGGTCAAGTTTCAGCGGTTGCAGCGTTGGCAATCCTGGCGCCAGACGTTGCGCAATCAGCGCATCGCGGGCGTTCTGATCACTCCAGCGGAACGCGCAGAAACCGGCTGTCAGGCAGAACGAGCGGAACTCGCCGATGTAATAGGCCTTGCCGGGTTCCAGGCGCATCGGCAGGTTGAATTTTTCCCGCGCCTCTCTCGAGGTGAAAACAGTGCCTAGCCCAGGTTGATAACGTGCGGAAAAGAACTGGAAATCATAGAACTCGTAATCGCCCGGCTTCAGGGGAAGCACGAATACGCTCGCTGCGCCGACACCGTCCTGAACATCCTGCGGCGTGGAGTAAGCGCCGGCCATTTTCCAGACGCCGGCCGCACCGTATTCGGAACCGCGTTTGCGGAAAAAGATTCGCTGGTTGTCAGCGGCTGATTGCTTGAGTGATTGCGGCCCGATTGAGCCAACGAGATAACTGACTGGCTCGCTTGCCTTGGGTTGCAAGGGTTCGCTGACCCAGGAAGCGCTTTCGGTAATGCAGCCGCTGAGCGTCGCGGCGAGCACGACGGCCGCTCCGAGTTTGAATAGCTGAAACATGTACATCCCTGAATCTGCTTGCGTTGATTGACTACAAACAGGAAGGTCAATCAATGCCTTCCTGGCTTGGCTTTTTATGCGGGGGCGCAGAATAAACGAGGTGATGGCACTTGGCTAGCTGCTGTAGGCGCTGCGGTACGCTGAAATCATTTGATTTTGATCTCAAGGAGCAAACTCAGGGTTTGTGGCCGACGCAGGAACCTGTGGGCGGGTTGATCGTGTTACCTCACAAACCCAACGGGTACTGGATGACCACGTAAATCCGGTCAATATCATCGCCAGCCTGCGCTTCGTTGGCGCGGTGGGTGACGTGCGACAGCTGCACCGACAGATCCTTCGCGGCGCCGGATTGCACGACATATTTCAGGTCGATATCGCGTTCCCAGTGTTTGCCGCCGCTGCCTTGTTGCGGTTGATAGTCGCCGCTGTCGGCGTCGAACGGGTTGTAGGCGCCGCCCTTCGGCGCGTGCGTGCCGTCAATGTGGCTGCCGCTGACGTAGCGGGTCATGAAGTTCAGGCCGGGGATGCCGAAGGCGCCGAGGTCGAGGTCGTAGCGGGCTTGCCAGGAGCGTTCGTTGGCGCCGTTGAAGTCGGCGTATTTGATCGAGTTGGCGAGGTAGATCGAGTCGCCGCCGACGAAATCGAACGGCGTGTCGCCATTGATCCGTTGCCAGCCGAGCATCACCGCGTGCGCGCCGAAGCTGTATTTGCCGGAGAGGCTGAAGGCGCTGTTGTCGATCTCGCCGGCCAGTGAGCGGCCGGTGTCGCGGGTGTGGTAGAGGTTGGCGTCGAGCAGTACACCGGACTGTTTGAAGTGCAGGTTGCCGTAGTACTGGTGCCAGGTGTCGCTCAGTTCTGAGGCGTAGAGTGCGCCGCCGATCGGGCTGGAGCTGAACAGGTCGGCACCGACGAAGCTGATGCCACCCGCTTCGGTGTTGGCGCCGTAACCGTAGAAATCGCCTTGGCCGGAGGAGCTGTCCTGGTTCTTGAATGCAGTGAAATGCCCGGCGAGCAGATTGACGTTGTCGAGCTCGGCGCTGTTGAGCAAAAAGCCTGTAGCGTATTCCGGTTGCAGGCGTTTGTCGGAGGTGTCGAAGACCGGGGTTTCTACGGTCATTTCTCCGAAGGCGAGGGTGGTTCGCGAGACCTTGAGCTTGAACGCACCGCCAGCGCTGGAATAGTTGTTTTCACTGCGACCATCGCTGTCGACCGGTAACAGACCGGTGCCGGAATGGCCCTTGCCGCCGTCGAGTTTCAGGCCGGCGAAAGCGTGCGCGTCGATGCCGAAACCGACTGTGCCCTCGGTGAAACCGGATGAGAAGTTGCCGATAAAGCCTTGTGCCCACTCCTGTTTGTAGTTTTTCCCGGCGGGCGTGGGCGAGCGGTAGTCGTTGCTGAGGTAGAAGTTGCGCAGCAAGACATCGCTTTTGGCGTCGTCGAAAAAGCCGCTGGCGTGGGCGGTGCCGGTCAGACCGCAGAGCATGGCGAGCAGGGTGAGGCGGGAGGGGGCGCGGTTGATCATGGTCAGGGCCGGTGGTCATCAGGATGGCGCTGATGATCGGCGGATTGGCCTGGCAAGGATTGGGCCGGTGTGCTGAGTTGGCAGCCCTCACACCAAACCCTGTGGGAGCGAGCCTGCTCGCGAATGCGGAGTGTCAGTTAACGAAAATGCTGACTGACACAGCGCTTTCGCGAGCAGGCTCGCTCCCACAGTTTGAGTCGGGGTAGTCAGGTGGAAATGTGGCGGCTGTCAGGCCGCCATCGCGGGCAAGCCAGCTCCCACAGGGTGTGTGGGAGCTGACACAGTGCATTAAGCCAGCGGCGGTGTACGCGGTGGGATCTGGCGTTTGCTGCCGGTGGATTCGAAAGCGGCGGCGAAGCGCAGCAGGTTCGAGTCGTCGTAGGCGCGGCCGGCGAAGGTCAGGCCGACGGGCATGCCGATGTCGGCCATCACGCCCATGGGCACGGTGACGGTTGGCACGCCGAGGTGGCGGATCGCGAGGTTGCCGTTGGCCACCCAGACGCCGTTGCTCCAGGCGATATCCGCCGAGGCCGGGTTCACATCCGCATCCGCCGGGCCGACGTCGGCGACGGTGGGGAACAGCACGGCGTCGAGGCCGAGGCTGTCCATCCAGTCTTCGAGGTCGATGCGTCGGGTCTGCTCCAGACCGCGCAAGCCATCGGGCACGGTTGGGATTTCATTCCACGGCGTGATGCCGTGTTCGGCCATGCGCACGTATTCGTCCATGCCGGCGGCCAGATCGCCTTCGCGGTTGGGCAGGGTGCCAGGGTCGTGCGGGAAGATCTTCGGCCCGTCGACGTCAACCAGACGATTAAGCTTCGGGTCACCGTTGGCTTGCAGGAAGTCGTCGAACGCCCAGGCAGTCAGATCCCACAGTTCATGGTGCAGAAACTCTTTCGACACCAGCCCACGGGTGAACACGGTTGGTGCGCCAGGGCGGTCGCCTTCGCAGTTGGAAACCAGCGGAAAGTCGGTTTCGACGACTTCAGCGCCAGCGGCTTCCAGGGCCTGACGCGCCTGCTGCCACAAGTCGATCACGGACGCGCGGGTGTTGATGCGCTGACCGGTCGGGCCGCCAATGCCGGGGGCTTCGCTGGTGCCAGCGTCCGGGTCGGTATTGATGTACATGCGCGGGATGGCGAAGCGTTTGCCGGCCAGGGCTTTGGCGTCGGCGGCCAGTTCGCTGTACGCAGCCGGGCGCACTTCGCTGACGCGCGGGATCGGCACCCAAGGTTGCAGGCGCCACAGGTCGCCACGGGTATCGGAGTCTTCGGCGACGACCACATCGAGCACTTCGAGCAGGTCGGCCATGGTCCGCGCGAACGGCACGACGACGTCCATGGTCGGGGTCAACGGCCAGTTGCCGCGCACCGAAATTACGCCGCGCGACGGGGTGTAGGCGCACAGGCCGTTGTTCGACGCAGGGCCACGACCGCTGGACCAGGTTTCCTCGGCCAGGCCGAACGCAGCGAAACTCGCAGCGGTCGCGGTGCCGGCACCGTTGGACGAGCCGGAGGCGAACGGTGCGGTGAGGTAAGCGGCGTTGTACGGGCTTTCAGCGCGGCCATAGACGCCGCGTTGCATGCCGCCATTGGCCATCGGCGGCATGTTGGTCTTGCCCAGGCAGATCGCCCCGGCAGCGCGCAGGCGCTCGATGGTGAAGGCGTCGCGATGGGCGACCAGATCGGCAAACGCCGGACTGCCGGAAGCGGCGGTCAGGCCCTTGACCAGATAGCTGTCCTTGGCGGTGTAGGGAATGCCATCGAGCGGGCCGAGGGTTTCACCTTTGGCGCGGCGGGCATCGGAGGCGCGGGCTTCGTTCAGCGCTTCGGGGCTGCGCACGACGACGGCGTTGAGTGCCGTCGGGGTGTCGGCGCCGTCGTAGGCATCAATGCGCGCCAGATAGGCTTGCACCAGCTCCACGGCAGTGGTCTGGCCGGATTCGAGGGCGGCGCGCAGTTGGGCGATGGAGACTTCGGTGACTTCGATCATGGGGTCACCTGTTGAGCGTGGATGTTTGGGGCAGGGGTATTCATAGCGGTTCTCGTGGCACGGCTTGAAGCGACAAGGTCGGGACTGGCGCCTATTTAACACCATGCGGCGGGCGGAGTAATCGGTGGGGTGATGGTTTTGTTGGTAGATGGCCTGAGCATCCGTGCTGCCTGACCTTGCGCTTTCGCGAGCAGGCTCGCTCCCACACTGGATTTGTGGGCGGGTTGAGATTGGATTAACGCAAAGCCCGGTGGGAGCGAGCCTGCTCGCGAAGGCGCCGGCAGATTCAAAAGGGTCTTGGCCCTGAAATACTGCTTTCGCGAGCAGGCTCGCTCCCACAGTGTGTTGTGTAAACCGATAATCCCGCGCCCCACAGGAAGACCAGCCCAACATGTTCTAGGCTCAGCGCATCCCGAATGCTGCACCGCTCAGGAATGTTGCCATGGAAGATAAGCCGCTGATTGCCTTCAACAGTTCCAAAGCCTTGCTAGACGTACTGATCCGCGCCGGGTTGATCGCGACCCTGGTGCTGTTCTGCTACGACATTTTCCATCCGTTTCTCAATGTGATGCTGTGGGCGCTGATCCTCGCGGTCACGCTGTATCCGCTGAACCAGAAACTCGGCGCCAAGCTCGGCAACCGCTACGGTTGGGCGGCGATTGTGCTGGTGTTGCTCGGCTTGGTGATCCTGATGGTGCCGCTGAGCCTGCTCGGCGCATCCGTGGCCGATTCGGTGAAGGTGGGCATGCAAACCGTGGAAGCGGGGCAGTTCGAGATTCCGCCACCACCCGCCAATGTCGCCGACTGGCCGCTGATCGGCGCGCCGTTGTATGGCATCTGGATGCACGCTTCGCAGGACCTGAGCTGGGTATTCAAGGAACTGGCGCCGCACCTGACCAGTTGGGGTCGGGTGCTGTTGCATCAGGCCGCCGGCGTCGGCGCAGGCATCGTGGTGTTTGTCGTCGCGCTGATCGTCGCCGGACTGATCATGACCCACGGCGAACGCGGCCATCGCACAGCGGTGGCGATCACCACGCGGATTTCCGGCCCGGTGCGTGGCCCGCAGATCGCGCAACTGTGCACCTCGACCATTCGCGCGGTGGCGCAGGGCGTGGTCGGTATCGCTTTTATCCAGATGATCTTGATCGGCGTGGCGCTGGTGATCATGGGCGTGCCCGCTGCCGGTGTGCTGGCGTTGATGGTGTTGCTGCTGGGCATCATGCAACTGCCGGTGCTGTTGGTTACCGTGCCGGTGGTGGTGTTCGTCTTTGCCCATGATGGCGTCGGCCCCGGCACGATCATCTTCGCCGTGTGGATGGTGATCGCCGGGCTTTCCGACAACGTGCTCAAGCCGATGTTGCTCGGGCGTGGCGTGGCCGTGCCGATGCCGGTGGTGCTGATCGGCGCGCTGGGCGGCATGGTCACCAGCGGCATCATCGGCCTGTTCACCGGGCCGGTGATCCTGGCGGTCGGTTATGAATTGTTCATCGGCTGGGTCTATCAACCGGCCGACGTCAGCGAAGTACTGGACGAAACCTCTCACGACAATCAGCCATAAGGAACGGCGCATGCGTAACAGGCTGATGGTGCTGGCGATGCTGCTGGCTGCAACACTGTGGTCCGGGCTCGGCCAGGCACTGGAAGACACCACGACAGCAACGGACGAAGCGGTAGAACTGAAGGTGGCCAACCGCAGCATCATGCTTTTTCGCGCGACCATTCTTGGCGAGGCGCCGGCCTCACGGGTCAAGCGGGCGAAGCGGGTGATCAGTGAAGCGCTGGAGGAAGACCCTGAGCTGAAGATCAGCACTGATTCGATCCAGAACAGTTACATGGTGCTGATCGGCAATACCCGTGCGTTCATCGTTGCACCGAAAGACGTCGACAGTCTGGCCTATTCCTCGGTGCAGGAAGCTGCCGAAGGCGCAGCGGAAAAACTGCGCCAGGTGGTCAACGAAACCCGTGAGGCGCGTAACGTGCAGATGATTGTGCGTTCGCTGGCGCTGGCGGCGGTGGCCACGCTGATCTATCTGGCGCTGCTGTGGTGCCTGTCATGGCTGCGCCACAAGTTGTTGGCGAAACTGCCGGCGCTGATGGATCGCCACACCAAGGCGCTGAAGGTCGGACGGGTGCAACTGATCGATTCGAATTTTCTCTACCCGTTGGTCAGCCGCTGTCTGTTGTTCCTGCGCTGGTTGCTGATCCTGCTGCTGTCCTACGAATGGCTGGGTTTTGTCCTGTCACGCTTCCCGTATACGCGGCCGTGGGGCGAAAGCCTCAACAACTATCTGGTGGAACTGGCCGGTTATCTGTTGCAGGGCATCGTCGATGCGATACCGGGGCTGGGCGTGGCGCTGGCGATTTTCTTTATCGCCCGGGGCGTGACCGCATTTACCCGACGCATCCTGCGCCGGATGGCCGCGCCGGGGACGTTCAGTTGGCTCAACCATGAGACCCTGCAACCGACGCAACGCCTGACCGCGCTGGCAGTCTGGCTGTTTGCGCTGGCGATGGCTTATCCCTATCTGCCCGGCGCCGGGACCGATGCGTTCAAAGGCTTGTCGGTGCTGATCGGCCTGATGATTTCCCTTGGCGCCACCAGCGTCGTCGGGCAAGCGGCGGCCGGGTTGATCCTGACCTACACGCGGACTTTGCGCCCCGGCGAGTTTGTCAGGATCGGCGAGTACGAAGGCACTGTTACCGAGCTGGGCATGTTCACCACGCGGATTCGCACCGGCCTCGGTGAAGTGCTGACGCTGCCCAACTCGATGATCACCGGCACCGTGACCAAGAACTACTCGCGCACCGTGCAAGGTCCTGGGTACGTGGTCGACACGGTCGTGACCATCGGCTACGACACCCCGTGGCGTCAGGTCGAAGCGATGTTGCTGGAGGCGGCCAAACGCACGCCGGGCGTGCTCGAAGACCCGCCGGCGCAGGTGTTTCAGACCGCGCTGTCGGACTTCTATCCCGAGTATCGCCTGGTGGCCCAGGCCATCCCCAGCCAGCCGCGCCCGCGTGCGGTGTTGCTGAGCATGCTCCACGCCAATATTCAGGACGTGTTCAATGAATACGGCGTGCAGATCATGTCGCCGCATTACCTGGGCGATCCGCAGCAGGAAAAACGCGTGCCGCCGGAGCAGTGGTTCACCGCACCGGCGCAGGCGCCAAAGGATGAGTGACCCCTAGAAACGCCAGACCACGCCGCCGCCCAGCACATGCAGGGCGGCGTTTTTGTATTCGCCGGAGACCGAGCCGCCGGAGCGCGTTTTGGTCTGCTGCACGTCCATGTCGCCGAGGTAGATCAGCGTGTAGCTCATGTGCACATCGACATCGTCCTGCAACGCATAGCTGACCCCGGTCGCCAGGCGCCACGCTTCGTTCATCGGGTTGTCGACGGTGCGATCCTTGTCATCTACTGCCGAGGAGTCGTAACCGAGGCCGACGTTCCAGCGCAGTTTCGGGTTGATCTGATGCTGCGCGCCGATCGAGGCATGCCAGGTGTCCTTGTATTGCCGCTGCGCCGTTCTGGAAGTCGAGCCCAGGCCGGTATCGACTTCCACGCCGACCTTGCCGAAATCGCTCCAGTCCTGCCAGCCGAGGCTGCCGAGCAGCGTCCACTGCGGATCGAGCTGGTAGGACACGCTGGTGGTGACGGTCTGCGGCACGTTCATGTCGACGTTCAGCTGATCGGCGTCAAGACGGTTGAGCGCCAGACGCAGCAGCGGATTGGTGATTTTCTTAAGCTCGGGTTTGTCTTCGAATTTGAGCTTGATCTTGCTGGTCCAGGCCAGCCCGAGCTTCGTGCGCTCGTTGAGGTTGTAGAGCACGCCGACGTTGGCGCCCGTGCCCCAGTCGGTGTCCTTGTAACGCAACTGACCATCCTCGGCGTTGCCCAGACCGAGCACGTTATTGTTGACCGCCACTTCGGTGCGGAAGTAGCCAAGCATGAAGCGCGGGCCGAGGCCGACGGACAGGTCGTCGGTGATCTTGTAGGCATAGGTGGGCTGGAATGACACACCGATAATGGCCGACTCCTGAGCGAAATAGCGCCCGGCCCAGTCATCGTCGTAGTCCAGCGCCAGACCGAAATTGCCGTACATGCCGAAGCCGATCGAGGAGCGCTCATCGAGTTGATGGCTGATGAAGAAGCTGGAGCCGGGCAGGTACTTCAAGGCGTTGCCACCTTCGTTGCCGCCGAAGGTATTGGCGTTGTCGCGGGAGAAGCTGACGTCGCCGAGGATCAACTGCGCGTTGAAGTTGATCTGCGTGCCGGCCAGTTGGCTGATGCCCGCCGGGTTGGTCATCAGAATGCTCGGGTCGCTGGCCATGACCGCAGAGCCGGCGTTGGCCAGCCCGGTGCCTTCGTGGCCGGCCTCGTAAATCATGATGCCGCCGGCTTCGGCCTGGAGGCTGGCGAAGAGCAATCCACCAGCGACCGAACTTTTCATCAGCTTGAACATGTGAACTCCTTGAATGGCATGCAATCCGGTTTCAAGGCTAGCTCAAGCTCGGCGTGGCGTCGGACCGATTGCCGACGCCGCACTGATCAATCGATGCGCGGATGCTGGAGCGCCAGTTCCTTGCGCTTGGCTTCCAGCGCGGCGATTTCGGCATCGATGTCTTCGATTTTCTGCTCGATGTTGTCGTGGTGTTCTTGCAACAGCTCCTTGGCCTCTTCGAGGTCGGAAGCCGCCGGGGCCGCGCCGCGCAAGGGCTTGTTGGCGGTTTCCTTCATGGTCACGCCAGTGACCAGACCGACCACGGCGATGACCATCAGGTAATACGCAGGCATGTACAGATCGTTGGTGCTTTCCACCAGCCAGGCCACGGCAGTCGGGGTCAGACCGGCGATCAGCACCGAAACGTTGAAGGCGCTGGCCAGCGCGCTGTAGCGGATGTGCGTGGGGAACATCGCCGGCAGGGTCGAGGCCATCACGCCGATGAAGAAGTTGAGCAGCACCGCGAGGATCAGCAGGCCGGAGAAGATCAGGCCGATGCTGCCGCTGTTGATCAGCATGAACGCCGGAATGGCGAAGATGAACAGGCCAATGCTGCCGACGACGATGAAGGGTTTGCGGCCGATCTTGTCGCTGATGAAACCGATCAGCGGCTGCACGAAGAGCATGCCGACCATGATCGCGATGATGATCAGCACACCGTGGTTTTCGCTGTAGTGCAGGTTGTGCGTCAGGTAACTCGGCATGTAGGTGAGCAGCATGTAATAGGTGACGTTGGTCGCCGCTACCACGCCGATGCAGGTCATCAGGCTGCGCCAGTGTTTGGTTGCGACTTCCTTGAAGGACACTTTCGGGCCGCCGGCGAGGCCTTCGCGGTCGCCTTGTTCGAGTTTTTCCACGTGCTGCTGGAACGCCGGGGTTTCTTCCAGGGCGTGGCGCAGATACAGGCCGATCATGCCCAGCGGCAGGGCGAGGAAGAACGGAATCCGCCAGCCCCATTCTTCGAAGCGCTGTTCACCGAGAATGGTTGAAATCAGCACCACGACGCCGGCGCCGAAGACGAAACCGGCGATCGAGCCGAAATCCAGCCAACTACCGAGGAAGCCGCGCTTACGGTCGGGCGCGTATTCAGCGACGAAGATCGAGGCGCCGGTGTATTCGCCACCGACCGAGAAACCTTGGGCCATTTTCGCCAGCAACAGCAGGATCGGCGCCCAGATGCCGATCGAGGCATAGGACGGAATCAGGCCGATGGCGAAGGTGCTCAGGGACATGATGACGATGGTCGCGGCGAGGACTTTCTGCCGTCCGTATTTGTCGCCGAGCGCACCGAAGAACAAACCGCCAAGCGGACGGATGAGGAAGGGCACGGAGAAGGTCGCCAGCGCGGCGATCATTTGCACGCCGGGATCGGCGCCGGGGAAGAAGACCTTGCCGAGCACATAGGCGACAAAGCCGTAGACGCCAAAGTCGAACCATTCCATGGCGTTGCCCAGTGCGGCGGCGGTGATCGCCTTGCGCATCTTGGCGTCGTCGACAATGGTGATGTCTTTCAAACCGATCGGTTTGACGGTGTTCTTGCGTGATTTCATTGCGCTGTTCCCGCTCGCTGATCCAGATTACCGCTGCGATGCCATCTCCATGATGGCGCCGGCTCTTCTGGCTCAGATACATGCGGACACGAAATAATTCACCGATGGGCTGGAATTAATTTCGACAGGTGGGAGAGGTGCAACTCCGAGCCTTGTTGGAGCTGTATTGCCTGACCCACCGCTATCGCTGGCAAGCCAGCTCCCACAAGGGTTTTGGGTGTTGCCGGGATTTTGTGTCCGCCGTCAAAACCTGTGGGAGCTGGCTTGCCAGCGATGACGCCATGACATCCATTACAAGGCTTAAAGCGCAGCCTTCACCTGCAAACCCACCACCAGCGCATTGTCGATGTCCTGCCCGGGAAACGCCCCCGGTTCGATGATGTATTGCAGGTTCGGGCGCAGGGTCAGCCATGGGGTGGCCTGGTAGCCGTAACCCAGCTCGATCAACTGCTCGGCGCTATCGAGATGCGGGAACGCAGCACCATTGGCCAGCGCGGCATCCTGCTGCACATCGCGGCTGCGCGGGTTCGGCACGGCGCGGCCATAACCCAGCGCCAGGGTGTCACGCGGACGGCCTTCGAACGGTTTGTACAAAACCACGCCGGTGCCGTACCACTTGCTGAACGGCGAGGCGGCTTCACTGGCCGCCGAATACTGACCGAAAGCATGCAGGCTGCGGCCCTCGGAGGTCGGCGAACGCCATACGGCCTGATCGATCAGCAAATAATGCCCGCCACGCCCGGACACCTCGTCGTCGCTGCCAATGCGTTTGACGTCGGAGCTGTCGTAGTAATAGCCGAGCTTGTATTCACCCGGCAGCTCGCCGGCGTGCTTGTACACCAACTCGATCGGCACGACGGTGCCAGTGGTGTGCTTCGGCCCCAGATGCCAGGCGCGGCTGGAATTGCCGTTGCTCTCGGGGTCGACGTTGAACGCCGCCACACGCAGCTGCCAGGACGGCGACAGGTCGTATTTGACCCGCACGCCCAGACGAGCGTTGGGGTAGTTGGTCCAGCCGCTGCCGCCGGACATGTTCAGCGGGTGACCGCAGAAACCGGCGTTCATGAAGTTGCACAGAATGCCGCTGTCGAGGCCGCCGAGGTCGTTGCCCATGGCCATGTAGCCGAGCTTCACGTTCAGCGCCGGGGTGAACAGGCTGCGCTCATAACTCAGTTCAGTCAGGCGCGTGTACAGGCCGCCGTAGTTTTCCTGAATCGGCAGGCGGTTGCCGACCAGATCTTCCGAAGCGCTGTTGCCGCGCCGGTCGTTGATGGTCAGTTGCACTTTGCCGGCGTTGTCGACGCCGTAGAGTTTGCTCAGATCAAACTGCACGCCGAGCTTGATGTTCTGCGAATAACGCGCTGAACGGTGCAGGCCGCCGTCGGCGTTGTAAGCAGTTTCGCCGCTGTAATCGCCAGTGAACTTGACGCCATCTTCATCGAGTTGATGACGCAAGCCGCCCCAGTCACCGGTCAAGGTGCTGCGGGTCAGCAGACCGAAATCGCTGGCGGCCAGCGCGGGGAGGGCAGTGGCGCAGCTCAGGCCCAGCAACAGGCCAGTGGAAAGCGTGGTACGAGAAAAGCGAACAGCCGATGACATGTGAATCCTTCCTGCTGAAATCTTTAACGCAATAAAACGGCGACGCGGTGCTTTGGGGCACCGCGCGCTGGGGGGAGGTTGGTTGTGCGGCAGCGAGTTACGGCAGGGCGTAAGCCATCACGTAATCGCCCCGATCGGTCGACTGGCGTGCGCCGCCAGCGGTGACGACGATGTACTGCTTGCCGGTCTTCGGCGAAACGTAGGTCATCGGGCCGCCCTGGCTGCCGACCGGCAGACGGGCTTTCCAGACTTCTTCGCCGTTGCCGCTGTTGAAGGCGCGCAGGTAGAAGTCCTGGGTGCCGGCAATGAAGATCAGGCCGCCCTGGGTCGACAGGGTGCCGCCGAGGGTTGGCAGACCGATCTTGATCGGCAGGTGCATGCGGATGCCCAGGGGACCGGTGTCTTCAACGGTGCCGACCGGAACCTGCCATGCGACTTTCTGGGTCTTCATGTCGATCGCGGTCAAAGTGCCGAACGGCGGCGCCTGGCACGGGATGCCGGCCACCGACAGGAAGCGGTTCTTGTTCACCGCGTACGGCGTGCCTTTGAGCGGCACAGCGCCCATGCCGGTGTTCAGCGCTTCGCCACCGCCAGCGGCCTGGCCTTTGTTCTGCGACGGGATCATCTGGATCCACAGACCCAGGCGCATGTCGTTGACGAAGATGAAACCGTGCACCGGGTCAGTGGAGATGCTGCCCCAGTTCATGCCGCCCAGCGAACCCGGGAAGCTCAGCGATTTGTCAGTACCCGGCGCGGTGTACAGGCCGTCGTAGCGCATGCTCTTGAAGTCGATGCGGCAGAGCAACTGGTCGTACGGCGTGGCGCCCCACATGTCCGATTCGGTCAGGTGCTGCGCGCCGATCTGCGGCATGCCCACGGATTTCGGCTGAGTCGGCGAGTACGGCTCGTTGGGGATGTTCGCGGCTTTCACCGGTACTTCCTTGACCTCGGTCAGCGGCTTGCCGGTGGCGCGGTCGAGCACATAGATCTGCCCGGCCTTAGTACCGATGACCAGCGCCGGAACGCTTTGACCGTCCTTGTCGAAGTCGATCAGGCTCGGCTGCATCGGCAGGTCGAAGTCCCACAGATCGTTGTGCACGGTCTGGAACACCCAGCGTTCTTCACCGGTGCTGGCGTCCAGCGCGAGGATCGAGGCGCCGTACTTGTGGTCCAGTTCGCTGCGCTCGACACCATAAATGTCGGTGGACGAGCTGCCCATCGGCAGGAACACCGTGTTGGTCGCCGCGTCGTAGGACATCGGCGCCCAGCTGTTCGGCGTGCTGCGCACGTAGGTTTTGCCGTCGGCCGGCGCGTTGCGATCCTGCGGGTTGCCCGGGTCGAACGCCCAGCGCATGGCGCCCGTGATTACGTCAAAACCACGAATCACACCGCCGGGCATGTCGCTTTGCACGTTGTCGGCAACACGACCGCCAACCACCACGGTGGTGCCAGCCATCAATGGCGCGGACGACAACTGATAGTAGCTGTCCGGAACATCACCCAGACCGGCCTTCAGATCGACCTGGCCGTTGTTGCCGAAACCCTGGCAGAACTCGCCAGTGTCAGCATCTACCGCGATCAGGCGAGCATCGATGGTGTTGGTCAGCAGACGACGCTGGCAGTTGGCGGCCGGCTCGGGTTTGACTTCGATGATCGAAGAATTGCTCGGCTGAGCGATGGTCGCGGTGGCGTCGAAATAGGCCATGCCACGGCAGCGCTGCCAGACTTTCGATTGCGCGTTGATCGCGTTCTTCCACAGCTCTTTACCGGTGTCGGCGTCGAGAGCGATCAGGTTGTTGTGCGGGGTGCAGATGAAGACTTTGTTGCCGACCTGCAGCGGGGTGAGCTGGTCTTCGGCGCCGTTGCCATCGCTCTCGGCGACGTCACCGGTGTGGTAGGTCCACGCGACTTTCAACTTGTCGACGTTGTTGCGGTTGATCTGGTCGAGCGCGGCGAAGCGGCTGCCACCTTCGGTGTTGCCGTAGTGCGCCCAGTCTTTCTGCGCCTTGGCCGGCTCGACCGGAGTCAGGCCCGGGCCAGTGCCAGTGGCGGCAACGGTTGGGTGGGCGACGAACATGTTGCCCGCCGCAACCGCGACACCGACCGCAATCACAGCGGCCACGGCATACGCGCCACGACCGGCCTCGCGGCCATTGGCGCGCGCCAGCAGCGGGTAGACCAGAGCGACGACCATGCCGATGGCGCTGAACATGAACAGGCGCGAGAACACCGGCCAGAACACCAGCCCCGCGTCAGCTACGGCCCAGATCGCGGTGGCCACGAGAAATGCGCCGAACAGCCAGGCGCCTGCAGTTTTCTTCAGGGCGATCAGCACACCGGAAACGGTCATCGCCAGACCGCCGACCAGGAAGTACCAGGAACCGCCCAGGCTGACCAGCTTCACACCGCCGGCCGCGAGCGCCAGACCGAGCAGGGCGATGATCACGCCAAGGCCGACCAGAATGAACGTTGAAACGCCTGAGACGCGTTGACTGTGGTTCACATTGAAAGTCCCGTTTGAATGAAGCGCGGGATTATAGCGGTAACTAACCATTCAGTTAACGGCAGTTTTGCCATGAAAACGTGCACTTCTGTGAATCAAGCGTGGTGCAGGATTAGCAAAACGCAAGTTGAGAGGGGTTTCTCGACGTCTCGGCGGGGATGGCGAGTCGGGCTTGCAGTTGCAATGCACATATACAAACACCGCGCTGAACTCACCCTCACCCCAGCCCTCTCCCCGAGGAGAGGGAGCTGATTTGTGGACTTTTTGGGATATATGTTCGACTCGGTATCTCAGGTCGGCGTTACCCGCGCATTCAGCTCGGTCAGTTCCTTCTCCCTTTGGGAGAGGGTTAGGGTGAGGGCGTTTCAGGATCGATCACGATGGCAACCTTGCCCTTGGCCCGTCCTTGTTCAACGTAGTGCAAGGCGTCACCAATCTGATTGAACGGAAAAATACGATCAACCACCGGTTTGATCACTCCTGCCTCAATCAACGCAGTGATTTTTTGCAACTGAACGCCATCGGCGCGCATGAACAGAAACGAATAACCCACCCCACGCTTGCGCGCCTTGCGCCGAATGCCACTGCTGAGCAGACGCATGACCAGCCCCAGCAGCCAGGACAAACCCTGTTCCTGAGCGAACTGCGCAGTAGGCGGCCCTGACAGGGAAATCAGTTTCCCGCCCGGTTTCAACACCTTCAACGATTTCTCCAGCACATCGCCGCCGAGGCTATTGAGCACCACGTCGTAGTCGCGCAGCTCAATGGCGAAATCCTGCTGCTTGTAATCGATCACCACATCAGCGCCCAGCGCCTTGACCCACGCGACATTCGCCGTGCTGGTCGTAGTCGCAACAAAAGCGCCGAGGTGTTTGGCCATTTGAATGGCGACCGTGCCAACGCCACCGGAGCCGGCGTGAATCAGCACTTTCTGGCCTTTTTGCACGTTGGCGACTTCGACCAGTGCCTGCCATGCCGTCAACGCCACCAGCGGCATGCAAGCCGCCTCGGTCATGGCGAGATTGGCGGGTTTCAACGCGACCGCTGTTTCATCGACAGCGATGCGTTCGGCAAACGTGCCAATCCTGTTTTCAGGCGCACGCGCATAAACCTCATCGCCCGGCTTGAAACGCTTGACCGCCGCACCGGTGCTGAGCACCACGCCGGCGACATCGTTGCCCAATATCAAAGGCATTTGATAGGGCAGGATCATCTTGAATTCGCCGCTGCGAATCTTCAGATCCAGCGGGTTGACGCTGCTGGCGCGCACTTCGATCAGCACGTCGTGCGCGCCGACCTGCGGTTCCGGGATGTCGCCGATCCGGCCGTTCTGCTTGCCGTAGCGCTCGATGAAAAATGCCTTCATTGCGGATGCTCTTGTCGGTAGAAACCCGCCGGCATAGAGGCGGGTCTGGATGAGGTCAGGCCTGAGTCAGATAACGTTGCGCCACCGCCGACTGGCGGATCTGCCCCAACAGCCCCTGACGCGCCGCTTGCAAGGCATCCCAGCGCTCGCCTTCGTGCAGCGGCGGGATGGTCACGACTTCGCGACGGTCGAAACCGACCAGCGCGGCGTCGACCATGTCGCCGACTTCCATGATGTCGGTGAGGGTGTTGATGTCGATACCGGCGCGGTCCCAGATTTCCGTGCGGGTGGCCGCAGGCAATACGGCTTGCACGTACACGCCTTGTGGCGACAGTTCCAGGCTCAGGCCCTGGGAGAGGAAAAGTACGAACGCCTTGGTCGCGCCATACACCGACATGCCGAACTCCGGCGCCAGGCCCACCACCGAGCCAATGTTGATGATCGCGCCGTCGCCGGCCTTGGCCAGACGCGGGGCGATGGCACTGGCCAAACGCACCAACGCCGTGGTGTTCAGCGCGACCAGTTGCGCCACGCTGTCGGTGCTCTGCTCGATGAAGGTACCGGACTGCGCCGCGCCGGCATTGTTGACGAGGATACCGATGCGCGCGTCGTCACGCAGACGCGCCTCGACGGTTTGCAGGTCGCTCAGTTGCGTGAGGTCGGCCTGTAGCACTTCGACATTGACGTTGTGTTCAGCGCGCAAACCGGCAGCAAGGGTGTCCAGGCGCGACTGGTCACGGGCGACCAGCACCAGATCGTGCCCGCGTTGGGCGAAACGTGCGGCGTAGACGGCGCCGATGCCGGTGGAGGCGCCAGTGATCAGAACAGTAGGGCGAGTAGTCATGGTGTGGGCTCTTTGTCAGTTGAAGACTGATTGCGGGCCTTTAGGATGATGATCCAAATCTAAGCTGTCAACGGTTTTGATTACGGCCAACATCTATGTATCATCTGCGCATGATTTTTCAGCGCCGGAGGTATTCAATATGCGCGTATCCAAAGCCCAGGCTCAGGCCAATCGCGAGCACATTGTCGAAACCGCTTCAGTGATGTTCCGCGAACGCGGTTATGACGGGGTCGGCGTGGCTGACCTGATGGCGGCCGCCGGTTTTACTCACGGCGGTTTCTACAAACACTTCGGCTCCAAGGCCGACCTGATGGCCGAAGCGTCGGCCAACAGCCTGGCGCAGTCCACGGCCGCCGCCGAAAGCATGAGCGTGGAGGATTTCATCGACGTGTACGTGTCGCGCGAGCATCGCGACGGCCGTTCCACCGGTTGCACCATGGCAGCGCTGTGCGGCGATGCGGCGCGGCAGTCCGGGGATGTCAAAGCGGCGTTCGCTGAAGGCATCGAGCGCACGTTGCAGACGCTCGGCGAGAGATACCCGACCGCAGCGGATGCACCGCAATGTGAGGGCCGAACCCGGATGATCGACCTGCTGGCCCGCGCCGTCGGGGCGATCATGCTGTCGCGGGCCTGCCCGGATGACTCGGCGCTGGCCGATGAGATTCTGGCGGTGTGTCACGCTTCGATGACTGAGTCGCTGCCCGCGATCGAAACTGCGGAACAAGACACGCAGGACAGCTGAAGCGATCAGTGCTGGCGGTGCAGGGCCTTATCGAGTGCCGCCAGCAAAACCTCTTCTTCGAAGGGTTTGCACAGGCATTCAAACGCCTGGTAATGCCCGGACTCAGCCAGCGCCGCCTCGTCCCAATGGGCGGACATGCAGATCACCGGAAACTGTCGCGACAGCTGGCGCATCACGTCTATGCCGGACAGGCCGGGCATGCGCAGATCCAGCAGCAGGCAGGCGATCTCGGCAAAGTCGGCTTCGGCGAGAAACGCTTCGCCACTGGCATAAACCTGCGCGCGATAACCGACCGAACGCAGCAGATTCGACAGGCTTTTGCGCACCGACGCATCGTCATCGACGATGCAGACAATCGTCGGTGGGGTGTTTTCGATCGCCGTCGGGCGACCCGCCGGGGCGCTCACGACAGGCTCGATGGGCCAGGCGAAGGCGCAGCGCTGATCAGTCCGTAGAGTTCGACGAGGTTGACCAGCGAGCGGGTCTGCATCTTCGCCATGATGTGTTTGCGATGAACCTTGGCGGTCACTTCACTGGTGCCCAACTGGTTGGCGATCTGTTTGTTCGACAGACCGCCGACGATCAGCGGCAGCACCTCGCGCTCACGCGGTGTCAGTTGCGCCGCCAATTGCCGCGCGTGCTGAACACGTTGCCATTGATTGAACGCCGTCGCGGCGTGTTGACGGGTGCTGCGCAGAATGCCGAGCAGTTCATCGTCATTGAATGGTTTGGTCAGGAACTCCACCGCGCCGGCCTTCATCGCCTGCACCGACATCGGAATCGTGCCGTGGCCGGTCATGAAGATCACCGGCCACGGCAAGCCGCGCTCGTTCAGCGCTGCCTGCAATTGCAGGCCTGTGGTTTCGGGCAGGCTGACGTCGAGCAGCAGGCACGCCGGGCCATTGGCGATGTCGGCCTCGAGCAGTTCTTCGGCGGACTGGAAAATCCGGTGCTCGATGCCTTCGGCGCGCAACAAGCGGCTCAGCGCGGTACGCACGCAGGCCTCATCGTCAACGATGAACACCGGCACCGATTGCGTATCGACCGACGGCGGCTGCGCCACCATCGGCGCCGAGGCCAGGGCGTTGAACACGGGCAGTTTGGGTTCGCGGTCTTTCAATAATCGGTAACCTCGACGGGCAACCGTCTGGATGATTTCTTTTTCCCCGAGCAGTTTGCGCAGCGAGGAAATCTGCACTTGCAGATTGTTCTCTTCGACGACGATGTCCGGCCACACCTGATTGATCAGCTCGTCCTTGCTGACGATGCGCCCATCGGCCTGCATCAGTACCGAAAGTATTTCGAACGCCCGCCCGCCCATGCGCAAGGGCCGGCCATCGAGAAAGGCTTCGCGCCGTTCCAAAGAAATCGTGGCTTGGCCGAGTCGGATCATGCGGGCCTCTGCGTTGCGGTGAGAAGGACAGGGCGCGGGCGCCGGGTTATCAGGTTCGTACGCTAGGGGACAGCCTGGCATAAAGCAATTATCCCGAGGGATAAGACGTGCGCTTGTATAGCGCAAGAAACAGCCGCGCAAGGCTCTGGACGGCCATCTTGAGGCTGCGGACGGACATCAGCGCAGCGGCTGGCCCTCTGGCAAAAAAACGCTGGGTATACTTCGCCACCAGCCCGAATCCCATTTCCAGCGGTGAATGCGTATGCCCGGCCAGCCATCTTCATCTGCAATTTCCCGCGCGGCCGATGCGCCGATGCTCGATGAAGAATGGCTGGAGAACTGTCGGTTCAGTCTGCTGCGCCGTGACCATGAACTGACCTGGTTCAGCCTTGAAGACGGCCGCTCGGGCCAGAGCTGGTTCGCTGTGCGTGCGCCGATCCAGCGTCCGGCGCTGTGCCAGCGGTTGGAGCGCGATTTCCATTTGCAGTTGCCTTCGCAGTGGGCGCTCAACCCGCTCGCGCTGATACGTTCGGCGGACGGGCCGGTGTTGGTCTACCCGCAATGGGGCGCGCCGCTGACTGGACTGATCGACGCCGCCGGCTTACCACTCGGACGGGTGCTGAATATCGCCGTCGCCGCTGCCAATGCGCTGGTCCACTCTCGCCATCCGGAAACAGCGCAAAACCCTGTGGGAGCGAGCCTGCTCGCGAAAGCGTCATTCCAGCCGACATCACCCCTGACTGACCCACCGCTTTCGCGAGCAGGCTCGCTCCCACAGTGTTCTTTATTGCCTTGGCATTTGCTGGTCGATGCTGACGACAGCGTCAGGCTGATGGGCTTTCACACCCACGCGCAGGAAACGCCGGCGACCGAACTGCCGAGCCTGGAACACTGGCCTTATCTGGCGCCGGAACAGCTGCAGCGCGACGGCGTCGATTCCGATGAGCGCAGCGACGTCTATGCGCTGTCGGCAATCCTCTACGAGGCGCTGACCGGGCGCCCGCCGCTGATCGCTCGCGACGCCTCGCAATGGTTGCATGTGCACGCCGCCGTCCAGCCATTGTCGCCAGCTCAATATCTACCCGACCTGCCGCAAGGCATTTGCCATGTGCTGCTCAAGGGCCTGGCCAAGGAGCCGGACGCGCGCTATCAAAGCATCGAATCGCTGGCCGCCGATCTGACCTGGTGCCTGCGGCAATGGCAGAAAAAAGGCCAGATCGAAGCGTTCCGCCTCGGTGCTTTCGATGCTCGCGCAACGGCCACGCGCGGCGATGTGCTGTTTGGTCGTGATGACGAACGTCAGCAGCTGCTTGAACAGATCCGGCGCGTGCGTAGCGACGGCATCGCTCGGGTGCTGCTGGTTGCCGGCGCACCGGGGGCGGGGAAGTCGACGCTGATCCAGCAAGTCCTGCGTAGCCAGGCACCCGGTTATTGGGCCAGCGGCAAGATCGAACTGCTGAACAATGACCGGCCCTTCGCGCCGCTGGCGCAGATTTTTCAGTCTCTGATCAGCCAAGTGTTGACCAAGCCCACGCTGGCCTTGCAGGCCTTGGCCGAGCAACTGCGCGAAACCCTCAAGGGCCGTGGCCGCTTGCTGCTGGACCTGGCGCCGGAAGCCGAACTGCTGATTGGCGCCACCGCCGAACTGCCGAACATGCCGGCGCGCCACGCCCTCGACCGGGTCAATCGGGCGCTGCTCGATGTGCTCGAAGTCTTTGCGCAACCGGGGCATCCGCTGCTGCTGTTTATCGACGACTTGCAGTGGGCTGACGACTCGACGCAGGCGTTTCTCAAAGCCTTTATCGCCCGACCGACGCGGCATCTGCTGCTGGTTCTGGCGTATCGCGAGGGCGAGTTGACGGAGCATCCGGGCGGCTGGCTCGATGAGATGCGCAGAGCACCCGCGCTGCCAGTCAGTGACCTTCGACTAGGGCCGCTGTCGGTGCAGGCCGTTGCGCAGCTGATGGCGGTCGAACTCGATGCTGACGTCGACAACCTCGAGGCGCTGGCCCGCGTCGTGCATTTCAAAACCGCCGGCAATCCGTTGTTCGTCAGCCAGGTGGCGCGCGCGCTGGTGGACGAGCGTCTGCTGCGTTTCGACGCGACGACGCGGCGCTGGGTGTGGGATCAGGCCGAAGTGAACGGCTATCGCTACGCCGACAACGTGGCCGAATTGATGGTGCAACGCTTGCAGCGTCTGCCGGCCAGTGCCCGTGAAGTGTTGCGCACCGCGGGTTACGTCGGTGGCCGCTGTGACGAAACGCTGTTGGGCGATTTGCTGGGGGACGATCCGGCGCAATTGCTGCGTGACGTGGATTATCTGGTCAGCGCCGGATTTTTCCTGCGCGAGCCGGGCCAACTGGTGTTTCCCCACGATCGGGTGTTGGAAGCCGCCGCTGCGCTGACCGCACCGGCCGGGCGTTCGGCTGAGCATGCGCGCATCGCTGCCGCCATGCTCGATCGAAGCTGCGAGCAGCGGCAGGCGCGGGTCTTCGACATCGCCAGTCAGATTCAGCGCAGCGCCGGCAATGCGCTGCAAGCGCCTCGACGCGCTGAATTCATCCAGTTATTGCTCGAAGCTGCCGAGCGCGCCCGCGATAGCGCCGCTGTCGAGCAGGCCGTGGATTATCTGCGCAGCGCCGAGGTATTACTCGGCGACAACGGCTGGACGCAGCTCTACCCGCAAGCCTTCGCGGCGCGCTGGCTGGCAGCCGACTGCGCGATGTTGCTGGCGGATCTGCCCGGCGCGCAACAGCGTCTCGACGATTGCCTGGAACACGCTGCCACCGTGCTGGACCGCGCGAAAACCTACCGCCTGCGCGCCAGCCTGCGCACCTTGCATTCCGATTACCACGGCGCGATCGGCGAAGCGCTGGCCGGTCTTGCGTTGCTCGACATCGACCTGCAGCGACACCCCTCGAAGGCGCAACTGGGCGAAGCGTTCGAACGGGTTCGGCAATTGGTCGGTGCGCGACGGATCGCTGAGTTGACGGCGTTGCCCAAAGCCAACGAGCCGCGAATCGAAATGGCCATGGAGCTGCTGAGCACGCTGATCGCCTCGTTCTTCGTGCAGGACGACATTGCTTTTCTGCACTTGGCGAAGATGGTTGAACTGACCCTCTTGCACGGCACCACACCCAGCAGCGGCTACGGTTTTGCCTGGTACGGCGTGATGATTGCCGACCGTTATGGCGAATATCTGGACGGTGTTGCTTTCGCCGAACTGGCGCTGGAACTGACTGATCTGCACGGCTATGAGGCGGGGCGCACCGGCACGCTGGTGGCGCTGGATCAGGTCAGCGCGTGGACCCGGCCGATGGCTTACGCGCGGCAGAAGGCTTTCGCCGCGTTTGAGTGCGGTCAGGCCGGCGGTGATCTGGGCATGTCGTGTTACGCCTGCAACCACATCGGCTCTGATCTGCTGTTCATGGGCGAGCCGCTGCCAAACGTGTTGAACGAGCTGGACGTCGGCCTGAGTTGGGTGCGGCAGTTTCACTACATCGACATCGAGCGCATTCTGCTGGCGCAACAGGCGTTTGCCAGCGATTTGCGCAATGGGCCTGAGCCTCGTTCGATCGCAATGCTGGCTGCTTTGGAACATGACCGCTTCGGCCCGCTGCATCGCGACCGCGTTTCACAGCCGACGCTGTTGTGGATGTGGTTGTATTCGGGCATGTCGGCGTTCTATTTCGGTGCAGTGCGTTACGCGTTGCGCCGTTTCGAAGACGCCGAGGCGTTAACCTGGTCGCTGCCGGCGCACATTGATCTGGCGCATTATTACCTGTTCTACAGCTTGGCACTGGCCAGTCCCGAGGCGCCGGGCTCTGTTGCCGAAAAACTGCAGAAACTGGAGCAGCAACGGCAGCGTTTTCTGCCATGGGTCGAGCTCAATCCTTCGACCTTCAGCAACAAACTGCTGCTGATCGAAGGCGCGATGGCCCGCGTGCGCGGCGAAGGGCTGGCCGCCATTCGCTGCTTCGACCAAGCGCAAATCGCGGCGGCCGCTGCCGGGTTTATCCATGAGCAAGCACTGGCACATGAACAACTGGCCGATGTCTGTCTGGCCAACGGCCTGGTCTCCGGCACGCATCATCACCTGCGTGTTGCGCGCGACTGCTATGTGCTGTGGGGCGCTGAAGCCAAGGCGCGCCAGCTCGAAGCGCAGCATCCGTTTCTCGCCCACGAGCATTCCCTGGAAGCGGGAACGCCGGTGACGCGGGTGCGCCTTGACCTGGAAGTCGGCATTGAAGCGGCACGCGCGGTCTCGCAAGAGGTGTTGCTCGATCGGCTGGTGGAGACCTTGATGAATCACTTGATGATTCAGGCCGGTGCCGACCGCGGCGCGCTGCTGTTGGTCGCCGAGGGTGAGTTGCAATTGGCCGCTGCCGCGCATGTCGAGGCGGGCAACGTGCGGGTCAGTCAGGACAACGATCGCTCGCTGGAGCAGATCGCGCCGGTTTCAGTGCTCAATTCGACCATGCGCACGCGCACGCCGCTAGTGCTTGACGATGCCCGCGCCGACTGCCCGCAAGCCTACAGCGCTGATCTGCAGCAACGGCAGACGCGCTCGCTGATGTGCCTGCCGTTGCTCAAGCAGGGCGCGCTGATCGGTCTGGTGTATCTGGAAAACAGCCTGGTACCGAAGCTGTTCAGCGCCGAACGCCTGACCATGCTGGAAATTCTCGCCTCGCAGGCAGCGGTGTCGCTGCAGACCGCGCGGCTCTACGCGCAACTGGTCGAAGACAACCGCTTGCGCGCGCAGATGGAAGCCGACTTGCGCAGCTCGCGGGCGGAACTGGCGCGCAACTCGCACCTGAAAATGATGGGCGAACTGTCGGCCTCGATCGCCCACGAAATCAGCCAGCCGCTGCTGGGCATTTCATCGAACGCCTCGGCCAGTCTGCGCTGGCTCAAGCGCGACACGCCTGATCTCGACGAGGCTATTCAGGGACTCGAAGACATCCGCTCCGACAGCGCCCGTGCCACCGAGATCGTCCAGGCTTTGCGCGCATTGGCCAGGCAGGCGCCGTTGCAACGATTGCCGGTGTCGATTGACGCGTTGATCGGTGAGGTCGTGCAACTGACGGCCAGCGATGTGCACAATCGCGGGGTGAGTTTGCACACGCAACTCAACGCTGCTGACCCGGTGCTGGGGGATCGGGTGCAGATCCAGCAGGTGATCTACAACCTGATCGTCAACGCGCTGGAAGCAATGGCTGGGCAGGGCGTGACTGACGGGCGCCTGGTGATTGAGTCGACGCTGTCCGACGGGCAGGTCTGCGTGGCTTTTCAAGACAACGGGCCGGGGATCGCCGAGCATCAGCGTGAAGAAATTTTCGATGCGTTCTTCACCACCAAGGGCAGCGGCATGGGCATGGGCCTGGCGATTTGCCGAACGGTGATAGGCGCCCATGGCGGGACGTTGCGCGTGGAAGACAGCGAAGAGGGCGCGCGGATCTGCTTCAGGCTGCCGCTTGCGCCGGACGCCAGGATCAAAAGCCCCTCACCCTAACCCTCTCCCGGAGGGAGAGGGGACTGACCGGGGTGTTTGGGGGAGATACGCCGACGTGAAAGTCCGAGTTGAACTCAGGATTGGAAAAGCACACAAATCGGCTCCCTCTCCTCGGGGAGAGGGCTGGGGTGAGGGGTGAATTCACCGCCACTCCAATGCCGAACGGCGGTGCGCCGTTCAAAAAAAAGCCGCGAAAAATCGCGGCCAAAAGGGAGGAGTGAACAAAACCCTTTGAAATCCGACTCAGGGCCGCAGTTCCGTCAAGCGCTGGCCCATCGTCGAATTCAGCAACCCATCGCTGAGCCGCCAGACATCCGCATCCACCAGCGCCACCCGCGCTCCGCACATCAGTTGGCGCCAGACCTTCGGCGGCATTCCCACCATGCGCCCGAACGTGCGGGTGAAGTGCGAGTGATCGGAAAATCCGCATTCATAAACAATCTCGGTAATCGCCATCGAGGTCAGCAACAGCCCTTTGGCCTTGTCGATCTTCATCTTCAGCATCCATTCCTGAGGCGAGCAGCCGGTGACGATCTTGAACGCCCGGGAAAAGTGGCTGCGTGACAGATTGCAATGTTCGGCAATCTCGCTGACGCGCAGGCTGCGGCTCAGATCGTGCAGCATGTAGGCCTTGGCGCGGCGTTCCTGCCAGCCGGACAGTGCGCCCAGTGGGCGAGCCAGGTGGCAGGAAGGGTCTGACTTCACCGATTGCGGGTTCATGGCGGCTCTCCTGATCGATGGGCAAAGTCTGGCCGCAGGCTTTATTTAAAGTCCTTAAACAAACCTTAAAAGTTATGAAGCCCAAGCCTCAGGCGTGAAACGGATAATCGACGTAACCACGCTGATCGCCGCCGAAGAAACTGCTCGGATCAGGCGTGTTCAGCTCAAGGCCATCGTGCAGCCGACGCGGCAGATCCGGGTTGGCCAGGAATGGCCGGCCAAAGGCGATGATGTCGGCGCGATCGGCGTTGAGCGCCTGTTCAGCGGACTCGGCGTCGTAACCGCCCGCGAGGATCAGCACGCCGTTCCAGGTCTGGCGCAACTGGGCGATGATCGCGTCCCAGCGCGGGTCGAAGTTTTCGTCCTTGACCGTGCCGACCATGGCCGGCTCGACCAGGTGCAGGTAGGCCAGATTCCACTGGTTGAGCGCTTCCACCAGATAACCGAAGGTCGCTTCAGGCGTGTCATCACCCATGCCCATGAAGCGGCCCATCGGCGTCAGACGTACGCCGACGCGCTCGGCGCCGACTTCATCAGCGACGGCGGCGACCACTTCGAGCAGAAACCGCGCACGGTTTTCCACGTTGCCGCCATAGGCGTCATCACGCTGGTTGCTGTTGCTGTTGAGGAACTGATCGAGCAGATAACCGTTGCCAGCATGGATCTCCACGCCGTCCATGCCAGCGTTCAACGCGTTGCGCGCAGCGCGGCGATAGTCTTCGACGATGTCGGCGATTTCCGCTGTTTCGAGGGCGCGCGGCACCGGCACATCGCCCCACACGCCATTGCCTTGTTCATCGACGATAAAAGTCTTGCCCGGCACAGGCAGGGCGCTCGGCGCCACCGGCAAACCGGCGTCCGGCTGGAAGCTGGGATGCGAGACCCGGCCGACGTGCCACAGCTGCATGAAGATCAGACCGTTGGCCGCGTGCACCGCCGTGCTGACTTCGCGCCAGGCGTGGACTTGCGCATCGCTGTAGATCCCCGGCGTCCACGCATAGCCCTGGCCTTGCTGAGAAATCTGCGTGGCTTCGGTGATGATCAGCGCAGCACTGGCGCGTTGGCGGTAGTACTCGGCGTTCATTGCGGTCGGCACGTCGCCCGGCTGGCCAGCGCGCGAGCGGGTCAGGGGCGCCATCGCCACGCGATGAGCAAGGGTGTAAGGGCCGAGTGCGATGGGTTGAAACAGGCGACGGGTCATGGGTAGCTCCGGATTTCGATGAGTAGGGTTCAAGCGCGGCAGCCAGGTGCCGCGCGTTGTGCAGGTAACTTAACCGGGGTGGCGGGGCTGATAATCCGTGGCCGGCGCTACGCAGTTTTGCGCGCAACGCAACGGCACCCGCGCTCATCCATGACGAGCGCGGGTGTGGTTCAGGAGGGTTGGCTGGAACGGGTCAGCGGCAGGTGCAGCCAGCGCCGACCAGTGGCATTGCTGACCGCGTTGCCGAGCGCAGCAGCCATCGGCCCTTGGACGATTTCGGCAGCACCGAGGAAGGGTTCGCCCGGTTGATCGAGCAGGTGCACGTCGACTTTTTTCGGCAATTGCGTAAAGCGCAGAATCGGGTAGCCGCTCCAGTCGTAACTGCGAATGCCGCCGGCGTCGTAGGCGACTTTTTCGTAGAGCGTCCAACTGGCCGACTGGACTATGCCGCCCTCGACCTGATTGCGCAGGCCATCGGGGCTGACGATCTGGCCAACGTCGACCGCCGTTACCACATGATCGACACGGATTTCGCCGGTCTGCGGATGCACCCGCAGTTTCACCGCAAGGGCGCAGTAACCCATGATGTTTTTGTAGCGGGCGAAGGCAAAACCGGTCCCCGCGCCGGGTTCGCTGCTCTTGTGGGGCCAGCCGATTTCGTCACGCACGCGCTCAATCACAGCCCGGGCACGTGGGTCGCTCAGATGCGCCAGGCGCAACGCCAGCGGATCGAGCCCGGCCTTGATCGCCAACTCATCAATACCTGCCTCGATGGCGAAGATGTTGATGTGCGCACCCAGCGAGCGCATGGCCGAAGTGCGGAACGGCATGGTGGTGACGAAATTCATGTTGATCCGCGTCGCGCCCAGCTCGTACAGCGGCACCGCGTTGCGATCGCCATCACCTTCGGGTTGGACGATCGGCACCGAGGGCGCCGAGGTGAAGGGTTTCGCCAACAGGCGTGCCGGCAGCAGGCGACCAGCGTTGACGATGCGTTCGTTGTGCGGCGTGGTCCACAGCTCGTAGTTCCAGTCCTGCAAACGGCCCTGACTGAGGCCGGCATCGATTTCGGTGACCATCGCCGAACTGTACGGCTCCCAGAGATTTTCCTGCTCGCGCATCCATTGCACCCTTACCGGCGTGCCCGGCAGGCGCATGGCGATCAGCGCGGCATCGGCGGCGGCATCATCGGCGCCGTTGTGGCCGTAGCAACCCGAGCCTTCGGTGTGAATGCAGCGCACGCGTTCCGGCGGCAGACGCAGCATTTCGGCGATACCTGCGCGCAGCGGATAGACGCCCTGGGTGTGGGTCCACACCGTGAGCACGCCGTCGTTGAACCAGGCCACCGCACAGGACGGGCCGATCGAACCGTGCATCAAGTACTGCTTGGTCACCCGCGCCTTGAAGCGCGTTTCGGTCGCGCCGCCGGCATTGCCGTTGTTGCTGATCGGATAGCGCTTGGAGGGCAATTGCTTGAGCAAATCGTGAATCCCGGCGGCTTCGGGAATCGCCTCGCCACCACTCCACTTGGCACTTTCAATGCCGCTGCGCATGGCCTTGATCGCTTGCCACTCATCACGGGCGACCACGGCCAGATAGTTGCCGTCGCGAATCACTTTGACCACGCCGCTCAACGCCTCGACGGACGCGGCATCGAACGCCTGAAGCGTGCAGCCGGGACGCGGCGGGCGAATCACCCGCGCATGCAGCATGCCCGGCAAGCGCATGTCCTGCACAAATGCCGCGCCACCGCTGACCTTGGCCGGGATGTCCAGGCGCGGCAGGTTGTGGCCGATCAGTTTGAAATCGGCCGCCGCCATCGCCGGTGATTGCGCCTTGGCGTACTGGTGCACATCGACATGCTTGACCGCGTCGGCATATGCCATGCGCTGACTATTCGGCCCTTCGATGATGCCGTCGCGAGTGCTCAGTTGTGCCGCATCGACTTGCCAACTGCGCGCGGCGGCGTCCACGAGCATTTCCCGCACTTGCGCGGCGGCGTTGTACAGCGCGGTGCCGCTGTCGAAAATGCTGTGGCTGCCGGCGGTGTAGCCTTCATTCGGCGTCAGCGCGGTGTCGGCGGTGAGCAAGTTGATTGCGCTGGCCGGCACCTGCAAACGCTCGGCGGCAATTTGCAGCAACGCGGTTTTCACCCCGGTGCCCAGTTCGACCTTGCCGGTGTACACGGTGATGCCGTCGGCGCCGATGCGAATCCACGCGTCGAGGTATGGGTTGGTGCGCAGGCTGCCGGGCAGATCGGGGGCCAGCACTACGGTGCCGAGGGTGTCGACTTCGGTGTCGGCCAAGACACGCCGCGCTACCGGCATCAGCGTAAAAGCCATGAGCAACGCGCCGCCACGCAGGAAGGCCCGGCGGCTGGGGTTCAAGCCGTTTGCTTCGCTCATGTCAGGCTCCCGTTGTGCCCAGCCACCTGTTTGATCGCCTCGATAATGCGCAAGTGCGTGCCGCAACGGCACAGATTGCCGGCCATGTGTTCGCGGATGGTTTGTTCGTCCGGGTGCGGATCGCGTTCGAGCAACGCCTGCGCGCGCATCAGCATGCCGGCGATGCAGTAACCGCATTGCGCGGCCTGCTTGTCGATGAATGCCGCTTGCAACGGGCCGGGTTTGTCTGCGCTGCCGAGGCTTTCCACGGTGCGGATTTTTTTCCCTTCAAGGCCTGCGCACGGCGTGAGGCAGGCGAACACCGGTTGGTCGTCGACGATCACCGTGCACGCGCCGCACTGGCCCAGGCCGCAGCCGTACTTGGCGCCGTTGAGGTTCAAGTGGTTGCGCAGCGCATACAGCAGCGGCATGTCCGCTTCCAGCTCCAGCGCTTGGGCGGCTCCATTGACGGTGAGAGTGATCTGGCTCATTTCGTCTCCTGACGTAACGCTTCAATAGTGGAAGAAAGGTCGGTCCATGGCTGCTCGGGTTTGGCTTGCTCGCGCAGATACGCGGCGAGTGCGCCGAGTTGGGCGTTGTCGAGGCTGGCGGCGAATGGCGGCATCACCGGGCCGGGGGCGCCGGGAATGGCGGGCACGCCTTCGAGCACGGTCTTGAGAAAGTTGCGCGAGCTGGCCGCTTGCAGCGCCGAAGTGCTTTGCAGGCCTGGGCGGCCGTCGATTTCGCGCATCGGCGCGGCGGGTGCGTGACATCCGGCGCAGGCGCTGCTGAAGAGCAGGGCGCCGGTTGTGTGATCCGCTGGACTGCTTGGCGGCTTTTGCGCGGTAGTTTCGCTCACCGCTTGCGGGTTTTGCAGGCTCAGCAGGTAGTCGGCAATCGCCTCGGCTTCACTGGCCGGCAAGCGCGCCAGACTCAGGCTGACCGGGCGCATCGGGCCGGCGGGCGTGCCGTGGCCATCGACCACATCGGCGCGCAGATAGCCGACCAATTGCTCGCGATTCCACGGATTGGCGCGCTGCCCGAGGCCGACCAGGGCCGGCGCTTCCCAGCCATCGACGCTGCCGCCCTGAAGATATTGCGAGGATTTCTCCGCGCCGATCAGGTTCAGCGGCGAATGGCAGCCGGCGCAGTGGCCCGGACCGTCGACCAGATAGCGTCCGCGATTCCATGCCGCGCTGTGTTCGGCCAGCGGCGTCAGTGGCTCGCCATGCAGAAACAGCAGGTTCCAGAACGACACCAGAGGACGGATGTTCATCGGGAAATTCATCTGGTTCTGCCGCGCCGGGGCGTGTACGGCGGGGCCGCTCATCAGGTAGGCATAGGCGTCGGCGATGTCTTCGGAGCTCATGCGCCGGTAGTGCACGTAAGGAAACGCCGGGTAGAGAAAGTGGCCGTCGCGGGCAATGCCTTCACGCATCGCCCGCTCGAAGGCCGGCAGTGACCATTCACCGATGCCGGTCTGCGCATCCGGGGTGATGTTGGTGCTGTACAGCGTGCCGAACGGCGTCACCAGCGGCAGCCCGCCAGCCAGGTATTCGCCACCGGGGCGGGTATGGCACACCGCGCAGTCGCCGGCCTCGACCACCCGTGCGCCGCGTTGCAACTGCGCAGTATCGAATGACGTCGGCCGTTTGATTGGTGCGATCGCCGGGCGCCACATCAGCGCGACGGCGACGATCAGGCCGATCACCGCGAGCATGGCGACGCTGATCCACAGGGTTCTGGATTTGAGCAAATGGCTGTTCATGGTCGGCAGAAAAACGCGGCGGACAGTGGCAGGACGAGTGCAGTGCGGGTCATGGAAACGCTCCTTGTAGCAGCCGGGGAAGGGCGCCGATGCGGACGTCAGCGCCAGGGCCAAAGCGTAGAGAAGACCCTTGCGGCGGAGAATCACCGGCCCGCGCAACAGCGCGTTGCGCCACAAGCAACGTTGCGCGCCGCGCATCAGTGCGTTGTCAGTGGCACGGATTCTCGCCCCCGCTGGCTGACCGTAGCCTTGGCACAACTTTCCCGAACTCAACGAGGTGTCACCATGCTTACGGGCAACCCTGCCGTTGCGGCCCCGGCCGAACAGCCTGCTTCACTCTCCGGCCTGATGGTCGCGTTTCTGGCGTTTTGCTGCGGCGCGGTCGTCGCCAACCTGTATTACGCACAACCCATCGTCGAACTGATCGCCCCGCAGATCGGCCTGTCCAGCGCCAATGCCAGCCTGATCGTCTCGCTGACGCAGTTCGGTTACGCGCTGGGCTTGTTGCTGCTGGTGCCGCTGGCCGACCTGATGGAAAACCGCCGTCTGGTGGTCGGCTTCACCCTCGCTGCGAGTGTGACGCTGTTGTGCGCTGGCCTGACTCATTCGCCGTCGCTGTTTCTGCTGCTCTCTTTGCTGATCGGCCTGACATCCGTAGCGGTGCAGATTCTCGTGCCGCTGGCCGCACATTTGGCACCGGAAGCCAGCCGGGGCCGCGTGGTCGGCAACATCATGAGCGGCCTGCTCTTGGGGATTCTGCTGTCGCGGCCACTGTCGAGTCTGTTGGTTGAAGTGTTCGGCTGGCGCGGGGTGTTTTACAGCGCGGCGGCACTGATGGCGGTGATCGCGCTGATTACCGCTGTGGCATTGCCGCGCCGGGTACCGACGCACAAAGCCACTTATGTCGCGTTGATCGGTTCGGTGTTTGCCCTGGCCCGGCGCTTTTCTGTGTTGCGCCAGCGTTCGCTGTATCAGGGTTTGCTGTTCGCCAGTTTCAGCCTGTTCTGGACCCTCGCGCCGATTGAGCTGATGCGTCACCACGGTTTCAGCCAGGCGCAAGTGGCGATCTTCGCCCTGGTCGGTGCGGTGGGTGCGATTGCCGCGCCAATTGCCGGGCGTCTGGCCGATGCCGGGCACGGTCGTCGCGGTACCTTGGTGGCGTTGCTGCTGGCGCCGCTGTCACTGTTGATCGCCGCGTTACCGGGCAGTGGCTATGTGTGGCTGGTGGTGTGTGCGGTGCTGCTGGATTTTGCCGTGCAACTGAACATGGTCCTCGGCCAGCGTGAGGTCTACGCCCTCGACCCGCATAGCCGTGCACGCCTGAATGCGGTGTACATGACCAGCATCTTCGTCGGCGGCGCGCTCGGTTCACTGGTCGCCAGCCCGCTGTACGAACACTTCGGCTGGAACCTCTCGGCCGTTGCCGTGGCGGTGTTGCCGGCGTTGGCGCTGGCGCTGTTCCTGAGCCGCAAGGCTGATGGCTGAGGTCGCGAGGAGGCCCGGCAAGCACGACGATACAAGACGTGTGGCGAGCGCTGATGCACAATCAGCGGCGTTCCCTCACCACCGGACCCCGCTTATGGACAAGTTGCTGGCCTTGAAGATGTTTGTTGAAACCGTGCGCTGCGGGGGCTATTCCTCGGCGGCGCGCAAGCTTGGGATTTCGACGTCTTCGGTGACACGGCAAGTGGCGGGCCTGGAAAACGAGTTGGGCGCCAGCCTGCTCAATCGCACCACGCGCAATACCAGCGTGACCGTCGCCGGCCAGACCTATTTCGAGAAGGCCGTGGCCATTCTCGATGCCATCGACGAAGCCGATGCGGTGGTCGCCGATCGTGGCAGTGATGCCCAGGGCCGCTTGCGCATCAGTGTGCCGGTGGAGTTTGGCCGGCGACTGATTGCGCCGCACCTGAGCCGCTTGCTCGAGCGCCATCCGGGGCTGGAGATCAGTCTGTCGCTGAGCGATCAGGTCAGCGATTTGCTCAGCGAGCAGATCGACGTTTCAGTGCGGCTCGGCTCGACGGTAGTCAGCGAGGACATCGTCAGCAAACGCGTCGGCCACTTTCAGCGTTGGATTGTCGCCAGCCCGGATTATCTGGCGCGCAGCGGCGTGCTGGAGCATCCGCGGGATCTGCTTGAGCACCAATGCCTGCGTTTCGATTACGGCGGCAGCCATCACCACTGGACCTTTCAGGGCGACGAAGAGCCGATTCAGCTCAACGTCCAGGGCCGCCTGCAAAGCAACAACGCCGACATCCTTCGCGAAGCGGCGATTGGCGGTGGCGGGGTGGCGCTGCTGGCCGACTGGCTGGTGCGCGACGACGTCGCCGCCGGGCGCCTGACGCGCTTGCTTGAGCACTACGAGGTCAATCCCGGCAGCGCCAGCAGTTGCATCAACGCGCTGTACCTGCCCAACCACCGTGGTTCGAGCCGGATCAACGTGTTCATCGATTTTCTGGTGGAAATCCTCAAACCCGCCGCATAGCACTGCACACTCTGTTGCTGCAGCCGCTGCACACTGCTTGTATGCTTGCGCCCCGGAACACGTGGCCGCCGTGAGTGCCGACGTTCGAATGATGGCTGGAATGGATACCGGACTTCCTTAAGGTACTGACGTGAAGCGTGATACTCGCCTTGTAATGCTCCTGCTGCTGGTGATCGGCTGTTCCCTGACTTCGCTGACGATCTGGAAAGTCTGGTCTTCGCGCGAGCGTGCGCTGGCGGAAGTCGACGTGCATGGCCTGAACCTGACCCAGGCGCTCAACACCTACACCGAAGGCATCGTCCGGCAAAGCTCGCTGCTTTTGCTCGGGCTGGTCGAGCGCCTGGAAACCGAGGGCAACGGCCCGGCGCAGATTCAGCGCATCCAGAGCCTGATCGACCGCCAGCAGGCGTTGATGCCACAGCTCAGCGGCATCATCATCTATGACCGGCACGGGCATTGGCTGATGTCCTCCAATCGACCGATTCCGGAGGGCGCCAACAGCAGCGACCGCGCCTATTTCATTCATCACCGTGACAGCCCGAGCCGCGAGCCGTTCATTGGCCCGCCGATCCAGAGCCGTGCCAATCACGAATGGGTGGTGACCATCAGTCGGCGCTTCAACGACGATGGCGGGCAGTTCGCTGGCGTGGTAGCGGTGACGCTGGGGGTGGAAAACTTCCTGCGGGTGTTCGGCAAACTCGACGTTGGCCAGGACGGCGCGATCGGTCTGTCTTACACCGATGGCACGCTGTTGGTGCGCTACCCGTTCCGCGAGCAGGACATGGGCCGCAACTTCTCCAGTTCGCCGATCTATGCCAAATACCTCGTCGACCGTTCGGTCGGCACTGCCTCCTACACCTCCAGCCTCGACGGTGTCGAGCGGCTGTACGCGTTCCGCAAAAGCGAAACGCTGCCGCTGATCACCACCGTGGCCCTGGGCAAGGATGAAGCGCTAGCGGCGTGGCGTATCGAAGCGGCGCTGTCGGCGGTGGTAGTGATCGGGCTGCTGGGGCTGACCGGGCTTATCGGTTGGTTCCTGATTCTCGATATCCGCCGCCGCACTGAGGCTGAAGAAGCCTTGCGCGATGCCCAGCAGCAGTTGCTTGCGTCCAATCGGCAGCTGGAATTGCTGGCGCTGAAGGATGCGCTGACCGGCCTGGCCAACCGCCGCTGTTTCGATGAGACGCTGACGGTGGAAGCGCGGCGGGCGCAGCGTGACGGCACCTCGCTGGCCTTGCTGATGATCGATATCGACCACTTCAAATTGTTCAACGATGCCTTGGGCCACGTCGCCGGCGATGCCTGCCTGCAAGCGGTCAGCAAGATTCTTGAAGGCTGCGTGCGACGCCCCTCGGATCTGGTCGCGCGCTACGGTGGCGAGGAAATGGCGGTGATCATGCCGGCCACCGACAGCGCCGGTGCGACGGTGGTGGCGCAACTGATGCTCGAACGTTTGCAGCAAGCGAACATCGCCCACCCGGGCAGTCCGTTTGCTCGGATTACGGTGAGTATCGGCATGGCGGTGGGGGCGGGCGCTCAGCTGGATTCGCTGCCGGCGTTGATCCAGACCGCCGATCAGGCGCTGTACCGCGCGAAAGCGGCGGGGCGTAACGGGATGGCCGGGCAGGCCTGAGGCGCACTAGAAAGCTTCGCCGCTATCCAGTTTCGCCAACAGCATTTGTCCGCGTTGCCACAGTGCATCCTGCTTGGCCAGCGGCATGCGGTCGAGGTTCTTGTACATCATGCCCATGCGCTGATTGCCACGCAGAATATCGCCGTGGCGCATGAGGAAATGCCAGTACAGCGCATTGAACGGGCAGGCGTCGTCCGCGTTGCTTTCCTTGACCTTGTAGGCGCAGTCGCCGCAGTAATCCGACATTCGATTGATGTACTGGCCGCTGGCGCAGTAAGGCTTGGAGCCGAGATAACCGCCGTCGGCGTGCATGACCATGCCGAGGGTGTTGGGCAGTTCGACCCAGTCGAAGGCGTCCATGTAGATCGCCAGATACCATTCACAGATTTCCTTCGGCGCAATCCCGGCGAGCAAGGCAAAGTTACCGGTTACCATCAGCCGCTGAATGTGGTGGGCGTAGGCATGTTGCAGGCTTTGGCCGATGGCCTGGCGCATGCAGTTCATCTGTGTCTGCCCGGTCCAGTAGAACTCCGGCAGCGGGCGCGTGTTGCCGAACACATTGCCCTCGGCGTAATCCGGCATCTTCAGCCAGTACACACCGCGCACGTATTCGCGCCAGCCGATCAGCTGCCGAATGAAGCCTTCGGCAGCGTTGAGGCCGATGCTCCCTGACCAGTAAGCCGCCTCGACATCGCTGCACAGCTGACGCAAATCGAGCAGACCGATGTTCAGCGCCGCGCTGATCCGCGCGTGAAACAGGAACGGCTCGTCGCTGGCCATGGCGTCCTGGTAGTCACCGAAGCCGGCCAGCGCATAGTCGAGAAAGTATTGCCACAAGGCTTGGGCGTCGGCGTTGGTCACCGGGTAATTGAAGTCGTCCAGCGTGCCGTAATGGCTGGCGAAGCGCTCGCCGACCAACGCCAGCACCTCTTGGGTGATTGCATCATTGGCGAAACGTGCCGGGTAGGGCGGTTTGGCGTGTTTGGGCAGGGCCTTGCGATTCTCCGCATCGAAATTCCACGCACCGCCGACCGGCGTGCCGTCGCCATTGAGTAGCAGCCGACTCTTGCGCCGCATCTCGCGGTAGAAAAACTCCATGCGCAGCTGTTTCTTGCCGCTGGCCCAATTGGAGAACTCTTCGCGGGAGCAGAGAAAACGGCGGTCTGAGTGCCAATGCACGGGCAAGCCCGAATCTTTGATTGACTGCTCAAGGCGCCAGTCGCCGCATTCGGTGATATGAATCTGTTCGGCGCCGGTGAGGGTTTGCCAGCGCTGTAGTTCGCCGGGAATTGAGCCGCTGTTGTCCGGGTCATCGAGGGTGACGTACTGGACGCGGTAGCCTTTATCGCGCAACGCCTCGGCAAAGTGGCGCATGGCGCTGAAGATCAGAGCGATCTTTTGCGGATGATGGGCGACGTGAGTCGCTTCCTCCATGACCTCGACCATCAGCAGCAGGTCGTGCTGGGGATCGAGTGGCTGCAGGGAGGCCAGGTCGAAAGAGAGCTGGTCGCCGAGGATCAGGAGCAAGCGGTGGGCAGGGGGCATGGAGCGAAGTCCGGTTAGAGATTCGAACTCCAATAGTTATACAGATTGTTTGTTATGTATAGGTTTTAGCGGCCACTGACATCCTGTAGTGGGAGCGAGCCTGCTCGCGAAAGCGTCCTGTCAGTCAATACAAATGCTGACTGACCCACCGCCTTCGCGAGCAGGCTCGCTCCCACAGGGAGTTGGGTGGGTTCTTAGGCGGGGTAGGTCGGATAGTCGATGTAGCCCTCGGCACCACCGCCATACACTGTCGCCGGATTCAACTGATTCAACGGCCAGTCATTGGCAATCCGCGCCGGCAGGTCCGGGTTGGCCATGAACGGTCGGCCAAACGCGACCAGATCCGCCAGCCCCGACTCAAGCAATTGCGCGCCGGTTTTGGCGGTGTAGCGACCGGCATAAATGATCGCGCCGCTGAAGGTGTCGCGTACGGCCTGGCGAAAGGTCTGCGGCATCGCTGGCGCGTTGTCCCAGTCGGCTTCGGCGATCGACAGGTAGGCGATGCCGACGTCTTCAAGAATCTTGATCGCGGCAATGTAAGTTGTGTGCGGATCTTCCTCGACCAGGCCCAGGTATGTCCGCGCTTCATCGGTGGTAGTGAACAACGGCGCGAAACGCACACCGACCTTGTCCTTGCCAATGCATTCGGCGACGCCGGCCACCACTTCGCGCAAGAAGCGCAAGCGATTGTCCAGCGAGCCGCCGTACTCGTCGGTGCGCAGGTTGCTGTGGGCGGAGATGAACTGGTTGACCAGATAACCGTTGGCGCAATGCAGTTCGATGCCGTCGAAACCCGCCTCCATCGCGTTGCGCGCGGCCTGGATGTACAGCTGAATCAGTTCCTGCACTTCATCGGTGCTCAACGCGCGCGGAGCGGATGGCGGCACCAGTTCACCGACACCGGGCGCGGTTTCGATGAACACGCTGACGCGATCCGTGGCGACCGCAGAGGCCGACACCGGCGCATCGCCGTTGGGCTGCAACGCCGTGTGCGAGACCCGACCGACATGCCAGAGCTGGGCGAAGATCACGCCATCCACGGCGTGCACCGCCTCGGTGACTTTGCGCCAACCGGCGATCTGCTCCGGCGTGTGAATGCCCGGCGTCCACGCATAACCCTGACCACGCGGTTCGATCTGCGTGCCTTCGGTGACCAGCAAACCGGCACCGGCGCGCTGCTGGTAATACTCGGCCATCAACTCGTTGGCGACATTGCCCGGCTGCGTGCTGCGCTGGCGGGTGAGAGGCGGCAGGACGATGCGGTTTTTCAGGGTGTGGTTGCCCAATTTAGCGGGCGTGAAAAAAGCGTTATTCATGGAGTAAGCCTTGAATCTGATTAGACCAGTCGACTAGTGACTGGGCAAAAAAACAACGCCGGGCTGTACGCACGCGGCGTTGATCGGGTTAGAGCGCTGGATTCAGCCGAGCATCTTCAACAGCTTTTCGGCAACGGCGGCGGAGCTGGCCGGGTTCTGGCCGGTGACCAGTTGACCGTCAGCCACCACATGCACTTGCCAGTCGGCGACTTTCGAATAGCGCCCGCCAAGGCGCTGAAACTCGTCTTCGATGAGGAACGGCACCACGTCAGTCAGGCCGACTGCAGCCTCTTCGGCATTGGTGAAACCGGTGACGTCGCGATCGTTGACGATTGGCTGGCCGTCAGCGCGCACCACATGACGCAACACGCCGGGTGCGTGGCAGACAAAACCGTGAGGTTTGTTGGCGCGGTCGAAGGCTTCGATCAGCGCGATCGAGGCCTTGTCTTCGGCCAGATCCCACAGCGGGCCGTGGCCACCTGGGAAGAACACTGCGTCGAAATCTTCGGCCTTCACCTCAGCCAAACGGCCGGTGGTGGCGAGTGCCTGTTGTGCGGCCGGATCAGCGCGGAAGCGATCGGTCTCGGCAGTCTGCGCGCTTGGCTCATCGCTTTTCGGATCGAGCGGAGGCTGGCCGCCGGCAGGCGATACCAGGGTGACATCGGCGCCGGCGTCCTTGAAGGCGTAGTAGGGCGCGGCAAACTCTTCCAGCCAGAAACCGGTTTTCTTGCCAGTGTTGCCGAGTTGATCGTGGGAAGTCAGAACCATCAAGATTTTCATAGAGCACCCTTGGGTTGGTCTGGCATCGGCAGAAGGCGAGGGATTCGCTTGTTGTCGGTGCCGCATGAATTTGTGTGTCGGGGCGCAGCATAGTTTCCAATTAGACCAGTCGTCTAGTAATTTTTTCAGAAAATGTTTTTGCCCGTCGGTTATGGCAAACTCCCGGTCCTGAAAACTATACGACTGGTCTATTGTCTGGAATTTTGCGCACCATGAAGCCGACCTTTGACGACACCCGCCAACACTTGCTCGACACCGGCCACCGGATGATGGCCGAGAAGGGCTTCACCAGCGTCGGCCTCAACGAGATCCTGCAGACCGCCGGCGTGCCCAAGGGCTCGTTCTATCACTACTTCAAATCCAAGGAGTTGTACGGCCAGGCGCTGCTCGAGGATTACTTCGTCGACTACCTTGCCGATATGGAGCGCCGCCTGACATTGCCTGGGCTGACGGCCTTCGAGCGTTTGATGGATTACTGGCAGGGCTGGCAGAACCGCTGCACCCTCGAAGGCCACGGCGATGAATGCCTGGTGGTGAAACTCAGCGCCGAAGTCGCCGATCTCTCCGAATCAATGCGCCTGACCCTGCGCGACGGCGCCGAACGCATCGTCGCGCGCATCACCGAATGCATCGAACAAGGCCAGACCGACAAAAGCCTGCCGGAGGGAGATGCGCGGAAGTTGGCGGAGACGCTGTATCAGCTCTGGCTCGGCGCCAGTTTGCTGAACAAATTGCAGCGCACCGGACAGTCGCTGGAAACCTCGATGGCGATGACCCGGCAGTTGTTGCAAGTCTGAGCCTCGCCGCTGGTTCCTGTAGGAGTGAGCCTGCTCGCGAAGACGGCGGCACATCCAACATCTTCTTTAACTGACCCAATGCATTCGCGAGCAGGCTCGCTCCCACAGGTTTTCGCGGCGTGTGCCAAATCCCGGCGACATGCAAAATCCACTGTGGGAGCGAGCCTGCTCGCGAAGGCGGCGGCACATCCAACATCTTCTTTAACTGACCCAACGCCTTCGCGAGCAAGCTCGCTCCCACAGGTTTTCGCGGCGTGTGCCAAATCCCGGCGACACGCAAAATCCACTGTGGGAGCGAGCCTGCTCGCGAAGACGTCGGCACATTCAACATCTTCATCGCCTGACCCAACGCATTCGCGAGCAGGCTCGCTCCCACAGGGGACCTGCGTTGCTTGTTTGATTGGGGCTCTGCAGGCCATCAGTACTCAGGCAGGTCCGCCGTTCTTGTCCGGCAGTTGGGCAAACCACTGCGCATACGGTGTATTGCTCACTTTGAATCGGTTGTAATCCGGGCTGTCGTCATCCCACCACACCGGCCCGCGTTCACCCAGCGCGACTTTGGCGTCGTTGACGCGAGCTCTCGCCGACTTCAACGCCTGTGCATCCTCCGCACGCTTCGCCTCTTTGACCGCACGCCGCGCTGACATGAGTTCGGCTACAAATGCCTCACGCTCGGCGGCTGGCAGCGCTGGATTGCTGCAACGCCAGAGTTGCTGCTTGACCACAAAATAGCGGCCATCGGGGGTGGTGGGGTACATGGGCGATATCCTGCGTGATCCAGTCTCAGACCGGGTAGGACAACTCGCCGATGAGTTTATCCAGCGTAATCGGATAATCGCGCACCCGCACGCCGCAAGCGTTATAGATCGCATTGGCGATCGCCGCCGCCGCGCCGCTGATACCCAGCTCACCGACGCCTTTGGCCTTCAGCGGGGTGGCGTACGGGTCGACTTCATCGAGAAAGATCACTTCCTGATGTGGAATGTCGGCGTGCACCGGCACCTCGTATCCGGCCAGATCGTGATTGACGAAAAAGCCGATTCGATGATCCACCGCCAGCTCTTCCATCAATGCCGCACCAGCGCCCATGGTCATGCCGCCGATGATCTGGCTGCGCGCAGTTTTCGGGTTGAGGATGCGCCCGGCGGCGCACACGGCCAGTTGCCGACGCAGGCGAATTTCGCCGGTCGCCGCATTGACCGCGACCTCGGCGAAATGCGCGCCGAAGGTCTGCTGGGCGAAGCGCTGGGCAAGGTCACCGTATTCCATGCGGTCCTCGCCCGTCAGCTCGCCATTGGCTGCGGCCTGAGCCAAGCCAACCTGCTGCGAGCCTGCGCGAATTTGCCCGTCGACAAACTCGGCTTGCTGCGGGTCAATCCCGACGGCGTGAGCGGCGGCTTCACGCAGTTTCACGCACGCGGCATATACGCCGGCAGTGGAGGAGGCGGCGCCCCACTGGCCGCCGGAGCCCGACGATTCCGGAAACCGCGAATCGCCCAAGTGCACCACGACACGGTCCAGCGGCACGCCCATCATTTCGGCAGCGGTCTGGGCGATGATGGTGTAACTGCCGGTGCCGATGTCGGTCATGTCGGTTTCCACGGTGATGACGCCTTGACGATCGAGACGCACCCGCGCCGCCGAAGCGGTCGTCGGTGCGCCGCGAATCGCCGAGGCCAGCCCGATGCCGATCAGCCAACCGCCCTCACGGCGCTGACCGGGTTGAGGGTTGCGCTGACGCCAGCCGAAGCGTTCGGCCCCAGTGTTCAGGCATTCCACCAACTGCCGTTTGGAGAACGGCCGCGCCGGTTGCTCAGGATCGACCTGCGAGTCGTTGAGGATGCGCAACTGCAGCGGATCCATCTGCAGCTTTTCCGCCAGTTCATCCATGGCGATTTCCAGCGCCATCATCCCCGGTGCCTCGCCCGGCGCGCGCATCGCCGAACCCTCGGCGAGATCGAGCACGGCCAGGTTCAAACGAGTCATGCGATTGGCACCGGCGTAAAGCAAGCGGGTTGACGCGGTAGCCGCTTCGGCGCGACCACCGCGCAGATTGCCCGACCAGCTCTCGTGGCCGATCGCCGTGATCACGCCGTCACGGTTGGCACGATGCGCAGGCGCTGAAGCGTCGCCGGACGATGGGTCAGGTTGTTGAACATCAGCGGCCGCGGCAGCGCGACTTTCACCGCTCGCCCGGCATGTCGAGCGGCCAGGGATGCCAACACTGCGTCGCAAAGAATCGTGCCCTTACCGCCGAAGCCACCACCGATATACGGCGAGATCAGGCGCACATCTTCCTTGGCGATGCCGAGGGTTTTCGCCAGATCGCGCACGCCCCAGTTGATCTGTTGGATCGATGTCCACAAGGTCAACTGCGTGCCGCTCCAGCGGGCAATGGTTGCGTGCGGTTCCATCATCGCGTGGGCCTGGTCAGGCGTGCTGTAGTGCTGATCGATTTGCACTGGCGCAGCGTTGAAGGCGCCTTCGAAGTCACCGACGCTGGTCTGCGGCGGCGGGCCGAAGCCGGCCGGTGGCGGTGGGGTTGCGGAGTCTTTCGCAGCCGCCAGATCGAAGGAACCTGGTTCGGCCAAGTAGCGGATGTCGAGCAAGCCGGCGGCCGCACGGGCCTGTTCAAAGGTGTCCGCGACGACAATCGCCACGGCCTGGTGATAGTGATCGACCTGCGGCCCGGCCAAGGCCCTGGCTACGTAAAACTCGCCTTTGGCCAATGGCCCGGCGTTTTCGTAAGTGACGATGGCAATTACCCCGGACGCCTCCCGCGCTTGCGTCGAATCGATCGAGGCAATGCGTCCCTTGCCGATCCCGGCGCCGACGATATAGCCATAGGCGGCGTCCGGCACCGCTGCGTTTTGCTCGTAGGCGTAGGGAGCGGTGCCGGTGGTTTTCAGCTTGCCGTCGATGCGGTCGGCAGGTTGGCCGATGACGTTCAGCTGGTCGATCGGATTGGAGCCGGCCGGGGTGTCGAATTTCATCTGCAAATTCCTTTCAGACAGGCTGGCGGCGCCCACGTAGCGCGGCGCAGCCATCGATTGACGTCGGATCTCTACGAGCCTAGGCCATCGACGCGCTGCTGATAATGCGCGGTTTCAGGATGGAGTGATGAATCCCGCTCACCAATCCTGATCAACATGACAAATAAGAATACGTTTCAATTACTAATGCGACCGTATACCATGCGCCGCGTTTTCATTGGCGGTTTTGCCCTTCGTTCTGGCCTATTCGTAAAGGTTTTCACCTCATGCGTCGAACTCTGCTTTCCATTTGTGTGCTGCAGGCGTTGTCTTCTTCCTCGTGGGCTGAGTCAGCCGAACCGACTTCTTCAACGCTTGAGCTGGAAGCCACCGATGTGGTCGGCACAGCGGACTACGAAAGGGCAGACGGCCCGGTGCAAGGCTACCGCGCGACGCGTTCGGCCAGCGCCACGCGCACCGACACTTCGATTCATGAAACCCCGCAGTCAATCAGCGTGGTGACCAAGGATGCCGTCGAAGACCTCGGCGCGACGCGTTTGCAGGATGCGCTGGATTACGCTGGCGGCGTGGGTCGGGCGAACAATTTCGGTGGTCAGGGCCTGACCACGTTCACCGTGCGCGGCTTCACCACGGGTGAGTTCTACCGCAACGGTTTCCCGATCAACCGTGGCTACCCGAACATGCCCGACGCCAATACCATCGAGCGTCTGGAAGTGCTGCGCGGTCCGGCGACCATGCTCTATGGCCGTGGCGATCCCGGCGGTACCTTCAACGTGGTGTCGAAACAACCGTTGCCCGAGCGCACCGTTACGTTAGGCAGCCAGTTGAACGACCAAGGCATGAAGCGCGGCACCCTCGACGCTTCCGGGCCGCTCGACGAAGAAGGGCGTCTGGCCTATCGCTTGAATGTGGTGGGCGAGGGCGGTGACACCTTCCGCGATCATGTCGAGACCGAGCGCTACGGCATCACGCCGGTGCTGAGCTGGCAGGCCAGCGACGCGACCAAGCTGATTTTCGAAGGCGATTTCATGCGCAACAACGCGCCGCTCGATCGCGGCGTGACGCGCTACCCGGCGCAGATCGGCACTGCCTCGCGCGATACCTTCTTTGGCGAGAAGGACGTCGGCAAGCTGCACAACGACAACAACATGGCGCAACTGCGTTTCGAGCACATGCTCAACGACGACTGGACCCTGGGCGGCGGTTTCCAGTGGCTCGACGGCTCACTCAAGGGCAATGCGATCGAGGCCAACGGCATTGCCGCTGACGGCCGCACGCTGGGGCGTAACTTCAACTACCGCAAGCTGGAATGGACCGACAAGGACACCCAGCTCAACCTCACCGGGCATTTCGACACTGGCGGTCTGCAGCACACCTTGCTCACCGGCATCGAGTACGAAGATTACGACTACAAGTCGATCATCCAGCGCTCCAGCGGCGCGGTCAGTGCCTACCCGATCGACATCTTCAACCCGGTCTTCGGCCAGCCACGCCCGGCGCTGACCCGCACACCGACTCACGACAAGGAAAACCTCAAGACCTACGCCGCGTTCGTGCAGGATCAGGTCGCCCTGACCGACAAACTGAAAGTGCTGGCCGGCGCACGTTTCGAGCGCTTCGAGCACGATTACGAAACCTACGTGCCCGGCGGCAAGAGCTGGCAGGCCAGCGACAACGCCGTCACCCCGCGTATCGGCGTCACCTACGATTTGACCGATACCCTGGCGGTGTACGCCAACACCGCGCGCTCGTTCAAGCCCAACACCGGCGCCAGTCGCGAAGGCGGCGGCTTCGCTCCAGAGAAAGGCAAGTCCTACGAGATGGGCGTGAAGTGGGAAGCGCTGGATCAGCAGTTGAGCGTCGACGCGGCGATCTACCAGATCGAAAAACGCAACGTGCTGACCACCGACCCGGTGGATTCGACCTTCAGCGTCGCCGCCGGTGAAGTACGCAGCCGTGGTTTCGACGTCAATGTCACCGGCAACCTCACCCCGGAGTGGCGAGTGGTCGGCGGTTACGCTTACGTCGACGCGGAAGTGACCAAGGACAACACGCTGCGCTCCGGCACGCGCCTGCTGAACATCCCGAAGAACAGCTTCAGCCTGCTCAACATGTACGAGTTCCAGGACGGCACGCTCAAGGGGCTCGGCCTTGGCACCGGCCTGAAATACGTCGACGAGCGCGCCGGGCAGACCGCCAACACCGCGTTTTCCATGGGCAGTTACACCGTGGTCGACCTGCTGAGCTTCTACAAGATCAACGACAAGGTGCGCCTCAATCTCGATGTGAAAAACATCTTCGATCGCGACTACGAAGAAGGCGCCTTCGGCAACGTTTACGCCTACCCGGGCGCGCCGCGAACCGTGCAGGTGGGGATTTCCTACACGCTGTAAATCGCCGCAGCGGTTGCCGCCGACCCATGCTGGCCTGAGAGTGGCATGTCGAAATCAGACATCGGCATGCCGCACTCAGGCTAGTTGCGCGGCGGTCGGGCCACGTAAGGTGAAGCATCATTTCGTCGGCAAAGCGTCTGCGTCGCAGCTTTCGCCTGATGTCGACACCGGAAATGATGATCGCCTGACGCTCAGTCAGTGGCCCAAACGTCGATCATGAGAACAATAAGAACCCATGACTAGCCTGAACCCCAAGGACTCCAACGGTCAGTTGGCGCAAGGTTTCAAACCGCGTCACGTCACCATGCTTTCCATTGCCGGCATCATCGGCGCAGGACTTTTCGTTGGCTCAGGCCACGCCATCGCCGCCGCAGGACCTGCGGTGCTGCTCGCTTATCTGTTCTCCGGTCTGCTGGTCGTGCTGGTCATGCGCATGCTCGGCGAAATGGCCGTGGCGCATCCCGACACCGGCTCGTTTTCCACCTACGCCGATCAAGCCATTGGCCGCTGGGCCGGGTTCACCATCGGCTGGCTCTACTGGTGGTTCTGGGTGCTGGTAATTCCCATCGAAGCACTGGCCGCCGGGCACGTGCTCAATCAGTGGTTTCCCCAGGTCGATGCATGGTTATTCGCCTTGCTGTCGATCGTGCTGCTGGTCATCACCAACCTGTTCAGCGTGTCGAAATACGGCGAGTTCGAATTCTGGTTCGCCATGGCCAAGGTCATCGCGATCATCGGTTTCATCGGCCTGGGTTTTGCGGTGCTGATGGGCTGGATTCCCGAGCGCGAAGCCAGTGGCTTGAGCACGCTGATGGCCGAGCACGGCGGCTTTGCGCCGAACGGCATGTCGGCAGTGGTCGGCGCGTTCATCACCATCATGTTCAGTTTCATCGGCACCGAAGCGGTGACCATTGCCGCTGCGGAATCGAACAATCCGGCGCAGAACATCGCCAAGGCCACGCGCTCGGTAATCTGGCGTATCGGCATCTTCTATCTGCTGTCGATCTTCGTGGTGATTTCCGTGGTGCCGTGGAACGACCCGCAACTTGCCTCGGTCGGTTCCTACCAGCGCGCACTGGAATTGATGAATATCCCTAACGCCAAATTCCTCGTCGACGTGGTCGTGTTGATCGCGGTGGCCAGTTGCATGAACTCGTCGATCTACATTTCCTCGCGCATGCTCTATTCGCTGGGCCGACGCGGCGATGCGCCGCCGGCATTGAAGGTGACTTCGGCGGCCGGCGTGCCACGCGCGGCGGTCATTGCCAGCACGGTGATCGGCGCAGGCGTTACCTTGCTCAGCTATTTCATGCCGGCCGGTTTGTTCCAGTTCTTGCTCGCCAGCTCCGGCGCAATTGCCTTGCTGGTGTATCTGGTGATCGCCATTTCGCAGTTGCGCATGCGCCGCCGGCTGGAACGGGAAAAGGTCGAAATGACCTTGCGCATGTGGCTGTTTCCCTGGCTCACCTGGCTGGTCATCGCCTTTATCTGCGCGGCGTTGGCAGTGATGATGATCACCCCTGAACACCGCCTGGAAGTGACTTCGACCATTGGCCTGGCGCTGCTGATCTCGTTGATTGGCCTGGTCACCAGCCGCCAGCACCGGCCGACGGGCAGAGTGGTTGCGGTGAGCAAAGCCTAAGCAAACAACGCCTTGAGCCCACGGGAAAACCAGCCGTTCGGGCTCGAAGGCAGATGCTCACGTTGATTGAATGAGCCCGTCAACGCGCAGGTTTCACCGGCGAGTGAACCCATCAATTGCGGCAGCAAAAAGCTGCGTTCGCATTCACTGGCGGACAGTCCGGTGTTCTCTTGCGGCCAAACGACGTTGGTTTCGGCAAACGGCTTCATGGCGCACCTCCTCATGATTCAAACGTCCAGCACCAGGGTTTCGCTGCCCTGCGCCGGGGCGGCGCAGCAGATCAGCACTTCGTCGTCCGCCAGGCGCATGGCCGGCGGGGTGAGGTAATGCACCTGGCCGCTGGTAAGGCGGGTTTTGCAGGTGCCGCACGAGCCGCCGCGACAGCTGAACTCCGGATTCAAGCCACGTGCCTCGGCCAGTTCCAGCAAGGTGCCGCTGCCCGGTTCCCAGCGTGCTTCCTTGCCGGACGTCGCAAACAATACCTTGACGGGTTCTTCGGCGACCGGCACCTGCGGCGGCGCCGGGGTGCTGATTTCGACATCGCGGATCAGCGTCGACGGGCCGAAGGTTTCGGCGTGGATGCGATCGTCGGGAATGCGCATTTTGCGCAAGCCGTCGTACAGCGCCTGAGTGAAGCTGCCCGGGCCGCACAGGTAGAAATCGTAGTCATCCAGCGGCAGCAGGCTCTTCAGCAGGGCGACGTCGATGCGCCCGGCATGATCGTAACCCTGCGCTGTTGCGTCCAGCGGCGGCTGGCTGACCACGCGCAGCACCTTGACCTTGTCACCGGCGCGCGCAGCCAAGGCGTCGATTTCTTCGCGAAAGGCCAGATCCTCGACGGTGCGACTGCTTTGCACCACCCAGGTCGGGCGCATGCGGCTGATGCGTTTGCCCTGATAGACCACCTCGCGCAGCATCGACAGCAACGGCGTCACCCCAACGCCAGCGGCCAACAGCACCAGTGGCCGGCGTTCGGTGGCGTCGACGGTGAAGTCGCCTTGCGGCGCGCGGGCTTCGATCAAATCCAGTGCCTGAACCCGATCATGCAGATGCGAAGACACCGAGCCATCGCGTTTGACGCTGATGCGCAGGAATTCGTCCGACGGCGCGCTGGACACGCTATAGGTGCGGATCGACGCGGCGTCCTGACCGTCGAGCAAGACCTTGATCGGCAAGTGCTGGCCCGGTTCAAAGCGCGGCAGGCCGAAGCCGTCGTTGGCTTGCAGGTAAAAGGAGCGGATCTGCGGACTCTCATCGACCACCCGCGTGACGTGCAGCGCGCGCCATTGATTGCGCAGCGCCTCGGCCTGCAAACGCTCGCGGGTCTGTTCCCAGCTGCCGGTCATTTGCGAATTGGGCGAATCGCCTTCCGGCTGCTCGGCCCAGCGCAGTGGCAGCGCGGCCTGACGGTAAACGATGCGCTGCGGCTTGAAGCGCCACAGGCGCTCGGCGCCCTGGAACGCGGCGATTTGCGGATCGTCGAGCAGCACTTCTGCGCTGCCGGTCATCTGCAACGGATCGCCGCTTTCGAAATCGATAAAGGTCAGCCCGGCGCGCGGGTTGAGCAGGATGTTGCCCAAGGTGTTGAAGAACAGATTGCCGGAGAAATCCGGGATGGTCAGGGTGCCGTCCTCGTCCATGTGCACGAAGCCGGATTTGCCGCCGCGATGGGACACGTCGACTTGGCGCTCGCCGTCGCGCACCACGTAAGTGGCCACGTAGAACGAGTCAGCGGCGGTGATCATGTCGCGCACCAAGGGTTCGCTGACCGGCAAGTCGAGCGCGTTGTCGGTGGTCTCATCGACGAACGCGTAGTGGCGCAGATTGATGTAGCGCGGGCAGTTGCCGTAAGCCTGGGTGACGCCGATCTCAAGAATGTTGTCATCGCGGCGGCTGATATTGCCGTTCATGCGATTGCGCCGACGGGTGTGCAGCTCGATGCCAAGCATGCCGATCGCATCGCCGGGTTGCAGGCCTTGATTGGCCGGGTCGTTGGGCTGCGCGTCGAGTTTGATCTTCAGCACCTGAGGCGACGGCGAATCCATGAACCCCGGTTGACCGGTGCGCAGCGTCGCCCACGGGTCGCCCTGGCTGTCGACAGCGCCGAGCACGACGAAGGGCAGTTGCGCATAGAACTCGCGGTGCTGGTCCGGCATCCAGTCGCGGGCCAGTTGCCGCTGGCCGACACCGACCATCATCTCCACCGCGCCGACGGCACGTTGCAGGGTCAGCTCACCTTCATGCCAGGGCGAGGGCTGCGGTTTCGACGCTGTGTCCATTTCGATTCTCCTCGGGTGCAAACGGGCCGGTGAGCCGCCAGGGGCTGAAGCTCAAGTGGGCTCATGTTCGCCCTCGGCCGGTTGCGAGGGAATGGCCAGAAACTGCAATCCACTGTTTCACTCGGTGAAATGATCCCTGCGCGCGCCTAAGAAGGCGGGTGATTATTTCACTGGCTGAAATGCTCGATTGTATTGGCTGAGGATTCCGCGATTTGCGGCAGGGGAGGAGGATGAGCTCCATCGACACGATCAGCGGGTCGACCTCAAATAATCCAGGAGCACGTCATGTCTCAGTCAGCCGTCAAACTGTACCGCCATCCGTTGTCCGGCCACTCGCATCGCGTCGAGTTGATGTTGTCCCTGCTGGATGTGCCGACCGAACTGGTGTTCGTCGACCTGATGAAGGGCGCCCACAAAACCCCTGAATTCCTCGCCCTCAATCGTTTCGGCCAGGTGCCGGTGATTGATGACAACGGCACGGTGCTCGCGGATTCCAACGGCATTCTGGTTTATCTGGCGAGTAAATACGGCAACGGCCAGTGGCTGCCGAGCGATCCGGTTGAGCAAGCCAAGGTGCAACGCTGGTTATCGGTGGCAGCCGGGCAGATCAGCTCCGGCCCGGCCACAGCGCGCTTGATCACGGTGTTCGGCGCCGGTTACGACGCGGCTGATGCGATCAAGCGTTCCCACGCTTTATTGCAAGTGATGGAAGACGAGTTGGCCAACAGCGCGTTCCTTGCCGGCGACAAGGCAACCGTTGCCGATGTGGCCGCCTACACTTACGTCGCCCACGCGCCGGAAGGCAATGTCTCGCTGGATGAATATCCGAATGTGCGGGCGTGGCTAGCGCGGGTCGAGGCGCTGCCGAAATTCGTCGGCATGCAGCGCACAGCGGTGGGCCTGCAAACAGCTTGATTCAAAACGATGCACATCCCCTGTGGGAGCGAGCCTGCTCGCGAAAGCGGTGTGTCATTCAACGGTGATGTTGACTGACAGAATGCCTTCGCGAGCAGGCTCGCTCCCACATGATTTCACTGTGTTTTCGAAGTTTTTTACAGGTTCCCACCTATGGATCGTTTTCAGGAAATGCGCATGTTCCTGGCCGTGGCCGAGGAGGGTGGCTTTGCGGCGGCGGCCCGGCGTTTGAACACCTCGCCCCCCAGCGTCACCCGCGCCATTGCCGCGCTGGAGCAACGCATCGGCACGCGCCTGTTGTCGCGCACCACGCGCAGCCTGCACCTGACCGAAGCCGGGCATCGTTATCTGGACGATTGCCGAAGAATTCTGTGCGACGTCGACGAAGCCGAGGAGGCGGCCGCCGGCAGTTATCGGGTGCCGTGCGGGCATTTGAGCGTGACCGCGTCGGTGCTGTTTGGCGAGCTGTTCATCGCGCCGTTGCTGGCGCAATACGTCGATGCGTTTCCTTCGGTGCATCTGAAGGCTTTGCTGGTCGATCGCGTGGTGAACATGGCGGAAGAGGGTATTGATGTCGCCGTACGCATCGGCCATCTGCACGAGAACAATCAGCATGCGATCAAGGTCGGTGAGGTCCGTCAGGTGATTTGCGGCACGCCGGATTACTTCGCCCGCTATGGCCGACCGCAACATCCGAACGAGCTGAGCCGCGCCAATATCGTCATGTCGTCCGCCAGTCATTTGCTCAGCGATTGGCAATTCGCCCATGCCGATGGCCCGTTGAGTTTTCGCTTCGAACCGCGTCTGGTGGTCACGGCGAATCAGGCGGCGATCAACATCGCCAGTTCCGGTTGGGGCATTACCCGGGTGCTGTCTTATCAAGTCGCCAGCCAGGTTGCGGCCGGTGAACTGGAATTGGTGTTGCAGGCCTTTGAGCCGCCGGCGTTACCGGTGCAACTGGTCTATCTGAAACATCCGCGCGTACCGGCGAAGGTGCGCACGTTCGTGGACTTTCTCAGCGAGCGGCTGCAACACCACCCAGCGCTGAAAGCCGTGAACAGGGTTCACGGCTAGGGCTTGAAGGTTCAACTCAGCGCTGGATCACTTCGCGGCCGCAGCGGTTTCGATCAGGCTGGCGACGGCTTTCGGGTTGGACACCATCACCACGTGCGAGGCGCCTTTGACCACGACGGTCTGCTTGGAGTGCGCGCGCTCGGCCATGAACGCCAGGGCTTGCGCCGGGATGTTCTTGTCCTGGTCACCGTAGACGAAGTACGACGGCACGGTTTTCCATGCAGGCTCGGTGGCGGCTTCGTTGAGCGCGGCGACGGTCACCGGGCGCTGGGTCGCGGCCATCAACTTCGCATCAGCAGGGGAAACATCGGCAGCGAACTGCTCATGGAATTTGTCCTGCTGGATGTACAAATCCTTGCCACCATCGGCCAGCTCAACCGGGGCCGACAGGGTCGGGCCAAGGGTGCTGCCAGGGAAGCGGCCGGACAATTCGGCTGCGGTTTCACCCTTTTCCGGGGCGAACGCGGCGACGTACACCAGCGCTTTGACATTGGCATTGCCGTAAGCGGCTTCGCTGATCACCGGGCCACCGTAAGAGTGGCCGACCAACACCACCGGAGTTTTCACGCTGGCCAGCACATCCGCCACCGATTGCGCATCACCCTTGACCGAGCGCAGCGGGTTGGCGGCGGCGATCACCGGGTAGCCATCCTTCTCGAGAATCTTGACCACGCCGTTCCAGCTGCTCGAATCGGCGAATGCGCCGTGTACCAGCACCACGGTAGGTTTGACCGGCGCGGCGAACGCTGCGGTGGCGCCGAACATGGCGGCGGTGAGGGCGAGGGTAGCGAAGACTTTGTTCATGGTGATGTCCTGTCGATTGGTTAAGGTAGGAATGGAAGCGACAGTGGTATTTAGCGCGCTAAATGTGTCAGTTGTGTGTGCGCACGGCCGAACTTCGCATGCGTGTGTATCTGGGTCGGCAAATGCTACATGTTGATACAAACCGCTCAGTTTTGGCTGAGCAGTGCAGCGGACTCGAACTTTTCAGTCCGCTGCAGCGTTTCCGGAACAGCGATCAACAGCAGCAGGAATGCAGCCGCTGCAACCCCGGCAAGGGTCAGGAATGCCGCGCTGTAACCGGCGGCCTCGACGACAAAACCGGCCAGCCCATTGCTCAGCGCCGCGCCCAGGCCAAACGCTGTGGTCAGCGCGCCGAGGCTGACATTGAAATGCCCGGAGCCGAGGGTCAGATCTTTGACCATCACCGGTAACAGCGCACCGAACAGCCCAGCGCCGACGCCGTCGAGCAGCTGCACGGCGACCAGCCAGTACGGATCATCCGAGAAGGTGTAGAGCAAGCCACGCAGCGGCAGGATCAGAAAACCCGCCAGCAATAACGGTTTGCGCCCCCAGACATCGGCTTTCGCACCGGCCAGCAGCGCCATCGGCACCATCACCAGTTGCGCGGCGACGATGCACGCCGACGTCAGCGGTGTGGCCATGTGCAAGTTGGCTTGGGCGAGTTTCTGGCTCACCAGCGGCAGCATCGCCGCGTTGGCCAAGTGGAACAGCGCGCAGCACAGGGCAAACATCAGCAACGGGCGATTGCTCAGCAGTACCTTGAACCCGGACGGCTGATGGCTTTGATCGCCAGGCTGCAAACCGCGCGCGACGTCGTGATCTATCGCCTCGGCCGAGACGAACAGCACGGCAATCACGCTCGCCAATGCCATGACCGCCATCAGATAAAACACCGCCACCGGACCGAACAGATACGCAAACAAACCGGCCAACAACGCTGCGCACGCGTTGCCGGCGTGGTTGAACGTCTCGTTGCGACCGGTACGCCGGGTGAATGCTCGTGGGCCGGTGATGCCCAGGGTGATCGCGGAAATCGCCGGGGCGAAAATTGACGCTGCCGCCGCGCTCAAGGCTTGAGTCAACGCCACCAGACGGAATGAGGAAATGAACGGCAGCAGCAGACAACTCACCGTCACCAACAGCGCGGCGATGATGATCAGCGCACGTTTCGCCCGGCTGCTGTCAACCAGCGCACCAGCGGGCGTCTGCGTGACCAGCGCGGCGATACCGGCGAGAGTCATGACCACACCGATGCTGGCCGGGTCCCAGTGGTGTACGGCGAGCAAGTAGATGGCGAGGTACGGCCCGAGGCCGTCGCGGACATCGGCGAGAAAGAAATTCAGACTGTCCAGCGAGCGGTTGTTGCGGCGATCGAGATGGCTGATCACGGGGGGCAGTCTCTTGAAAGTGAGGTCTGCGTAAATGTATCAACCTCGGCAAACCTAATGACCGAAGCGGCGGGGGATTAGTTGCAGAACGGCGGAGCAGTTGCTGCTCCGCAGATATTCAAGCGTCAGGCGTTTGCAGTATTTCTATCCATAATGCGCCTTTGCCGGAGGCCGCTTCACCGACACGCTTCAGCGCGCCATCCTTGCTCACCGCGTACGTACCGACCTTGGCGCTTTTCTCGCCCGTCACCAGCAGCCAGTGGCCATCGGGGGAGAAGGCGATATTGCGTGGTTGTTGTTCCTGCACTGAGTAGTTATCGAGGAACTTCAGTCCTCCGGTTGCCGGATCCACGGCAAATGCCGAAACGCTGCTGCTGGTGCGCTCACTCATCAGCAGCAGTTTTCCATCCGGCGACATGCGCAGGTCGGCAGCCCAGATGCGCCGGGTCGGGTCGTCTTTCAGGTCGTTGTTGCGTGCATCACGGACTTCGCCGTGGGCCAGTTTCAATCGCTCGGGAATGCCATTGGCTTCAGCGATTCGGGTCAACGCACCGCTGGCCTCGTCGATTGAAAACGCAGTCACGGTGCCGCTCATTTCACCGACGACGTAAAGGAATTTGCCGTTGGGCGAGAACGCCAGGTGCCGAGGGCCGGTTTTCTCCGGAACACTGACCGAGCCGTTGCCGATCGGGCTGAGCTCGCCAGTCTTGGCGTCCAGGCGGTATTGCAGCACCTTGTCGGTGCCCAGGTTACCGGCGTAGGCAAAGCGATTGCTCGGCTCGGTGCGAATCGAATGCGCGTGCAGGCCGGTCGGATAACGCAGGATGTTGGCGCAAGGTTGATGATCTTCGCCGATCTTTTGAACGCTGAGGGTATCGGCGCCGTAGGACGCGGCGAGCAGGTAGCGACCTTTTCGATCGGTCGACAGGTAGGCCATGCTCTCTGCCAGGGGCGCTTGGGTGAATTTTGTCAGGTGCCCGCTTTTGGAGTCGATCTGATAGCCCAAAACCTGGAAAGGCTTGACCCGCAACGCTGCAAACAGCACTTTGCCGTCCGGGGTGAGCGCCATGGGATTGACCTGATCACCGGCCTGAACCTGTTCAATAAGGGTGAGTGCGCCGTTGTTCTGATCGAGGCGGTATTGCGAGATCAGACCGTCACCGGGGCTTGAGATGTAAGCGTAAGTAGCGGCGTTAGCCGTCACGCTCAACGTGGAGGCGAGCGCAGCGATCAAGAGCATTCTTTTCATCATTTCCAGCCTTATTGTTGTTGTGATCAGTCATCACTATGAGTGATTGGCTGAGCCATCAATGGCTATTTCGTGGGCCTGTAACGTCGCTACGCTTATTCGACGTGCTTGTTCTAGATGATTTTGATCAGCAGAAATGATCGGAGAGGGTGGTCGTGATTGAGGTTTGACACATTTCTACATACTCTCCCGTTAGCGTTGTTGTACGACATCCTACCTAATGTGCGCAGTGCAACAACTCTCACAAAAACAATAACGGAGATACCCCTATGACGAGCATGGCTCCACTCGATCATCAGGCCGCCGCAAAACCGCAAAACCTTTTCCTGCGTACGCTGAAACTGCTCGGCCCCGGCATTATTGCCGTGCTGTCGTGGCTCGGTGCGGGCGATCTCATCACGTCTTCAGTGGCCGGTGCGAACTACGGCTACGCGATGATGTGGGTGCTGGCGGTCTCGCTGTTGCTTAGATACCTGATCGTCAACATCATTGCCCGGTTCCAGCTGTGCAATAACCAGGGCATGACCATTCTGCAGGGCTACGCCCAGCTCAACCCGGTGTTTGCCTGGTTCATGCTGGTTTATGCCCTGTTGATGGGGCACTTGATGAACGCCTACATGATCAAGGGGGCAGGGGAGTCGCTGGCGATGCTGTTCAAGATCGATCAGCCATTGCTGTGCTCGGTGGCGGTGGTGCTGGCGGTCTGGATGCTGGTCGGGCGCAACATCTACACGATGATCGAAGGCGTGATGAAGCTACTGCTGGCGATCATGACCCTGGCGTTCATCGCCTTGGCGGTGATGTCCGGTCCGGATGTCAGCGGCATCATCAAAGGCACCATCGGCTTCAGCATTCCACCGGACGAAGGCGTGCATGGCGCGTTGCTGGTGGCGGTTTCAGTGATCGGCGCGGTTGCCGGCTCGATCGCCAACTTCGTGCACCCGTATGTCATGCGCCAGAAAGGCTGGACCGGGCCGCAGCACAAGCGCATTCAGCGTAACGATCTGCTGTTTGCGGTGTTCGTCGGGATCATCATCAACCTGGCGATCTGGATCGTCGGTGCGGAAATCCTGCGGCCCAACGGCATCGAGGTGAAAACCTTGGGCGATCTGGGCAAGGCGCTGGAAATCTTCTTCGGCCCGATCGGCTGGTACGTGTTCTTCATCGGCGTGTTCGCGACGCTGTTCGCCAGTATTTCAGGCAAGACCACGGCGTTTCCGATGCTGATCACCGATGCCTTCCAGCACGTTCGTCCTGAGCGTCGCGAGAAGTACGGTAAAGAGTTCCATCACGACCCGATGCACAAGTGGTTCATGCTGTTCATCCTGGTCACGCCGCTGATCTGGTCGATGCCGGGCATGCCGGATTTCGTCACACTGACCATTGGTGTCAGCGCATTGAACATCATTGGTTTGCCGGTGATTTCCCTGGGCTTGCTGATCATGTCCAACCAGAAATCGCTGCTGGACAAGCAATATCGCAACAACCTGTTTGAAAACATCGCGCTGATGTTTGCTACAGGTCTGGCGCTATGGGTAGCGTTCCAGTTGGGCGTTGATCTGTTTACTTGATGGGAAGCAGTCGAGGGGGCACACGCCCCCTCGAATTGCCGCTTACAGCGGCACATCCATTTCGATCCGGCGCCAGGCTGCTTCGGAAAAGCTGTACACCGAAAACGCGATCAGCCCCAACGCCATCAGCATCAACAGCACGCCGCCTGCGGGCAGATTCTGCAAAGCATCCAGCGCTTCCTTCATGCCGGGTGGATTGGTTGCCTGGTAAACCGAGCCGCTGACCGCCATCAACACTGCAATCTCGATAAACACCACGCCTCGGGCGATCAGGCCAAAGCGCGACACCGGGCGCACGTAACGCATCACTTCCTCATCCGCTTCGAAGTACTTCTCGAACGTGGCCTTCCAGCCTTTGATGATGTGGGCGATACCGACACCCAGCGGGATCAGCGCGATCAGGTAGATCAACAGGTTCGAATGCTCGAACGACAGCAGCTGCGCGAGCAGATCCTTGGTCTTGCCATCGCCGGAGCCGCCCGAACTCCTGAGACCACTCACCAACAGACCCAAGGCAAAGAAGGCCAGCGCCGCGTTGACCAGACCGCCGGCGAGCAAACCTGCGCGAATGACCAGGCCTTTGAACTCGCTGCCGTGGTGGTCGACATCGCGGATCGCTTGCAGCGCACGCCAGGCGGCGAAGGCCAGCAGGCCGGCGACCACAACACCGATCAGCACGTAGCCGAAGGGCTGGCTGAGCAATGCTTCAAGGCTCTTGTGGCTGTCTTTCGGTTTGGTGGAATCGTGCGCTGCCAACAGCGCGAAGATGCCGATGATCAGATACAGAACGCCGCGCGCGGCGTATCCGCCTCGGGCAAGCAGGACAAGTGTGTGTTGAGTGGACATGGGATTTACTTCCAGGGAATCGATGTGAAGCAGACCCGTGGACGGAGCAGGGGTTCGATAAATGCGTCGCCGGTGGGCGACGCGCGCTTTATCAGCCTGCCATTCAGCGCTCGCCTCGCTTCAGCGTCATAACGGCGTGGTCAGCGAAAATGGAATGCGCAGCTCTTCAACCGGCCCTGAATCCCGGCCGCACATTTCGTCGTGCACGCATTGCTGCACCAGTACGCAGGGAAACGCCGGCACGGTTTGCAGCAAGTCGCGAAGGTGGGTGATTGAACGCAGGTGCATTGGCTTGGCCGCGTCATCGAGCAAGGTGAACTGGCCCTGATCTACGCGAATTCTCGCCAGATAAAATCCACCTTCGAGTGACAGCAGCTCCAGTTCGCGAACTTCACTGTTGGCCGCACGTTCGGTGAGGGTTTGCAGATTCATGCTTCACTCCTTGCCTACCAGGGCAGGCGTTCTCCATCGTAGGCGAAGAAATGGCCGCTATCGGCCGGCGTCAGCGTGTCAATCAGACTCAGTAATTGCGCAGCGGCAATGTCTGCCGGGCGGGCGCTCGAGGCTCCGCGAAAAGGTTGCGACAACGGCGAGACCACCGTGCCCGGGTGCAGGCTGAGCAAGCGACTCTGCGGTCGCGTGCGCGAAAGCTCGATGGCGGCGGTCTTGATCAGCATGTTCAGCGCAGCCTTGGAGGCGCGATAGGCGTACCAGCCGCCCAAACGGTTGTCGCCGATGCTGCCGACTTTCGCCGACAGCATCGCCATCGCGCCTTGAGGCGCAAGCAATGGCAGAAAGTCGCGCAGCAGCAATGCCGGCCCCAGCGTGTTGACTTGAAACACGGCCTGCAGCGACTCGGCTTCGATTGCGCTGTAGCTTTTTTCCGGCTTGACTTGGTCGCGATGGAGCAGGCCGGCCGCGTGAATGATCAGGTGAAAGGGCGCTTCGGCTGCCAGTTCGGCGGCGGCGCTGGCGATCGTTTCGGGCTGCTCGAGGTCGAGCTTCGGCACAGTTTTGCGTCCCAGCGTACGGACGCTGGCGCAGCGTGGATCCTGCTTCAAATGTTGGCAAAACGCCGTGCCGAGGGCGCCACTGGCGCCGATCACCAAGGCGCGATAACCGTCGCCGAACGAGGCCAGGGTCAACCCACTGCTCATGGGTTCGCTCCAGCGTTCTGGCGCCGGAAGAACACCGTCACCTGACCGACTTCGAAACCCCACTTGGACATGCGGGTACGGTTGATCAACGTGTCTTCGTCGACCAGGTACATCCAGTCGTCCATGCTCATCTCGTAGGTCGAGTCGTCAACTGGCAGGTTCAGGCGATAACGCCAGTGGAAGGTGTTGCCTGCGATCTGGCCCTGTGCGACACCGACCACATCATGCGCGCGACCGCTCCACTGACCATTGCCCCCAGGAGTGAGGGTCCAGACCCGACGTTCACGGGTGCCGTCGCTGTAAAGAAAACGCTCGTCGAGGATCAGGTTTTCACCCTCACGACGGCTGGCAATATCGACCTCAAACCGCTTGACCACTTCGCCGTTGCGCTTCTGAAACATCCCCCAGGCTTTGACGGGCTGACTGAAAAACTGCTCCAGATTCAAAGCCGGTTGCTGATCCGCATAACGAGCAACATCGACACTGCCGCAGCTTGCGATGCTGAGCGCCAGTCCTAACAGCAGCAGAAATCGGGTCATCTTCCTACTCCTTGTGCTTGTACAGTTAACAGGCTGTGTATAGGCCTAGCGCCGGCCGATGAGCTGGAGAAATTCCTGCCGCGTCGTCGAGCTGTCGCGAAAGGCACCGAGCATGACCGAGGAGGTCATGATCGAATTCTGCTTCTCGACACCGCGCATCATCATGCACATGTGCCTGGCTTCAATAACCACCGCGACACCGGCAGCATCGGTGATCTGCTGGATCGCCTGAGCGATCTGCCGAGTAAGGTTTTCCTGGATCTGCAGACGCCGCGCGAACATGTCGACCACCCGTGCCACCTTGGACAGCCCCAGCACCCGGCCAGTGGGGATATACGCCACATGCGCCTTGCCGATAAACGGCAGCATATGGTGCTCACACAGCGAATAGAGCTCGATGTCGCTGACGATCACCATCTCATCGCTCTGCGACTCGAACAGCGCACCGTTGGTGACGTCTTCCAGGCTCATCGCGTATCCGTTGCACAGGTATTGCATCGCCTTGGCGGCGCGCTGGGGCGTGTCCAGCAAACCCTCGCGTTCCGGGTTTTCACCGACGCCAACGAGGATTTCACGGTAATGGCTGGCTAGTAGTGGGCTCATTCGGGTTACTCGTGGCGGTGCGGGTTAGGGACACAGTCGGGTGAAAAGGTTGTACGCATACAGGTTGGTTGTATAGGTTTTATTGAAGATAGGCTGAAAAGGATCAACTGACAACGCATCGGTGGTTTTTTTGTGCGGGTTTGGGAGTTCAGGCAGGACAAACCTGGGGTCAGGTTTGGTGAGCGGCTTGCGTGGCGCCGATGTGCGGGCGTCTCAGCTCATAGCTGCCGGTGGCGGATGGCAGCTATCGGCCAGAGCGTACGCCCAGCGAACTTTTTTCAACCCAAAGCGCTCATCATCATGTTCAAGTATTATTACGCCGATGCTCGGACTGTTCATAGGTAGGTTGATGCATGGCCAGAAGCGTTAGGCTTCAACAGAAACTTCATTCAAAGTATCTCGTTGAGGTAGCGGGAGAGGTGGTGCTTGATGACTGCCTTGTTGAAAAGCTATGGGCGCTCAACAGAGGTGACAGGTTTGAGTTGAATTCACGCTCCTTCGGTTTTGGACCTGTTCAAAAATACCGCTTGGAATACGCGATAACGAGAGGCCCCATTCCTGGGCATTGGCTCTACAAAGAATTTGACCCAAAGGAACTGGCATTATTTTTTACGGCAAAAGACTTTGCCGGCATTTGCCATGGCTGGACCTTGTTTGACGAGTGACCATTCACGGTTCGCTGCCTGGGAGGCAGCTTCCGGCCAAAAGCAGCCGTCCACGCATGGCCTTTTCCAGCCTCAAAAGATAATAATCCGAGCGGAGACGGCCTATTGAAAATTGGCTACATGGCTGAATACGCCTCTTCTTCAGCGTTTCATTATCGACATCAGAGTAAGACTCATGGGCGCGCCCATCATTATCGGCAACAGCTATGACCTCTGGGTCAGCAACAGCATGAAAGATACTTTTTGCGAGGTACTCACCGCTGTCGCGGCCTTGGAAGGCCATGATGTGAAGGCCTTATATGAGGAGGCACCAGGTGTGGCCGGCACCTATGGTGTTCCAGGCGTGGGTATCCTTCTCGACGAGTTCTTTCTCTATCTTGGTGGGGTTTCCGGGGTTCGACGCCACCTCGATGTTTGCCGAGTACGGCTAGACGAAGTCAGAGAATCTTGCGGACTGTCGCCAGTTGCTGCCGAACGCATGGCACACGTACTGGCATGGGCCGCATACCATATGGATGGCAACCCGATCCCTGTAGGCGGCTCTTTCTATGAGAGCTGGCCTCCTGACGAAGCTGAAACAAGGTAATACCCGCCTGCTTTCGGCCAAAACAGTCATTCAGGTATGCCGATAAAAACCCATAATCGACCGTAAGGAGATGGATGGAAATTTATTGCCTCAGCGAGCTTGCAAGAGCGAGCCAACCAGCGAGCCTTTGAGCTATCGAGTACTCGACACGCTAGCTTGTCTGGACGGGTTTTAAGGTCGTCAGAGATCTTGGGTTGCCATAATCGGATGCACGAGAATCGGCCACGCGAGTGATGAACTCACGTACCCATTTGAAGCCGGCGTGCCCATCCGACCGCTCATGCCAGAACAAGCCAATCGCAAAACCTTCCACCGGCAAGGGAGGGGCTACGCACAGCAGTTGCTCGCTGCGACCGTCTACAAGACGACTTGGAACCAGGGCCACACAATCGGACTGCGCGACCAACTCCGGTACTGGAAGAAATGACGACGCTGAATGAACGACGTTACGCCGCAGCCCGTGCGCTACCAAGGCGTGATCCACCGAGGTAGAGAAGCCTCCGCCGCGCAGTGACACCACGACATGTTCCAGCTGCGCGAACTCATCCACGGTCAGGCCCGCGCGCAGGCTTGGATGCCCACGACGCCCGATGAGCACGTAACTCTCATCATAGAGGTGTCGCGAGTGCAGTGCGGGCGGAACCCCATTCATGTTTATCACGGCCAGGTCCACCTCGCCGCGGGTCATCTGCAGCTCCAGCTGTGGTACGTCCAGGATGCGCAGTGCGATGCGAACACCCGGCGCTTCGCGTCGCATGGCGACAACGAGATGTTTGATCAAAACCGCCTGCACGTAATCCGTGCAGGCGATTGATACCGTCAGGCTCGCCGTCGCGGGCTCGAAATTCAGGTGAGTAGTGACGGTCGCCCTTACCTGGTCAAGTGCTTGGCGAAGCGGCACGAGCAGCTCCAAGGCTTTGACGGTGGGCGTCATTCCACGCTGCGCGGGGATCAGAAGAGGGTCGTTGAAGACGTCGCGCAGACGGCTCAACTGAGCGCTGACTGCTGGCTGGCTCAAATGCAGACGGGCGGCAGCCCGGGTCACGTTCTGCTCAATGAGAAGGGCCTCCAACGTCACAAGCAGATTTAGATCAAGGCGTCTGGTATCCATCGATCTTATGTTAGCAGCAAAATTTTGCGATTTCACAGATGGCCCGAGCCCCGCGACACTCCTTCGAAATCACAGCGGAGCCGTCCTTCATGTCGAAAAAAGTACTGATCATCTATGCCCATCCCGAGCCTTCGTCGCTAACGCGGCAACTGGTGGATGTGTCTGTTGAATGCTTGACTGCGCAAGGACACGAGGTCCTGCAATCCGATCTATACGCCATGGGCTGGAAAGCGATATTCGACGAGCACGACTTTCCTCAGCGGGCCAACCCTCAGCGGCTCTCGTTCGGAGCAGAGTCCGCCCACGCCTATCGTCATCGCAGCCAAAGCCCTGACGTGGCGGCGGAGCAAGACAAGGTTCTAGCGGCAGACGTAGTCATCTTCCAGTTTCCGCTCTGGTGGTACGGCATGCCTGCCATCATGAAGGGATGGATAGATCGCGTCTGGGCAGCCGGACTCGCCCACGGCTACAAGGACGCTGGCAACGCCTACCGCTATGGTGACGGCGCTTTCAAAGGCAAGCGGGCCATGTTGTCAGTCGCTGTCGGCGGCCCCGCAGAAGACTACTCGCTGCGCGGCATCAACGGACCACTCGAGCAATTGCTGTTTCCGATCACGCACGGCTCGCTCTACTTTCCTGGGTTCGATGTGCTGCCGACGTTCGCCATATACGGCACTGGCAACTTGACCGCCGCAGATGCCGTCGCAGCCAAAGAGGCTTGGCGCACCCGACTCGAGCATTTGTTCACAGATGCGCCAATACCTTTCCGGCCCCAAAACGGTGGGGACTACACTCCCCGCAATGAGCTTAAACCGCATGTGGCCGTGGGCCAGAGCGGCATAATGGCGCACGTCGCGTATGCTGAAACAACCCAGCGCAAGCAGCTGAAAACGGAGGAGGTGTCATGAAAACCTTCGTGATTCTGACTCGCCGTGCTGATGGAGCGGCAGAAGACTTCAAGCGGCTGGCGAAACCGGAGGTAGTGCACGTTTGGCAAGGATTCGCTGGCGGTATCGTGCGCGCAGTTCATGGGCTGGCCGATGGTCCCGGTGCCGCGTTTGAACTGGAGTCCGTCACCTTCGAAGAGGCGCGTGATTACATCGAGGCGCTGCCTTACGTCAAAGGGAATCTGCTACACGTGCAGTACTGCGCGCTCAAGCCCTTCTCTGATTACGAGAAACTCGTTTCCTCCTGATGAGCGATCAGCGCACATCAACTTCCGTTTGCAGGGCGCTGCATGCTGCAGCCAGATTTTACGCGCAGCATGCAGCATCAGGTCGGGACTCGTTTGATGCGAAGAGGGCTGGCACTGGCGGCTTCTGCCGTTTTCGGCCTGTTGCGAAGGCCTGTAATTGACTCATAGCTACGCTTTGACTCCCGCAGCCTGACTGATTGCAGGTCAAAATTTTACGGAGAATTTACGCAGTCTTTATTGAGGGCATCCGATACTGCGCCGCGCTAATTTGGAACGCTATCGTGATGTCCCTCGCAGCAATTCGGCTTATCGGCTTCATCTTGGGTATTTTTCTGATCACCCTGGCGGTAAGCATGGCTATACCCATGATGACGCTGGTGGTCTATGAGCATAGCGACGATCTGTCGGCCTTTCTCTGGTCGAGTCTGATTACCTTCATCTGTGGTCTGCTGTTGATCATGCGAGGGCGTCCGGAGACTGGCAATCTTCGGCCCAGGGACATGTACCTGCTGACTACCGCGAGCTGGGTTGTTGTGTGCGCCTTCGCAGCGTTACCCATGGTTTTCATCAGCGATATCAGCTACACCGATGCGTTCTTTGAAACGATGTCGGGCATCACAACCACTGGCTCGACGGTACTCACCGGTCTGGATAGCGCCTCTCCCGGCTTGTTGATCTGGCGTTCCATGCTGCACTGGCTAGGCGGCATCGGTTTTATCGGCATGGCTGTCGCGATTCTTCCGCTCTTGCGAGTCGGCGGCATGCGTCTTTTCCAGACAGAGTCCTCGGACTGGTCGGAGAAAGTGACACCACGTTCTCATGTCGCAGCCAAGTACATTCTTTTGCTCTATCTGGGCCTGACGGGTATCGGCACTTTGGCGCTCTGGCTCGCAGGAATGACCCCATTCGAAGCGATCAACCACGCAATGTCGTTGATCTCTACCGGCGGGTTCTCGACGTCGGATTCCTCCCTCGGGCATTGGGAGCAGCCAGCAATTCACTGGGTGGCGGTAGTCATCATGATCTTGGGCAGCCTGCCATTCACCTTGTACGTCGCTACATGTCGAGGCAATCGGCGTGCGCTGATCAGGGACCACCAGGTACGCGGGTTTATTGGATTCCTGCTCGTCACATCGTTGGCGGTAGGTACCTGGCTGTATTTGCACAGCGACTACGGATGGTGGGACGCGTTTCGTATCGTGGCGGTCAATGTGACCTCGGTCGTCACGACCACCGGAATTGCGGTTGGCGACTACACCTTGTGGGGCAGCTTCGCTGTGTTGCTGTTTTTCTATCTGACCTTCGTCGGTGGCTGCTCCGGCTCAACGGCAGGCGGGCTGAAAATCTTCCGTTTTCAGGTGGCCGCCGCGCTTCTGGTCAGCAGCTTGAAGCAGTTGATTCACCCTCGGGCCGTGATTCAGAAAAAATACAACGGCCATCCCATCGACGAGGAGATCGTCCGTTCGCTGCTGACCTTCTCGTTTTTTTTCACCATCACGATTGCCGCCATCGCTTTGGGCCTGGCACTGATCGGGCTTGATTGGATTACCGCCCTGAGCGGCGCCGCTACGGCGGTGTGTAACGTCGGCCCCGGCCTGGGCACAATCATCGGGCCGGCAGGTAATTTCTCGTCACTGCCCGATGCGGCCAAATGGCTGCTCACCGTTGGCATGCTGCTAGGCAGGTTGGAAATCCTGACGGTGTTGGTACTCGTAACCCCGGTTTTCTGGAGATATTGAGCCAGTCATTCGTTGGCAGAGACGCCGATCGTTACCTGTTTCGGTGAATAGCACAGCAGTCATGGTTTTACCGCGTGATGATCGTCAGTACGGGGAGCGTCCATCGGTTTCTTCTCCGGTACTGTAAAACTCACTGTCGTACTGGTGATGATCTGGTGCGTCGGGTCGGCCACTTCCAAGAGAACCTTGTGAGGACCGGGCGTTAGCCCGACCAGGATAATCGGGTCTTCACTGGTGTGCGCCCACGTACCTTTCCAGTCATCGACGGTCACGTGAAGGTGACCTAAGCGTGGTGATACCTCAGCAGCCACTTTGCCAAATACCGGCATGATCCTGGCGTGCTCTGTTCGAAACTGGATGATGACCACTCCACGGGCGAGCGGCTCGGCAAGCGGCGGGTAGGCAATGAGTCTCGGCGCACTCTCGGATGCCAATGGCAGTATCGCCGGTGGAGAATCGCTGTCTGCTGCCCCTTGTCCGAGCACGGATGTGCAAACGAAGACACCCAAAACCAGGGCCGATAGCTTTCCGGGAGCGAGGGACATGATCTGTTTCTCCGCGTGATTTCATTCAAGCGTAGATCAACCTGGGTATTGCCCGCGGCTCATTTGAAAATGGAATCATCCAACGTATCTCATCGATACTGACTGGCCGCTTCTGACCGATCTTCGTGTCACGGATCGCCAAATACCCAAAAGCGGCCACCCTTGTGTTTGTGTACTATCTCAATTCGCTAGCGCCAGTGAGCGCGGGTCTCGATACCCGCTTTGTCACCTTTATCTGATGACAGTCCAAGTCGACCTCTGCCGAATAAGCCCCGGGGGAAAACGGGACCACCCAATCAGAAGCTGCTTTCGAACCATAGCTGTCGCTAAACAGCAAATCTGCCAAAATGCTTTCTAACAGGCTTGTCCTGAATCCATCGCAAAACCGAACTCACGAGTACTTTGATCATATGGCCACAGGTCTTAGTGATGCCGAGCTTGATTACGTACTGGGGATGATTGAGAAAGCCCCTAACACCGAATTAAATGTTATGTGTGAGCACCTGCAGATCGACAGCCGCGATCTTCTCAATCAGTTGGCGATCTCAGTGGCAAGACTGTTTATCACCGGCGGCCGCGATTTTCACTACTGTGATGAGGTGATGAATATTGTCATCAGCGATATCGTCGATCTGTCCTTGGACGCAGAGATGCCCGAGCCGGCATTTTCGATCTATCAGGCATTTGATGCGGGCGAGTATTGGCACAGCGGCGATGACCGGGAGGTATTCCCTTGGGAGAGGTGGACCCGTCCTGAGCTTGAGAGAATTTTGCGTGAGGTCGGCGGCTAACAACCAAGTCGAAGGTGCCCGCGGTAACGCGGGCACCGTTTTCTGTGTGGGGAAAAACGCTGACCCGCCTGCTTACCAGTTGTAGCTCAGCTTGGCGGTAATCTCGCGGCCCGGGTTGTAGAAGTTCGCGGTGCCGGAGCCGACCACGTGCTGCTCGTCCAGCAGGTTGCTGACGTTCACCGCCAGGTCGGTGCCTTTGGCGATCTTGTAGTTGAAGGCGGCGTCGAACAGCGTGGTGCCATCGCTTTTGCCGGAGTTGGCTGCATCGAAGTAATAAGCGCCGACGTAGCGCGCACCCAGGCCCACGCTGACATCGGTGGCGGGTACGTCGTAGTAACTCCACAGCGAAGCTGAATGCTTGGGTGCCGTGGCGAATTCGTTACCCTTCAGCGAGCTGCCGTCGTACAACGAACCGCGCAGTACCTCGGACTCCATATAGGAATAACCACCGATCAGGCTCAGGTTTTGCGTCACCTGCGCCTTGGCCTCCAGGTCGAGGCCACGCGCCCGCGATTCGCCCACTGTCTGCTGCTCGATGATGCCGCTCGGCAGCACCACGGCGATGGTGACGTTTTCCTGGGTCAGGTCATACACGGCGGCGGAGAACAGTGCGTCCATCCCCATCGGCGCATACTTCACGCCCACTTCGTACTGCCTGCCTGTCTGCGGTGTCACGCCAACCTGCGGCGGCGAGACGGATTCGACCATGCTCACGTAGGTGGACACCTCATCGTTGACGATATAGGTCAACGCACCTCGGTAGGAGGTTTCGGAGAAGTTGTCTTTCTCGGTGGATTGCAAGCCTTTGCTGGTCAGGTCCATCGAGTCGTTGCGCACACCTCCGGTGACGATGAAACGCTCGTAGAACGACAGGTTCTGCTGAAGGAAGACGGCCTTGGTGGTCGCGTCTCGCTTGTTGACGGCATACGGCGCGATTGAGCGTGGAACGCCAGTAAACACAGGGTTGGCAATGTCGATCGGGGTCGTCAGGGCGTAGACCGAGCTTTCCTTGGTGGTCGAATCGAGATACTCCACACCCACCAGGCTACTGCTGTCGATGTTCTCGAAGCGGGCATCGTATTGCAGCATCAGATTGCCGTTGAACTGGTCAGCTTCGGTGTCGGTGCCAAACAGGTACCGATCAACGGTGGTACCGACACGCGCGGCGCTGTCGCTGAGGTACACGTAGCCGAAATCATCGGTCAACTTGCTGTAACGCAGATTGCTGCGCAGCACGAAACCGTTGTCGAAATCATGGGTGACGTTACCGCTGAGGCTGGTGCGCTCGACATCGTGGAAGTTGTAGCTGGGCTCGCCATAGAACTTGCTGCGGTCGTATTCCCGATCCAGTGGATAGCCGCCGCTGTTGGGCGAACTTTCGGTTTTCAGGTAATCCAGAATCATCGTGGCCGATGTGTAATCCGTCGGTGCCCAAGTCAGGCCACCCATAAACAACTGGTTGTCGTCCTGCGAATGATCGTACTCGCGATCGCTGTTCTGGCCTTTGGCAGTAAAACGGCCGGCCAGGGTTTTCTCGTCGTTCAGCGCATCGCCGACATCGATGCCGGTCTCGACATGGTCAAACGAACCGTAGGTCACATAGCCTTGGCCAAACTTCTCGAAGCGCGGCTGTTTGGTCACGAAATTTACCGAACCGCCCGGGTCCGCAGGGCCAAACAGGGTGGAGTTGGCGCCACGCAGAATCTCGATGCGCTCATAGGCGAACGGATCTTCGCGTACCCCGCGCATCGAGCTGAGGGTCAAGCCGTCACGGTAGGTGGTGGCCTGGAAGCCGCGGATCTGGAAATAGTCGTTGCGATCATCCGTACCATAAAAGTCGCTGACCACGCCCGGCGTGTATTGCAGCGCTTCTTCCGTGGTGCTGACGCTGCGTTGCTGCATTTCCTTGTTGGTCACCACCGACACCGATGCCGGTGTATTGAGAATGCTGGTGGCCACCTTGCCGCCCACCCAGAGCTCCTTGGCAACCACCGAGTTGGCGTCGTCGTCGGCACTGACCCGGACCTTGGCATTGATGATGAGCGGGGCGAGGCGGTAGTCCTCGACAGCCGTTGCGTCGAGCTCCAGCGGGCCGGCGGTTTTTGCTTGAGGGGTCAGCAGGTAAGCATTTGGGCCTTGCTGTTCGATCTGCAATTCGCTGCCCTGGAGCAGGGATGACAGCGCTGCCGATGTATCGAGCGTGCCATTCACGCCAGCCGTGGTGCGGTTCGCCACACTCGAGGCGTCGAAGGAAAGGCTGATGCCAGCCTCGCGCGCAAAGCGGTCAAGCGCTGGCGCCAGTGGCCCGGGGGCGATATTCCACTGTTTGACTTGATTGCTGTGATCAGCGCCCGAGGTTTGCGCCAGCGATGGTAATGCGTAGCTGCTCACGATCAAACCCAGGATCGCACCGTGCATGGCACGACTTAATGGATGGCGCTTTGAAACCGGGGACGAACTCATTTTCTCGCTCCAAGAAAGGACATCGGCAGACTGGCCTGTATTCCGGCCTTCCTTAGAGGTCGAACGAGAATGAGAAACCACCTCATTATTTTTCAGGTGGCAGAAAAATATTCAGGTGGACTCAGGTCGCAGCGCTCACGGTGACCCAGTAACGGGTTCGGTAATCAATGTGCAGGCGCAGTGACTGCGCGATCAATGCCAGGACCCGATCGTTGTCGGCGAGCTGGAAAGTGCCGGAAACGCGTCGATCAGCGACCTCTTCGGCGCAGCGCAGGACTCCTGGGCGATAACGCGACAACTCTGCGATGAAGTCACCAAGGCGCATATGGTTCGCACTGATCACACCGTCACCCCAAGCCCATAGATCGAGGCCGTTGTCCCTGAACGTTCGGGCGTCACTTGAGGTGAACAGCAGTTGGTTTCCTGCCAGGACGTTGCGGCTTGCAGACGCTTGGCCGGAACCGGGGAAAACCGTGACTGATCCTTCCTGAGCTGCGACCAGAGTGCCGTCGTCACGCTCGCGGACCAGAAAGCGCGAGCTGTGGGCTCGCATGATCCCGTCGCGTGATTGCACCCACAACGGTCGCGCTTGCGGCGAGTGTTGATCCGCACCGACATTCACGATGATTTCACCACGGCGCAGGATGATCAGGCGCCGCTGGGCGTCGAAATCGCTGTCGACGGCGCTATCGCTATTGAGCTGGATAAGGCTGCCATCATCGAGTTGGAAACGTCGTTGCTCGCCGGTCCTGCTGCGCTGCTGTGCAAGCATGGAGGGCAGGGGGGTGTAGTCGCGGCCGAGCCAGGCTGCCGTGCCGACGGTCGCCAATACGCCCAGTAGCTTCAGGCTTTCCCGCCGGCGCATTCCCTGCCGGGCGCCCTTAAGGGTTTGTCGAGCCAGCTGAGCTGGCACGCCTTCGAATTCATCGCCAAGCGTTTCCACACGCTGCCACGCCAATCCATGCTCCGGGCGCTGCTGCAGCCAGTGCTCGAACGTGCGCTGTGTCTGTTCATCGGCTTGATTGAAGCGAAGGCGCACCAGCCATTGGATCGCCTGCTCGACAATGGCCGGATCCAGCGCCTCGGGCTCAGGCCTCGACATAACGCAAGCGATAGCAGTGTTGCAGGGCCGTGGCCAGGTCGCGCTCTACCGTCGCGCGGGAGACTCCGAGCTTTTCGGCGATTTGCGCGCAGGTCAGACCGTCGAGTCGGGCAAATAAAAACGCCTGGCGTACTCTTGGTTTAAGCGAGTCGAGCAGACGGTCTATGCGCTCGAGCGCATCGAGAATCATCAGCCGGCTTTCTTCCGATGGAACCTCGTGTTGAGGCAGCAAGGTGATGCTTTCCAGGTAGGCACGTTCGAGTTCGCGACGACGATACTGATCAATCATCAGACCGCGGGCAATGCTGCTCAAATAGGCGCGTGGCTCGCGCAGTGCGCCGGACTGATGACGGTGTTTGAGCACACGCACAAAGGTGTCCTGCGCCAGATCTGCGGCGTTGTCGCGACAGCCGATGCGCCGAATCAGCCAGCCCTGTAGCCACGAGAAGTGGGTGCGATAGAGCAGCCCTGGATCTGCAGTACCTAGTGTTTCGTCGCTACGCATCGGCATCCCGGGATATACATGATTGATAATGAATCGCATTCTACTCAGGCGTTGGGCCATCAGGCAAATACGTCGCGCGTAGTGTCTGTTTCGGGCGAAATGACGCCCCGGGTTTCTCGGGAAAAAGTGCCAGCTATCAGATGCTGATGCGCCGATCTTCCTGATCGATAGCTGGGCTTCGAAAATGAGTTTGTATGCTTGGACTGATCTGAGGGATATGCACGGAAAAGGGGTGTCCGATATTACTTGAAGACGGCAGTTTGTTCGTGATGGATCGAACAGGCGTCCGTTGAACACGGTTCATGAATAACCGCACCACGGTTTGCGGCTTTTTCTTTAGCGCCAACGATTTCAGGATGTAGGCAACTACAACAAGGAGTCACCTCATGTTTGCCGGATTCCTCAAAGACCAGCGTCATGTCAACGGTGTGGACATTGCCTATCGCATTGGCGGGAGCGGGCCGGGCCTGCTGTTGCTGCACGGTCACCCTCAGACCCATGTCATTTGGCACAAGGTCGCCGAACAACTGGCCGAGCATTTCACGGTGATTGCCGCCGACCTGCGCGGTTATGGTGATAGCGGTAAGCCTCTAGCCATCGACAACCACACCAACTACTCCAAACGCGAAATGGCCAAGGACGGTGTCGAGCTGATGAATTCCTTGGGCTTCGAACGCTTCTCTCTGCTGGCCCACGACCGTGGCGCCCGCGTTGCCCATCGCCTGGCGTTGGATCATCCCGCTGCAGTGCAACGCATGGTGCTGCTCGACATCGCGCCGACCTTGTCGATGTACGCCCAAACCAACGAAGCGTTTGCCCGCGCGTACTGGCACTGGTTTTTCCTGATCCGCCCGGCACCATTGCCGGAAACCCTGATCGAAGCCGACCCGGGAGCCTATCTGCGCAGTGTGATGGGCAGTCGTAGTGCGGGGCTCAAACCGTTTACTCAAGAAGCTTTCGGCGAATACCTGCGCTGCCTGAAACTTCCGGGCGCCGCCCGGGGTATCTGCGAGGACTACCGCGCCAGCGCCAGCATAGATCTTGAGCATGACCGTGCCGACATCCAATCCGGTCGTCACCTGAGTCTTCCATTGCTGGTTTTATGGGGCGCCGAAGGCACGGTCGGTCGTTGCTTCGAACCGCTCAAGGAATGGCAACAGGTCGCCACAGATGTTCGTGGCAAGGCGTTGCCCGCCGGTCATTACCTTGCTGAAGAAGTCCCAGAGGTATTGCTCGCCGAGGCAATGGCTTTCCTGCGTTGACACCCGCCTTTCACTGATATGAACCAGCCTTGCGCCGCAGGACATCATTGGCCTGCGCGCAATAGTCATGCCCGAAACACGCCTGGAGATAATAACAATGACAATCAGAAAACTGCTGGGAACGCTCTATGTGCAGGTCGTCATAGCAATCGCCATGGGCATCGTGGTCGGCCATTACTGGCCCCAGATTGGCGTCGACTTCAAGCCATTGGGTGACGGATTCATCAAGCTGATCAAGATGATTATCGGCCCGATCATCTTCTGCACGGTGGTCTCGGGAATCACGAGTATGCACGACGTGAAGCAAGTCGGGCGGGTGGGCGGCAAGGCATTGCTGTATTTCGAAATCGTTTCGAGCGTTGCTCTGGTCATTGGATTGATGGCGGCCCATCTGTTGCACCCGGGGGCGGGCTTCAACATCGACGTCAAGACGCTCGACTCTTCGGCGATTGCCGGTTTTGTCGGCCAGGCGGAGCACGGCGAAGGCATTACCGGTTTTTTGCTGCACGTGATTCCATCGACGTTTTTTGATGCGTTCTCCAAGGGTGAGATTCTGCCCGTGCTGTTTGTTTCGGTGCTGTTCGGCGTTGCGCTGGTGATGGTGGGTGAAAAGGGCCGCCCACTGGTAAGCGTGATCAACCAGGCCAGCGAAGTATTCTTCCGCATTGTTGGCATCATCAGCCGCGTGGCACCTGTCGGAGCGTTTGGCGCGATTGCATTTACCATCGGAAAATACGGCCTCGGCTCGCTGCTGCCGCTGCTGAAATTGATCGGAACCTTTTATCTCACGGCTTTCATTTTCATTTCTTGCGTACTCGGCAGCATTGCCCACTACGCCGGCTTCAATATTTTCAAACTGTTGGCGTACATCAAGGCCGAACTGCTCATTGTGCTTGGCACCAGCTCTTCAGAATCGGCGCTGCCGCAGCTGATTCAAAAACTTGAAAGCCTTGGTGCGTCCAAAGGTGTAGTGGGGATCGTTGTTCCGACCGGCTACACCTTCAACCTGGACGGGACCAATATCTACATGACCCTGGCTGTGTTGTTCCTGGCTCAGGCGACCAACATCGATTTGAGTCTTGAGCAACAACTGACTTTGCTGGCGGTGGCCATGCTCACCTCCAAGGGTGCGGGCGCAGTGGTCGGTGCGGGTTTCGTCGCGCTGGCCGCGAGCCTGGCGGTAGTGCCTACCGTACCTGTGGCGGCGATGGTGTTGATCCTCGGGGTCGACCGTTTTATGGCGGAATGCCGATCCCTGACCAATATCATCGGGAATGCCGTCGCAGCCCTTGTAGTGGCGGCTTGGGAGGGTGAACTGGATCGCAGCCAGATGGCACCGATCGCCCTCAAGCGCGGCCGTCGTTCACGAGCAGCCGCAGCGGCTGCCAAGCTTTCCCCCGAATAGGCCGCCCCCGGCACAGACTCCATTCTGTTGGCTCATGGCGCCAGTACCCCACAAATGAATGTCCTACAAAAGCACTTACGATTATTCACGCATCGTGCACAACGCCTTCACCTTATCGCTATTGATAGAGAATCAGCGGCAAAAATAAGCTGTTGACATACCGCACCCATATTCATGCTTAGACCGGAAAAGAGCCCATTCAATGAATAAGCCAAGAACGCTCTACCAGAAACACATCGACAGCCACACTGTTTGTGTTCTCGATGATCAGGGCCATGTCCTTTTATACATTGACCGCCAAGTTGCTAATGAATACACAAGTCCACAGGCTTTTAGCGGTATGCGTGAAGCAGGTCGCCAGGTCTGGCGCCCGAGCGCGACTTTGGCGGTGGTAGACCACGTTAACCCGACTGCTCCAATTCGTATTTCCACAATGCCGGATGCAGGTGGCGCACAGCAGGTCTCTTACTTCGAAGAAAACTGCCGAGACTTCGGAATTGAACTGTTCGATATTCTCGATAAACGTCAGGGTATTGAGCACGTCGTAGCGCCCGAGCAAGGCTTCATACTGCCGGGCATGATCGTCGCAGCCGGTGACAGTCATACCACGACCTATGGTGCATTGGGCGCGTTTGGTTTCGGCATCGGCACCTCCGAAATAGAACACTTGCTGGCATCACAGACACTGGTCTACAAGCGCTTGAAGACCATGCGTGTAACGGTGAACGGTTCACTCGCAACCGGCGTCACCTCCAAGGACATCATCATGGCTCTGATCGAAAAGATCGGAGCTTCGGGCGCCACAGGTTACGCAATTGAGTTCGCGGGGCCGACGATCAATAACCTCAGCGTTGAAGCCAGGATGACCATCTGCAACATGGCTGTAGAAGCTGGTGCGAGAGGCGCCTTCATGGCACCGGACGAAAAAGTCTTTGCCTACCTGCAATCCAGGCCTCGCGCACCTCAAGGCGAGATGTGGGAGCAGGCAGTCGCGAAATGGAGAGGACTGCATAGCGACGAAGGTGCTCTGTTTGATTGTGAAGTCACTCTCGATGTTGGTGCGCTGGAACCCATGGTCACCTGGGGGACGAGCCCTGATCAGGCGGCGCCGGTTGGAAGTCGTGTACCAGATCCCGCCAGTCAGACAGACCTCATATTGCGTCAGGGCATGCAACGAGCCTTGGACTACATGGGCCTGGTACCCGGAATGCCGCTCAGCGACGTGATGATCAGCCATGCGTTCATTGGTTCCTGCACCAATGCCAGGATTGAAGACTTGCGTGATGTTGCACGAGTGGTGCGCGGTAAACGAGTCGCTGCCCATGTGCGAGCAATGATCGTCCCGGGATCGACCTTGGTGCGTAGCCAGGCGGAAGAGGAGGGGCTCTCGCAGATTTTCCTGGATGCGGGTTTTGAGTGGCGGCAATCAGGCTGCTCGATGTGCCTGGCCATGAATGATGACGTGCTCGCACCCGGTGACCGGTGTGCATCCAGTACCAATCGCAATTTTGAAGGCCGTCAGGGCGCCGGTGCGCGCACCCATCTGATGAGCCCGGCGATGGTCGCTGCGGCGGCGATTACCGGGCATTTGACTGACGTTCGATCTTTCGCTCTGGAGGCGTGAACATGCAACCTTTCACCACGGTAATCGGCAGTGCAGCACCGTTTTTGGCTTCCAACATCGACACCGACGTCATCATGCCCAAGCAGTTTCTCAAGGGGATCGATCGCAAGGGGCTGGACCAAGGCCTGTTCTTCGATCTGCGATTCCTTGAGTCCGGCGAACCCAATCCAGAGTTCATTCTCAATCAGCCCGCCTGGAACGATGCCGCTTTTCTGGTGGTCGGGCCAAACTTTGGTTGTGGATCAAGCCGCGAGCATGCCGTCTGGGGCTTGAAGCAAGTCGGTATCAGAGCACTCATTGGCACAAGCTTCGCTGGTATTTTTTATGACAACTGCCAGCGAAATGGCGTGCTGGCCATCCAGGTGTCCGAAGCGCAGCTGAAACAAATTGCAGGCGTTATCAGCAACGCAGCAACAGCGAAGATCAACGTGAATCTGCCAGAGCAAACGATCGAATTAGCTGACGGTGCAGTTATTCACTTTGAGATTGATCAATTGCGTAAGCAGTCGCTGTTACTCGGCCTGGATGCCATTGGCACCACGCTTCAGCGTACCGAACAGATTCGCAGCTTTGAAACTCGGTATCTGTCGGAGCATCCCTGGTTGTGAACCAGATGAAAATACCGTGGACGGTAGATTGCATGCTGAGATCTACCGCCAGGGCATCACTCAACCGATAGATGGCGAAAATACTCTTCGAGAAACTCGACACAAACCCTCAATTTTGCCGACTCGCTAAGTCTGGTGGGGTACACAGCCCATACGTTCGCACTTTGAGTGTATTCGTGAAGGACTTGCACCAGTCGTCCTTGTTCCAGCATCGGTTTAACGTCCCACATCGACCGCAACAAGATCCCTCCACCGCTCAATGCCCACTCCAGAACAATCTCACCGTTGTTGGAGGACAAAGGGCCGCTTACGCGCACCGACTCTTCGTGTCCGTCCTTTGTCAGGTTCCAAACGCCGAATGCGTTATTTCGCTCTTTCAGTACCAAGCAATCATGGGCGGTCAGGTCATCTAATGAGTGAGGCATGCCTCGCCGCTCCAGATACTCCGTAGTTGCACACAGCACTCGTCGATTGCTCACAAGTTTTCGGCCCAGGTGCTGACCAGGCAGGTCATCCCCGACACGTATCTCAAGGTCAAACCCTTCGCCGACGATATCGACTACACGGTCAAACACGTCCAGTCGGATATCGAGTTTCGGGTAGGTCTGCGATAGTTTGCAAATCGCTGGTGCTACGTGGTTACGTCCAAAACCGAAGCTGCTGCAAATATGCAGCGACCCTGTAGGTTGATGCCGCGCTTCGGATATTTCACCAAGAAATTCCTGGAGGTCTCCCAGCAGTTTTTCTGCCCATTGCCGGGCTCGTTCGCCGTCGTCGGTCAGCGCAATACGTCTTGTTGTGCGGTGCAGCAGCTTTGTGGCTAGAGTCGACTCAAGTACGGAAATGCGTTTGCTTATGTAGGCAGGTGAATAACCCAACTCTTCAGCGGCATTCGCGAAGCCGTTTTTTCGGATAACAGTCAGGAAGACCTTTAAATCTTCCGGCAACGGAAACTGCTCACGATTCGTGTTCATATACGGAATAAAGCCGCCATTTACCTGTAGTGCGGGAATAATAACAGCGATTCAGGTTATCAGCGTTCTATGGCTCTGAGTCTCTATAAGACGCTTTTGGCCGAGTGCGCTCTAAAGAGATTACAAGGAACTAGGCAGCCACAAACTCGATCACCGTCTTGCCCTTGCCGCGGCCTTCGGCGACTTGGCGAAATGCCTCGTTGACGTCTTGCGGCGCAAAGTGCTGTTGATCCACGCGGATTGTCAGTTGACCCGCATTGGCCAGCGCAGCGGCCTCGCGCAGGATAGCGCCGTGGTGTTCGCGTCCTTTGCCGGTGAGCAGTGGCGCCAAGGTGAAGACGCCCGAGTAGGTGGCACTTTTGAACGATAACGGTGCCAGGCTGTGCTGGCCCCAACCCAGGCAGCTCAGCACGTGCCCGGTATAGGCTTTCACGGCTTTGAATGATGCATCCAGCGTGCTGCCGCCGACGGTGTCGTAGACAATGTCGAACCCTTCGCCGGCGGTGTAGTGCTCGACATAATCCTCAACGCTCTGAGCCTGATAGTCGATCGCCGTGGCCCCCAGCGAGCGTATGAAGTCGAGACTGCCCGCCGAACCGGTGGCGTAGACATCGGCACCACGAGCCTTGGCCAGTTGCACAGCCACTTGGCCGACCCCGCCCGCGCCCCCATGAATCAGGACACGCTGACCGGAGCGGACATTGGCGTGATCGACCAGACCTTCCCACGCGGTGATGAATACCAAAGGCAATGCAGCCGCCTCACGCATGCTGAGGGTGTGTGGCTTGACCGCGATCAGGCGCGCATCCACGGCAATGTACTCGGCCATGGTGCCTTGGGCACCGCCGATCCCGCCGGGCATGCCGAAGACTTCCTGGCCCGGGATGAACCCGTCGACCGCTTCGCCCGTTTCGACCACCGTACCGGCAAGATCAAGGCCGAGCACGGCCGGCAGCGTTTGGCGGGCGTGAGCGCCTGCGCCGGCGGCAATTTTGGTATCGAGCGGATTGACCCCTGCGGCGTGAACCCTGACCAGTACTTGCCCCTTACCGGGAACAGGGCGATCGATGTGACGGATGGCGAGAGGGGATTGAGCGGACTCGGCGATGGCGGCAAGCATGGAATGTTTCATGACGGGAACCTGTGTTGGGATGGACGCTTACAGATTGCCGCGCTTTAATCATTCCGATAAGAAACCCAATTTGCATATGACTTATTCCCCAAAGAGAACCAATCGTCGATGGATCTGTTCGACAGCATGCATGTCTTTGTCCGCGTCGTGGAGCGCGGGTCTTTCTCGGCGGTCGCCCGTGAACTGAACATGGGGCAGCCAGCAGTGAGCAAGCAAGTGCGCGCGCTGGAGCAGTATCTGGGTGGGCCACTGTTCGCACGCAGCACTCGGCACCTGGCCCTGACCGACCAAGGTCAACGCTTCTACGACCACTGCCAGGAAATTCTCGGCCACGTCGAAACTGCTACACGGAGCTTTACCAGTGGCCAGGAGCAGATTGCCGGCCCTTTACGAGTCGCCGCGCCGGTCAGTTATGGAAGGTTATGCATTGCGCCGCTCATAGGGACTTTCCTGCAACGCCATCCTGATGTGCGGATTGACCTGCGGCTGAGTGACCACAATGAAGACCTGCTCAAGGAAAACATCGATCTGGCGATCCGCATTGGCGTAGTGAAGAGCGAGGGATTGGTGGCACTGCCACTGGGCAATAGCCCACGGCGTGTCTATGCGGCGCCCGGTTATCTGGATCTACACGGCGTGCCACGTGAGCCCAGCGAACTGTCAGGACACAACTGCATCGGCTTCACGTTGCTGGAGCATTACGACCGTTGGCACTTTACGCACCTCGGCCAGGCGTTCGATGTAGGTATCCAGGGCAATGTCACCAGCAACAGCAGCGAGGCCATCCGCGAAATGGTGCTCTCCGGCCTGGGTATTTCCCTCTCACCGCAATGGCTGTTCACAGCTGACGTCGAGCAGGGCAGGGTGAGTACCGTACTCGACAACTATCAGACCAGCGCGCTGCCTGTCAGCGCCGTACTCAGCCGCGAGCGACGACGTTCAGCGCGGACAATGGCGTTCATCGATTTTCTACGCGAGCAATTGTTGTAGCAGCGCCTTGTGATACGCCGTCCGCTGCTTTCTTCTCCGGGACCCTGAAACTGTCTGATTACAGTCCCAAGTCGATTACTGGCGTATTTTTCCATCTACCAGACATTTGATGCGGCCGAGTATTGGCACGGCAGCACGTGCCGGGGAGATCAGCTCATGAGCGTACGCCTGCGGCCTGCTGCAACCGCCGCACCGCGTCCCGGGCCTGGGCGCCGAGTTCGGCCAGGTCGAAGTCAGGCAACTGGTCGTCGTGTACGGTCAACCGGCCACCGACCAGCAAGGCGCGCAACGTCGGGCGTCCTCCGCCCACCACCGGCCCGATCGCCGGGTCATGCAGGCCGAAGTATCGCGGCTGGTCCAGGCGATAGATCGCCAGGTCGGCCGCCATGCCCACTTGCACGCTGCCCACGGCGTCCAGCCCCAGCACCCGAGCCCCGCCAGACGTACCCCAGCGCACCACGTCTTCCACCGTGGCCGCGCTGGCACCGCCTTCCTCGTCACCGCCGGCATAACGCGGGCGGGCCCGTTCGCCAAGTCTGGCCCGTTGCATCAGCCAGGCGGCGTGGGTTTCGCTGATCATGTCGCAGGCCTCGTTGGAGGCGGCGCCATCCACGCCAATCGACACCGGCATTCCCGCAGCCTCCATGCCCACCACATCGGCAATGCCACTGCCCAGGCGGCCATTGCTTTGCGGGCAATGGGCAATGCCCGTACCGCTGGCCCCGAGCATGCGGATTTCCTCGGCGTCGAGTTTCACCAAATGCGCGAACCACACGTCCGGGCCGAGCCACTCGTGCTCGGCACAGAACGCCACTGGCGACATGCCGTGGCGTTGCTGCACCTCATTCTGATATTCGACGGTTTCGCTCAGATGGCTGTGCAGGCGAATGCCCAGTCGCCGGGCGACCCGGGCGGTTTCGCGCAGGTGTTCGGCAGGCATGGAGTAGGGAGGGCTGGTGGGCGCCATCACCACCCGCCGCCAGGCATCGGCGGTCGGGTCGTGGTAGCGCCGCACCAGACGCTCGACGTCGTCCAGGTATTGCTCCAGGGTCTCTGGCCCGGCCACGGACTTGCCTTCGGCTTGCCGTGCTTGCGTGGCGCCGCCACGGCAGAGGACAAACCGCAGCCCCAGCCGTTCGGCTTCCTCGAACAGCACCTCGGCACTGTCAAAGTCCATGCCCGGCAAGTACAGGTAATGATGGTCTGCGACGGTGGCGCAGCCGGATCGTGCCAATTCGACCAGGCCAATGCGCGCGGCGAGGCGAAAGCTTTGCTCGTCAAACGCGCCGCGATAGCGATAGGGCACGGCACCCAGCCAGGCTCCCAGGCTCTGGTCGATACCTGCGGGAATGCCTTTGAGCAGCGACTGAAACAGGTGATGGTGGGTATTGACCCACGCCGGGTAGACCACACAGTCGGTGGCATCCAGCACTCGCTCGCCGGGCTGGGGCTGCAGGGCGCCGATGGCGCTGATGCGGCCGTCGACGATACGGATATCAGGCCCGGCGTGGCGCGCCGCCGCACCGGACAAGCCGGTGAGGATGGCGCTGGCGTTACGTACCAGCCAGCTATTTTGAATCTTCATGTGAGGCTCCATACGCCGCATCTGCGGCGGATTCAAAGGGTCAGCCGAGTTCGCTTTCGTGCCAGTTGCGCAGGCTCAATCGGGCCAGCACGGCCATCAGGCTGAATAACGCGACACCGGTCAAGGCGATCAGCAGCAGAGCAGCGAACAGCCTTGGAATATTCAGTTGAAAGCCGGCCTGGAGGATCTGATACGCCAGCCCTGCACCGGTGCCCCCGGTGCCGGCGACGAACTCCGCCACCACCGCGCCGATCAACGCCAGCCCGCTGGCAATGCGCAGCCCGGCAAAAAAACACGGCAGGGCACTGGGAATGCGCAGGCGCAACAGCACCTGCCAGCGGCTGGCGCGGTTCAGGCGGAACAGATTGAGCAGGCCGGGGTTGACGCTGCGCAAGCCGAGTACGGTGTTGGCGATGATCGGGAAAATCGCCACCAGGGTCGCGCAAATAATCAACGCCAGCGTGGTGTTGCTGCACCAGATGATGATCAGCGGTGCCACGGCCACCACCGGCGTCACCTGCAACAGGATGGCGTAGGGAAACAGGCTGGCTTCCAGCACGCGGCTCTGCACAAACACAAACGCCGCCAGGGTGCCGATAAGCACCGCCAGGGCAAACGAGAAAAAAGTGATCTTCAAGGTCATCCACAATGCACCGAACAGCATCGGGCCATCGCTGATCAGCGTACGGCCGATATCGACCGGGGAGGGCACCAGATACACCGGCACCTTCCAGGCCACACATGCCAATTGCCACAGACCCAGCAATAACGCGCCGAGCAGCAGCGGCGAGACGATGCGCAACACCGTGGGGTGACGTAACCAGGGAGTAAAGGACGAGTTCATGATGATCGGGCTCTCAGTGAAGTCAGCAAGAATCGCCATTGGCCTCGGCCAGCAGCCGGGACAGGCGTGCGCACTGCGCGATAAAGGCCGGGGAGGTGCGGTAGGCCTCGTCTCGTTCCAACGGGCCGTCGATTTCGATGTCGGCGATTACTCGGCCCGGGCGCGCACCCATCACCACCACCCGCGATGACAGGTAGACGGCCTCGAAAATGCTGTGGGTGACGAACACCACGGTCAGGTCGCGGCTAGCCCACAGCTGACGCAGGTCGCTGTCGAGCTTGTTGCGGGTGAACTCATCCAGGGCGCCGAAGGGCTCGTCCATCAGCAGCAGATTGGGCTCGGTGGCCAAGGCCCGGGCGATGGACGCGCGCATTTGCATGCCGCCGGACAGTTCCCGCGGGTACACCTGGCTGAAGCGGTCCAAGCCGACAAGGGCAAGGGCGGCGTCGACCTTTGGCTGGCTCTGGGTTTTGGGCACATTGGCCAGATCCAGCGGCAGGCGCACGTTGTCGCTGACCTTGGCCCAAGGCATCAGGGTCGCCTCCTGGAACACCATCGCCAGGCTTTGCCCTTGGGTCGGGCTGGCCGGGCTGTCCTTGCCCCACCAGCGCACGTGGCCGGCGGAGGGCTTTTCGAGGCCGGCGAACATTTTCAGCAGGGTGCTCTTGCCGCAGCCCGAAGGGCCGAGCAATGAAACGAACTCGCCGCGCTGAATGGCCAGCTTCACCCGGCTCAAGGCCTGGGTGCCGTTGCTGTAGGTTTTTTCCACCTGATTGGCGAACAGCGGTGTTTGCACGCCGACGCTGTCGCCCCGTGGCAACGCCTGTGGCAGGGCGTTGGCCCCAGTTATGGTTTGCATCAACATAGCGCTCTCCCCTTGGGTCATGAGCGTCCGGTAAAGCCCCGGCACACCGGGGCGCTGACTTCAATGGCTGAGGAACACTTCACTTTCACCGTGGGCTTCGAGCAGGCCCAGCAGTTGCCGGCGAATCACCAGGCCAGGCTTGTCCGACGGCATGTGCAGTTCCACTCGCCGGCGAGTATCGACACAGGCGTCGTAATCGGTGGCTTCGAGGATGTCGCGGTCTTCGGCGGTGATCGCTGCGTCCCATTCGATCAGTTCCTGGGTCGAGCATTGCTCTTCGCTGTCATTGCGGTACAGCCACTGGACCAGCATCAGGCGCCCGTCTTCCATGGGTGTCGCACAGTTGTAGATGATGTGGTGGATGCCGCTGTCCGGGTACATGCAGCCAAAGCGCCGGGAGAACGGCAGGTAATAGCGGTTGATCAGGTGGCGCTGGGTGATCGGCTCGCGGGTGCCGGTGATGCGATAGCTCTCCTCAGGATTGCGGATCGGCACCCGAGTCTCCGCCTCGAAGCCGTAGTCGGTTTCGCGAAACTCGTAGCCCGCCGGCGCGGGCTGGTCGAAAAGGCCGAAATTGGCTTTGTGGACGAAGGAAAAATGCGAGTTGTCAAAGGAGTTTTCCATGACCCGCAGCGGGCTGGTTTTCCACTCTTCATAAAACTGGAAGATGCGCCGGTAGCCCGGGGCGCCATCCTCGGGAAACTCAGGGATTGGTTGCAGAGGATCGTCGAGGGCGACCCAGGCGTAGCCGTATTTTTCCTGGCAGTGAAAGGCCTGGACCGAGGCGCCCGGCGGAATCATGCCAGCGGGGTTTTGCGGGATCTTCACGCAGGTGCCGGTGCAGTCGTATTCCCAGCCGTGATAGCCGCAGGCGATGTTGCCGTCCTCGCTGACAAAGCCTTTCGAGAGCTTGGCGGTGCGGTGGCAGCAACGGTCGCGCATGGCCACCGGGGTGCCGTCGGGACGCTTCCACAGCACCAGCGCCTCACCCAGTAAAGTGAAGGGCTGCGGGCCGGCATCCAGCGCGGTCATGGGCAGCAGGGCATACCAGAAACGGCGCAATACAGGTTGTTTGGTGACCAACATAACAAGTGTCCTCACGGTATTCGTTCAGCCGGCTCTTGGGCTCGGGCTCTGGGTTCAGCAGTCTTGCAATCAGGCTCAGCGGCTGGCGGACTGTTCGGCGCCAGGCAGTACCTTCAAGTCCTTGACGAAGCGCGTGGTGTAGGCCTTCTGCCAAGGCGCATCGGCACCGAGCAGGCCGGCTTCGACCATGAAATTGCGCGTGGCCTGCCAGCGCGCATCGCTCATCACGCCGATGCCTTGGGTGGCGGCATCACCGCCGGTGACCAGGCGGTATTGCTTGAGCGTCGACAAGCCCCAGGCGAGCAATTCATCGCTCATGTTCGGGTTGTCGGCCTTGATCAGGTGGTTGGCGCTCGGGTTGTCGAGGTAGCGCTTCCAGCCCTCCATCGAGGCGCGAACAAAGCGCTGGACTCGCTCAGGATGCTGATCGATCACATCCTGGCGAGTGGCCAGGGTCGAGCCGTAGGGCGGGTAACCGGCGTCGGCAAACAGGAAGAAGTTGGCTTTCTCCCCGGCCTTCAACGCCTGGAACAACTCGGAGCTGGCATAGGCCTGCTGCGTGGTGTTGGCGTTCGCGAGGAAGGGTTGCAGATTGAAGGTGTAGGGGCGGGCCTGGCTGTCCTTGAGCTGGTATTTTTCCTTGAGCCACGGCCACCACGTTTGCTGGCCGGAGGTGGACACCAGCACCTGTTTGTTCTGCAAAGCATCCAGGCCGCTCACATCGGCATGGGTCAGCAGCCCCTGAGGATCACCTTGAAAGGGCGCGGCCACGGCCACCACCGGCAGGCCTTGCTCCACACTTTTGAGAATCTGCAAGTCGTAGTTGACGATGAAATCGGCCTGCTTGTTGAGCAGCAGCTGCATGCCATTGACCTGCGGCCCACCCATGCGGATGGTCACGTCCAGGCCTTCTTTTTCATACAGTCCATCCGCCAGGGCCTGGTAGAAACCGCCCTGTTCAGCTTGGGCATACCAGGAAGTGAGCAGCACGACCTTGTCATTGGCCAAAGCCAGTGGAGACGCGATCAGGGCGGCGGGCACAAGCGCCGTGGCCAGTAGCGAGCGAAGCGGTTGACCCAAGGCAAAGCGAATTTTCATGATGTGTTCTCCACAACGATTCGAAAACCGCCGCGCGCCAATCGGCACGCCAGCGAGGGACCGATTGGAGAGAACAAGGGAAGGAGAGAGGGCGTATATGCGTAGTTACACGGCTGACACTTCTCTCTTGCCCGGGGCGCTGGCGCCGCGTTCAAGCATCCAATCGGACGTACGCCCACAGGGAGGGGCGCAAGAGCAATGCCCGGTGCCATTGCTGGCACTGACCGCTTCTACTCGAAAGCAGTCATAGCCAAAAGTGTGCCAAGCCGTCGCAGGCCCGCCCTCACGGGATCCGGCGGGCGAGGCAATCAGCAGGAGGTGGGCAGGCGATTCGCAACGGTGCGAATTCAAGTGGGCGCGCCTCAATCTGGTGCGCAACCGATAGCTGAAAAGTATTCAGTTTACCCATCGATTGTGCTGAATGAGGGTTGAAGATTGTATTCGCTCAGTTGGCACAACCCCTGCTTAGTCCTCAATCGAGTAGAAGCGGTCAGCACAGAGGGCTCTCAACAGAACCCGAGGTGCAGGGCATTGCTCTGGCGGCATTACGCCGCGCACCCGGCAAGGGTCGCCCCTCGTTAAGTTGAGGGCCAGAGCAGCTGCTTGATCCGCAGCTCGGGCATGCCTTGCCGGTGATATCCGCCAATCACCTGACAAGGGCAGCCCATGAACGCATCGCGTATTCCATTACTTGCACCTTCACTGCTGCGTCGCAGCCTGCCGCCGCTGTTAGCTCTGGCCAGCGCCGGCGCCGAAGCTGGCCCTCTGTTGTGGAACGACAACAGCTTGAGCTACCTCTACGGCCAGCATTTCAAAGTCGACGGCACTGGCGACGATACTCAGCACACGCTGAGCTTCGAACACGCCAGCGGCTGGACGTGGGGCGATATCTTCATGTTCGTCGACAACAAATGGTCCAGTGGACTCTCGGGTGCCGACGGCCATTCCTACTACGGTGAATTCTCCCCACGGCTGTCGCTGGGCAAAATCAGTGACCGCTCCCTGAGCTATGGCATCGTCAAGGACGTACTCATCGCCGCCACCTACGAGCGCGGTGAAAACCGCAATCGCAAATATCTGTTGGGCCCCGCTGTCGACCTCGTGCTTCCAGGCTTCGATCGCTTTTCCCTGAATACCTACTACCGCAAACCCGACGGCATCACCGGTAAGGCCTCAGGTCAATGGCAGATCAACCCGACCTGGTCCATGACCCTCCCGGTGGGTCGCTCCGACATTCTTTTCGACGGCTATCTGGAGTGGTACGTCAACGACGTCGGCAACAAAGGCACCTCCAACTATGTGGCGAGGAGCTTTCACTTCAACCCACAAGTCAAATACGACGTGGGCAAGGCGCTGGGGCAACAGCAAAAACGTTTTTATGCGGGACTTGAATGGGATTACTGGTCGAATAAATACGGGATTGAAGACACGAGCGGATTCCCTACCGACCAGAATGCGCTGAGTCTCTTGCTCAAGGTGCATTTCTGACGTGAAAGAGCGAGCTGTTGCACGTGGGAGCGGGGCGCTTGGTGCCCCGGTTTCATTCTGTCTAAGGCTGGCAGAAAACAAGCGGGTGGCTAGCCAGGCCGCATCAGTACGCGGTAGTGAGCAGGAGCGTTGCCGTTCGGGAGATTTGGACGCCGATGGTCGATCAGATGGTCGCGGCTGGGCAGGGCGCAGCCCTTGAGGCCATGGCCAAGGCAGTGCCGATGGGCCGACATGGCAAACCAGAGGAGATCGCTGACGCGGTTCTCTGGTTAAGCAGTAGCGCCTCCAGTTATGTCACCGGCCAGTCCATATCAGTGGATGGCGGGTTCGTCATGCGGTGATCGTGCCACGTTTTACAGCGCGCTGATTCAAGCCATGCCTGACTTTCACCCGTACATCAAAGGAAGAGCTACATGTTGGAATCGAATCCACCCAAAACAAGAATGATGACGGTAACTGCGTTGTCCACCATCATCCTGCTGACCGGGTTATTCAAAAGGAAGGGGAAAGCTGATGGGTAAACGTTTATTGGGAGTGATCGCCTTGGCTGGATTACTTGCAGGACAAGCGCTGGCCGCCGAGGAAAACGGCTTGGTGGTACGCGTCGCGCAACTTGAAATCGATCCTGCACAGGTTGCGGCCTATCAGGCCGCAGTCAGAGAGGAAATCGCAGAATCGACTCGAATAGAGCCGGGCGTCATATCTATCTACGCGGTCGCCGAAGTCGACCGCCCAAACTGGTTTCATTTTTTCGAAATCTACGCCAGCGACTCGGCATATCGAAGCCATATCGAATCGCCGCATTTCAAAAAATACGCCGTTGCTACGAAGTCGATGATTCTGTCGAAGCGTTTGATTGAAACAACGCCAATCGAGCTCAGTCCACGGCCTGGCCCGTAACCGATTGCCCGCTGGGCACGCTGATTTATCAATGGAGGAAGGCAATGAAAAAATCAAAGGCAATGGCGGTAGCGATGGCAGGACTGGCGTATTTTGCGGTGGGCAGCTGTCGTGTGATGGCGGCAGACGCCGAGTTGGCAGCACCCCTTGCCTACTATGTTGCCGAGTTTGAGGTTACCGATCCCGAAGGGATGAAGCCTTATAGTGCGCAGGTCGAATCAACTTTCAAACCCTATGGCGGGCATTTCATAGTGCGTGGAGGAAAGACCATTTCGCTTGAGGGTGAAGCGCCAAAGCGTTGCCGTGTCGTCATCGAGTTTGCGAGCATCGAAAAAGCCCAGGCTTGGTACGACTCTAAGGAATACACCGAGTTGAGGAAAATTCGTCAGCGTTCAGCCAAAACGGATGTGTACTTGATCGAGGGAGTGCAGGTGCGGTAGTCACCCAGTTGCTCGTTAATGCTTGAGAACGAACTCGGCCTCACAAATTCGTTTTTCTCCGTTCGGGATGAGTTACACCATCAAGGCCTTTTTAGCGAGGGCAGGGCCCTTTTTATTGAAGGCTCTCATTTGGAAGTGGCTGTTACCTGATCACTGATAAGCTGAGCCAAAATTCGCACAGGCTCCGTCAAACTCTTCCGAGACCGGTGTACCAGCCCAATATCACGGTGGAAGGTGTGCTGTCCTAGGTCGAGCGCCCGCACACTAGCGGGCCATTTTTGTTGATTTGATGTTTGTGGCACCAGCGCGACGCCCAAACCATTTTCAACCAGTTTGATGATGGCCTCCAGTTCATCCAGTTCACAAACCTCCTTCAAGGTGAAATGCATCTGCCGCAGGAAACGATCGACCTGCCTGCCGCCGAAGGATGATCGGTCATAGCGAATGAATGGCTGGCTGGACAGCAGTTTCGACCAGTCTTCTCCCTCTAGGTCATGTGGCACGATCAGTCGGTAGGGCTCTAGCGCCAATGTCGTCCAGCGCAGGTCACTTTGGAGGGAGAAGGGCGGGCGAATGATGACGGCCATGTCGATCTCGCCGGCGTCGACGAGGTTCACCATCTCCATTGAAAGGCCTGGGATGACACGTGTGCGGCACTGCGGACACTGTTTGTGAAACTTCGAAAGCGCATCGGGCAAATAGGAGCGCTGCACGGACGCGATCGCACCGATGCTGACCAGCACGCTGGGAGGCTCGCCCGGCGTTGTAGAGCCCAGATTGTCATAAAGCCTCAGCAGCTCTTGCGCCTGCAGAAGTATCTGGTGGCCCATTTTGTTGAGATGGGCCGAGCGCCCTTTCCTGTCGAAAATTTCGAACCCGAGCTCGCCTTCCAGGCGCTGGATTTGCGCGCTCACAGCGGCCTGGGTCAGGCCGATCTTGTTGCCAGCAGCGGCGAATGTGCCTTCCCGGGCCACAGCAATGAGTGTCTTCAGTTCTTTGATCATTCACAAATATTAGTTGTGTTTCTAAGAAATATATATTGATTTTTATGTTTGGATTCCCGTCCTACGATGTCTCCCATCCCCGGCAAGGCTTAATCCAGAGAGCTAATGACGTGGAAATGTTCGCCAACCAACAAAAAATATTTGGAGTTCTGATGAGCCTCTCGCCATTCCACCTCGCAATCCCTGTTTACGACCTGGCTGCAGCTCGCACCTTTTACGGTGAGGTTTTTGGTCTTGAAGAAGGGCGTTCCAGCACGCAGTGGGTAGATTTCGATTTTTATGGTCACCAACTGGTGATTCACGAACATCCAAAAACCGCTTCGCAGGAAAGCGTGCATAGCAATCCAGTTGACGGACACGATGTTCCCGTTCCGCACTTCGGCATCATTTTAGGTTGGGAACAGTGGGAGGCACTGGCCGAACGTCTGAAGTCGTTTGGTACTGAATTCGTGATCGAGCCGTACATTCGTTTCAAAGGCCAAGTGGGCGAGCAAGCCACCATGTTTTTGTTTGATCCGTGCGGCAACGCTCTTGAGTTCAAGGCTTTCAAGGATATGAGCCAGCTCTTTGCCAAGTAACAACAGCCATGGCACAACGGCGTTGTGCCATTTGATCTCAAATGAGCTGGAAGCTCATGACTCTAGCAACTGCGAATAAACGCAGACCTTTCACTCCAACAAGAAGGCTAGACATGAAACGTATTCCTTTGGTGTGGCAAATCGTTGCCGGGCTGTTGCTTGGCGTGCTTGTCGGTTGGTATTTCAATACGCATCCGCACTACCAGACATGGGTGAGTGCGGAGATCCTCAAACCGCTCGGAGATATCTTCATCAAGATGATGAAGATGGTGGTTGTACCGATTGTGTTCTGTTGCATGATTCTGGGCATCGCAGGCGGTGGCGATAACAAATCGTTTGGCCGCATGGGAATAAAATCGCTGGGCTACTTTTTTGCAATTACGGCCTTGGCCATTGTCATCGGCTTATGTTTCGCCAACGTCTTTGAGCCGGGTACGGGCACCGACATTTCCGGTATTACGCACGGTACCGCATCGATCACTCTGGAGCCGTCCAAAGGCGCATTAGTCATCTTGCAGAATATCGTCCCTGACAATGTGCTGGTTGCTATGTCAGAAGCGAAGTTGCTGTCCGTGTTGTTTTTCGCGGTGCTGTTAGGCATGGCATTGAACGCTCTGCCGAAGGACAAAAGCGCACCCTTCATCGCGGTAATTCAGAGCCTTTCCGATGCAATGTTCAAGGTCGTCTCAATCGTCATGGCTTACGCACCGATTGGTGTGTTTGGAATGATCGGCGCGACCGTGGCGACGTTTGGTTTCGCCTCATTGTTGCCGTTGCTCAAGTTGATCGGGGTGGTTTATCTGGCGCTGATAGTATTCGCGTTGGTGATACTCGGCGGCATTTGCTATTTGATTGGCGAAAACATTTTCAAGTTGATCCGGTACTTTCGCAATGAGTTGATTCTGGCGTTTTCGAGCGCCGCGTCCGCAGCCGTCATGCCGCAGTTGATGACCCGATTGGAGCACTACGGGGTACCGCGTCGGATCGTCAGTTTTGTGGTGCCGGTGGGTTATGCGTTCAACCTGGATGGCGCATCGATTTTTCTCGGTGTGGCAACGATCTTCGTGGCGCAGCTCTATGGCATCGACCTATCTCTGTCGCAGCAGATCCTTCTGGTGGTGACGATGGTGCTGACCTCAAAGGGAGCAGCAGGGGTGCCCGGGTTTGCCATCATCATCCTGTCGGCGACATTGGCGTCTGCCGGATTACCGTTAGAAGGCGTGGCGTTGATCGCAGGCATCTTCAGGATTATCGACAGTGGCACCACCACGCTGAACGTATTGGGCAATGCCATTGCACCGTTGGTTATCGCCAAGTGGGAGAAGGTTGCAGTGAAACGTTCTCAGCCGCACACGGCAGCAAGCGTTTAGCCGCGTTCGTCAGATACTGAAGATGGTTGCTAGACGACCGGTCTAGTTTTTACTAGGCTGTACGCACTATGAAAAAACCTAATCAAGACATGCGACAACACATCATCGATGTAGCGAAGTCATTGATGACCCACAAGGGCTACACCGCAGTCGGTCTTATGGAAGTGCTGAAGGCGGCGGGTGTACCCAAAGGGTCCTTTTATCACTACTTCACCTCCAAAGAGGAATTCGGCCAGGCACTATTGGACGAATACTTTCAGGAGTATATCGGGCGGCTAGACGTTGTCATGGCGGCGCAAGGGACGGGCGCCGAGCGGCTCCTTGGCTATTTGCGCTATTGGGCGGAGACGCAGGCGTTCGATCATCCCGAAGAGAAATGCCTGGTGGTGAAACTCGGTGCCGAAGTGTGCGACCTGTCGGAAGACATGCGCGGCGTATTGGAGGAGGGCACCACGCTGATCATCGAGAGAATCACGCGGTGTGTTCAGCAAGGAAAGGCTGATGGCTCCATCACTTCGACTCAGGACGCAGAAACACTGGCTGAATCGCTGTATCAATTATGGTTAGGGGCATCACTTTTGGTGAAGGTTCGCAATACGACGGCTGCCTTTGATACGGCACTGATCACAAGTAAGCGCCTGCTGGCATAGGGGCGGTTTTTTTTAAGCTTTTAACTAGACGACCGGTCTATTCATTTGGAGTTGTTATGATTGATATTGCCGCAGACACCGACCTGTTTTCCCCCATGACGATGGGGGCGATGCAACTGGCTAACCGAATTGTCATGGCGCCAGTGACTCGCAGTCGAATGGCTGACGACGGTGTGCCGAACGAAATGCATGCCACTTATTACGCCCAGCGAGCCAGCGCGGGCCTGATCATCGCCGAGGCCACGAACATTTCTGCTCAAGGGCGTGGCTATGCCATGACGCCCGGTATCTGGTCGGAGGAGCAGGTGGCAGGCTGGAAAAAAGTCACTGACGCAGTGCATGCGGCCGGCGGGAAAATCGTCAGCCAGTTATGGCACGTAGGGCGCTTCTCCAGCGTTGAGCTGCAGCCAAACGGCGAAGCGCCGGTCGCGCCCTCAGCAATCAAGGCCGAAGGTACGACCTATACCAACAATGGCATGGTCGAAGTGTCCATGCCTCGGGCGCTTGAGACTTCAGAGATCCCGGGGATCATCGAGCAGTACAGGCATGCGGCAGAAAATGCAAAACGCGCCGGTTTTGATGGCGTTGAAGTCCATTCAGCCAACAGTTATCTCCTCGACCAATTCCTGCGTGATTCCACCAACCAGCGGACTGACCAGTACGGCGGCTCTATCGAAAATCGGACACGACTGACACTTGAAGTCACCGAAGCCGTGGTCGCAATTTGGGGCAGTGACCGGGTCGGCATCCGCCTTTCACCAGTAACTCCTGATGCAGGTAACACGCCTCCAGACAGCAACGTCATGGCGACCTACGGTCACCTCATTCACCAATTGAACAGATTCAACTTGGCCTATCTACATTTCGTCGAAGGCGCGACAGCCACCTCTCGTACCGTTCCTGAAGGGGTGGATCTGGACGCGCTGAGTGCGCAGTTCGAAGGGCCGTACATTGGCAACAACAACTATGACCTGGAAATGGCGCGGGAGCGCAGGGCGCAAGGGCGGATTGATGCCGTGGCGTTTGGTCGATTGTTCATTGCCAACCCCGATTTGGTAGATCGCCTGCGTCGGGGTATCGAGCTGACCATAGCTCCGCGCGAGAGTTATTACGGCGGAGGCGCCAAGGGCTACATCGATTGGCCAACGGCCAACTCCAATTAATTGGAGATTCACTTTGCGTCAGTTCGGCGGGGGGAGGCTTCGTCGCGAAACAATTTCGCCGCACAAGAGGTACTCAAATATGAATTATCTGCAAAACAAGGTTGCCATCGTCACTGGCGCGTCTTCCGGCATTGGTGCTGCCACCACCCGCGCGTTGGCCGCGCATGGCGCTCGCGTCGTGGCAGCAGCACTCGATCAGGCTGAGTTGGAAGCATTTGTTGCCGAGCTGCGTGAGGCCGGGAGCGACGTGGTCGCTTTCACCACAGACGTTACCCATCTGGATCAAACCAAAGCGCTCGCGAAGTTTGCACAAGACACCTATGGCGCAGTGGACATCCTGGTCAACAACGCCGGCCTGATGCTCTTTTCCAACTGGGTCGATCTGGCCGTGCAGGATTGGGAAAAGATGATTGATGTGAACATCAAGGGCTACCTCAACACTATTGCTGCTGTATTGCCATTCATGCTCGAACAGAAAACCGGGCAGATTCTCAACATGGACTCCGTTGCAGGTCACCAGGTCGGCCCGGCGGCGGGTGTTTACAGCGCAACCAAGTTTTTCGTCCAGGCCATGACCGAATCCATGCGAAAGGAGTTGGGCGTGCAGCATGGCATCCGCGTCAACACCGTCAGCCCAGGCGTGATCAATACCGGCTGGGCGGACAAGGTCAGTGATCCTGAAGGACGTAAGGCTGCCCAAGAGCTGAATCGGATTGCCATTGCGCCGGACGATATTGCCCGCGCAGTGATATACGCGCTCAACCAACCGGAAAATGTCACCGTCAACGATTTGATCATCTCGCCGACGCGCCAGGATTGGTAATTGTCGTTTGAGTTTTCCGTGCCCGAGTGACCAAAAGGGTCACCGGCAACATGCAACCAGGAGTACATCATGAGCAATCCAACTTACGTTCAGGAATACAACGCGATCGTTGCTGTTCTGAGTCAGTACAACGAAGGTGGTGCCAAGGCTGACAGCACTGTGATGAAGCCCGCGTTCAACGAGCAAGCAACCATGTTTGGCGTCGACGGCGACAAGCTCGTCGGCGGCGCGATCCAGAATCTGTACGACGTCATCGACAACTCTTTCCGCCCATCTCCTGAAGCCAAAGCCGCGATCGTTCGCATCGACATCGTAGGCACTGCCGCCAGTGCGCGCGTTGATACTGACAATGTTTCGGGGTATCGATTCACCGACTTCTTCAATCTGCTGAAGGTAGAAGGCAAGTGGACCATCGTCAGCAAGATTTACCACACCCATCCGACCGTTTGAGCATTTGAGCGCGTCTGGCGACGTGTGTTTTACGTCGCCCAAAGAAAGGAGAGAACCATGTCAAAGAACATCAAGGCAGTACCAACCTCCGAGTACAACGCTGTCATCGCTACTGCCAATCAATACGTTGAAGGTCTGCGTGTGGGCAGTGCAGATGGCGTTGCTCAAGCTTTCCATAAAGACGCTGTGATGTACGGTTTCACGAATGGTGAATTGCTTGGCGGCCCAATCAAGAATCTGTTTGATTTCGTTCAGAAGAACGGCAGCGCCCCAGAAATTACGACTCGCCTCGACATTCTGGCGATCACACCCACGACAGCCGTGGTGCGTGTCGATATGGAAAAGGATGCAATCGGTGCCGACTATAACGACTACCTGACCCTGATCAAAATCGACGGCACCTGGAAAGTTATCGCCAAGGTTTATCACCAGTTCGAAGGTTGAGCGTTCACCCAACGCGCCGTCAGTGGCGGCGACGTTGAACGCGCCGATGATCAAGTGCCCGGTGAGGTTGATCACTATTACTCCTGCACTGCCAGCGCTTCAATCAGTTCCTGGGTGGTGACGATTGAATGAGCGAAAGTCGGCCCGTTCAACTCGTGGGCGGCGTGCATCATTTCCGCACGGAATGCGGCGGTCGCATCGCGCACCAGCGTGACGTGGTAGCCCAATTCCGAGGCGTAGCGGGCGGTCGCTTCGATGCAGGTGTTGGCGAGCAGGCCGACGATGATGACGTGGGTGATGCCTTTCTGCTTCAAACGAAAGTCAAGATCGGTATTGGCAAAGCCGCTGGAGCCCCAATGTTCCTGCACGACAATGTCGCCGTCCTTCGGCGCGAAATCGGGATGCCATTCGCCGCCCCATTCACCGCGTGCGAAGTGGTGCATGTGCATGATTTTGCACTGGGTCGGTGTTGGATGGTCCCAGCCTTCGTAGGCGCCGTGTTCCCAGCGGTGGTGCGGCACGATGACCACTGGAATGTTCTGCGCTCGTACGGCGCGATCGAGGGCTCGCAGGTTGTCGAGCAGCCCGACCTGTTCGGCAATCGGCTTGATCAAGGGGAAGACCTTGCCGTTTTCCGAGAGAAAATCGTTGTACGGATCGACCAGCAGATAAGCGGTGCGGTTCAGCGGATAAGAGGCGTTCGACATGACGATGTACTCCACGCAAGTTGAGTGACCGATGCCGTGGGCTCGCCCGGGCATCGTGCTGGTAAATCGCTTTGTCAGGCTACGGCGGACTCTCGTGCCACTTGCCTGAGGATTTGTTCGTATTCCATGACGGATAGCGATCCGGACACCAATTGGCGACCATTCAGCACCATGGCAGGGACCGAGTTAATCCCGCGTTCAAGGTAAAAGCTCTCAAGTTCACGGACTTCGAGAGCGAACGCCTCGCTGGCCAAAATCTCTCGGGCGCGGGTGGTTGAAAGTCCCGCTTCACCGGCCAGGCGCACCAATGTTTCGTGGTCGCTGGGGTTCTCGCCATTGGTGAAATAGGCCTTGATCAGGATTTTCTTCAGCGCAACCTGGCGGCCTTCCTGCACGGCCCAGAGCAGAAGTCGATGGGCATCGAAGGTGTTGTAGAAATGGCTGCGCTTTTCCAGGTCGAACTGAAAACCGATGGCCTTGCCACGCGCGACGATCATTTCATTGCGCAAGGCGACTTCTTCGGCGCTGCGCCCGTATTTGCGCATCATGTGCTTGATGGCGTGCTCGCCCTCGGCCGGCATGTCCGGGTTCAGTTCGAAGGGCTTGAAGGTCAGCTCCACGGCAACTTCGCCGGCAACATTGGCGATGGCTTGTTCCAGCGCTGTGGCGCCGAGTGCGCACCAGGGGCACACGACATCCGACACAAAGTCGATACTGACGGGGAAGGTCATTTCTTCGACTCCGTCAATTGTTGGCGGTACTCGGTGGTGGTAATTCCGGCATAGCCCCAGTTGTCGGTGTCGACCTCTTCAATAACGATATGGGTGAGATGCGGGTCCTTGTTGAGGACGGTTTGCATGGTTTTGGTGATCTCGGCGATGACTTGAGATTTCTGTTCTTTGGTAACGCCGTCGCGAGTGATACGAACGCTGATGAAAGGCATGGAATAAGTCTCCAGTAGGCGCCCCATCGACATGATGAGGGGAGCAGTGGGATGGAATTTAGAGTGTTGCGTTCAGGGGATAAATCAGGGGCGGAGAACATCACTTATAACGCGGTGTAATCAATACAACTGGGCCTTTGCAGAAGGTAAATCGCCCTCCCTGGCTGCAGGCGCGGGGAGGGCGAATGCTACGGCGGGAGGAATCAGTTCTGCGCTTTGCTCATGCGGGTAAATAGCTCGGTGGGTACTTTCTTGCCGTTGGAAATGTACTGGTTGGTTCTGAACTTGTAGACCTCACCTTCCGAAAGGAAACCATCGTGGTTGGTGTCCATCGCTTTGAATTCTTCACCGCCCTGAGGTGCCACGGTCAGCAGTTCTTTAAGAGAGACGAGGCCATCATGGTCGGTGTCTGTGCGAGCGAAAGAGTCGTCCCCACATTTGCCTTCACCGCACTTGCCTTCACCGCACTTGCCTTCGGCAGTAGCGGACTTGTCGCTGGCTTCGCTGGCCCCGCATTTGCCTTCGCCACACTTGCCTTCGCCGGTTTTATCGGCCGATGCCAGTTGGTAGCCTTGGGGCAGTGGCTCAACAGCAAAAGCCGCAGACGATGCCAGGCTCATGCCACCGGCTAAGGCAATTGCGGCCAGGCCAAGACTGGTTTTGTTCGACATTGGTTTACGGTACATAGTGCTTCTCCAGATGCTTTGCGCGGCGAGGCCGCGGTTCATGCCACAGGGCGGATAGACCCTCAAGGAAGTTCGAGGCGAAAGGCGCAAGCGTCTTCCACTTCGATACAGCGTCCTTGTTCGGGTAGGCCTATTGAGCGGGAGTCATGTATCGGCGATGTATCGGCGAGCGGAGCATTTGTAAGCCAATCCCAAGACTTCGCGTTTGGGTACATAGAGATACAAAAACCGACCTCAGCCTTTGCTCGTCAGTCAGGACAACAGCTTTAAAACGGGTGTCGCGGCTACGCCGACGGCAGCTTGCGCATGCAGCTGGCGCAGCAGCACCAGTGCGTCAGCAACGAAGCCGGTCACGTCTGTTGCACCAGCCTGCGCAGCCAAAGCGTGCAACTGCGCTCGACCATCCATGTCAGGGAACTGCTGGATCCGCTGCAACAAACGGAACGCGAGAGGGCTGACCTGGGAGAATTGCACTTGGCCACTCGGCACACGGCTGATCAGCAGCAATGTCGGTTGTTCTGGCGGTTCAGAAGGCAAGTGGCCTGGCGCGAGACGATGTACGGCCCAAATGTAAGCCAGCGGCCAGACGAGCGGGGAAAGCCTGAGGGGACGGTCGAGTAAATGCGCCGCATCACTGGCCTTTAACGGCGCAGCGTCCAACTGTTGCAGCGCCATTTCCACCCACTCGTAATGAGCCAATTCAGGCAAGAACGGGTACCAGGGATGCTCAAAGCCGGGCGAGTCCTCCAGGCTCGCTACGAAGTCTACAAACTCACGAGCAATTTCTCCGAAGCGTGGCGTTTGCGCGCGGTAGTCACGCAAAAAACGTCGTACCAGTGCACGCCAACCGTCATCACCCAGCACGGCAACCAGCACCGGAAACGTCCCACCCAGCAACCCCAACAGATTGTTCAACACCAGGTTGAGATAGACCTGCGCTCTTGCGGGATTCATCTGCGCAGGCGGCGCATAACTGTCCGGGTCACGCAGGTACCGGGTCAGCGCGAGCTGCTGACTGTGCAAACTTGAAGGGGAGTCAGCCATCGACGGTCACCTCCACCAAAGCATTGGCGTCGCGTTGCAAGCGCCTGATGGTGTTCAGCTCAGCCACCAGTTCGTCGTAGGACGGAAAGTTGAAATCGCGCTCCAGCAGGGTTGGCTTCACGCCGAAAAGGTCATAAGCCTGGCCCAGCAATGACCAGACTACCGGTTTGACCGAAGCACCATGGGTGTCGATGATCAGGTCCTCGGCTTCGTCGTAATGGCCAGCCACATGCATGGCGACTACGCGTTCTGGTTCCAGGCCGGCGAGGAAAACCGCTGGATCGAAGCGGTGGTTCACTGAGTTGACGTACACATTGTTAACGTCGAGCAACAGGTCGCAATCGGCCTCGCGAAGCACTGCATTGGTGAACGTCAGTTCGTCCATGTCCTGATGAGCAGCGGCGTAGTAAGAGACGTTTTCTACAGCAAGACGACGACCGAGAATGTCCTGTGCACGGCGGATGCGCGCCGCAACGTGATGAACGGCCTCCTCAGTGAATGGCAACGGTAGCAGGTCGTATAAATGGCCATCGTCACTGCAGTAACTGAGGTGTTCGCTATAGAACGGCACGTTGAAGCGATCAAGAAACCCGCGGACTTGCTCAAGAAAAGATTCGTCCAGCGGCGCACTGCCACCCAGCGACAGTGACAGGCCATGGCATGACAGCGGATAGCGTTCAGCCAGCAACTGCAAAGCCTCACCATGAGCGCCGCCGATGCCGATCCAATTCTCTGGAGCAACCTCCAGAAAATCGAAATCCCCGACTGGAGCGTCACGAAGCGTGTTAAGCAGCGCACGGCGCAATCCCAGCCCGACGGTCGCCTCAACGGGGAGCTGTGGATCTAAATGGGTTGGTGATGAAGTGTTCGTTTGCATGAGCTCAATACTCCGATTCGACGTCTGGAACCCCCGATCCACAGCACCTCCACGGTTACCGCTGGCAGCCGGGGGGTGTGAATCGGGTGATTGAAACCCGCCACGGTTCTGCTCAAACGAGGTTGATCACCACGTTGATGTTGTTCCGCGTCGCTTTGGAGTACGGGCATGTGTGGTGTGCGGTGTCGATCAGCTCTTGAGCGACGTTGCGATCCAGCCCGGGAAGGAAGACGTTGAGGCGAGCCTGGAGGAAATAAGCGCCATCGGTTGTGCCTAGATCGACTTCGGCGTCGACAGCAAGGTCACCCGGGAGGGTGACTTTCAGCTTGCTCGCCGCTAGTCCCATTGCACCGATAAAACAGGCCGACCAACCTGCGGCGAACAACTGCTCTGGGTTGGTACCGGCGCCAGAGGTGCCAGGCGACGACAGTTTTATATCCAGTCGGCCGTCGTCACTGAGGGCGGTGCCATTGCGACCACCCGAGGAGGTATGGACTTTGCCGGTGTACAGCACTTTATCAATATGGGTCATGGTGAAACTCCTGATTAACTAGCGGGGGGTGAGAGCGATAACTTCGGTGACGCGATAACACTCAGCGTGCATTCAAACGCTTGAGATACCGACCGATGAATGCATCCAGGCTCAGCTTGCCGGCGCCTGTGAATACCAGTGGCAGAAGTGCGACGAGATAGATCAACGGCAGCTTGAAATTGCCGTAGCCTTTGTTGCTGATGGAGTACCCCATAGCCAGTTCACTCAACGTCGACCACTCTGCTGGCCAATGAACTGCGGCAGTTGCCACGATGGTGACCACTATGAGGATCAGTGCCGAGAGGCGTGTACCCAGGCCTACAAGCAAAGCAATGGAACAGAGCAGTTCTGCCCACATGGATAACTGCCAATTGAACGTAGCCGGCAGCTGATTGAAGGGAAAAGGAAAGGCCCCTTGAATGCTCGGGAACCAGTTCTCACCGTTCCACTTTTCCCATCCCGCTTCAAAAAACTCCCAGGCCAGAAAAACGCGCAGGCTCAAAGGGGCGATCCAGTCCCCAGCGCGATCGAGATTAAGGTGCAGGCGATTCAAGACCGATGACGCGTTTGTTTGCATGGGTTTAATCCTCCGACTTGTCGTCAAGAAAGTGGAAGCCGTTCAGGTGCTCCCAATGACAGCTGTCAGGCACAGGAGCACTGCGCTGGCCGTGAGCGCAGTTCATCGTGCTGGTGTATCTCGCTTGTGTCTGAGGGGGCGGGAAGATCAATGTTGTGTAACGTGTTTGCGTCCGTACACACTTGGATACAGAGCGATAACTGTTGAAGGCGCTATTTTGGAGTTGGGAGATACGATCGGCTGCGTTCTGCCGGTGACTGGCGGGAGGATTTCGCAGGGCAAACGAACGTCGCAGATGAGGGGAGGGGCGAGGGCGTGGAAAGTACCGTTGAATGAGGTGGGCACGCCAGGTGCCCACCTTATCTGTCTGGAACCGCCTAAGGTATCAAGCGCATCTCCCGCAGCCTGTCGAACACGTCGAAAAATGCCTGATCACTCGCTTGGTAGGCAGTGAAGCCCATCAGGCGGCTTTTCGACATATCCGTGACCACTTCGATGGGCCGGCCAAGGTCTGCATCTGTATGCCATGGGGAAATCAGACGTCCAATGTCGGACTCTTTCAAACCGTGCTCGGCGACTATTTGCGTCCATACGGCTTGATCGTCCGCCATCTGCTTCTCTAGAGGCGAAGGTGACGCAGGATAGTCAGCAGCAGGCAGGTCGAAGTATTCGGCAATTCGGCTCCACATCCATTTCCACCGGAATACATCACCATTGGTGATATTGAATGCCTGATTTGCCGCAGCCGGCGTGGTGGCCGCCCACAGTTGCTGTTTCGCCAATTGCCGCGCATCGGTCATGTCGGTGAGGCTGTCCCACTGCACTCTGGATCCGGGAAACACAAACGGGCGATTGGTGTGTTTGCAAATCGAGGCATAGACGGCGAGGGTGGTCGCCATGTTCATCGCATTGCCCACGGCCACCCCGGTGACGGTATGCGGGCGATGCACGCTCCAGGTGAAACCGTCCTTTTCAGCTGCGGCGAAGAGTTCGTCTTCCTGAGCGTAATAGAAATTCTCGACATCCAGACGACCCTGTTCTTCGCGAAACGGTGTCTGTGGCAGGCTGCCCTTACCATAGGCTTCGAAAGGGCCGAGATAGTGTTTCAGGCCGGTAACCAGTGCTACGTGTTTGACGCTTTTGGCTGGGCGAATGGCGGCGAGGACGTTGCGTACCATGGCGGCATTGACGCGAATGTTCTCGGCCTCCGTGGCTTGCCGCGACCATGTAGTAATGAACACATGCGTGGGTCTCACATCCCTCAGCGCCTGTTCCAGAGAAGCAGGATCCTGAAGGTCTGCCGCGACAGGGATCACGCCTTGCGCTTGCGATGGATGTCTCGATAGCGCGGCAACCTGCCACTGGTTGTCGATGAGTAACTGGGTGATGGCGCTGCCGACAATGCCGCTGGCGCCCACGACTAGAGCTGTCTGGGTCATAGGTTTCTCCTGGATTTGAGTTTGGGAGTCCGTCTGAGCAACAGAGGTTCAACCTGAAAATCCGTTAGAGTGCGCGCTACTCCCCGTTAAAGCCTGTGAGAAAAATGACTCGTCCGCTGTTTGTCGCTCTGGATGGCCCCAAAGGCGTCGGCAAAACCTCGCTGTTGGAGGCCATCACTGAAGTCCTGAGGGCAGACAACCAGAAAGTCATCCGACTGTGCGAGAAAAAAAGCGACCCGTTCAGGGGCGAGACAATGCATCTGGTGAATCGACTCGTCCGACATCCCGACCGGAATCTGGAGCTGGAAGTTTGCCAACGCCTGGCTGATAGCCGCAGTTGGATTTCCCGAAACGTGCTGACCAAACAACCCGCCAACAGCATCATCCTGATCGATCGCTGGTACCCGTCCGATGCGGCGTTTCGCCGGATAGTCCCTTTCGCTGAAATCCTGCAGTTGAACATTGACCGCAACGTACAGGTGCCAGACCTGCATGTCGGGGTGGTTACAGCGGCGGAGATTTCGTGGGCGAGGGCAGGGGCACGCCGGCGTGGCTTGAGCAGCACTGTGCTTCGCGGTCTGGAGGAGCATGTCGCTTGTACTGAGGCGTTTGAGCTGGCCGCTACCGATCAGGGTTGGTTTTTGTGCCGGAATGAGGGGACGATCGAGGAAGCGACGGGGCGGGTGGTAGGGGAGATTAATCGGGTGATTAGACGCCTCCATGTCGGAAGTGTCAGTCCGCCATGCTGAGCGGCGGGGATCGGATCTAAACCCGCTGTCCTGTCACTTGATAGCACGCTCGGCGGCGTTAAGGATCGGTTCGCCGCGAGATGGGTCGGGCCTGGTAGGAGGTGGCGCTTCCTGGTTCTGGATCGCGGTACCCGTAGCGATTTCAGGCGGGGGGATCCAGCAGGGAAATCAGGCGCGGCTCGATGCTGTCGGGTTGTATCTCGAGAATTGCCAGCGTGACCGGCAATTTGAAACGCCGAGGGCCGGCGCTACCAGGGTTCACGTATAGACGATCGCCGCGCCATTCTATGCGCGGTTTGTGGGAATGGCCGGTGATGATGAGCTTTATGTCTGGATCTAGATCGGCGGGGACGTCGGCGATGTCGTGGATAAGGAGAGTGTGCCAGCCGTTGAGAGTGCAGATCAGGAAGTCGGGGAGGTCTTTGGCCCATGGGCTGCTGAGATCATTGTTGCCGCGCACGGCGTGGACGGGAGCAATTTCGGACAATTGGGCGAGAATGTCCGGGTTGCCGATGTCGCCGGCGTGGATGATCAGGTCACAGCCTTGGAGCGCGCTGATGGCTTCGGCGCGGAGGAGATTGTGAGTGTCGGATATTAGGGCGGTTTTCATGGGCCAACTCTCCGTGGACGTTTCGGGTGGGAGTGACTGTTTTCGACCCAAAGCTGACCTTCAGATGGGTAAATTTTTTTCACCTCCTGAATGGCATCTTCAAGGACTTTGCGATCCGAGCTAAAATTTTTATGCATTTCCCGTCTTGTCGATTGTTGCCAAAGACCTGATCTTTGCGCACGCGCTTGGGAAGCTTAGGTCGACCGTCCGCTCTGGGGTCAAGCTTTACCCATTTCCTCGTACGAAGCATCGACGAATGTGATGTGCTCATCCCAAGCAGCTTCAGCTAGATCCCGGATAATTTCAGCGAGCGTGTCAACATTCCCCCCCTGAGCTTCGATGCAGGCCAAGCGTCCGGGCGACCAGTCGATGACGGAACACTGTGGATACTTCCTTAGCAGTGCGGACAGCACTTCCTGAGGAGGCTCTTTGTGGATATACATGAAGTCAAAGTACGGGGCACTGGCATTCTGAAGCGGGTACACCAGAGCCCATGCATTTGATTGGCCGGGAAAGCAAATTCGGACATTACGATGCGCCCATTCCGGCCCACTGTGTTGGATGTGGCGAAGTACTTCGATGATCGAATGACAGTCGGCTATTCGGTTCATGCGATCAGGGTCAAACGTCCAGCTAGGCCCAGGCTGGGTTGCTGAATTACTGGTCTGAGGTGCACTCATTCTTGGTTTTCTCTTCATCGCATTACCTTAAGCCCGATCGGAAGAGGCGATTGACCACTTCGGTCGCAGCCTTCGTCATCAGCCGGGCGTCTTTGGTCGGGTACGGCAATTCCACTAAGCCGCCATTCGCATATTTCGCTTCCTCGGGATTGAGCATGCCGGTGCGAATGGTGACGCGGATTTTCTTGCATAGCGAGTTTTGCGCTCGGAGTTTCTCTGCTGCGCGCTGGGTGTAGGTGGCGACGGCTTCTTCACGAGCAGTCTTCTCGATCACCACGCTGAATTTCTGGCGAAGCATCCATGGATCGGCTTTCGCCAAGTCCATGGCGGTCTTGATGCCCATTGTTTCCAGATGAGCCTTCATGCGCTTGCCAATGCCCAAGACTTCGCCGACATCGGTGTTGCGCAGCGTCCAGTCGTAGCGATTGCCGCATTAGGAGTGGTGGATCTGATATCTAAAGCCTGAGGCCATTCGCATCCATTATTTAACATAATATACATTACACGTAACAAAGTATTACAAGGTTAGCGTGGTTGCCCAGGAGATTTGAATCTACGTTGGCCGCTTCAAAACCAGCTTCCCCTACAAACTGCATTCTTCCCAATCTACAGCCCTCATCCATCATCATGCGTCAGCTTTTCAATCAGCGCACTATGGTGCGGAAACTGTGCCGTGAGTTTTGCGCGATTACCGATTTCCATGTCTGCGAAATCAAACCCAGGCGAAACCGCCTCGCTGATCAAGCCAAAGCCATTTGAGCCTTCCAGTAATCGAGAGGCTTTCCAAATTCCACCCGGTACGTGCAACTGCAGTTGCTGACCAGCCAAAACATCGCTGCCCATTACCAGCGTTTGCAATGAGCCGTCGGCGTGGATCAGGTTGTATTCGATGGCGTCGCCCAACTGGAAATAATGCAGGATGTCGGACTGATTGAAATGAAACTGGCCCACTGGCGATTGCTCAGTAAGCAGATAGTAGATCGAGGTCAGCAGATATCGCGGGCCTTGCTGCGTTTCGAGGCAGTCACGGTGATCGGCTTGATAGGTTCTGCGGTAATACCCGCCCTCGACATGAGGCTGTAGATTCAGCGCAGTAATCACATCAGTTGCGTTCGGCTTGCGCTGAATCATGACCTCCGTAACAGGTACTATTTTTTGTTAGCTCAACTAAACGGTCATTTAGTGTAGTTAACGTATTTTCGAAGACAATCGACGCACTTACCCTGCTCCATTAGAAGTCTACCGTCGCCGACAGCAGATACGTTCGCGGCGTCGAAAGCGTCAATCCCGGTTCGCTGTCATCCGAAGCGCCCGCTGAGCTCCAGTAGCGTTTATCCAGCACGTTTTCGACATTGGCGCGCAAGGTGATCGTCTTCTCGTCCAGCTTGAAAGCATAGCGTGTACCTACGTCGAACCGTTCCCAGGAGTCGATTTCCTTATCATTCGCCTGATCCAGATACTGCGAACTCGAATAGATTCCACGGCTGGTCAATGTCAAACCCTGCACAGTCGGCACGTCCCACTCTGCACCAAGGTTGACGTTGTATTTCGGTGTCGCCGGTGCGCGGTTGCCGTCGAATGTGCCGTTGGTGGTGTGGGTCAGTTCGCTGTCGATGTACATCACACCGCCGAGCAATCGGAACCCCTTGAGCGGTTCGCCGAACACGCTCAGTTCTACGCCGTTGTTTTCGCGTTTGCCGTTCGGGCCGAAGACTCGTGTGGTGGCATTGGTTTCGTAGGCAGGCTGTTTGATGCGGAACACCGCTGCCGTCAGCGCATATGAGCCCGCGTCGTACTTGGCGCCGACTTCAACCTGGCGGCTGATGAATGGCGGGAAGATTTCGTCTTCGTTGATAGATGTCGATGGCGCGATCTTGCCTTGGCTCAGACCTTCCATGTAGTTGGCGTACAGCGATAATTTGTCGGTTGCCTTAAACAGAATGCCGCCCGACGGCGAGACCTTTTCTTCATCGTAAGCCGTGTCGCCCTTGATGCCGTCGCTCCAGTCATCGACTTTGACTCGCTGCCAGCGCGCCCCCAAAGTCAGCAACAGACGATCGTCGAAGAAGCCGAGCGTGTCGGACAGCGCCACGCCGCTGAAGCGATTTTCGGTGTAGACCTTGGCGTCATTGCGGGTCGGCGTGCCGGGTCTGGCGATTTCCACCGGGTCGTAGAGATTGCTGCGCCCGGCCGCGTAACGGGCGCCGCCGTTTTCGAAGTCCATATAAAAGTAGTTGGCCGCCAAGTTCACTTCATGGCTGACCGGCCCGGTCTGGAACCAGTTGCGCACCCCAGCGGTGGCCGTGCGCACGTTTTCGTCGCGAGTGAAGTCGCGCGGCTGGACGCTGAAATCACCGGCATCGTTGGTCACCGAAACGGCATGGCGCAAGAAGTCATGATTGCTTTTGCGTGCGCCGACGCCGCCATACAGCATGACCGAATCGCTGACATCGAACTCGCCGTTGACCGTGCCGAAAGTGTCTTTGGTGCGCGCCCGGCTCCAGGGTTGCGCATAGTTATCGCGCACATCATTGGCGTTTGGCACTTTGGCATTGGCGGCGACTTGCACGCGTTCCTGCGGTGCGTCGGTGTCGCGTTCGGTGTGGCCGATATCGGTGGAAAGTCGCAAGCGTTCACCACGGAAATCCAGACCAAGGACCGCCATGTCGCGATCGACGCTCTGATGATCCCATTCGGTATCACCGGACTGTTTGACCCCGTTGAAGCGCAGGCCGAACTGATTGTCTTCGCCAAAACGCCGTCCGACATCCACCGCGCCGCCGACTTGGTTGTTCGAGGCGTAATTGGCTGTCAGCGAGGTGATCGGCTTGTCGGTCGCGCGTTTCGGCACGACGTTGATCCCCCCTCCTACACTGCCCCGTGGCGAAATCCCGTTGATCAATTGGCTCGGGCCTTTGAGGATGTCGACGCGATCGGCCATTTCCATGTCGATGGTGTAAGTCGGCAACACACCGTAGAGGCCGTTGTAGGCAACATCACTGTTGAACAGGCTGAAACCACGGATGGTGAATTGCTCGTAGCGGCCACCGGCCGGGTTGGTGGCGCGTACCGAAGGGTCGCTGCCGATCAGGTCGCCGAGGGTGCGCGCCTGTTGGTTTTTCACCGTTTCGCTGGTGTAGGTGGTCATGCTGAACGGGGTTTCCATGAAATCCCTGGAGCCCAACAGCCCTTGCGAGCCACGCCGTGCAACCTGACCGCCAGCAAACACGTCGGCATCCGCTGAGCCGCTCGCGCCGAGAATAGATGTCGGCGCAAGTTGCAAGGTGCTGCCTTGCGCTGCGGGCACCAGCGTATAAGCCTGATCGCCGACCGGTTGCAGCTGCAAACCGGAACCCAGCAACAACCGGCTGAAGCCCTCCTCTACACCGAACTCGCCGGACAATCCACTGCTGTTGCGGCCGCTGACCAGCGCCGGATCCACCGAAAGATTGACTCCAGCGAGACCGGCGAAGCGCGTCAGCGCTGTACTCAGGCTACCGGCCGGGACCTGATAACTGCGGCGACTGCCGTCGTCGGCCCAGCTCGATTGAATCAACAAGGGGCTGGCGCTCAGGCTCAGCAAAAGGCTCAACTGCAACAACGGACGCAAACGACCTGGGAATACTGCGGGCATTGGAAGAAGCTCTCGATTTTGTTCACTTGCCTGGAATGACCAGCGAGGCGAAAAAAAGGGACAGGCTTCAACCGGTTTTTTCTGCGCGCGGTACCAGCGACACCCAAAATCGCGTTCGCGTGTGCACGTCGACGGGCAAACTGGCTGCCAGCAGTGCCAGCACTTGATCGGTATCGTCGAGGCGGAAACTGCCGGTGATGCGCAGCGATTCCAGCGCCGGATCCCAGCGCAGCACGCCCGAGCGGTAGCGACTCAGCTCGCGAAGGAAATCACCCAGCGGCTGGTTTTGCGCCATCAGCACACCGTCGCGCCAACCGGGCATCAACGCATCGAATGCCGTCACCGCCCCCGCGCCCGAAGCTTGCAGGCTGACTTGCTGGCCCTGCTGCAATACCAGCGCCGGGCCGTGCAGCGGCTGCAATTGCACCGAACCGCGCAGCACGCAGACCTGGCAATCGCGCGCATTGAGGCGCACCGAGATGTCGCTGTGATTGACGATCATCCGCCCATAAGGCGCGTTGACGATAAAGGCTGAATCGCCCGCCACGTTGAGCGCCATCTCGCCACGAATCAGTGTCAACTGACGTGCAGGCAGATCGACATTCACCGCGCTGTCGGTGTTGAGTTGCAATGAAGAATCCTGGGCCAACTGCACTTTGCGCCGCTCGCCAGTGCTGGTGTGCAAATCGGCGCGCCAGGCCTCCAGCGGCAGCTCCCGACTGATCAACCACGCCGCCGGCACCAGCGCCGCCACGCCCAAGGCACGCTTGAGTACCGCGCGCCGCGCCGGATCCGGCCGATCCAGGGTGGCCATGGCCAGTGTCGGCGGCAAACCTGCGAAACGCTGGCGAAGCTGCTGGATTTTCTGCCAAGCGTTCTCGTGGCGACTGTCACTGGCGCGCCAATGCTGCAATCGGGCGTGATCTTCATCACTGGCAGCGCCTGACTCGAGCAGTGCCAGCCATTGCGCCGCCGCCCGCGCCACTTCCCGCGTTTCCTCGCTGGGGGCAACGCGCATCACAGATCCACCAGCAAGCAATGCTCGTACGCCTGGGCCATGTAGCGTTTTACCGTGCGCTCGGAAACCTGCAAGCGCTCGGCGATCTCGCGGTAGCCGAGGCCCTCGAGTTGACTCCAAAGAAATGCCCGACGCACCGCACGCGGCAAGCCATCTAGCAATTCATCCAGCGCCTGCAAGGTTTCCAGCAGCAACCAGCGCTGTTCCGGCGACGGTGCGCACGCTTCCGGCAATTGCGCCAAGGCGTCGAGGTAGGCTTTTTCCAGATGGCGCCGCGTGTAGAAATTGCTCAGCAGGCGTTTGCCGACGGTGAGCAAATACGCGCGCGGCTCGCGCAACTCGGCCAGCGGCGGCGCGTTGCACAGGACGCGCAGAAAGGTGTCCTGACTGAGGTCCGCCGCATCCCACGCATTGCCCATGCGCCGGCGCAGCCAGGTTTCCAGCCAGCCGCGGTGCTCGCGATACAACTGCTGCAGGCTCTGCTCCGACGGTGACGTAGCTTCAATCATCTCAAGAGACCCTGCGCGAAGGTAGATTCAAATGAGACTGATTCTATTTAACTTCTCGAAGGACACAAAGCCTTTTTCTGCTCAGCGCTTGAGCGTTTCGCTCGGCAGCTCCTTGAACAGCGCGCGGTAACTGCTGGAAAACCGCCCCAGATGCCAGAACGACCAGCGCATCGCCACTTCCGCAACTGTGGTTTCCGTGGGCCTGCGCTTGAGCAATTCACGGTGCGCACTGTTCAGCCGCCGCAGGCGTAACCAGTGGCTCGGGGTCATCCCGGTGTAGGCCTTGAAAGCCTGTTGCAACTGGCGCAGCGGCACGCCGGCGACGTGAGAAAGTTCGAGCAGATTAACCGTGTCTTCCGGCGAATCAGCCGCCCACTCCCCCACTCTTTTGATGATCTGGCGTTCGTTGTTGCGTCGCTGCAACCCGCTGCGATCAAGGCTGGTGTGAGCGTTATCAAGGATGAACAGGCAGTCCTCAAGCAACTGTTGAGTCAGGCGATCTTTATCAAGTGGATCAGTAGCTTGCGACAACTTCGTGAGAATCGAGCTTAACCAGCCGCTGAACAAAGCGTTCTGTCCGCAGTTCAGCGGCGCCATGAACAACCCTTCGAGTTTCGCCACTTGCAAACCGTGCTCGCGGACGAAGTCCGGACCAAATACCACGGCGATTTCCCGGTAGTTCTCTGGGGTGATCCAGATGTTGCGGCTCTCTTCGTTGAGCAGGTACAGCGCGTTGTCGCTGCGATCGAAACAGAACGCCAGGGCACCGGATGGCGCACTGAAGTTCTGCTCGACCCGGGTGTTCATCTGTTCTTCGTAAACCTCGACGCCCTGCAGATCGAGATAGCGAATCTGCCCGGCGAAATGTCCCGGCGACATCTGCTGGTAATGCTGGACCCAGCCCGGTGTCGCGCGGATTTGCTCGGCCACGTCGGCGGTGTTGAACGCTTGTACCTGGAGCGGATTGCACGTTGTCATGGGGTGACCTTGCGCACTCTTTTGGTGCGCTTTGGTGCTGCTGAAAGTGGATAGATGGAATCGCAAGCCGCGCCCAAGATAGTCGCCAACGCGCCACAGGGGAAGGGGCGGAAGATGAAACCCGCCCTCCCCGGCGTCTACAAAACCAATAACGAGGTCTTTATGAACGCCCCTTTCGATCAGCTGTTCACCTGGCTGAAAGATCACAAGATTACCGAAGTCGAATGTGTGGTCAGCGACCTGACCGGCATCGCCCGCGGCAAGATTGCACCGACCAACAAGTTTCTGCATGAGCGCGGCATGCGCCTGCCGGAAAGCGTGCTGTTGCAAACGGTAACCGGGGATTTTGTCGACGACGACATCTACTACGACCTGCTTGACCCGGCCGACATTGACATGGTCTGCAAACCGGTTTCCGACGCCGTGTACGTTATTCCGTGGGCCATCGAGCCGACCGCCATCGTCATCCACGACACCTTCGACAAGTTTGGCAATCCGATCGAACTGTCGCCGCGCAACGTGCTGAAGAAAGTCCTGCAGCTCTACACCGACAAGGGCTGGAAGCCGATTGTCGCGCCGGAAATGGAGTTCTACCTGACCCAGCGCTGTGAAGATCCCGACCTGCCGCTCAAGGCACCACTGGGTCGTTCGGGCCGTGCGGAAAGCGGGCGCCAGTCATTCTCGATCGATGCCGCCAACGAATTCGATCCGTTGTTCGAAGACGTCTACGACTGGTGCGAACTGCAAGGCCTGGATCTCGACACGCTGATCCACGAAGACGGCCCGGCGCAGATGGAAATCAACTTCCGTCATGGCGATGCGCTGGATCTGGCCGACCAGATCACCGTGTTCAAGCGCACCCTGCGCGAGGCGGCGCTCAAGCACAACGTCACCGCGACGTTCATGGCCAAGCCGATCGGCGACGAGCCCGGCAGCGCCATGCACCTGCACCAGAGCGTGGTCGAGATCGCTACGGGTCAGCCGATCTTCGCCGATGCCGAGGGCAACATGAGCGAGCTGTTCCGTCATCACATCGGTGGCTTGCAGAAATACATCCCGAAAGTCCTGCCGATGTTCGCGCCGAACGTCAATTCGTTCCGCCGCTTCCTGCCGGACACCTCGGCACCGGTCAACGTCGAATGGGGTGAAGAGAACCGCACGGTGGGCCTGCGTGTGCCGACATCGGGGCCGGAATCGATGCGCGTGGAGAACCGCTTGCCCGGCGCCGACGCCAACCCGTACCTGGCGATTGCCGCAAGCCTGCTGTGCGGCTACATCGGCATGGTCGAGAAGATCGAGCCGAGCGCGGCGGTCGAAGGCCGGGCCTACGAACGGCGCAATCTACGCCTGCCCATCACCATCGAAGAAGCCCTGACGCAGATGGAAGAGTGCCCGAAGGTCGCCGAGTACCTGGGCAGCAAATTCGTCCGCGGGTACGTCGCGGTCAAACGCGCCGAGCATGAAAACTTCAAACGCGTGATCAGCTCGTGGGAGCGGGAGTTCCTGCTGCTCAGCGTCTGACGGCGCCCCGTCCCTGTGGGAGCGAGCCTGCTCGCGAAGACGGCCGCACAGTTGATCATTCCCACGCTTCCGCGTGGGAATGCATCCCGGGACGCTCTGCGTCCCATCCAAAGCCGAACGCGGAGCGTCCGTTGCGGCATTCCCACGCAGAGCGTGGGAACGATCATTACAAGAAGAGGTGTCGATATGCGTCTATTGAAATCCGTACTCCCGGTCGCGCTGAGCGTGCTGTTCAGTGCCGTAGCCCACGCCGAGCCCCAGGTCAGTGTCTACAACTGGACCGACTACATCGGCGAAACCACCCTCGCCGACTTCCAGAGCAAGACCGGGATCAAGGTGATCTACGACGTCTTCGACTCCAACGAAACCCTTGAAGGCAAACTCCTCGCCGGTCGCACCGGATACGACGTGGTGGTGCCGTCCAACCACTTCCTCGCCCGTCAGGTAAAGGCCGGCGCGTTCATGAAGCTCGATCGTTCACAGTTGCCAAACTGGAAGAACTTGGACCCAAAACTGCTTGAATTGCTCGAGAAAAATGATCCCGGCAATGCGCACTCAGTGCCTTACCTGTGGGGTACCAACGGCATCGGTTATAACGTCGACAAGGTCAAGCAAGTGCTCGGCATTGACCACATCGATTCCTGGGCCGTGCTGTTCGAACCCGAGAATCTGAAGAAGCTGAGCCAGTGCGGTGTGTCGATGATGGACTCCGCTGACGAAGTCTTCCCGGCCATCCTCAACTACATGGGCATGGACCCGCGCAGTGAAAACCCTGAAGATTACAAAAAGGCCGAAGCCAAGCTGCTGAGCATCCGCCCGTACATCACCTATTTTCATTCTTCCAAGTACGTGTCGGACCTGGCCAATGGCGACATCTGCGTCGCGTTCGGTTACTCCGGCGATGTGTTCCAGGCGGCCAACCGCGCCAAGGAAGCCAAGAACGGTGTGAATATCGCTTACGCAATCCCCAAGGAAGGCGCCAACCTGTGGTTCGATCTGCTGGCGATCCCAGCCGACGCGAGCAACGCCAAAGAGGCGCACGCCTTCATCAACTACCTGCTAGATCCGCAAGTGATCGCCAAAGTCAGCGCCACCGTCGGCTACGCCAATCCGAACCCGGCGGCCAAGCCGTTCATGGATCAGGAACTGGTCAACAACCCTGAGGTTTATCCGCCGCAGTCGGTGCTCGACAAACTCTACATTTCCTCGACCCCGCCCCAGGCGATCATGCGTCTGATGACCCGGTCGTGGAGCAAAGTGAAGTCGAACAAATGAATCAGCACAGCGCACAACACACCGGCTCTTATTACGCCGCTTCTGCGCGGGCGAGCACGCCCTACCCTGCGCTGGATGGTGATTTGCTTGCCGACGTCTGCGTAATCGGTGGCGGCTTCACTGGCGTCAATACCGCGATTGAGCTGGCGCAGCGCGGTTTGTCGGTGGTGTTGCTTGAGGCGCGACGTATCGGCTGGGGCGCCAGCGGGCGCAATGGCGGTCAGCTGATTCGCGGTATCGGCCATGAAGTCGAGGGGTTCGCTCGCTACGTTGGCCAGGACGGCGTGCGCTATCTGCAGCGCGCCGGCATCGATTCGGTGGAGCTGGTGCGCCAGCGCATCACTGAAAACGCCATCGACTGTGATCTGCGCTGGGGCTTTTGCGAACTGGCCAACACCGCCGCGCAATTCGCCGCGTTCAAGCAGGAACAGGACAGTCTCGCCGAACTCGACTATGCCCACGAAACCAGGCTGGTCGGGCCGGAGCAGATCCGTGAGCAAGTGGTCGACGCCGGTGTGTACGCCGGCGGATTGATCGACATGGGTTCAGGGCACTTGCATCCGCTTGATCTGGTGCAAGGTGAGGCGCGTCTCGCGGCAGCGCTGGGGGTGCGTATCTTTGAGCAGAGTCCGGTGCTGGAAATTCTCCATGGCCCGACTGTCGAGGTCCGTTGCGCCACGGGTTCAGTGCGCGCCGGCAGCCTGGTGCTCGGCTGCAACGCACATCTGGATGACCTCGAGCCGAAACTCAGCGGCAAGGTGCTGCCCGCCGGCAGTTACATCATCGCCACCGAGCCGCTGGACGAAAGCCGCGCCGCGCAGTTGATTCCACAGAACCTGGCGCTGTGCGATCAAAAAGTCGGACTGGACTATTACCGACTCTCGGCTGATCGACGGTTGCTGTTCGGCGGCGCTTGTCATTATTCCGGGCGCGATCCGGCGGATATCGCTGCCTACATGCGCCCGAAGATGCTCAAGGTGTTCCCGCAACTGGCCGATGTGCGAATCGACTACCAATGGGGCGGCAAGATCGGCATTACCGCCAATCGCTTCCCCCAGGTTGGCCGACTCAAACAGCACCCGAACGTGTTTTACGCGCAGGGTTATTCCGGCCATGGCCTCAACGTCACGCACTGGTGCGCGAAGTTGTTGGGCGAAGCCATTCATGCCGGGCACAGCCAAGGCATGGACGTGTTCAGCGGCGTGCCGCACATGACCTTCCCCGGTGGCCCGGCCTTGCGTTCGCCGCTGCTGGCGCTGGGCATGTTCTGGTATCGCCTGCGCGAAATGCTCGGTTAACAGGCGCTTACACTGATCGTTCCCACGCTCTGCGTGGGAACGCAGCCCGGGACGCTCCGCGTTCCAAACTCGATCAAAAGATCGCAGCCCTCGGCAGCTCCTTGCACCGCAATCGCGTCCCACGCCAGCTATACACATTTGCTCTATCGCCAAGCACTTCTATATTGATGAAGTGCTTTTGCGTTCCTGACGCTCAGTGCCCGATAAATTGAGGAGGACATGGATGAAGTCGTCAGCCAGCGATGAGCCGCTAGCACCCGGTCAAGCGCCGATCAAAACCCGCCGTTTCGCTATTTCACTGGTATGGATCGTGCCGATTGTCGCGGTGCTGGTCGGCATTTCGCTGGTGATTCACAACATCCTTCAGGAAGGCCCGGTCATCACCGTTACCTTCAAGACCGGCGATGGCCTGACCGCGAACAAGACCGAAGTCCGGTACCGCAACGTGGTCATCGGCCATGTCTCCGACGTCGAATTGGCCAACGACCATAGACACGTCAACGCCACGATCAAATTGGCCAAGCAGGCCGAAGCCTTCACCCGCGAGGATTCGCAATTCTGGGTGGTGCGTCCACGTATCGGCGCCGGCGGGGTCTCGGGCATCGATACGCTGCTGTCGGGCGATTACATCGGTGCCGACATAGGTCAGGCCAATACCCGCTCAAAAAACTTCAAAGGTCTGGAGAACCCGCCGCCGATCACCTACGGCGAACCGGGCAAACGCTTTACGCTGCACACCGCGGACCTTGGCTCGCTGGACATCGGCTCCCCCGTTTATTACCGCAAGATTCCGGTTGGCCAGGTCGTGTCCTACGCGCTGGACCCGGACGGCAAAGGCGTCAATATCGAAGTATTCGTGCATTCGCCGAACGACGCCTACGTCACCGAAAACACCCGCTTCTGGAACGCCAGTGGCATCGACATCAATGTCGGCGCCAACGGTTTCGCGGTGAAAACCGAGTCGCTGTCGACCCTGCTGGTCGGCGGCATCGCTTTCCGCGCCCCGGATTACAGCCCCGACGATAAACCGGCCAGCGACGACAAGAGTTTCGAGCTGTTTGCCAACCAGACCGCCGCCCTCGCACCGCCCGACGGCAAGGCGCAATACCTGGCGCTGCGGTTTGATCAGGCCTTGCGCGGCCTCAAGGTGGATGCGCCTGTCGAGTTTCTCGGTATCGAAATCGGCCGGGTGGTGGCGGTCAATCTCGACTTCGACGAGGTCAAGCGCACCTTTCCGGTGAATGTCGGCATCGTCATTTATCCGCAGCGACTCGGCCGTGCCCACGCGAAGATTCTCAAGACCTACCATGGCGACGAAAACGACGAGGCCACCGGCGCGCGCCTGATCGGCACGTTCATTGAAAATGGCCTGCGCGCCCAGGCCCGCAATGGGAACCTGCTCACCGGTCAGTTGTATATCTCGCTGGATTTCTACCCCAAAGCGCCGAAAGTCGCGTTTGACCCTACGGCGCGGCCGGTCACCATTCCGACCGTCCCTGGCAGCCTCGAACAGTTGCAGGAAAAACTCGAGGCGATGGTCAACAAGATCAACGCATTGCCGGTTGAACGCATCGCCAGCAACCTCGACGGCAATCTGGTCGAGCTGCGCAAGGGCCTGAAGCAGTTCAACGCCAGGACTCTGCCGGGTGTACAGAGCACCCTCGCCGACGTCAGCAAGACCTTGCAGTCCGCCAATTCGACCCTCGCCGAGGATTCACCGCAACGCGAGCAACTCACCGAGACCCTCGACGAACTTGGGCGCATGTCGCGCTCGTTGCGAGAGCTGTCGGATTACCTCGGTCGCCACCCTGAGTCGCTGATTCGCGGGCGTCCCGACAACGCCGCGCCGCTGGACCTCAAAGGACCGCCACGCAATTGAGCACAGGAGCTGCATCCATGGCTTTACCGTTGAAGATCACCGTGCTCGCTGCCTTCGTGCTGCTGACTGCGTGCCGTAGCGACCCGATCAGCTTTCACACACTGACCCCGGCGCAACCGGGTGCCAGCCGCAACGGTGCCGACATCGCCATTGAAAGCATCAGCGTGCCGCCACAGGTCGATCGCGCGCAGATTGTGATTCGCCAGGGCAATAGTGGCGTGGCGATTCTGGAAACCGATTGGTGGAGCGCCACTCTCGCCGATGAGTTGCGCGGCGCGCTGATCGATCAATTGAGCAGCGGTGTCGGCCAGCAGCGCGCTTCCGTGCGTATCGACGTGCAGCGCTTCGATTCGATTCCCGGTCAGTACGCCTTGATCGACGTGAAATGGCGAGTGCGTCCGCTGGGTGCTGAAGACGCGGCGCTACTGACCTGTCGCTCGGTCTTGCAGACGCCTTCAGGGCCAAGCATCGAAGAGCTGGTGACTGCGCAACAGAACAACGTCAAACGGCTTGCTGCACAAATCACTCAGGCTGCGACGGCCGCGCGCAATTGCCCTTCATCGGGCTAATCGCGTCACAAATCGAAGCGATCCACCGCCCGCCGCCGCTCGTTGTCATCGCGCACATCGTAGTTGGCGGTCGTCTGGATATTGCTGTGATGCGCGAGTTTCTGCGCGATCGACAGGTCGTGCTCTTCGATCACCCGGGTGATGAATGAACGCCGAAAATCGTGAGGCATGATTTTCACCCCGACCTGCGTACCGCGCTGGCGGGCGATGTAGTAAATCGCGTGTTTGGTGATGCGCTCGCGGGTGATGTGGCTGCCCCGGCGAATGCGATTGAACAGGAATGCATCGTCGCTCTCGCCTTCCTTGAGCTGTGAACGACGCAGTTCCAGCCAGGCATCGAGCTTGGCGAAGGCCCAGGCCGGCGCGTACTTGATCAGCTGTTTGTTGCCCTTGCCGGTGACGGTCAGGCTGCGTTCGTTGAAGTCGACCTGACTCAGATCCAGATCCACCGATTCCGACTTGCGCATGCCGGTGCCGTACAGCAACGCTATCACCGCCGCATCACGCAAGCCCTGCGGGCGCGGGTCGGCAGCGCAGACTTCCATCAGTTCGTGAATCAGCGTGCGCTTGAGGTTGCGCCCCTGGGACAGCCGTGTGCCGGCTATGCCCTTGACCGAACGCATCTTCAGCAGGTGATCCTGGCTGATCAGGCTCATGCGCCACGCCTCGTTCATCACCCCGCGCACGGCATTGACGTACAGCGACGAGGTGTTCGGTGCATAACCATCGGCACGCAAAGCGGCGACCAGCGCCACCACGTCTTCCGGTTGCAGGCCGTGCCAGGGGATTTCTTCGATATCGACGTCCTCGAAACCGAGGCGGTCAGCGGCGTCTTGCAGCACATAACGCATGGTCAACTGGCTGGAAGGTGCCAGTCGCGCCAGGTAAACGGTCAGCGGATTGCTGGTGGACGGTGCAGGTTGGGTACTCGACAAATCACTCAAACGAAACGGCCTTGAAATAAAAAACGATTCAACAAAAACAATAAATGCATGAAATGAAACGCAAAAAAACGGCGTGACGCAATGACAGGGGTTGCCGCGAAAGGCCGACAACCTGCCGTTCGAGGCCGTAAAAGTCAATCGGGCATTCCCCGAACGGTCTGTTTGCTGCTTTATCAGCACGGTAGGCGAACTGAAACATCGCGCTCTTATGTTCAATGCAGGGACTGCGAACAGGAGTGCGGCATGAAGATCACGGTATTTGGCAGTGGTTATGTCGGTCTGGTGCAAGCGGCGGTGCTGGCCGAGGTCGGTCACGACGTGGTGTGCATGGATGTCGACGCGCAGAAGATCGAGCAGTTACGCCAGGGTCACGTCAGTATTTTCGAGCCGGGGCTGGCCAGCCTGGTGCGTGAGGGCCTGGATTCGCAGCGCCTGCAATTCACTACTGATGAGCGGTTTGCGGTGTTGCATGGGCGGGTTGCGTTCATCGCGGTGGGCACGCCGTCACGCGAGGACGGCTCGGCGGACCTGCGCTACGTGTTGTCGGTCGGCGACGCGATTGCCCGACATCGCCAGCAGTCGTTGATCGTGGTGGAAAAATCCACGGTGCCGGTGGGCACGGGCGACGCTTTGCGCAGCCACATCGAAAAAGCCCTGATCAAGATTGGCCGCCTGCTGCAGTTTGATATCGTCTCCAACCCGGAATTTCTCAAGGAAGGCTCAGCGGTCGCCGATTGCCGGCGGCCGGATCGTATCGTCATCGGTTGCGAAGGCGCTGAAGTGCGCGATGTGATGCGCGATCTGTACGCGCCATTCAACCGCAACCATGACCGCATCCTGTTCATGGACCTGCGCAGCGCCGAGCTGACCAAATACGCCGCCAACTGCATGCTCGCGACCAAGATCAGTTTCATCAACCAGATCGCCGAACTCGCCGAGCACCTCGGCGCGGACATCGAATCAGTGCGCCAGGGCATCGGTGCCGATACGCGGATTGGCTATCACTTTATCTATCCGGGTTGCGGCTACGGCGGTTCGTGTTTTCCCAAAGACATGCGCGCGTTGATTCACAGTGCCGAACAGGCGCATTGCTCCAGTGATCTGCTGCAAGCGGTTGAGGCGATCAACCAGCGGCAGAAGCACAAGCTGTTTGAACGCATCAACGCGTTCTACCGGGGCGATTTGCGCGGCAGGACCTTTGCCCTGTGGGGCCTGGCGTTCAAACCCAACACCGACGACATGCGCGACGCGCCGAGCCGGGTTCTGCTCGAAGATTTATGGGCTGCCGGGGCCAGCGTGCGCGCGTTTGACCCGGAAGCCATGGTGGAAACCCAGAATCTCTATCCAAACGAATCAAAACTGATGCTGATGGGCACGCCGGAATCGGTACTGGCCGGCGCCGATGCGCTGATCATCTGCACCGAATGGCAACAGTTCAAGGCCCCGGATTTTGAGCTGATCAAACAGCGTCTCAACAGCCCGGTCATCTTCGACGGCCGCAACCTGTACGACGCCGGGCGCCTGGCGCGCAATGGTTTCCAGTATTTCCCGATAGGGCGCGGTGAATCGTGCAAGTTGCCGATCACCTTGCGGCAGAGGCCGGCGGCTTCGGATGTGGCTTGAACTGGCCCTGTGGGAGTCATTGCAAATTGTGAGCTACACCGACCCTGTGGGAGCGAGCCTGCTCGCGAATACGGTATGTCAGCGACATTGGAGGTGACTGATCCGCCGCCTTCGCGAGCAGGCTCGCTCCCACAGGGAAGTCATGTGCGCCGAAGGACGCTGGTGTATCAGCTTGACCGGTGGCGGCTGCCCAGAGAGGATGGCGTTCGCCAGCCATTCCGAATAAGGACATTCCCCATCCGTGGCCATGTATTCGCCGTTCATTCGCCGGTTGATGATCAGCTCGCTGACCGTGGTCATCAGCCGCGCCCTGGTCAGCCCGTTGCTGACACTGTTCCTGAGCAACAAGCTTGGCCTCAATCCGCAGGATGTCGGCTTGCTGCTCGGCATCGCCGTGTTCAGCGCCACGCTGCTGTCGCTGTACGGTGGCTACATCATCGACAAGCTGGACAAGCGCCAGTTGCTTATTGTGGCCATGCTCTCCAGCGGTATCGGCCTGATCCTGCTGACCTTCGCGCAGAACCTGTATCTGGTCACCCTGGTGCTGATCATCAGCGAAACCGCGTCGGCGCTGTTCCTGATCGGCTCCAAGGCGATCCTCAGTGAAAACCTGCCGGTGGGCCAGCGGGTCAAGGCGTTTTCCCTCAATTACACGCTGACTAATATCGGCTACGCCGTCGGCCCGATGATTGGCGTGGTGATTGCCGGGGTGCAGCCGTCCGCGCCGTTCATCGTTGCCGGTGCGATCGCCATTGGCAGTATTTTTCTGCTGCTCGGCGCAGTCCGCGATGTGCGTCCGATAACAGCCGCCAGCGCGCCGCAGAGTTTCCTCAACACGCTGATGATCCTGAAAAACGACCGCACCATGGTGCTGTTCACCCTTGGCTGCCTGCTCAGCACGTTGGTGCACGGGCGCTTCACCCTGTACCTGTCGCAATACCTGCTGGTCACCCACACCCAACAACGGACCCTGGACACCATGGCCGCCCTGCTCGCCTGCAACGCAATCACAGTGATCCTGCTGCAATACCAGGTCGGTCGCTGGCTCAGCCGCGAACACCTGCGTCACTGGATTGCCGGCGGCACTGCGCTGTTCATCGTCGGGTTGATTGGCTTCAGTTTGGCGGACAGCCTGCTCGGCTGGTGCGTGGCGATGTTCATCTTCACCTTGGGCGAAATGATCATTTACCCGGCAGACTTCCTCTTCGTCGACACTCTCGCGCCGGAGGCACTGCGCGGCAGTTACTACGGCGCGCAGAACCTGGCGGCACTCGGCGGTGGGGCGAGCCCGGTGCTGTGCGGGTTTCTGCTGATGCACACGCCGGCGCCGAGCATGTTCTACGCCCTGAGCGGCTTGGCGGCGCTGGGTGGCTATCTATGCTTCGTCAGCGCGCGGCGCACCACTTCAATGCAAAATTAGTGCACTAAAACTGCATTTATATGAATTTGTCAGCATCGATTTTGATCGGCAAACTACGCGCGTTCCTCCCCCAATGTTGGAACGCTTCGAGGGCTTTCCGGATATGCCGGACAAGTCCTTTTTTTTGCCCCGGATTTTGTAAAGGATCAGTTCTACATGCTTGCTCGCTGGTTGCCCGCTGCCATCAACACCCGCCCCACTGAATGGAGCCGTGCCGCGATCGGCATGGCCTTGGGCACGCTGTTCAGCGTGTGGATGTGCGCGCAGGTGTTCGGCCATGACGTAGCCTTTCACCTGGTCGGCCCGCTCGGCGCTTCGGCGGTGCTGCTGTTCGCCGTGTCCTCGGGCGCCCTCGCCCAGCCATGGTCGATTCTTGGTGGCTACCTGTGTGCTGGCGTGGTCGCTTTGCTGGTGGCCCATGTGCTTGGCCGTACGCTGGGCAGCGCCTGCCTCGCCGCCGGCATGGCGGTGATTCTGATGTGCTGGCTGCGTTGCCTGCACCCACCGGCCGGCGCCTTGGCGCTGACACTGGTGCTGGCCGACCCTGCGACCATCGCCATGGACTGGAAAGCCATGGAGCCGGTGATGCTCGGCGCCATCTGCATGCTCATCAGCGCGCTGGCCTATAACAACCTGACCCGCATCCGCTATCCGAAACGCGCTGCCGACCCGGCACCGCCAGTGGTCCCGGTCGACCGCCAGGCGATCACCGCCGAAGACTTGAAACTGGCGCTGGCCGACATGGAAGCCTTCATCGACGTCACCCCCGAAGACCTCGAACGCCTGATCCACGCCAGCGAACTGCACGCAAAGCGCCGCAGCATTACCGAAACGTTCAGATGATCCCTTTGTAGGAGCTGACGAGTGCAACGAGGCTGCGATCTGTTGATCTTGCTTTCAAGATCAAGATCAAGATCAAAAGATCGCAGCCTTCGGCAGCTCCTACACGGAAAGCGGCGCTAGGAGAAAAACGCAGATTCCCCCTGCACATATCCCCGTTGTACACGACAAATTTGCACTGTTACGATCCGCTAACGCCCGCGCGCGGGCTTTTCGAATAAAGACAATAAAAAGCAGGGAGTTACAGATGACAGCTCAGGCTTCATCCCGGCGGACCCCGTCCATGGATGCCATACCAAACGACGTGCTGGCCGAGGTGCGCAATCATATCGGCCACCTGACCCTCAACCGCCCTGCGGGCCTCAATGCAATCACCCTGGACATGGTGCGTCTGCTGCAACAGCAGCTCGATGCCTGGGCGTCTGACGCCGATGTGCACGCCGTGGTATTGCGCGGTGCCGGCGAAAAGGCTTTCTGCGCCGGCGGTGATATTCGTTCGCTGTACGACAGCTACAAGAGCGGCGACACGCTGCACGAAGATTTCTTTGTCGAGGAATACGCCCTCGACCTGACCCTTCATCACTACCGCAAACCGGTGCTGGCCTTGATGGACGGTTTCGTCCTCGGCGGTGGCATGGGCCTGGTACAAGGCGCCGATCTGCGCGTGGTCACCGAGAAGAGCCGACTGGCGATGCCGGAAGTGGCCATCGGTTATTTCCCCGACGTCGGCGGCAGTTATTTCCTGCCACGCATTCCCGGTGAACTGGGGATTTATCTGGGCGTCAGCGGCGTGCAGATTCGCGCTGCCGATGCGCTGTACTGCGGCCTCGCCGACTGGTATCTGGACAGCAGCAAACTGGGCTTGCTCGACGAGAAACTCGACCAGATGGAGTGGCAGGACACGCCGCTCAAGTCGCTGCAGAACCTGCTGGCCAAGCACGCTGTACAAACCCTGCCGGATGCCCCACTTGAGGCGCTGCGCCCGGCCATCGACCACTTCTTTGCCTTGCCCGACGTGCCGAGCATGATCGAGCAATTGCGCGCCGTCACTGTCGCCGACAGCCACGAATGGGCGGTCACCACGGCGGATCTGCTGGAAACCCGCTCGCCGCTGGCCATGGCCGTGACCCTGGAAATGCTCCGTCGCGGCAGGCACCTGAGTCTGGAGAATTGCTTTGCGCTGGAGCTGCATCTGGACCGCCAGTGGTTTGCCCGTGGCGACCTGATCGAAGGCGTGCGCGCCCTGCTGATCGACAAGGACAAGTCACCGCGCTGGAACCCGCCAACCGTCGCTGAGCTGGACGCTGCGCAGGTGGCGAGCTTCTTCCATGGTTTTGATGAGAGCGGGAGCTGAGTCATGCACGATCTCGAACTGACTGAAGAACAAGTGATGATCCGCGACATGGCCCGGGATTTTGCCCGTGGCGAAATCGCACCCCACGCCCAGGCGTGGGAAAAGGCTGGCTGGATCGACGACGCGCTGGTGGCGAAGATGGGTGAGCTGGGCCTGCTCGGCATGGTTGTGCCGGAAGAATGGGGCGGCACTTACGTCGATTACGTCGCCTATGCCCTGGCGGTTGAGGAAATCTCTGCCGGTGACGGCGCGACCGGCGCGTTCATGAGCATCCACAACTCGGTAGGCTGCGGGCCGGTGCTCAACTACGGCAGCGCCGAACAGAAACAGAACTGGCTGGCCGATCTGGCCAGTGGACAGACCATCGGTTGCTTCTGCCTGACCGAACCCCAGGCCGGTTCCGAAGCGCACAACCTGCGCACCCGCGCCGAACTGCGCGACGGCCAATGGGTGATCAACGGTGCCAAGCAATTTGTCAGCAATGGCAAACGGGCGAAACTGGCGATCGTCTTCGCCGTGACCGACCCGGAGCTGGGCAAGAAAGGCCTTTCGGCGTTTCTGGTACCGACCGACACGCCGGGTTTCATCGTCGATCGCACCGAACACAAAATGGGCATCCGCGCCTCCGACACCTGCGCGGTGACGCTGAACAACTGCAGCATCCCCGAGGCCAATCTGCTCGGCGAACGCGGCAAGGGCCTGGCGATTGCCCTGTCCAACCTTGAAGGCGGACGCATCGGCATCGCCGCGCAGGCATTGGGCATTGCTCGGGCAGCATTTGAAGCGGCGCTGGCCTACTCGAAAGACCGGGTGCAATTCGACAAACCGATCATCGAGCACCAGAGCATCGCCAATCTGCTGGCTGACATGCACATGCAGATCAACGCCGCGCGGTTGCTGATCCTCCATGCAGCGCGGCTGCGCACGGCGGGTAAACCATGCTTGTCCGAGGCCTCACAGGCCAAGCTGTTCGCGTCGGAAATGGCCGAGAAAGTGTGTTCGTCGGCGATCCAGATCCATGGCGGCTATGGCTATCTGGAGGATTACCCAGTCGAGAAGTACTACCGCGATGCGCGGATTACCCAGATCTATGAAGGGTCGAGCGAGATACAGCGGATGGTGATTGCGCGGGATTTGAAGAACTATCAGTTGTAATGGCGTTGGCCCTTCCCCTCACCCCAGCCCTCTCCCCAGGGAGAGGGAGCCGACCGAGTCGGTTACGGATTCAGCGGCAACCTTTCAGGTCGGCGTAATTTGCCCATATCACGCGGTCAGTCCCCTCTCCCTGGGGAGAGGGCTAGGGTGAGGGGCTTTTGAAGCTCACACACTATTTGCCTTGGAATGCAGCCTCACGCTTGGCAATAAACGCCGCCATCCCTTCCTTCTGATCCTGCGTCGCAAACGCGGCATGAAACACCCGCCGCTCGAAACGCACGCCTTCGCTCAGGTTGACCTCGAACGCGCGGTTGACGCTCTCCTTGATCATCATCGCAATCGGCAGTGACTTGCCAGCGATCACCGCTGCGACTTTCAGCGCTTCATCAAGCAGCTCATCGCTCGGCACGATCCGCGCGACGATGCCGCAGCGCTCGGCTTCCACCGCGTCGATCATGCGCCCGCTCAGGCACATTTCCATGGCTTTGGCTTTGCCCACGGCGCGGGTCAGGCGCTGGGTGCCGCCCATTCCCGGCAGCACGCCGAGGTTGATTTCCGGCTGGCCGAATCTGGCGTTGTCGCCCGCCAGGATGAAGTCGCACATCAGCGCCAGTTCACAACCGCCGCCGAGGGCAAAGCCGTTGACCGCTGCGATGATTGGCTTGCGTCGGTTGGCCACTCGATCGCTGTCGCTGAACAGGTCGTCCATGTAGATCTGCGGATAGGTCAGCTCAGCCATTTCCTTGATGTCGGCACCGGCGGCGAAAGCTTTTTTCGAACCGGTGAGGACGATGCAGCCGATATGCGCATCGGCTTCCAGCGTATCGAGGGCGTGGTTCACTTCGCTGACCAGTTGCGCATTGAGCGCGTTCAGCGCCTGCGGCCGGTTGAGGGTGATCAGGCCGACGCGGTCGCGGGTTTCCAGCAGAATCGTTTCGTAAGTCATGAAGAAAATTCCTTGTCAGAGATTGCGCGAAATGACCATGCGCTGAATGTCGCTGGTGCCTTCGTAGATCTGGCAGACGCGCACGTCGCGGTAGATGCGTTCCAGCGGGAAGTCGTTGAGGTAACCGTAACCGCCGAGGGTTTGCAAGGCCATGGAACAGACCTTCTCGGCCATTTCCGAGGCGAACAGCTTGGCCATCGACGCCTCGACCAGCGCCGGTTGGCCGCTGTCGCGCAAGGCTGCGGCGTAATGCACCATCTGCCGGGCGACGGCAATTTGCGTGGCCATGTCCGCCAGGCGGAACGCCACGGCCTGATGCTCGATGATTGGCTTGCCGAAGGTGTCACGCTCGCGGGCGTAATCACGCGCGGCCTCGAACGCAGCGCGGGCCATGCCGACGGCTTGTGAGGCGATACCGACGCGGCCGCCTTCGAGGTTGGCCAAGGCAATCTTGTAGCCCTCGCCCTCCTCGCCGAGGCGGTTGGCGACCGGCACTTTCACATCTTCGAAGAGGATCTGGCAGGTGTCGGAGGCGTGCTGGCCGAGTTTGTCTTCGACCCGCGCGACTTTGTAGCCTGGCGAGTCGGTCGGCACGATAAACGCGCTGATCCCGCGTTTGCCGGCGCTCGGGTCAGTCACGGCAAACACGATCACGATGCCGGCGTTCTGCCCGGAGGTGATGAACTGTTTGCAGCCGTTGAGCACGTAGTGATCGCCTTCCAGTCGTGCGCGGGTTTTCAGGCTGCTGGCATCGGAACCGGCCTGCGGTTCGGTCAGCGCGAACGCACCGAGCATGGCGCCGCTGGCCAGCGGTTTGAGGAAGCGCTCGCGCTGGTCATCATTGCCGAACTTGAGAATCGGCACACAGCCGACCGAGTTGTGCACGCTCATGATCGTCGAACAGGCACCGTCGCCGGCGGCGATTTCTTCCAGGGCCATGGCGTACGCGAGGTAGCCGGTGTCACAGCCGCCCCACTGCTCCGGCACGAGCATGCCGAAGAAGCCCAGCTCGGCCATCTCGGCGATGGCTTCCTTGGGGAAACGGTGTTCGCGATCCCACTCGGCGGCGAACGGCTTGAGCCGCTCCTCGGCAAACTGCCGGGCCATGTCGCGGATCTGGGTTTGGTCTTCGTTGGGGATCATGGTGATTCCTTCAAATCTGAGTACGACATAGAACCCTGTGGGAGCGAGCCTGCTCGCGAAAGCGGTGTGTCAGTCACGCATGTGCCGGCCGAAACAGCGTCTTCGCGAGCAGGCTCGCTCCCACAGTTGATCGGCGATGCCTTCAGTAAACGCATTCCACAGCCATGGCCGTGGCTTCGCCGCCGCCAATGCAGATCGCTGCAATGCCGCGCTTGAGCTGTTTCTGCCGCAAAGCCGCGAGCAACGTCACCAGAATCCGCGCCCCCGAGGCGCCGATCGGATGGCCCAGCGCGCAGGCGCCGCCGTGCACGTTGAGCTTGTCGTGGGGAATCTCCAGGTGCGTCATCGCCGCCATGCCGACCACGGCAAACGCTTCGTTCACTTCAAACAGATCCACTTGATCCAGCGCCCAACCGGTCTTCTTCACCAGTTTCTTGATCGCGCCAATCGGTGCGGTGGGAAACAAGCCAGGGGTATCAGCGAACGCAGCGTGGCCATGAATCACCGCCAGCGGCTTGAGGCCCAGTTGCTGCGCGTGGGACTGACGCATCAGCACCAACGCGGCCGCGCCGTCGGAGATCGAGCTGGAGTTGGCTGCGGTGACCGTGCCGCCCTCGCGGAAAGCCGGTTTCAGCGAGGCAACCTTGTCGAGTTTGGCTTTTGGCGGCTGTTCATCGTTGCTGATCACAATCTGCTCTTTGCCGACGGTCACCGTCAGCGGGACGATTTCGTCCTTGAAGCTGCCGTCCTTGATCGCCTGTTGCGCGCGCGTAGTCGAGGCAATGGCGAAAGCGTCCTGCGCTTCGCGGCTGAAGCCGTTGGCCTCGGCGCAATCCTCGGCGAAGGTGCCCATCAGGCGCCCCTTGTCGTAGGCGTCTTCGAGGCCGTCGAGGAACATCGAATCGAGCACGCGGCCATGGCCCATGCGATAGCCGGCGCGGGCGCGATCAAGCAGGTACGGCGAGTTGGACATGCTTTCCATACCGCCGGCGATCACCACGTCGGCACTGCCGGCTAGCAGCATGTCGTGGGCCATGATGGTGGTCTGCATGCCCGAGCCGCACATCTTGTTCACCGTGGTGCAGCGCGTCGATTTATCCAGCCCGGCGCCGAGTGCGGCCTGACGTGCCGGCGCTTGGCCGAGGCCGGCGGGCAGTACGCAACCAAACAGCACTTCATCAACCGCGTCGCTGGCGACACCGGCGCGTTCGACCGCAGCCTTGATCGCCGCCGCGCCGAGTTGCGGTGCGCTGAGGCTTTTCAGTTCACCTTGAAAACCGCCCATCGGCGTGCGGACGGCGCTGACGATAACAATCGGATCATTGGACATAGTCATGACTAATCCTCCTTACTTGGCGGCCATGCGCAAGGCGCCGTCGAGACGGATCACCTCGCCGTTGAGCATGCTGTTTTCGATGATGTGGCGCACCAGCGCGGCATATTCGGCAGGCTTGCCCAGACGCGGCGGGAATGGCACGCCGGCGGCGAGCGAGTCGCGCACTTCCGGGGTCATGCCGGCCATCATCGGCGTTTCGAAAATGCCCGGTGCGATGGTCATCACGCGGATGCCGAAGCGCGCCAGTTCGCGGGCGGCCGGCAGGGTCAGGCTGGCGATTGCGCCTTTCGACGCCGAGTACGCAGCCTGGCCAATCTGACCATCAAACGCTGCGACCGACGCTGTGTTGATGATCACACCACGCTCACCGTCAGCGTTGGCTTCGCTCTCGGCGATCGCCGCCGCAGCCAGGCGCAGCATGTTGAAACTGCCGATCAGGTTGACGTTGATCACTTGAGCAAAACTGCTCAGGGCGTGCGGGCCGTTCTTGCCGAGAATTTTCTCGCCACGCACGATGCCGGCGCAGTTGATCAGGCCGTTGAGGCTGCCAAATGCGGCAACGGTCGCCTGCACAGCGGCTTCGGCGGCGGCTTCATTGCTGATGTCGGCAACTACACTTTGCGCACCGAGGCGCTGAGCCTGAGCGGCGACGGCTTCGGCGTTCATGTCGACCAGCATGACTTTGGCGCCGGCACTGACCAGCAATTCAGCGCTGGCGGCACCGAGGCCTGACGCGCCGCCGGTGACGATAAAAACCTTGTTCTCGATCTGCATGACGGTGTTTCCTTGGATTCAAGCTGAAACGTTGTGCGTCGCGGCCTCTTGAGCCTTGGCGATTTCCTGGTTGCGCAAGATAAAGCGCTGCAATTTGCCACTCGGGGTTTTGGGCAATTCGCTGACAAATTCGATTTCACGCGGGTACGAATGCGCGGCCAGACGCTTGCGCACGTGTTGGCGCAGCTCTTCGGCCAGCTCCGGCGCGGCGCGGTACTGCGCGCTCAGCACGACAAAGGCTTTGACCAGTTCGGTGCGTTCCGGGTCGGGTTTGCCGACGACCGCCGCCTCGACCACGGCCGGGTGTTCGATCAGCGCGCTTTCCACGTCGAACGGGCCGACGCGGTAGCCCGAAGTGGTGATCACATCATCACTGCGGCCGACGAAGCTGATGCTGCCGTCCGGGTTCCACTCCACGGTGTCGCCGCTCAGGTAGTAGTTGCCGACGAAGGCCTTGGTCGGCGCGCCTTCGTAGCCGCCGAACCAGCACATCGGCGACTGCGGGCGGTCGATGGCAAGAATGCCCGGCTGACCGACGCCGAGTTCGTTGTACTGCTCATCGAGCACGACGATGCGATGGCCCGGCGAAGCGAAACCGGCGGCGCCGACATGCACCGGGTGCTCGAGGCCGTGGTGGTTGCACAGCACCATGCCCAGTTCGGTCTGGCCGTAGTGGTCGTGGATGACCACGTCGAGGTTATCGGCGAACCAGCGGATCACTTCCGGGTTCAGCGGCTCACCGGCGCTGCTAACGATGCGCAGTTTGCCCTTGATCGATCTGGCGAACTCCTCTCCCCCGGCTATCAGCAAGCGATAGGCAGTGGGCGAACCGGTGAGATTGGTGATGCCATATTTGTTGATCACCCGGCAGGTGCTTTCGAGGGTGAACGGGCCATCGTAGAAGGTAATCGGGTGGCCCAGCGCCAACGGCCCGGTGACGCCGAAATAAATGCCGTAGGCCCAGCCCGGATCGGCGACATTCCAGAACGCGTCTTCAGGACGCAGGTCCACCGCATCGCGGGTGTAGCTCTGGAAGGCGACGATGGCTTTGAGCGGCACCGCCAAGGCTTTCGCAGGGCCAGTGGTGCCCGAGGTAAACATCAGCAGGAACGGGTCTTCGCCGGTCAGCAATACCGGCTCGCAGACATTGGAATAGTTGGCCAGCTCAGCCCAGAAACTGAAATCACCACGAACGATGCCCTGACCTTTGGCGCCACCAACGGTGACGATGGTCGGGCATGCGCTGACTTCACTAAGCTTCGGTCGGTTTACCGCATCGGTGACCACGACCTTCGCCCCGGAGCTGTTCAGGCGATGTTCGAGGGCTTTCGGCCCGAATGCAGTGAATAGCGGCTGATACACCGCGCCGATGCGCCAGGTGGCGAGCACAGTGATGAGTAATTCGACGTTGCGCGGCAGCAGGCCGGCGACCTTATCGCCCTTCTGCACACCCTGGGCGAGGAGGAAATTGGCGAAACGCGCGGCTTTGTCTTGCAGATCAGTGAAGGTGTAAGTCGCACTTGAGCCGTCGCGACCTTCCCAGAACAACGCAATGCGCCCGGGCAAGGCATGGCGGTCGCAACATTCGACGCAGGCGTTGAGTGCCGCCAGCGTGCCGCTGAGCGACGCATCGACGGTGTGCTGATAGTTGAACTGTTCGGTGGCAGACAAGTAATCGCGCATTGCCAGAATCCCTCGGTGTTTTTATTAGGCTGGGAACCGTAAACAACACAGGGATAGTCGCGCCGCGCGGGGCCTGGGGCAATGGTCAAAGTTATCAAAGTGGCTGACTGGTTTGGCCAAGCCTTTTAAGGGGAATGGTCACGCGGCCCTGGGCGGGAGCGAGCCTGCTCGCGCAGGCGTCGGGTCAGACCACCTCATTGAGGATCAGTGTGCGGTAATGCCCCGGGTTCGACCCGGACCATTTGCGAAACGCCTTGTAGAACGAACTGGCATCCGCAAAACCCAGCCGTGCAGCAATCTCGACGAAACTGATCGAGGGCTCTGCCAGCCAGGTGATTGCGAGCTCCTTGCGCACGCTGTCCTTGAGGCCTTGATAGGTCTGCCCTTCCTCGGCCAGACGCCGGCGTAATGTCGACGCGGACATGCACAGTTGCTGGGCCAGCGCCTCGGTTTCCGGCCAGTGCTCGGCGGGCACTTGCCGCAGATCGTGCTTGATCCGGCTGGCCAGGCTGTCGGGGTCGCGGTACTTGACCAGAATGTTCGCCGGCGCCTGGGCGAGGAAGCGCTTGAGTTCTTCAGCGCTGCGCTTGATCGGCAGATCGAGACAATCGGCGGAAAAGATCATTCGTGTGCGCGGACGTTCGAAGCGCAGGTTTTCCGAAAACATCACCCGATAGTCGTCGGTGAAGTCCGGTTCGGCGCAGCGCAGTTCAATCGCCAGAATCGGAATCCGCCGCCCGGCCAGCCAGCACGCGACGCCGTGCACGATCATCCAGTAAGTGAAATAGGTGAAGGCGCGGCGCGGTTCGGCGTCGTCTTCGAGCAGGACGATTTCCGCAAGGCTCTGCTGATGCACCAGTTGCGCCGGCAGTTTTTCCAGCATCAGCGACAGGAACGTCAGACCGGTATCCAGCGCCGCCGCCAGCGTCGGTTGCGCCATGGCGCTGCGACACAAAAACGCCAGGCTGCCGGATTTGAGCGGGCGCGGGTCCATGCCGAAGAACTCGTCATCACCGCGTCGCGCCAGCAGGCGCCAGAGTCTGGCGTATTGCGAGGCCGGCACCCTGCCCTCATCGGCCGCTAACAAAGCCGGATCGATGCCGACCTTGGTCAACGCCTCATCCGTCGCCGCGCCCGGGGCGCAACTTTGCAGCAGCGCTTCGCGCACCAGTTGAATGGCAATGGTGTCTTTTTCTGCCATGGAGCGAGGTGAGCCTTATTGTTTTTTGGGTGGTGGGCATCTTAACCCAGCTGCTGAAGTCACCGCAGGGCCAATGTGGGAGCGAGCCTGCTCGCGAACGCGGTGTGTCAGATAAACAAATGTCACAGGCATACCGCATTCGCGAGCAGGAATGACAGTTGTTCAGCTAAGGTTCAGCTAAATGTCAATGAATGCCATTTGGGAATGAGTGTCATTATGTTACAACTTAGCCTCCTATCTAAGTCGCTGTGGCTAGCCAATGCTCGTTCCCTTTTTGATCATGTTGCGCGAAGGCATCGAGGCCGCGCTCATCGTCGGCATCATTGCCAGTTACCTGCAACAGACCGGCCGCGGTCAATGGATGCCAGCGGTATGGATCGGCGTCTTCCTCGCCGCTGCCCTTGCCCTGCTGGTCGGTGGTGGTCTGGAGCTGGTCAGTGCTGAATTCCCGCAAAAGCAGCAGGAATTATTCGAAGGCGTGGTCGGTCTGGTCGCCGTGGGCATTCTCAGTTCGATGGTGTTCTGGATGCGCAAGGTCGCGCGGTCGATCAAGCACTCGCTGCAAGCCTCGCTGGATCAGGCGCTGACGCAATCCAGGCATCAGGTGATTGCATTGATCGCCATGGTCTTCTTCGCCGTCGCTCGCGAAGGCCTGGAGACGGTGTTCTTCCTGCTCGCCGTGTTCCAGCAAAGCGAAGGCCCGGGCGCGCCGATTGGCGCCCTGCTCGGCCTGATCCTGGCGGTGATCGTCGGTTTCCTGATCTACAGCGGCAGCATGCGCCTCAATCTCTCGGCGTTCTTCAAGTGGACCGGATTGTTCATCCTCGTGGTCGCCGCCGGGATTCTCGCCAACTCGGTGCAGGCGCTGCATGAAGCCGGGCTGTGGAATCACCTGCAAACGGTGCTGTTCGACTTCAGCGCGACGCTGCCGATGGACGGCCCGCTGGGCTCGGTGCTGGCCGGCATGTTCGGTTATCAGGATGCGCCGACCGTCAGCACCTTGGGCGCGTACCTGATTTATCTGCTGCTGGCACTGGTGATGTTCTTCATGCCCGCGCCTCGCCAGGCGACGCCAACCACTTCCGTTTCCAGCCAATAAGGCCCTTCATGTCTACTATGCAAACCCCTCCGGCCCTGCGTTGGGCGCTGGCCGGCTCGGTGCTGCTGATGATCGCCGCCGGCGGGCTGTTCTGGTACGCCTCGAACATGGCCGCCGCCAAGCGTCAGCACAACCACGACGAAATCGTCGTCAACATCCATCCACACAGTTGCGAGCCGAACGCACTGACGGTGCCGGCCGGCCGCGCGAGTTTCCGCATCGTCAACCGCTCCGAGCGTGCGGTCGAGTGGGAAATTCTCGACGGCGTGCTGGTGGTCGAAGAGCGGGAAAACATCGCGCCGGGCCTGAGCCAAGTGATCAACGCCAACCTGCAACCGGGCGACTATGCGATCACTTGCGGCCTGCTCAGCAACCCGCGCGGCACCTTGCACGTCACACCCACGGCCGCTTCCGATGCCGCCGCCAAGGCCAAGCCGTCGATGGTGGCGTTCGTCGGGCCGCTGTCGGAATTTCGCGTGTATCTGGCCGTTCAGGGCAGCGCGTTGATCAAAGCGGCGACGGCGCTGAATCAGGCGATCGCCAGTGGCGATCTGGCGCAGGCGCAAGCGTTGTACCTGCCGGCGCGTGCCGCTTATCAGCGTCTGGCGCCGGCGGCGCAGCGCCTGGCCGAGCTCGACAATCAGATCAATGCCCGCGCCGATTATTTCGAAAAGCGCGAGCAGGATCCGGCCTTTGTCGGTTTCCATCGCCTCGAATACGCGCTGTTCCAGCAGCGCAATCTCGACGATGTCACGCCGATTGCCCAGCGCTTGCACGCTGACGTCACCACCCTCAAGCAACAGTTGCTCGCGCAGTCGCTGCCGCCGGAGCAATTGGTGAGCATCGTTGTGCGCAACCTCAACAGCCTCGCCGAGGTGCGCGCCGGCAGCGGCGAGGAAGAACGCTACAGCCACAGCGATCTCAACGGTTTCGCCGCCAACGCGCAGACCGCACGCAAGGTCGTCGACCTGTTGCGGCCGATGCTGAGCAAATCCTCCGCTGACGTGTTGGCGAATGTCGACCAGGCCATGAGTGACTTCGACAACCAGCTCAACGCGTTCAAATCCGCCGATGGCTACGTCAGTTACGACGCCGTGACCGCCGCGCAACGCCAGCAGATCGCCGCCAAAGCCAAGGCTCTGGCCGCGGCAATGGATGGCATCGACCCCGCCCTCGGCCTTTCCGGCCTGTAAGCAGAAGACCACGACAGATGAACGATTCAGAACCTCTCAACCTGCAACGACGTCGCGTGCTGATGGGCATGGGCGCCGCCGGTGTCGCCCTTGCCGGCTCGGCGCTGAGCTGCCCGGCCATGGCCGCGCAGCCTGCGCAAGTCACCGAAGCGCCGAGCAGCGACAAGACCGAAGACCGCCATGATTTCCACGGTCTGCACCAGACCGGCATCGTCACCCCGCGCCCGGCCTCCGGGATGCTGGTGGCGTTCGATGTGCTGGCCAGCGATCGCGAAGACCTCGAGCGGCTGTTCCGCACCCTCAACGAACGCATCGCGTTTTTGATGAAGGGCGGCCCGGTCGCGCAGGTCGACCCGAAACTGCCACCGCTGGACTCCGGCATCCTCGGCCCGGTGGTCACCCCGGACAACCTGACCATCACCGTTTCCGTCGGCGATTCGCTGTTCGACGAGCGCTTCGGTCTGGCGGCGGCAAAGCCCAAGCGTCTGCAACGCATGGTCGGCTTTCCCAACGATGCGCTGGACGCCGACTGCTGCCATGGCGACCTCAGTCTGCAGTTCTGCGCCAACACCGCCGACACCAACATTCACGCCCTGCGCGACATCGTAAAAAACCTGCCTGACCTGCTGCTGGTGCGCTGGAAACAGGAAGGCAGCGTGCCGCCGCAAGCGCCGGCCAAACCCGGCGTACCGGCGCAGTCGGCGCGCAACTTTCTCGGTTTTCGCGATGGCTCGGCCAACCCCGATTCCAACGACGCCAAGGCCATGGAGCGGATTGTCTGGGTACAACCGGACAGTGACGAACCGGCCTGGGCTGCCCACGGCAGTTATCAAGCGGTGCGCATCATCCGCAACTTCGTCGAGCGCTGGGATCGCACGCCGTTGCAGGAGCAGGAAAGCATTCTCGGCCGGGTCAAGAGCAGCGGCGCGCCCATCGGCGGCCACAAGGAAAGCGAAGTGCCGGATTACAGCAAAGACCCGGCCGGCAAGCTGACCAGGCTCGATGCGCACATTCGTCTGGCCAACCCGCGCACCGCCGCGACCCAGGCCAATCTGATCCTGCGCCGGCCGTTCAACTACTCCAACGGCGTCAACAAGAACGGCCAGCTCGACATGGGCCTGCTGTTCATCTGCTACCAGGCCGATCTGGAAAAAGGCTTTATCACCGTGCAAACCCGACTCAATGGCGAGCCGCTTGAGGAATATCTCAAACCGGTCGGCGGCGGTTACTTCTTCACCCTGCCCGGAGTGACCGGCGAAGACGATTTCATCGGTCGCTCGTTACTGGCTGCCACCTCCCAAAACAAAACCGCATGACACCCAACCGACACTGGAGCCGCCCCATGAAAAAGACGCCACTCGCGTTATTGCTGACCCTTGGTTTGCTCAACACCCCGCTAGCGGCGTTCGCCGCGACCGCGCCGCTGGATCTGGTGGGGCCGGTGTCGGACTACAAGATTTACGTCACCGAGAAACTCGATGAGCTGGCCAGCCACACCCAGCAGTTCACCGACGCGGTGAAGAAAGGCGATCTGGCCACCGCGCAGAAGCTCTACGCGCCGACGCGGGTGTATTACGAGTCGATCGAGCCGATCGCCGAGCTGTTCAGCGATCTCGATGCATCCATCGACTCGCGCGTCGACGATCACGAAAAAGGCGTAAAGGCCGAGGACTTCACTGGCTTTCACCGGATCGAATATTCGTTGTTCGCGGAGAAATCCACCCAAGGCCTGGACGCATTGGCGGACGGTTTGAACAAAGACGTGCATGATCTGCAAACCCGTGTGGCCGGCCTGACCTTCCCGCCGGAGAAAGTCGTTGGCGGCGCTGCTGCGCTGTTGGAAGAAGTGGCGGCGACGAAGATTTCCGGCGAGGAAGACCGCTACAGCCACACCGATCTGTATGACTTCCAGGGGAATATCGACGGCGCGAAGAAGATCGTCGATCTGTTCCGCCCGCAGATCGAACAGCAGGACAAGGCGTTCGTAGCGAAAGTCGACAAGAACTTCGCCACGGTCGACAGGATTCTGGCCAAGTACAAGACGGCGGATGGCGGGTTTGAGACCTACGACAAGGTCAAGGACAACGACCGCAAGGCGCTGGTCGGGCCGGTGAATACGCTGGCAGAGGATTTGTCGATGATGCGCGGGAAGTTGGGGCTGAACTGATTTTTAGCCTCTGGTCTGGCCCCTTCGCGAGCAGGCTCGCTCCCACAGTTGGAATGCATTTCCCTGTGGGAGCGAGCCTGCTCGCGAAAGCAATTGCGGACGCTCTAGAGAATCCGGTAGAGCAACCGCTCAATCCTCACCCGACTCACCCGCTTGAGAAACTTCGCCACCCCTGCCGGGTAATCCGGCAGCGTTTCAAGCGTCTGGAAGTTATCGATCCGCGTGGTATGGCGGAAGATGTTTTCCAGCTCTTTCGCCCGTGGCTCCAGCCACTCGCCTTTCGGGTCTTCGATCAGCAGCGCGTTTTCCAGGTCGAGGCGAAACGCGCGCGGATTGAGGTTGTTGCCAGTCAGCAAGGTGTAGCGCTGATCGATCCACATGCCTTTAAGGTGATAGGTGTTGTCACCGTCGCGCCACAAGTGCAGGTTCAACTGGCCACTGTCGATGCTGTGCTGATGGCGTTTGGCGAAGCGGCGCAGGCTGATCTCGTATAGATACGGCAGCGCAGCGATCACCTTGAACGGCTCGCTCGGCGGAATGTAGAAATCGTTGGCGGTCTTGTCGCCGACCACGATGTCGATCTTCACGCCACGGGCCAGCGCGCGGTTGATCTCACGGATCACGCCCAGTGGCAGGTTGAAGTATGGCGTACAGATGGTCAGCTGCTTTTGCGCGCTGGCGATCAGCTCGAGAATCGCCCGGTTCAGCGGGTTGTTCTTGCCGACGCCGAGCAGTGGCGTGACCGACAGACCTTCTCGGCTGGTGCTGCCGGCGCCGGTGTCATAAGTCGCGTATTTCAGACGGCTGCGCAGATCGCCGATGTCGTTGCGCAGGCTGCGGGTAGTCGGCAGGTTGGGCAGGTCGAGGCGGTGCACGGCTTTCGATTCGATCAGGCCATGCTTGACCAGGTGATGCATCGAATCCGCCAGCTCGCGACTGCGCAGCACGTGGTAACGGTCGAAACGGTACTTGTCGAGTTTGTGCAGGTAGACGTTGTTGAGGCTCGCGCCGCTGTAGACCACCTTGTCGTCAATCACGAAGCCTTTGAGGTGCAGCACGCCGAACAGCTCGCGGGTCTGCACCGGCACGCCGTAGATCGGCACTTCGCTCTGATGTGTGCGGGTCATGTCCTGATACCAGGCGGCGTTGCCCGGCTGCTTGCCGGCGCCGATCAGGCCGCGCTGGGCACGCAACCAGTCAACCACCACGGCGATTTCCAGCTCGGGACGCTTGAGTTTGGCCGCGTGCAGGGCATCGAGGATTTCCTGGCCGGCTTCGTCCTGCTGCAGATACAGCGCGACGATGTAGATGCGCTGGGTCGCTGCGGCGATTTGCTCGAGCAGGCAGCGTCGGAATTCGGCAGCACTGGACAGAATGCTCACCGCCTCGGCGGTCAGCGCGAAGCTGCGCAGTTTGGGCAGCAGAGAACGTTTGAAAAGCAACGGCATAAGGCTCGCAAGGTTCGATTCCGAAGAGTTTGAGAGCTTACACCATCGTCTGCGCCGGGTCTTGTCAGTGTCTATGAACGCCCGGAACCTGATCGTTCCCACGTAGAGCGTGGGAACGATCATTCAAAGCGCCTTTATGGACGCCGAAGAAATTCGCTTGACCAAGGAGAACAGACGTTCTACTGTTCGCCACATGAACGAATCAATCAGCAATGACACACGCGACATCATTCTGGATGTCACCGAAAAGTTGATCTACAAAAGTGGCATCGCTGCCACCAGCATGGATCTTCTGGTGAAAACCGCCGGCGTCTCCAGAAAAAGCATCTACCGTTACTTTGCCGACAAGGACGCACTGGTTGTCGCAGCCCTTCAGCGGCGCGATGTTCGCTGGATGCACTGGTTCACACATGCTGTCGATCAGGCCGAAACCCCGGTTGATCGCCTGCTCAACCTGTTTACCGTGCTCAAGGGCTGGTTCGACTCGGAAGGCTTTCGCGGCTGCGCCTTTATCAACACCAGCGGCGAAACCGGTGATCCGCAGGATCCAGTGCGGCTGGTGGCCAAAGAACATAAACAGAAGCTGCTCGACTACGTGAGCAAGCTGTGTACCGAATATGGTGCCGAGGATCCGCAACTATTGGCCAGACAGTTGCTGATCCTGATTGAAGGCGCCATTACCGTAGCGCTTGTGATGGGTGATCACAGTGCCGCCGATAATGCGCAATGCATGGCGCGAAAGTTATTGGGCCTGTAACTCTTAATAAGCCGGACTTGTTGTTCATACATCAAATGAATCAGGAGATTGAACATGTCGACTGCAGCCCAGGTACGTCCGCCATTGCCGCCATTCAACCATGCGTCAGCGATCGAGAAGGTGCGTATGGCCGAGGATGGCTGGAACAGCCGTGATCCGGAGAAGGTGTCGCTCGCTTACACCCTCGATACCAAGTGGCGCAATCGCGCCGAGTTCGCCAACAACCGCGAAGAGGCCAAGGCGTTTCTGACGCGCAAATGGGCCAAGGAGCTGGATTATCGCTTGATCAAAGAACTCTGGGCCTACTCCGATACGCGTATCGCGGTGCGTTATGCCTATGAATGGCACGACGATTCCGGCAACTGGTTCCGCTCGTACGGTAACGAGAACTGGGAGTTCGATGACAACGGCCTGATGTTCCAGCGCTATGCCTGCATCAACGACATGCCGATCAAGGAAAGCGAGCGCAAATTCCATTGGCCGCTGGGCCGCCGCCCTGATGATCATCCGGGGCTGTCTGAACTCGGTCTCTAAGGGCTACTCACCCCTGTGTAGGAGCTGCCGAAGGCTGCGATCTTTTGATCTTGATTTGATCGTTCCCATGCGCAGCAGCCGGAACGCTCTGCGTCCCGGAAGATCGCAGCCTTCGGCAGCTCCTACACAGGAATGTATTCCAGACTGCAATTGACGACGGCATGCTCTGGCTCGCCGCAACACTTCGATACAGGTAACATAACCGCCCTCCCCGCAGCCCACGTTCTGCGCCTTGCCGAATAAGCCGAATCCATGCCTTTCGAACTCAGCGTTGACCTCACCACCCTGGCCATTCTGGCTGCTGTTGCTTTCCTTGCCGGTTTCATCGATGCCATCGCTGGCGGTGGCGGTCTGTTGACCACGCCGGCGCTGCTGACGGCGGGTCTACCGCCGCACCTGGTGCTGGGCACCAACAAGCTGAGCTCGACCTTCGGTTCGGCGACCGCCAGCTTCACCTTCTACAAGCGCAAACTGTTCCACCCACGCCAGTGGACCCACGCGATTGTCGGCACTCTGGTCGGCGCGCTCACTGGCGCGGTGGTTGCGCATTACCTGCCGGCCGAGTGGCTGAACAAAATGCTGCCGGTGATCGTCTTCGCTTGCGGCCTGTATTTGCTGTTTGGCGGCACGCCGAAAGCGCCGCTGGACAGCGACGCGCCGATCAAAAAGAAATGGCAATCGACCCAAGGCTTCAGCCTCGGTTTCTACGATGGCGTGGCCGGCCCCGGCACGGGCGCGTTCTGGACCGTGAGCAGTCTGCTGCTGTACCCGATCGATCTGGTCAAGGCCAGCGGCGTGGCGCGCAGCATGAACTTTGTCAGCAACATCGCGGCGCTGTCGGTGTTCATCTTCTCCGGACAGGTCGACTGGATCATTGGCTTGTGCATGGGCCTGTCGGTGATGGTCGGAGCGTTCTTTGGCGCGCGTACCGCGATCAGCGGCGGCGCCAAATTCATTCGTCCGGTGTTCATCACCGTCGTGCTCGGCTTGACCGTGCGCTTAGCCTGGCAGCACTGGTTCAGCGTGGCCTAAGCGCCGCGCCACATAGACGTCGATCAGGTAACGGGCAATCGAGCGCGACGCCGGCAACGGTGGCAAGTCATGCACGTTGAACCACTGGGCGTCTTCAATCTCGTCTTCCTGACAGACAATTTCGCCACCGGCATATTCGGCATGGAAGCCGAGCATCATCGAATGCGGGAACGGCCAGCACTGGCTGCCGATGTACTGGATGTTCTTCACTTCAATCTGCACTTCCTCGCGAACTTCGCGAATCAGGCAATCCTCGGCTGATTCCCCCGGCTCGGCGAAGCCGGCCAGCGTGCTGTAAACCCCGGTGACGAAACGCGGCGAGCGTGCCAGAAGGATTTCGTCGCCACGGGTAATCAGCACGATCATGCTCGGTGAAATGCGCGGATAACTGCGCAGCTCGCATGGCTGGCAATACATCGCTCGTTCGCGCGGTACTTGTGTCATCGGCTGGCCACAGTTGCCGCAGAAGCGATGCTCTCGTGCCCAAGTGCCGATCTGTGCGGCGTAACCGAGCACTTTGTACAGCGTGTGATCGCCTTCGAGCATGAACGCCCGCAAGCCTTTCCAGCCGCAACCGGGCACATCGCTGACGCTGCGCAACTCAAGCAGAAAGACCGGTTCGCCATCCAGATGACCAATCCCATGCTCGGCGAGGACTGAAAGGTCCTGGCGCTTGAGCCATTCGCGCGGGAACAGCGCGCCGTTGTCATCGAACAGAAAGCCTTCCGGGCTGCGCGCTACGGCCCAGCCGCCGGGTTGATCGGTGTCGAGTACTGCAGTGGTCCAGCGAGAGGTCATGGTTAACTCAATCCAGAAATTCGGGTTTCTGTTTGCTCATGTGGGCGGCCATGGCCACGCGCAGATCGGTGGATTGCAGCATGGCGGCGTTCCAGGTGGCAACGTATTCGAGACCATCGTCGATTCGGTGGTCGCGCATGTAGCTGATCATTTCCTTGGTGCCGGTCACGGCAATCGGCGACTTCGCCGCGATGTCACGGGCAATGCCGAATACGCCTTCGAGCAGTGTGTCCTTGTCGCTGTAGACGCGATTGACCAGGCCCATGCTGCGTGCTTCCTCGGCGCCAAAGGTGCGACCGGTGTATGCCAATTCACGCAGCATGCCGTCTCCGATGATTCGCGGCAACCGTTGCAGCGTACCGACGTCAGCGGCCATGCCGATGTCAATTTCCTTGATGGAAAATTGCGCGTCCTCGGCGGCATAACGCATGTCACAAGCCGAGATCAGATCGATCGCCCCGCCCAGGCAATAGCCCTGAATCGCAGCGAGTACCGGTTTGCGGCAGTTGTCGACGGCGTTAAACGAGGCTTGCAGATTGAGGATCTTGCGCCGCAGCAGGCGCGCATTGCGGCCCACGTCCTTGCCCAGCTCATTGGCGACGCCGGCAAGCATCATCAGGTCGATGCCGGAAGAAAAATGTTTGCCATTACCGCTGAGCACCACCACGCGGACTTCGTTTGTATCGTCGATCCATTGGAATATCTCGACAATCTCGCTCCAGAACGCCGCGTTCATTGCGTTGATCTTTTCCGGGCGATTGATCTGCACATGCGCGATGTTGTCGGCCAGTTCGACGCTGAAGGCGGAGTATTGAGTCATGGCAGTGATCCTTTACCGGGCTGGGAAATAAGTCCCGAACTATAACAAGGCAACGGGGCGGCGGTTCGGCCAAATGCGGGACTGACTGGCGCGGCTCATTGGGGAGCAGCCGAAGGCTGCGATCTTTTGGGACGCGCAGCGTCCCGGGCTGCATTCCCACGCAGAGCGTGGGAACGATCGATTGGCTTATTTCAGCCCCAGCCTGTACAGCGAGCCATTTTCTTCATCCGTCAGCACATAAAGATAGCCATCCGGCCCTTGGCGCACGTCACGGATACGCTGATTCAACTCACCCAGCAAACGCTCCTCATGGACGACTTTATCGCCATCGAACTGCAGGCGAATCAGTTCCTGGGTCACCAGTGCACCGATAAACGCGTTGTGCTGCCACGGCGTGAAACGATCCGCGTCGTAGAACGCCATGCCGGTAACCCCGGGGGATTTTTCCCAGACATGATGCGGCGCCACAGTGCCTTCAGCAGTTTTGCCCTTGGCCTCTGGAATCGGCTGCATCGAGTAATTGATGCCATGGGTCGCCAACGGCCAGCCGTAGTTTTTGCCGCGCTCGATGATGTTCACTTCATCGCCGCCACGTGGCCCGTGCTCGTTCTCCCACAGCGTGCCGGTCCACGGGTTGAGCGCCGCGCCCTGCGGGTTGCGCAGGCCATAGGACCAGATTTCAGGCCTGACACCGGATTGGCCAACGAAAGGGTTATCGTCCGGCACTTTGCCGTCCGGAAAGATCCGTACGACTTTGCCTTGCAGTTTGTCGAGGTCCTGCGCAGTCGGCCGATCGTTGTTTTCGCCGAGGGTGATGAACAGATACCCGTCGCGGTCGAACACCAGCCGCGAACCGAAGTGGTTGCTCACTGAGAGTTTCGGTTCCTGACGGAAGATCACGTTGAAGTCCTTCAACGTCTTCAGGTCATCGGAAAGCCGTCCGCGCCCTACCGCCGTACCAGCCTTGCCGCCCTCACCGCCGCCTTCTGCGTACGACAGGTAGACCATGCGGTCCTGCTTGAAGTCCGGCGGCAGCGCCACATCAAGCAAACCGCCCTGCCCTTTGGCCCAGACTTGCGGCACGCCACTGATCGGCTCCGACAGTTTGCCGTCCTTGCTGAGGACGCGCAGATGACCCGGGCGTTCAGTCACCAGCATGCCCTTCTGATCAGGCAGAAATGCCAGCGCCCACGGATGTTCCAGGCCTTGGGCAATGGTGGTGACTTCAAGAATGCCCTGTTCGCTTTTCAGCTCCTTGGGCGCGGCGGCGAATGCCGGGGCACTGATCAGCGCGGCGGCGCAGCAGGTGGCTAGTAGGGTTTTACGCAACATGCACGATTCCTTTTGTTCGTGTGAAAGGCTGACAGAACATCAGTCCTGACGTTCAACGGTTGCTGCCGGTGCCCCGTGGGGGCGGGTTGGGAATGAAGGTTGGCGGATTGCTCGGCACCGAGCGAATTGGCTGGCCATTGCCGATGCCGCGATTTTCAACGGTCGGCTGACGTGGCACGGGAACGGTGTTCGGCCCGCGAAGGGGCGGAGCGCTGGGCTGGGTGCCCTGCATGCTGTTGGGATTGGCCCGGCGGATCGGGCTGTTGTAGGGATTGTTGCTGTTGCCGGTAGGGCTTTGCGCCAGCACGACATCGGCATGAACCAGACCGCCACTGAGGGCAAGGACGGCGATGCCAAGCAGAAACCGGTTCATGGGAAATACCTCTCGATGTGCGTGGACTAGAGCCTTGGAGCCCACGCTACGCCGTGGGTTCGGATTTGTTAACCCTCGCGCCTTAAACAACATGTAACACGGCTTGACCGTACCGCTGGACGCCGCGCAATCACTGGAAACTTTCTCACCGCGCCACGGGTCACCTGATCATCACTCGGAGGACAGGTCATGGCTCGGGCAATCTGGAAAGGCGCAATCAGTTTTGGACTGGTACACATCCCCGTGGCGCTGGTTTCAGCGACGTCGTCCCAAGGCGTGGACTTCGATTGGCTCGACAGCCGCAGCATGGACCCGGTGGGCTACAAACGCATCAACAAGGTCACCGGCAAGGAAGTCACCAAAGAGAACATCGTCAAAGGCGTGGCCTACGAAAAGGGCCGATATGTGGTGCTCAGCGAGGAAGAAATCCGCTCGGCGCACCCCGTTTCCACGCAGACCATCGACATTTTCTCGTTCGTCGATGCCGAGCAGATTCCGCTGCAGAACATCGATACGCCCTACTACCTGGCGCCAGACAAGCGCGGCGGCAAGGTCTACGCGTTGCTGCGCGAAACCCTGAGCAAAACCAACAAGGTCGCCCTCGCCCGCGTTGTCCTGCATACCCGTCAATACCTGGCCGCGTTGATGCCGCTGGAGTCGGCGCTGGTTCTGGTGAAACTGCGCTGGCCGCAGGAAGTGCGCAGCCTTGATGAACTGGCGCTGGGCAGCGAAGTGACGAAGCCGCAACTGGCCAAGGGCGAGCTGGACATGGCCAAACGTCTGGTTGAAGACATGACCTCGGAGTGGTCGCCTGAGGACTACAAGGACGAGTTCGAAGACAAGATCATGGCGCTGGTCGAGAAGAAAGCCCACGAAGGCAAGATCGAGGACGTCGAGACCGCCACTGGCGAGGAAGAGCGCAAGACTGCCGACGTTATCGATTTGACCGAGCTGCTTAAACGCAGCCTCGGCGGCAAGGCACCGGCCAAGCCCAAGGCCAAATCAACCAGTAAGGCGGCGCCGGCGAAGAAGGCTCGGAAGGCGTCTGGGGAATAGGAAGTCAATCAGGAAGATACTTGTTTAATGTCAGGACGCTTTCGCGAGCAAGCTCGCTCCCACAGGGTTTGGAGTCGGACGCAATATTTGCATTCACCCAAATCAAATGTGGGAGCGAGCTTGCTCGCGAAGAGGCGGTACTGACTCCGGAAATCTTCAGATCAGAATAAAGATCGCCAACAACGCAGCAAAAATCGCCCATTTTTCCAAGTAGTAACGCGTACGGTTGCGCTTCTTCAGCTCTTTGCCGCGCAAACGAATCTTGTAGATTTTGGTAAACAAGCGGTTGATGCCACCAGTCTTGTCCCCCGCATCATTCGGCGCGCCTGCCGCTGACATCACGGTGCGGCTGAACCAGCGGTTGAACGCGGCGGCCCAGCGGTATTTCAACGGACGCTCAATATCGCAGAACAGAATGATGCGATTCTGATCCGTGGTGTTTTCGGCGTAATGAATAAACGTCTCGTCGAACATCACCGCTTCGCCATCGCGCCAGTGATAGTTCTCGCCGTCGACGTTGATGTAGCAGCCAGGATCGTTCGGCGTATCCAGGCCCAGGTGATAACGGTAGGAACCGGCGTACGGATCGCGGTGGCGCACCAGCTTCGAGCCCGGTGGCAGCTCGGCAAACATCGCCGCTTTGATCGAGCCGATGCTCTGCACCAGTTCGGTGGTGCGCGGGCACAGCTTCATCGCCGATGGATGGCTGTCGCCGTACCACTTGAGGTAGAAGCGCTTCCAGCCAGTCTTGAAGAAAGAATTGAAGCCGACATCGTCATACTGATTCGAGCGCTTGATCTCGCCGGCACGCAGCAGATTCTGGCCTTCCTCGCGAATCTCTTCCCAGTGCGCCTGCAACGGGCTCAGATCGGGAAAGTCTGCCGGGTTCAGATAGGGCTTGTTGGGAATCTTCGAAAAAAGATAGAGAAAGCAATTGATCGGGGCGAGAAACGTCGAGTGGTCACTCAGTTGCCGCCCCAGTTTGTGGCGCACGCGTCCACGCAAGTGAACGTAAGCAATGGAGATGACATAAACAGCGGCAATGATGAGTTTCACGGAAAAGAGTCACACGTCAAAAGTGAACAAACTGCGCGCGTGGCGACCTGAGGCCCAGCGTCTTATGCAGCGGTCTTGATGCACAGGGCGCGTCCTTGGCCCGCGCCGTTTCCGGGCGCTCGGTGAAAGGGTGGCATTTTAGCCACAGTTCGTAACCGATAGTGAACCCTCAACTGTGAAAAACTGTCTTGCGCGTTTGCGTGTAAAGCTCCAGCACACTTGAATCCATACAAACGCCCGTTGCTCATTTCGATGGAACCACGCTTGGCACGCGCTCCTCTATCGCTTACCAATAACGGAGGAACCCCCATGATCGCCCCAGAAACCGGTATGAAACCAGGTCAGCGCTATCGAATTGAAAGCGTCGAGCGCGCGCCGCAATTCTCTGGCTTTTTTCTCGATGGAAAGTATTACCTGGGACCTGAGTTGCAGACGGCCATCGGCTGGCTTGAAGGGCAAATATTCTTCTACGACCAGCTCGACCCGACCGGTGAGCCGGTGTATCCGGGCAGAATTGCCGGCACGATCGAAGGGCTGACGCTGGTAATGCCGGACGGCTTACGCTTGGAGATCGAAGAAGCGCCTTATCTGGCGGAACCTGCTGCGCCAGTGCGCGCTTCCGTCGCCGGGCGCATCGAGCGTATTTCGCGGCAGCCGATCCGCCCTTCGCCGCTATTGGTAGCCGGGGCTGCGATGTTGGTAGGGGTTTGCCTGCTGACGATCTCGCGCATCAGAAATCGCTGAAGGCCACCGCGCGAGCAGTGGCCCAACTATCGGTCACTGCTCGCGGGTTACCGTCAGTGCGACCACGGCGATTCGCTCGGCGCGCTCGTATTCAGGCTTGAGCAGTTCCTCGCTGAACACGTCCGGATCAAGCTCACGATAAGTCCAGCCAAACCGTTCGCCCTTGAACAGAGGCGCCACGGCCTCGCGGAACGGATCCTGCCCGGCGACGATCGCCACGCCGGTGTACACCAGCAACGTGCCGCCGACTTCCAGACGCGGTAATGCCTCACGGACGATCCGCACCGACAAACCCTCACCCAGCGCCCCGCCGCCGTGGCGATAAGCGCGCTGTTGTTCGTCGTTCATGTACGGCGGATTGGCGATGATCAAATCGAACTGCCCTTCGACACTGGCGAGCAGGTCGCTGTGATACACCGACACATTGTTTGCGCCCGCCAGCTCGGCGTTTACCGCACTCATGCGCAGCGCCCGCGGATTGATGTCGACCGCCAGCACGTCGGCATCAGGACGTGCCTTGGCCATGACCACCGCGCCGGCGCCGCTTCCGCAGCCGATGTCCACCGCGCGTCTGATCGGCGAAAAGCGTTGCTGCAATTGCGCTTCGATGGCCTGGGCAAAGCGATAAGTGTCGGGGCCGAAGAACACCGCATCGCTCGCCGTCGTCGGAAACGCCGAGTGGGCGAACAACCGGTCATTCAGCGTCGACCAGCGCACATGGCTGCGCCAAACCGCGCCATCGCGTTCGACTGCGCCGGCCTGCTCCAGCGTGGCCAGTTCCTCTGCGCGAAACAGCTCTGAAGGAAACGGCATCGACCAACCAAACACATCGCGCAGATCCTTGGCCAACGGCGTGGCAAAGCGCTGGAGATAACGTTCGTGGGTCAACGGCGTTGGGGTGATGAAGTGATAACCGCTGTCGAGCAGGCGCTTGCCCAATTCGAACAGGGCTCTATCGGATGTTTCTTGTGCCGACATGAAGCCTCCTTGTTTCAACGCAAGCGGGCGCGCAGTTGGATGAAGCGACGCGTCGCGAAAAGTCCGGCCGGGCGCCAGTGTCGCTGCGGTTGCAGCCACGGCATCAACAACGCCATCTGCTCGGCGGCAGGTTTGTCAGCCAGTGCGGCTTCGAGGTTGAGCAGATCGGCGTCATCGTCGAAGTTTTCTTCGACGGCAGCTTCGCGGCGTACGTAAGGCCGAGGCCGGGAGGCCGGGCAATCCTGAGTGATCCAGTCGCGCAGCAGCTGTTTTTCATAGCCGTTGAACACACCGAACATCGCCGCGTCGCTGCCGTCGATCAACCGCCAGAAACGACTTTCTTCCACCGCCTCGCCGCGCTTGATCCAGCTTTTGCGCTCCAGCGCCGACAGAAACTCGCCCATCTGTCCCGGCGTGGCCAGCCATTGATTGATGGTGCGGTTTTCGATGCGGCAGTAGTCGGAATGCATGTGCCGGCCAAACACCGCCTTGCGCTCAAGCATGGCGATGACTTCGTGGTCCAGATCGAACTCTGTAATCACGGCGGTTGTGCCCTTGCCGATGTCATTGAGGCGATAACCGACGGCCATGCGCCGATAGAACTCATCGCGCTCTTCGCCCAGCGGCATCAGTTCGAGCATTGATTGCACAGCCTTGCGCGCGTGGCCGGTGCTGGCGTTGTCGATGGTCACATGCAGGCGGAAATAGTGCGGATCGATGCCCAGCTCTGCCAATTCATAAGCACTGATCAGCAGATGCAGAGGCAGTTGTTCGTAGCCGAGATTGAAACCGATAACTTCAGGCAAAAACTGCCCGCCGAAACGTCCCAGCGCCAACTGCACCGCGCCTTGCAGAAAATACTCGTCGGCAAGACCGCTCAGATCGGAGCAGTCATGCTCGGCGAGCAGCTTGCGATAAATCACCACATGATTCTGCCGTGGCACGCCCTCACCCAGCTCTTCCAGATAGGTATCGAGCAAATCGTCGAAACGCGGGTCCTGCCACTGCGGCAACAACCCGGCCAGCCAGGCGCCATCGACCTCTTTGGTCGGTGCCACATGCAGAATGAAATACAGCGCGTGGGATTTGTTGCGGAAATAGCGGCGCGGCGCGCCCTGCTGACGTTGCTCAAGGTAATCGGCGTACTCGGCCGCCACGCTGGCGCAGCGGGTTTCCGACCATTGCAGCAGGTCTTCGGCGCTGGCCGGCAAATCGTCAGACAGCGCAGCCGCCTTGCTCAGTTGCCGGCGCAGAAAGTCCAGTGCCGCGCGATCAACCGTGGAGTCTTCCGCCAGCAATCGGTCATAGAGCCGGCGCTCGGTATCCGCCAGCGTGGATGTTTTACCCGAAGACTTCCTGGTCGGGATTTCGATCAGCGACATGACTCATTCCCCTGCGTTATTGGCATTGCCTATAAACGAAAGAGTGATTGGCGCTGAAAAAAATTCCTTTTTTGTGCGGGGCGATGCGCTCAGTGGTGTGCGCCGGTTGGCTAACCCAAAGCCGTGTCGAGAAACATCATCACGCCGAAGCCAAGCATCAGCCCGAGCGTGGCCGGTGTTTCGTGGCCGTTCCGGTGAGTTTCCGGAATCACTTCGTGGGATACCACGAAAATCATTGCACCAGCGGCCAGGCCCATCGCTACCGGGAAGCCCAAGGCGAAGCTGTTGGTGATGCCCAAACCGATAATCGCGCCCAACGGTTCCATCAATCCTGACGCAGCGGCAATCAACGCTGCACGCACTGCGGAAATGCCGGTCACCCGCAGCGCCAGCGCAACAGCCAGTCCTTCTGGAATGTCTTGAATGGCGATCGCAGTGGTCAGCGGCAAGCCGATTTTCATGTCGCCGGTGGCGAAGCTGACGCCGATCGCCATGCCTTCCGGCAGGTTGTGCAGGGTGATCGCCAGCACGAACAGCCAGACCCGATTGAAGCGCTTGGCTTCAGGCCCGCGCCGGCCGCTTTTTTCATGTTCGTGGGGGACGAAGCGGTCGAGGCCGACCATCAACGCCACGCCCAAGGCCATGCCGGCCACAACGACGGCAGCGGCGAGCATGGGACTGCTCACCGCCTCCTTCGCCGCCGCAATGCCCGGCAGGATCAATGAAAAGGAACTGGCTGCCAGCATCATCCCCGCCGCAAAACCAAGCATGGTGTCCTGGGTTCGCGAAGTAATCGCCCGCAACGCCAGGGCCAATAACGCACCGACTGCCGTGGCGGCAAAACCCGACAGCCCGCCAAGTGTGGCGAGGCGCAAGGTGTCGCGGCCCGTACTGACCAAACCGGTGTAGCCACTGATCAAGAGCAACACGGTTACACCGACCAGGGTCAGCCAGAAAATGCGCCCTCCCCAGCCCGTCCGCGAAAGGTTCACGAACCATGCGCGTACGGGAGCTGCGAATGAAGATGACGGTAGCGCCATGAAAACTCCTCGGTTTCAGGTGGCCGGTGCGAACGGCGTGGTTTCATCCAACTGCGCCAGCGGAACATCGCTGCCACCCGGGGTCAGAATCACCTTGCGGCATTCTTCCTGCTTCTTATTGAAGATCTTGTAGCCCTCGGCCGCCTGCTCGAGCGACAGCCTGTGAGTGATGATCGCTTCGGGCTGCAACTTGCCGGTTTCAATGTAGCCAAGCAGCTCCGGCAGAAAACGCTGTACGTGAGTCTGGCCCATTTTGAAGGTCAGGCCCTTGTCAAAAGCGTCGCCGAACATAAAGCCATGGATAAACCCGGCATACACCCCCGGAACGCTGACCACGCCGCCACGGCGTACAGCGGCGATGCACTGGCGCAAGGCCTTGCCGCTGCTGCCTTCAAGCTTGAGTGTAGCCATGACCGTTTCGGTGGTGCTGCCCTTGGCTTCAAGGCCGACGGCATCGACCACGGCATCGACGCCGCGATGGCCGGGAGTCTGGCTGGTAATGGTGTCGGCCGGGTCATCGTCTTCATCGAAGTTGATCGGAATCACGCCGTAGGTGCGCTGGGCATAATCGAGGCGGTACTGATGGTGATCAACCATGAAGATCAGCTCAGCACCGAGCATTCTGGCGCAGGCTGCGGTGAGCAAACCGACCGGCCCGGCGCCATAGATGGCCAGACTCGAGCCCTGTTTGACGCCGGCGTTGATCACGGCTTGCCAGGCAGTCGGCAGGATGTCAGAGAGAAACAGTACTTTCTCGTCCGACAGCGTGCCCGGCACCTTGAACGGCCCGGTATTGGCTTTCGGTACCCGCACCAGTTCCGCCTGGCCACCGGGAATTCCGCCATACAGACGGCTGTAGCCGAACAGCGCTGCTGGCGGCGGAATCATTTTCTTGTTCAGCGCCGCGCCGGGACCTTCATTGGTGGTCTCGCAGGCGGCGTAAAGCTCTTGCTGGCAGAAGAAGCAATCGCCACAGGCGATCACGAACGGAATTACCACGCGGTCGCCGCGCTGCACGGCCGTGACGGCTGGGCCGGTTTCTTCGACGATGCCCATGAACTCATGGCCAAAGATATCGCCGTGCTCGACGGTGGGTATTTTGCCTCGGTACAGGTGCAGGTCCGATCCGCAGATGGCGGTAGCGGTGACGCGCAGGATGATGTCGTCGGCGGCTTCAAGTTTCGGGTCCGGTACGGTTTCGACGCGCACGTCATGGGCGCCGTGATAGGTCATTGCTCGCATGGCTTGGTCCTCACTCGTTTGAACGAAAATGGCTACTGCTCCACTTTCCGAAGTGAAAATGGCCGAGTGAGTTCATTCGGGTTTTCGAGATTTTGATCAGCGGATATCGGTGACTTCTCGGACGAGCCGATGCGTACGCCCGTTTGCCTGCCATATAACTGCCGTCTGAGTTATGCGACAATGCGCGCCAATGTCCAACAAGAACCCCGTACTCGTCGCTCAGCAGCTTGCCTTCAACGGCCCCAGTTGCGGACGGCTTATGCGCGTTGGCTCAACTCAAGCACAGACTGGGGGGAGCTGGAAAAGCTCCAGATTGGTACGCAAGTTTGTACCAGGCACCACAGACCAGCTCTAACCCATTGATAGGTAAGGTAATTGATCTCCACAGCTAACATCACGATGCAGTTTGGCGCCAAGCCGCTGTTCGAAAACGTTTCGGTCAAATTCGGCGCAGGCAATCGCTACGGCCTGATCGGTGCCAACGGTTGCGGCAAGTCGACCTTCATGAAAATCCTCGGCGGCGATCTCGATCCGTCCGGTGGCCAGGTCATGCTCGAGCCGAACGTGCGTCTGGGTAAGCTGCGCCAGGATCAGTTCGCCTACGAAGAATTCACCGTGATCGACACCGTGATCATGGGTCACGAAGAGCTGTGGAAGGTCAAGGCCGAGCGCGATCGCATTTATTCGCTGGCGGAAATGTCCGAAGAAGACGGCATGGCCGTTGCCGAGCTGGAAACCGAGTTCGCCGAGATGGACGGCTACACCGCCGAATCCCGCGCCGGCGAATTGTTGCTGGGTCTGGGCATTCCGCTGGAACAGCATTTCGGCCCGATGAGCGAAGTCTCGCCAGGCTGGAAACTGCGCGTGTTGCTGGCGCAGGCACTGTTCTCCGATCCGGAAGTGCTGTTGCTCGACGAACCGACCAACCACCTGGACATCAACACCATTCGCTGGCTGGAAAACATCCTGACCCAGCGCAACAGCCTGATGATCATCATCTCCCACGACCGTCACTTCCTGAACAGCGTGTGCACGCACATGGCTGACCTGGATTACGGCGAGCTGCGTCTGTTCCCGGGCAACTACGACGAGTACATGACCGTGGCGACCCAGTCCCGCGAGCAGCTGCTGTCGGACAACGCCAAGAAGAAAGCGCAGATTTCCGAACTGCAATCGTTCGTCAGCCGCTTCTCGGCCAACGCCTCGAAAGCCAAGCAGGCCACCTCCCGCGCCAAGGCGATCGACAAGATCCAGCTGGCCGAGGTCAAGCCTTCCAGCCGGGTCAGCCCGTTCATTCGTTTCGAACAGAACAAGAAGCTGCACCGTCAGGCGGTCATGGTCGAGAAAATGGCCAAGGGTTTCGACGGCAAGCCACTGTTCAAGGACTTCAGCTTCCAGGTTGAAGCCGGCGAGCGCGTCGCGATCATCGGCCCGAACGGTATCGGCAAGACCACCCTGCTGCGCACCTTGGTCAACGAACTGACCCCGGATGCCGGTAGCGTGAAATGGACCGACGCCGCCGAGTTGGGCTACTACGCTCAGGACCACGCTCACGACTTCGAAGACGACGTCACTCTGTTCGACTGGATGGGTCAGTGGACCCAGGGCGAGCAGATGATTCGCGGTACTTTGGGCCGGATGCTGTTCTCCAACGACGAGATCCTCAAGTCGGTCAAGGTCATCTCCGGTGGTGAGCAAGGTCGCATGCTGTTCGGCAAGCTGATCCTGCAAAAGCCGAACGTGCTGATCATGGACGAACCGACTAACCACTTGGACATGGAATCGATCGAGGCGCTGAACCTGGCGCTGGAAAACTATCCGGGCACGCTGATTTTCGTCAGCCACGACCGTGAGTTCGTATCCTCCCTGGCCACGCGCATCATCGAGCTGAGCCCGAACGGCGTGACCGACTTCAGCGGCACTTATGACGACTATCTGCGTAGCCAGGGCGTTGTTTTCTAAGAGCAGCTTTTAGTTTCAAGCTGCAAGCTGCAAGTTAAAAGCCCTGTCCCTGTGACGGGGCTTTTTGCATTCGGCGTTTGGGAATTGTGGGTGCGCAGATATTCGCGAGCAGGCTCGCTCCCACAGGGGAATGCATTTCAAATGTGGGAGCGAGCCTGCTCGCGAAGGGGCCCTCAGCAGCTCCATCAATCCCAAGGGAAAGTAGTTAGCCTGCTTTCTTTTATCCCGGCCCCGCGCCATGATGTCGACAACTCTCCCACCGCCGCCCGCGAACGAGTGCTCATGTCTGCGCAGCCACTGCCACCGCAAAGCTCCCTAGCGATCACCCTGCAGATCGTCTCCATCGTTTTCTACACCTTCATTGCCTTCCTCTGCATTGGTTTGCCGATTGCGGTATTGCCCGGTTATGTCCACGAGCAACTGGGTTTCAGCGCGATCATTGCCGGCCTGGTGATCGGCTCGCAGTACCTCGCCACCCTGCTCAGTCGGCCAATGGCCGGGCGCATGTCGGACACGCTCGGCACCAAACGGGCGATCATTTATGGCTTGTGGGGGATTGTCCTCAGTGGCGCGCTGACGTTGCTGTCGACCTTGCTGCAAAGTTTTCCGCTGACCAGCCTGTTGATCCTGATTGCCGGGCGCTTGCTGCTTGGCATTGCCCAAGGCCTGATCGGCGTCGGCACCATCAGTTGGTGCATGGGCCAGGTCGGTGTCGAGCACACCGCGAAATCCATCGGCTGGAACGGCATCGCCTCTTACGGCGCGATTGCCATTGGCGCGCCGTTGGGCGTGGTAATGGTTGCCGAATATGGCTTTGTCAGCCTTGGCCTCGCGCTGTCGGCGTTGGCGGCAGGTGCGCTGTGGTTGATCCGCAACAAGCCTTCGGTGCCGGTGATTCGTGGTGAGCGCCTGTCGTTCTGGGCGGTGTTCGGCAAGATTGCGCCGTACGGCACCAGCCTGACGCTGGCCTCAATCGGCTACGGCACGCTGACCACCTTCATCACCCTTTATTACCTCAACCGAGGCTGGACCGGCGCGGCGTACTGCCTGACCGTGTTTGGCGTGTGCTTCATTCTCTCGCGGTTGCTGTTTATCTCCGCCATCGCCCGCTTTGGCGGGTTTGCCTCGGCCATCGTTTGCATGTCGGTTGAAACCGTCGGCCTGGTGATGTTGTGGCTGGCGCCCTCCACTGCGTATGCGTTGATTGGCGCAGGGCTGGCCGGGTTCGGGCTGTCACTGGTGTATCCGGCGCTGGGGGTGGAAGCGATCAAACAGGTGCCGAGTTCCAGCCGTGGTTCGGGGTTGGGGGCTTATGCGGTGTTCTTCGATCTGGCACTGGCGATTGCCGGGCCATTGATGGGCGCGGTGGCGTTGAATCTGGGCTACTCGTGGATTTTCTTCAGCGCGGCGTTGTTGTCGGTGACCGGGTTGGGCCTGACCCTGCTGCTCAAGCGTCGCGCGACCTCATGAAGCACCGATCCCCTTGCACTCGTCAGCTCCTACAGGAATTGGTGGCGGTGATGAAGTTATTGATCCGCCGTCTGCATCCCCGCCCGTGTCGATCTGCCCAGCGCATGGGCAAAAAACCGTCCGGCCTCGGATATCAGGTTGCGATGAATATCCTCGCGATCCACCCCGTCGGCATCGGTGCACAATGCTGGCATGGCGAGGATCTGTTCTTCGGTGCACGGCGCCATGAACACGAAGTGCCCTGCCCCGGCGAGCAGTTTGAAGTCCGGCGCGGTGGGCAGTTTGCGCGCCAAAGCCGCAGCGTTTTTATCGAAGGCCACCAGTTTGTCGCCGTCGCCGCTGTAGAGCAGCACCGGTACGTGCACATCGGCGAGGGTATGGCGGCCGAACTTCAGGCTCAGCGGCGCCATCAGCAATAACGCGTGAACCCGTGGATCGGCCACCGGCTGCAAGTCATCGCGATCGACAATCAGCTCGCCCTGGGTGTTGCAGGCGTCGTGATCGTCCGGACGTTCCTGGCAATAGCGGCGCAGACGATCCAGATCCGGTTGCGCCCCGGAAAGAATCAATGCGGTCTCGCCCCCGGCCGAATAACCGATCACACCGACCTGGTCAGCATTGACGAACGGCGCCAGCATGTTGTCGGCGAGGGTCGCGGTGATCGCTTGGGAAATCTGGATTGGCCGGCCGTAGAGATTGCTCAACGTGCCAAGTCGGCTGTGGTCGCGCCAGTTGTCGCCGGGATGAATCACCGCAACCACGACAAACCCCTTGCGCGCCAGCGACGTCGCCAGATCATGCAAGGCCAGCGGCGTGCCGGTATTGCCGTGGGAGAGCATCAACATGGGAAAGCGGCCGATCGCGACTTTGGTGTCTTCTCCAGCCTCGACCGAATAGCCCTCAAGCAAACTCATGTGCTCGCGGTCACTGGACGGGTAAAAAGCGATGGCGCGCATCGGTTGCAGATCGAGCGGGTCGAGAAAGGTCATCTCGTGATAACCGACGCTCCAGACAGGGTGGCGCCCCGGTGCGGCCTGCACTGAATTCAGGCTGCCCAGCAGGCAAATCAGCAACAGTGCACAAAGATGCCTCATGAATGCCCTACCCTGTCGGACCACATCGTCGGATGTGCTGAAACTGCATAACCCGGGCCAGATTATGTAACAGCCAGAAACAAAAAACTCCGTATTCGGCCCTTGCGGAACCAGAATACAGAGTTTTTCGGGGATTACCTGAACATCAGCTGTTCTTTACGCAAGCCTTATGCGGCGGCGAACAGTTGCTCGCTGATCTTCGCTTGCGCAGCGCTCATGGCGTTGTTGCGCACTTCTTCGCCATAGGCCAGACCTTCAGCGCGGACGATTTCGATATCGGTGATGCCGAGGAAGCCCAGCACCAGCTTCAGATATTCTTCATGAGCGATGCCGCTGGCCTGACCGGCGTGGATGCCACCGGAAGTCGACACGATCACCACTTTCTTGCCACCGCACAGGCCTTCAGGGCCGGCTTCGGTGTAGCGGAACGTCTGGCCAGCGACGGCGACGCGGTCGATCCACGCTTTCAGTTGGGTTGGAACGGTGAAGTTGTACATCGGCGCGGCAATCACCACAGCGTCGGCAGCGATGAATTCGGCCAGGGTCGAAGCGCTCAGCTCGGCTTCGTGCTGTTGCGCAGCGTCGCGCAGTTCGGCGGTGGTGCCGGCGGCAACCAGTGTGGTCGACGAGAAGTGGCTGATCGCGTCGGCGGCCAGGTCGCGGTAGGTGACCACGGCGCTCGGCTCGGCAGCTTGCCAGGCGTCGACGACTTGACGGCTCAACTGACGGGAAGCCGAGTTGTCGCCGAGAATGCTCGAATCGATGTGCAACAGTTTCATGTGGGTTCTCCTGAAAGAATCGCCGGCGGCGACGGAATGGAGACAATCCTACGCAACAAACCAATAGCTGATTAGTCGCCGACAATGCGATAGTTCGTCCCATTGATAGAACGACTGGAAACGCGCATGCAGGACCTCAACGATCTCTACTACTTCGCCAAAGTGGTCGAAGCCGGCGGCTTTGCCGCCGCCGGGCGGCTGCTCGGCATTCCCAAGTCACGCTTGTCGCGACGCATTGCCGAACTGGAAGAACGTCTTGGCGCGCGTCTGCTGCAACGCACCACTCGCCAACTCAATCTCACCGCCGTTGGCGAACGCTATTTGCGCCACTGTCAGGCGATGTTGCTGGAAGCGGAAATGGCTGACGAAGCGGTGGCGAGCATGTCCAGCGAACCGCGCGGGCGCTTGCGGGTGTCGTGCCCGACCGGGCTTGCCCATGAAATGCTGCCGACGGTGATCAGCGACTTTCTCGGCAAGTATCCGCAGGTGCAGCTGGAGGTCGTGCTGCTCAATCGCCGGGTCGATCTGGTCACCGAAGGCATCGATGTCGCTTTGCGTGTGCGCGATCACGGTGATGAAGACCCGTTGCTGGTCACCCGCCGCTTGCGTCAGGCCCAGGCGGTGGTGATCGCCAGCCCGGCGTTCATGCAAGGCAAGACCATCAATCATCCGCAGGACCTGAAAAACCTGCCGGTACTCGGCGCGCTGGAAGCCGACCGCATGGTTCATGTGCGTCTGCTCGATCAGCAAGGCAAGAGCGTCGATCTGAGCATGGAAGCGCGGCTGGGCATTGATGACTTCGTGGTGCGTAAGGCCTGCGTCCTGGCCGGTCAGGGCTTTACCGTGCTGCCGATGATGTTCTGCGAAACCGAATTGCGTAACGGCACGCTGGTGCAAGTGCTACCGGAATGGTCATTGCCCGGCGGCTGGTTGCAAGCGGTGTATCCGCACCGGCGCGGGGTAATGCCGGCGGTGCGCGCATGGATCGATCACTTGGTCGAATCGTTCAATGCCTGCGGGGACAGATTTCTATGAAACAGGGAAGAATGAGCGAAGCCGAGGTCGCCGAGTTTTGTCTGGCCCTGCCCGGCGCCCGGGAAGATTACAAATGGGGCGGCGTGCGGGTGTTCTCGATTGCCGGCAACAAGATGTTTGCCTTGCAGGGATTACGTGGGGATTCGCTGGCGTTCAAGGTCGACAAGGATCTGTTTCTCGGCCATTGCGACCGCCCGGGGATTCATCCGGCGCCGTATCTGGCGCGGGCGCAGTGGATCATCATGCACCCGCCCTACCCGCTGAGTGCCGAGGAATTGCAGGGTTTGTTGCAGCGATCGCATCAACTGGTGGTGAGCAAGTTGCCTAAGAAAACCCAAATCGGCCTGTTGCTGTAAACCCGGTCCGTGCAGGAGCTGCCGAAGGCTGCGATCTTTTGATTGTGCGTTGATCGTTCCCACGCTCTGCGTGGGAATGCACCCGGGGACGCTCTGCGTCCCAAAAGATCGCAGCCTTCGGCAGCTCCTACAGGGGTAAGTGTGTTCTTTAGATCAAAGACAACAGGTTGGAACCGAGAAAAATCTGGTCAATCCAGAACACCTGATGCAACAACACGATCACCCAGAACAGAATCTGAAACGACACCTTACGCGTCTTGTGCCGAAACACCTGCTGAGCGATCAAAGCTCCCGGCCAGCCGCCCGCCAGTTCTACCGCATGCAGGATGTTTTCCGGAGTGCGCCAGGCATCGGCGCGGGCCTTGCGTTTGTCGGCCCAGTACAGAAAGAACGCCAGCACACTGACAATCCCGTACGCCGCCAGCGGCACCCGCGAGATGCCGCTGAGCCACATCGACAGCGAGCCGAACAGCGGCAGCGCGCAGACGATCAGCAACACCACAAGCTTCAATTTCAGATGCTGAACGCGCCCGCTTGAAGGTCGTCCCTCAGGGCGGCGCGTGCGGGAATCGTTCATGCCTTGGCCGCCGACCAGTCCACCCAGCCGAACTGCCAGGTGGCCAGAATGAACAGGCCGAACGCAATCCTGTACCAGGCAAAGGCTGCGTAGCTGTGGCTGCCAATGAACTTGAGCAGGCCGCGCACAGCGATCATGGCGAAGATGAACGCCGTGACAAAACCAATGGCGAACACCGGGAAATCCGCCGGCACGAACAGGTCGCGGTATTTGTAGCCCGAATACACTGCCGCACCGACCATGGTTGGCATGGCGAGGAAGAACGAGAACTCGGTGGCGGTCTTGCGTGACAGACCGAACAGCAAACCGCCAATGATCGTCGAGCCGGAACGCGAGGTGCCGGGAATCATCGCCAGGCATTGCGCGAAGCCGATTTTCAGCGCGTCGGTCCAGCGGATCTCGTCGACGGTTTCGGCGTGGACTTCATGTTGGCGCTGTTCGGCCCAGAGCATGATGATGCCGCCGATGACCAGCGCCGCCGCCACGGTGATCGGGTTGAACAGGTATTCGTGAATCAGGTCGGCAAAGATCACCCCCAGCACCACGGCGGGCAAAAAGGCGATCAGCAGGTTGGCGGTGAAACGTCGTGCGCTCGGTTGGGTCGGCAGGCCGATCACCACGTCGAGGATCTTGCGGCGAAATTCCCAGACCACCGCGAGGATCGCGCCGAGCTGGATGATGATGTTGAACGCCATGGCCCGTTCGCCGCCGAAGTTCAGCAAGTCGGCGACGATGATCTGGTGTCCGGTACTCGAAATGGGCAAAAACTCCGTCAGCCCTTCTACAACTCCTAGAATCAGTGCCTGCAAGGCGGTCCAAAGATCCATCAATCCCCCAGAGAGCGATGCGCGCGGGCATGCCCCGATAGTATTTTTTTCGTTCACTGCGTCCAGCGTAGCCGGTAAAAGCTGTAGCGATTGCGCGCGCACAGGATCCACACGAAACGGTAAAAATTCCGTGAAATATCAAAACCGGATTCAGGTTTTTGCGCGCGGGGCCGAAATCCTAACAGACAAGCCTTAATAGCGCTCCCCGCGTTAGGCGGCTCAAGTCGCGCAATCGCAAGCCCACAGCGGTGGCTGGATGCTGGCGATCGTTTATTACAAGAACAAGAATCCGGAGTGACAGCGTTATGAACAGCTTGCGCAGTGTGTCGATCAGCCGACGCTTGTGGCTCATCTTGATCGTGGCGGTGGTCATGTTGCTGACCTTGGGCGTGCTGATGCTCAAGCAGATCCACGACGACCTCTACCACGCCAAGGCGCAGAAAACCCAGCACGTAGTGCAGACCGCCAGTGGCCTGCTCACCTATTACCACGGCCTGGAAACGGCCGGCACCGTGACCAGGGATGCCGCGCAAAAGCAGGCGCTGACCGCGATCCGTGGCCTGCGCTATGACCAGAGCGACTACTTCTGGATCAACGACCTCACGCCCGTGATGGTCATGCACCCGACCAATCCCAAGCTCGAAGGCCAGAATCTTTCGGCGATCCGCGACCCGGACGGCTTTGCGGTGTTCAACGAGATGGTCGCCATTGCCAAGGCCAAAGGCGCGGGCATGGTCAATTATCGCTGGCCGAAACCGGGGGCTACTGACCCCGTTGCGAAGACCTCGTATGTGAAGCTGTTTGAGCCGTGGGGCTGGGTGATTGGTTCCGGCGTTTACGTCGACGATGTGCAGGCAGAATTCCAAGGACAAATGATCAAGGCGTCGGCGATCGGCCTGGCGATTGCGCTGATCATGGCGCTGCTGGTGATCCTGATCGCACGCAGCATCGTCCGTCCGTTGCAGGAGACCGTGAATGCCATGGCGAACATCGCCAGCGGCGAAAGCGACCTGACCCGCAGCCTCGATACCCACGGCAAGGATGAGGTCACTGAACTGGCCCATCACTTCAATGCGTTCACGGCCAAGTTGCGCCGAGTGATTGGTGATCTGCAGGTCTCGGCCAGCGCTTTGGGCCAGTCTTCCAGCGAGCTTGGCAACGATGCCTCGCAAGCGCAGCAGCGCAGTCAGCAGCAATCGCAGCAGATGGAACTGGTCGCCACGGCGATCAACGAAGTCACCTACGGCGTGCAGGACGTGGCGAAAAACGCCGAACACGCCGCCGCCGAAATGCGTGATGCCGAAGCGCAGGCGCAACAGGGCCAGATCAACATTGACGGCAGCCTGCAACAGATCGACAAGCTCTCCGGCACGATCGATCAGGCGGTGGAAGTGATCCGCACCCTGGCGGCGGAGAGCACGCAGATTGGCAGCGTGCTGGAAGTGATTCGCTCGATTGCCGAGCAGACCAATCTGCTGGCCTTGAACGCGGCGATTGAAGCGGCGCGTGCGGGTGAACAGGGTCGCGGGTTCGCCGTGGTGGCCGATGAGGTGCGCTTGCTGGCCCAGCGTACGCAGAAATCGACCGCTGAAATTCAGTCGATGATCGAGCGTTTGCAGAATCACTCGGAGGCTGCGGTGAAGGTGATCGGCGACAGCAGCAAGGCCTCGCAATTGACCATCGAACAGGCAGGACTGGCCGGGGCGAGCCTTAATGCCATTGGCCAGGCGTTGCGTAATCTCAACGGCCTGAATGCGTCGATTGCCAGCGCTACCTTGCAACAGGCGCAGGTGGTTGAGGACATCAACCAGAACGTGACCCAGGCGGCCGGGCTTTCCCATAGCACCGCGTTGGCGGCTGAACAGTCGAGTGCAGCCAGTCTGCGGCTTGGGCAACTGAGCGAACAGCTCAACGGGTTGCTGCGCCAGTTCCGGGTCTGACCGGTCACCGAGGTGAGCCCACCCCTCACCCCAGCCCTCTCCCCGAGGAGAGGGAGCAGATCATTGCGTTTTTCATGATCTGCGTTCGACGCGATGTTCCAGGTCAGCGTACCTCGACCAAACAACGCGGTCAGTTCCCTCTCCCTCCGGGAGAGGGTTAGGGTGAGGGGCTTTTGATCGCAGATCACTGGGCGTTTCATGATCTGCGTTCGACGCGATATTCCAGGTCAGCGTACCTCGACCAAACAACGCGGTCAGTTCCCTTTCCCTCCGGGAGAGGGTTAGGGTGAGGGGCTTTTGATCGCAGATCACTGGGCTTTTCATGATCTGCGTTCGACGCGATATTCCAGGTCAGCGTACGTCGACCAAACAACGCGGTCAGTTCCCTTTCCCTCCGGGAGAGGGTTAGGGTGAGGGGCTTTTGATCGCAGATCACTGGGCGTTTCATGATCTGCGTTCGACGCGATATTCCAGGTCAGCGTACCTCGACCAAACAACGCGGTCAGTTCCCTCTCCCTCCGGGAGAGGGTTAGGGTGAGGGGCTTTTGATCTGACTAATGCAGTACAATCCGCCCCCTTCTCAACTCCCCCAAGGATCCGCCATGTCCGGGCTTGAACTGTTTGCTGCTGCCCTCGGTGTCATCGCCGTGTGGCTGACGGTCAAGCAGAATCCGTGGTGCTGGCCGATCGGGCTGGTCATGGTGTTGCTCTACAGCTGGATCTTCTTTGAGGTGAAGCTGTATTCGGACATGTTGCTGCAAGTGATCTATGCCGCGCTGCAAATCTACGGCTGGTGGCAATGGACCCGCGCCGGGACGATGCATGACGGTCGCCAGGTTACCCGCCTCGATGCACGCTCGATTCTGCTAGGCCTCAGCGTCGGGGCGATCGGCAGCCTGTCGCTGGGCGCGGCGATGGCGCACTGGACCGACGCCGCACAGCCGTGGCTCGATGCCGCGCTCACCGGTTTCAGTCTGGTCGCGCAACTGTGGATGGCGCAGAAACGCCTGCAATGCTGGGCGCTGTGGTTCGTCCTCGATGTGATCTTTGTCGGCTTGTTTATCTACAAAGGCCTGTACCTGACCGCCGCGCTCTACGCGCTGTTTACCTTGCTCGCGGTGCAAGGCTGGCGGGAATGGCGTGCCGATCCGGCGTTGCGCACATGAAAGTCGTTGTTCTCACCGGCCCGGAATCCACTGGCAAGAGCTGGCTGGCGGCAGGCCTGGAGCAGCGTTTCGGCGGCGTGCGCGTTGATGAATATGTTCGGCGATTCATCGAAGACAACCCGCGCGACACTTGCCTCGCGGATATCCCTGATATCGCCCGGGGCCAGTTGCAATGGGAAGATCAGGCACGGGCGAAACAACCCGAACTGCTGATTCTCGACACCCATCTGCTGAGCAACATCCTCTGGAGCCAGACGTTGTTTGGCGCCTGCCCGGACTGGCTGGAAACCGAGTTACTGGCGCGCCATTACGACCTGCACCTGCTGCTATCGCCGCAACAGGTCGACTGGGCCGAAGACGGTCAACGCTGCCAACCGGATCTTGCGGATCGCATGGCATTTTTCGAAGCCACGCGCGCCTGGTTGATTGAGCATCAACAGCCATTGCAAGTTATCGAGGGCAATTGGGCCGAACGGCACGCCCAAGCCTTTGCGGCGGTCGAGCTTTTGCTGTCCAGCTGAGCCGCGTTGGGACGAACCTGTCCGTTTTTGAAACACTCCTCACCGCGCAAAGCCCCCGTCCAAACGCTGTTCATCACTCCGTCACGTCACCTGTTACGCCGATGAAACACATCGGCGCAAACCCTTGTTCCAGAGCTTTCCAACGTCAAGCATCGTTCAAGCGCCCCTGCATGTGTCTCAGCGCTGAAACAGTGCCCGCAGTGAGCAATTCTAAAAAACACCTAACCCATTGAAATAAAGCGACAATTCAAAACCGGCACAGCTTTCGCTCTCTCCTTCACAACGCTGAATAACCCAGCCCACTGAAGAAGGAATTGCAGCCGTGGGGAATTTCAATAAAAGCCTGACTTGCCTCCTGCTGATCGGATCAGCCGCCAGCGCATTGATCAGTGCCAGCGCCCAGGCCGAAGGCAATGGAGTGATCGTCCTCAACCGCGACGTTCAGCCAATCCCGATCGGGCGCAACGGCGGCAAAGATCCCTATCCAACCACGGTTAACGCCAACCCTTCGGCGCGGATCAACCAGACCCTCAGCAGTACCGAACTGACTGACGGTGATTTCGCCAGTGTCGCCAGCGGCTCATCGATTCGCGACAACATGACCACGCCCAGTTCCAACCTGCCCGGCATGAACACCCTGACCAACCAGAACGGCCTGCCCGGTATGCGCACGGGTAGCGGCGGCGGTTCTGGTGCTTCGATCTCCAACACCGTCAACCGGGCGATGAGCACCGGCCTGGCGCCTCTGACTCGCATGGCCGGAGGCCAATGACATGAATCGCACCCTGCTGCTTCTCGCCCTGCTCGGCTGCACCAGCGCCATGGCCGATTCGGCTTCAGTCAACAAAGCAAATATTCAGGATTCCGGTGCGCAGTATCGCGGCAACTTCAACGTCAACCAGGCCGCCGGTGACCAGATGCAACAAGCCAACACCAAGGCGATTGCCATCGGCACCGAAGCCCATGCCACCACCAACGTCAGGCAAACCATCGACACGCCCGCCAGCCGCGCCATCGACGCGAGCGCCAATATCGGCGGCAACTCTTTCAGCAATGGCTACGGCATCCTCGGTGTGAACCAGGGCGCCGGTGCCAACAATCAAATGGCCAACGTCACGCGCGTCAGCATCAGTGCCGGCCCGCAGAGCGTTGACGACAGCGCCCTTTCACAACAGAACGTGGCGTTTTTACCGAGCTCAGGAGCAACTGGTACCTCAATCGGCAGTCGCCAGGTCACGACCAGTGATCAGGCCTTCACCGGCAGCCGCGGGGTAATTCAGGTGAACCAGAGTGCCGGGGTGGGGAACCGAATGGCTAACACCCTGAGCATCCGGGTCGCAGACTGACCCAAACAAAAAGCAGTGCAATTAGAAAAGTCCCAACACTTAACCAACTAATAAGCACGACGGAGAAACAACCATGAAACCTACAATGGCTCTCAAACCACTGGTTTTCGCACTCGCAGCAGTGATGGCAATGGCAGCACAGGCTGGCGGCCGTGGTGACAATGATCATGGTAACGGGCACGGCAATGGACATGGCAACGGTCACGGCCAGCCACAAGGTCCGAATCTTGAACAACTGCTGAAAATCACCGCAGGCGCCGGCGCCGCTGTACTCGACGCACAAAACAGCGACGGCAACGTGGTAAAAAACCAGGGCACCCTGAACAACGCCAATGCCAGCGACTCGCTCAACGGCTCCAACGGCAACATGGGCGCCAACGTCGCCGCCGGCGACGGCAACCAGCAGGACAACGCTGCTGCACTGGCCACCGCTGACGAAAGCTTCATCTTCGGCAATGCTGTTGCCGCCTCGAGCGCGACTCAGGTGAACAACAACAACTACGTGAAAAACTCGTCCACCTTCAACAACGCCACGCTCAGCAATGCAGGCAACAATGGTTCCGGCAACATCGGCATCAACGTGAGCTCGGGCAACTTCAACCAACAGAAAAACAACCTCGCCATCGCCGTTTCCGGTGGTCGTGTAGCGCAGGCCGCTGCCTCTGCCAACCAGTCCTCGACTGGCCTGGTTGTGGAAAACAAAGGCGTGCAGGCTTACAAAACCGACACCCTCACCGGTACTTATGCAGCCGCTGGCGCGTTCAAAGCCAAAGGCACCGCGACCATCGAAGACGACAACCACGGCGGTTGGGGCAACCGTGGCGGCGGCCATGGCGGCAACGATGATCAGAAAGCCAAGTTCGAAGCCGTGGGTACTTTTGGCCTCGCTGGCGTCACCACGCAACAAGTGTTGACCAAAGATGGCTGGAAAACTCCAGTCGTCAACAACGCCAACATGACCAACTCGATGAACAACTTCTCCGGCAACGGCGGAGCCAACGTCTCGGCGGGTGTAGGCAACCAACAAAGCAACTCGCTGTCCATCGCCGCAGGTTGCAAAGCCTGCATGTAATCGCGATCGAAACGAAAGCCCCGGCAACGGGGCTTTTTTCCCAGGTTCCACAAGGCGTATTCGATCATGCGGACTCCTGCCCTCCTCGCTCTGCTTTGTCTGTGCGGCCTGACTCAGGCGGCTCAGATGCCGGTCGCTGCCCTGCCGGGTGGCGTGCTGGTCTACAAGGACGTGCAAAGCATTCGTGAGCGCAAGTTTGCCGACATCGTCGAACAGAAAACCGATTTCAGCTGCGGCGCTGCTGCACTGGCAACGGTCCTGCGCCAGGCTTATTGGCTCGACGTCGATGAGGAGCACATCATCAAAGGCATGCTGGTCAATGCTGACCAGGACCTGGTGCGAACCCAGGGTTTCTCCATGCTCGACATGAAGCGCTACGTAGAAAGCATCGGCATGCGTGCCCGTGGCTACCGGATCCCGCCCGAGAAACTCGAAGCGGTGACGATTCCGGTGGTGGTTCTGATGGACATTCGTGGCTACAAGCATTTCGTCGTCCTGCAGCGCTCGGACAAGGATTGGGTCTACATCGGTGACCCGGTTCTCGGCCACAAACGCTACAAGCACGACGACTTTGTCAAAGGTTGGAACGGCATTGTCTTCGCCATCGTCGGCCCCGGTTACGACAAGGCCAACGCCTTGCGCAGCCCTCCCGTGCCGCTGACGGCGAAGAACTCGCTGGACAGTTTCAACCCGGTCAAAGATGCGGAATTGATGGATTTCGGGTTCATTCAGAGCGACTTCTTTTAATCGCCGAGTTAGAGAATGGGACTGGATGTCCCGGGAGCAGCAGATGAAAAGCTCATACTGGCTGGCCGCCGCCTGCCTGGCAGCGAGTGCGTCAGGTTTAGCCCATGCCGGATTCAAACCCATCGAAATCAAGGACCAGGAGCTCGCCGAGCTGCGCGGTCGTTACGTCATGCCGGGGCGGATCATCAGCTTCGGCATTGTCATGAGCAGCACCTGGCGCAACGCCAGCGGCGACTTGATCGGGGCCGCGACCTCGATGCAGATCCAGGCCGCAACCGTCAAACCGGAATTCTATGTCTCGACCATCAAGGAGTCGGGCAATGGCAGCGCTCTCGCATCAGGCACCGGCACTGTCATCGGTGGTGCCGGCCTCAATAGCAGCCAGGGTGTGACGCAAAGCGTACGCGCCGCCGGCGATGGCAACACCGCCAGCAACAACGTCGCGATCAACGTCAGCGAAGCCAGCCAGGCCCCGGCACTGGTGCCATCGCAGGGCCAGGCCCTCATCGCCGGACAAACCATTACTGGCAGCAACGGCGCCGGCAGTGTCGCGGTTTCGGCCAATGGCGGTGGCGTGCAAATGGCCATTCAGGCCAGCGGCAACCAGGGCACGGCACTGCAACAGGTCGCCCAGGGCGGGCTGCTGCAGAACACCCGTTTGCTGGGCAGCGCCAACGTGGTCAACAACCTTACGCAACTCAACGTCGTACTTAACAATAACGGCAGAAGCGCCGGTGCACTGGATTGCAACCTGACCCAACTCGGCGCCCTACGCAATATCGGATATTGAACTACGCTGAGTCTCGATCATTGGGCTTAAAGGGACGGCTTATTCATGTATCGATCAGTATCACTGCGTGCTGCAGTGTGTTTGAGTACCCTTCTCCCGGCGGCAATGCTGCAAGCAGCACCCGACGCCGATGTAGAAGCCCTGAAACGGGAACTTCTGGAACTGAGACAACGATACGAACAACAACAACAAGCGCTGGCGGTACTTGAACAACGGGTCCGCCAGGTAGAAGAAACACCCGCCGCCCCACCGCCAAAACGGCTGGCCAAATCGCCGTCCGACATGAAAGGCAATCGCGTCGCCGGAGCCGCCACAGGCACCGGTGCGGCCGCTGCATCGGGAGGCGCCGCCGGGGGCAGTGGCGCTTCCTACGGCCAATCGCTGGCCGATGATTCACAACCGGCACAGAGCGTTTCCAACCTGTATGACGAAGCCAGTGGTTTCTTTGGCGGCGGCAAGTTCAGCGTGGAAACCGGCCTGACCTATTCGCGCTACGACACCCGTCAGTTGATCCTGAACGGGTTCCTTGCGCTGGATTCGATCTTCCTGGGCAACATCAACCTCGACAGGATCAAGGCCGACACCTGGACCCTGGACCTCACCGGCCGCTACAACTTCGACAATCGCTGGCAGTTCGACCTGAACGTGCCGGTGATCTATCGCGAGTCGACGTATCAATCCGGCGGCGGCAACGAGGGCGCGGCTGGCGTAACAACAGAAGAAACCGTGACCAAGGATCCAACCATCGGCGACGTCAACTTCGGTATCGCCTACAAGTTCCTCGACGAATCGGTCAACACCCCGGACGCCGTCGTCACCTTGCGCGTCAAGGCGCCGACCGGCAAAGACCCGTTCGGCATTAAACTGCGCCAGACCGACGCCAACTCCAACCTGTTCGTCCCCGATACCCTGCCCACCGGCAACGGCGTCTGGTCGATCACACCGGGTATCTCGCTGGTCAAGACGTTCGACCCGGCGGTGCTGTTCGGCAGCCTTTCCTACACCCACAACCTCGAGGAATCGTTCGACGACATCAGCTCTACGGTCAATCAGAAAAACCCGGGCAAAGTGCGCATCGGCGACAGCTTCCAGATCGGCGCCGGTATCGCCTTCGCGCTTAACGAGAAGATGAGTATGTCGTTCTCGGTCTCCGACCTGGTGCAACGCAAAAGCAAGCTGAAACAGGACGGCGGCGATTGGGAATCGGTGGTGTCCAGTGATGCCAACGCCGGTTACTTCAACGTCGGCATGACCATTGCGGCCACCGACAACCTGACGATCGTGCCAAACCTCTCGATTGGCATGACCGATGATGCTCCGGACTTTTCGTTCAGCCTGAAATTCCCGTATTACTTCTAAGCAAAAGCAAAAGATCGCAGCCTTCGGCGGCTCCTACATGTGGATTCGAGTAATCCCTGTAGGAGCCGCCGAAGGCTGCGATCACTTTAATTAACGAATCTGATGCTTATGCAACAACCGATAAAAAGTAGGCCGCGAAACTCCTAGGACTTTCGCGGCCACACTCAAATTATCACTATGCCGATTCAACACATCACACAACGCCTGCCGTTCCGCTCGGGTCTTGTAATCCTCCAGCGTGCCCATCGGCGTGGCGATCGAGTGTTGGCTGATCAACCCTAAATCCCTTGCCTCGATCTGCCGTCCCTCCGCCAACACCAGCCCCCGCCGTACCCGGTTCGCCAGCTCGCGCACGTTACCCGGCCAGTCATGCTTGCCCATGGCAATCAATGCATCTTCGCTGAAGCTGCGTGGCCGCCGCCCGGTTTCGTGGCTGTAGAAGTGCGAAAAATGGTTGGCCAGCATCGATAGATCACCGTGGCGCTCGCGCAATGGCGCGGTCACCACTTGCAGTACGTTGAGCCGGTAATACAGGTCTTCGCGAAAGCGCTTCTTCTCGATTGCCGCTTCCAGGTCGACGTGGGTTGCGGCCAGCACGCGCACGTCCACCGGAATCGGCTGACTGCCGCCAACCCGCTCGATGTGCTTTTCCTGCAGAAACCGCAGGAGATTGGCCTGCAGTTCCAGCGGCAAGTCGCCGATTTCGTCGAGAAACAACGTACCGCCATTGGCCGCTTCGATGCGTCCGACCTTGCGCTGGTGTGCGCCGGTGAACGCGCCTTTCTCGTGGCCGAACAATTCTGACTGGATCAAATGCTCTGGGATCGCCCCGCAGTTGATCGCTACAAACGGTTTGTTGTGACGCTGGGATTGTCGATGCAGGGTGCGCGCGACCAGCTCTTTGCCGGTGCCACTTTCGCCGCGAATCAGCACGGGCGATTCGGTCGGGGCGAGTTTGCTCAGCAGTTTGCGCAGTTCGCGGATCGGTTTGCTGTCGCCGAGCAGTTCGTGCTCCGGTTGATCGACATGAATCGTGCCCTGCCCGCGCAGGCGCGCCATGCCGAAGGCGCGGCCGAGGGTGACCTGTACGCGGGAGACGTCGAAGGGCAAGGTGTGGAAGTCGAAGAACCATTCACAAACGAAGTCACCGACGTTCTGTAAACGCAGGACTTCCTGATTGAGCACGGCAATCCATTCGGTGCCGCTGCGGCTGATCAGTTCTTTGACCGCTTCTGGACGTTCCAGGTGGTAAGGCTGCAAGCGCAGCAGGCCGACGTCACAGGCGCGGGATGCGGCGTTCTCCAGATTACAGCTGTCGACATCCCAACCGACGGCGCGCAATCCCGGCAACAGGCGATGGCAGTCGTCGCAGGGATCGACCACCAGTAAACGTCTCGACGCAGGCGCTTCGCTCATGACTGTTCCTTGGCGCCAAATTTGATAAATGATCGAAAAAACAGTCATTTGGCAGACCCGGTTGTAACACTAGCAAGATTTTGACGGCGGCTTGTACCGATTGCTTATAGGGCGGGTATTAAAAGAGTTATAAGAAAGTTGGTTGTTAGTTAGCTATCGACTATTTACGCTGAGTCAAAGAGCAGCCCCTCACCCTAGCCCCTCTCCTTGGTGAGGGCTGGGGTTGGGGTGAATTCAGCGCGGTGTTCGGACAGGTGCAGGATTAACGAAACGAACTTACGTTATGTAAAGAACCTGAAATTTCTTTGTTTCAAGTGTGACCCACACCCCTGTTGCGTGCATCAGTACAAGTAACCCGCCGCACGGTAAGCCCAACCGACGGCACATCACTTGATTGGGCGCCAATAGAGAGAAGACCCCATGACTGCCCCGCTGCGTATCAACGAAGCACTTTTGATTGCCAACCACGCGTTCAAGCCTTTCCAGTGCGTGGCCTGGGCGCCACAAGACGGCAATGGCGAACTGAGCCTGACCGTCGTCGACCGCACCAACTCCCACATCGGTCGCAAACAGATCCCGAGCAGCGCCTACTCTGACCCGGCGCAACTCGAACAACTGCTGCAGCAGGCCCGCGCCGAACTGAGCGAAGACGGCCACAAGTTGCAATCGTGGTCGATGCCACACTGATAATCGAACAAAGGCGGATGACGTTAAAGTCATCCGCCTTTGTTGTATGCAAAGTCGAATAAGCACATTAATTACTGCGCTGTTTCATCCAAATTGCTTGGCTCGCTTGCGACTGGTTCAGCAAGACACTGTTCTGGCACAGTGCGACCGTCGTTCTGTTGATTCGTCCAGTTGTACTTCTCGCGGTTCAGGGATTGAATGTTTCGCTCGTGCAGTCAGCCTCCCAATCACTGGGATATCGGCTACTCGCAAGGAGACGCGTGCATGTCGACCCTGAACACTTATGCGTTGCCCACGGTATGGAACAACCCCGGTTCGCTCGACTCGACCTTCGCCATCGGCGGTGTTGCGCAGGTGTATTTTGGCGGTAGCCTGTCCAGCCAGACGCAACATGTCGCGCTCGATGCGCAGGGTCGGATTCTGGTCGCCGCCAAGGTCGGTACGCCGAAGGGAAGTCGTTTTGGCCTGGCGCGGCTGCTGGGTGATGGTTCGGCGGATTTGTCGTTCGGTATTCAGGGCAGCGTGATCGGCAGTTTCGTCGAAGGATTCGAAGCCAAGGCCGGCAAGGTTCAGGTACTAGCTGACGGCAAGATTCTGCTGGCCGGCCTGCATTATGAAGACACCCATCGCACCCTCCCCGCCTTCGCCCTGTTCGATGCCAACGGCCAGCCAGATCGAACTTTCGGTAATGACGGCTTCCAGATCGTGCGCCTGCCCGGCGAGCTGTCCATGGGCACCCGCGACAACTGGCTGCCGCCGGGTGTGCCAGGTGTTGAAGCCTGTGACTTTGCGGTGCAGGAAGACGGTCGCATTCTGCTGATCGCCAACCATCATTTCAGCCTCGCCGACCACGCCGGGATGCTGATTCGCCTCTGTTCTGATGGAAGCCTCGACGAATCGTTCAACGGGCGCGGATTTGTCATGGTTCGCCACTTGCTGCTCAACACCTGGCTGAGCACCCTGCTGTTGAAGGCGGATGGGCGAATTGTCGTCGCAGGTTCCATCGACTTTCCGCAGCAAGGGCTGCTGGCGGTTTACCAGTCCGATGGGCGTCTGGACGAGCGTTTTGCCGTGGACGGGTTCATGGCGTTCAGGGCCCACGGCAACAGCGCTCAGGTCAGCCAGATCATCGAGTCCGCCGACAGGCTCTACTGCTTCGGCAGCAGCCGCGATCCAATCCGCTGCCTGACGTTTGTCCTGCACGCCAACGGTCGACCGGACCTGCACTGTCATCATGGCCAACCACAGGTGGTGGACATCGGTCCCAGCGGATGCCAATGGAACGCCGCCCGATTGATGAGCGACGGCCGCATCGTTGCCGTAGGCGCGACCATCGGCGGGGTTGAAGCCGATTTCATGGTCGCCCGTTATCAAGCTGACGGCAGCCTCGATCCGGCGTTCGGCCAGGGCCACGGTTGGTTGCGCACGCGACTGGGGCGAAGTCTCGATACAGCCAATTCACTGGCTGTACAAACTGACGGCGCGATTGTGGTAGGTGGCTATTCGCTGGATGGCAACTACCGGGCAATGGTTGCGCGCTATCTGAATCCATAGTCGGCATGCACGCGGACCCTTACCGTCCGTCGGTTATATAGCTGCACCTGTAATTTCTGACAGTAGACGGTCGCTCCGATCGGGCATCAGATAACGGGGCGCGCAGATGGCTGCGTGTACAACCGAAAAAGGGAATTTCAGAATGTCTGATCAAGAGAAGTTATCTGCACCGCTGACGCCTGCCGATGCTACGACCCACTCCGCGACAGCCAATGCTCCCGTGATACGCGAGGTCACCAACGGTAAAGGCGAATCCATACCGAACGGCGGCATCAGCAATGACAGCAAGCTGAAGATCAGCGGCTCGGGCCTTGCGGGAGAACCTGTGCATATATCGGATGCGGGGCGCCCCGTTGCCGTGGTAGATGCTGATGTCCAAGGCAACTTCATCGTGGCGCTGGCCAAGTTGCAAACGGGTCGGCATATGTACACAGCGATGAATGCCGCCGGGGCCGTTTCGCTTCCATGGATAATCACAGTCTCCGACGATGTGCAGAACGCGCCGGTAATTGAAACGGTATACGAACCTGACGGACAATTCGTCCCCCGCGGTCAGAGAACATTCAGTAACGAACTGGACTTCATTGGCTACGGCACACCTGGCCGAATCGTTGAACTATTGAACAACAGTACAGTGGTTCGACTGCTGAATATCGATTCAGACGGGCATTGGAGCGCCAATGTGTCAGGCCTTCAACCGGGTATTCAGCGCTTCGTCGCGAGGGACCCCAACGGGCACGAGTCAAGTTCGTGGCAGGTTGAGGTAATCAAACCGACGGCGTTGACGATCAAGTTTGTGATCGGTCAAGAGCGGTTTCAGGAAATCGGTAATCAGGGCGTCACGACTGACAGATCCGTCACCATTACCGGCACGGGCATTCCTGGCGAGACGGGATGGATTGTCGACTACCAAAACAACGTTGTTGATTTTGTCGTCGACGAACATGGTGTTTACAGCGCAACTACCACGGATCTGGCCGTAAACCATGTGCACACTTTCCGCTGTAAATCCGATTCGGGCCGACTGTCTGCGCCTTGGGCTATAAGAGTGACCTCGTCAGAAATCTAAGCGCCGAGATCACTGCATCCGCGCCACAATATCAGGGACCCACGACGTCACGGCGCCGCGGGTCCTCTGTACAGCAACCGCCAGGGATCGGATGCGCTCGATTGTTATCAAGCAATTGCATTCTCAAACCTTGATCTTCCTTGAAACATCCGGCAACTTTCGCGCTTCTAAATAAAAGGAGCAGCCGATGTCCGGTTCAATCGCCCAGGCGTTCGCGCACAACTTCCTCGGGCAATCGCCACGCTGGTACAAGGCGACCATCGTCGGTTTTCTCATTCTCAATGCCGTGGTCCTGTTCACCATCGGCCCGGTCGCCGCAGGCTGGTTGCTGGTGATCGAATTCATCTTCACCCTGGCCATGGCGCTCAAGTGTTATCCGTTGATGCCCGGCGGCCTGCTGTTGATTGAAGCGTTGCTGTTGAAGATGACCACGCCGCAAGCGCTGTACGATGAGTTACTGCACAACTTTCCGGTGATCCTGCTGCTGATGTTCATGGTTGCCGGCATCTACTTCATGAAAGATCTGCTGCTGTTTCTCTTCTCGCGGCTGCTGTTGGGCGTGCGCTCGAAAGCGATTCTGGCGCTGATGTTCTGCTTCTTGTCGGCATTTCTTTCGGCGTTTCTTGATGCGTTGACCGTGACGGCGGTGATCATCAGTGCGGCTGTCGGGTTTTACTCCGTGTATCACCGGGTCGCGTCTGGCAATGATCCACGCAAGGACAGCGAATTCGGTGACGATGAGCATTTACCTTCGCGACACCATGAGGACTTGAATCAATTCCGCGCTTTCCTGCGCAGCCTGTTGATGCACGGCGCGGTCGGCACGGCGCTCGGTGGCGTCTGCACCTTGGTCGGTGAGCCGCAGAACCTGTTGATCGGCCATGAGATGGGCTGGCATTTCGGCGAGTTCTTCCAGAAAGTTGCCCCGGTGTCGCTGCCGGTACTGGTGGCGGGTCTGGTTACTTGCGTGCTGCTGGAGAAGCTGCGCTGGTTCGGATACGGCACGCTGCTGCCGGACAACGTCCGCGCTGTGTTGGCCAACTACGCTGCCGAGGACAACGCCAAACGTACGCCTCGTCAGACGGCGGCGCTGCTGGTGCAAGGCGCGGCGGCGCTGATTCTGATTGGTTGCCTGGCGTTTCACCTGGCTGAAGTCGGCCTGATCGGTTTGATGGTGATTGTGTTGATCACTGCGTTTACCGGCATCACCGACGAGCATCGCCTGGGCAGCGCGTTCAAGGACGCCATGCCGTTTACCGCGCTGCTGGTGGTGTTTTTTGCCGTGGTGGCGGTCATTCACGATCAGCATCTGTTCGTCCCGCTGATCGAGTGGGTCTTGGCGTTGCCGATGGATCAACAGCCGGGCATGTTGTTCATCGCCAATGGCCTGCTCTCGGCGATCAGCGACAACGTGTTTGTTGCGACCATTTACATCACTGAGGTGAAACAGGCTTTTCTTGCCGGGCACATGACTCGCGAGCACTTCGAAACCTTGGCGATTGCGATCAACACCGGCACCAACCTGCCGAGTGTGGCGACACCGAATGGTCAGGCAGCGTTTCTGTTCCTGCTGACCTCGGCAATCGCTCCGCTGGTACGTCTGTCCTACGGGCGCATGGTGTGGATGGCGGTGCCGTATACCGTGGTGATGGGACTGCTGGGCTGGTATGCGGTGAGCTATTGGCTCTAAGCCACACTAAATAAACCTGTGGGAGCGAGCCTGCTCGCGAAGAGGCGTGTCAGGCAACGAATCTGTTGAATGACCCAGCGCTTTCGCGAGCAGGCTCGCTCCCACATTAGTTTTTGTGTTGGATCAGTGCGGGAGGATGTACTGCTCGATCGCCAAAGCCACGCCGTCTGCGGTGTTGGCAGCGGTGACGACATCCGCCTGACGCTTCACCGCCTCTTCCGCCTGACCCATGGCAATCGACAAGCCGGCGCATTTGAACATCGCCGGGTCGTTGCCGCCGTCGCCGATGACAGCGGTTTGCTCCAGCGGCACGCCGAGGTATTCGGCAATCGTTGTCAGCGCGGTGCCTTTGTTAGCCTCAAGCGCAGTGACGTCCAGATACACCGGCTGCGAGCGCGACACTTGCGCCATGCCGTTGACCTTGGGCAACAGCTGCGCCTCCAGCTCAATCAGCAACTCTGTGTTATTGCTGGTGGCAACGATCTTGTCGATGCGCTCCAGATACGGCTCGAAACTCTCGACCACCACCGGCGGATAGCCGAGGCCGCTCTGCTCACGAGGGACCATCGGTCCGTGCGGGTCCTTGAGCAGCCAGTCGCCGCCGCTGAACACCCAGATTTCCACCTCCGGTTGATCGGCAAACTGCGCCAAAGCAATCAGCGCGGTCGTGGCCGGCAGATAATGCGCGGCCAACAGTGTGCCGTCCGGTTTGACGATGGTGCCGCCATTGAACGCCGCTGTCGGCAGATCAACGCCCAGCGCCTCGATCTGCTGCAACATGGCTTTCGGCGGACGGCCGCTGGCGAGGCTGAACAGCACGCCGGCCTCGCGCAGCGAGCGAACGGCGTCGATGGTGCGTTGATTCAGTGTGTGATCCGGCAGCAACAGCGTGCCGTCCATGTCGCTGAGCAGAAAACGTATCGGTTGCTTCGCCAAATCACTCATCCCAGGCTGTGCCAGACGCGACCATCGCGAGTCAGCAGATCTTCGGCCGCTTGCGGGCCATCTTCGCCGGCCGCATACGTTTCGACGCTGGCATCCTGCTGCCACGCATCAAGGAAAGGCTGCACGGCACGCCAGCCGTTCTCGATGTTGTCGGCACGCTGGAACAGCGTCTGGTCGCCGGTCAGGCAGTCGTAGATCAAGGTTTCATAGCCGGTGGATGGCTGCATCTCGAAGAAATCCTTATACGCAAAACCCAGCTCGATATTGGCCATGTTCAGCGCCGGCCCCGGGCGCTTGGCCAGCAGGTCGAACCACATGCCTTCGTTTGGCTGGATCTGGATACGCAGATAAGTCGGTTGCAACTCGTCGACTTCGGTGTCGCGGAACTGTGCGTACGGCGCCGGTTTGAAGCAGATGACGATCTCGGTGTCGCGCACGCTCATGCGCTTGCCGGTGCGCAGATAGAACGGCACGCCGACCCAGCGCCAGTTATCGATCATCACCTTCAGCGCCACATAGGTTTCCGTGGTGCTGTCGGGCGACACGTTGGCTTCTTCGCGATAACCCTTCAACGGCTGGCCATCGCGCTCGCCGGCGCTGTACTGGCCACGCACCGAGTTGGCCCGGGCTTCTTCCGTCGACCAAGGACGAATCGCCCCGACCACTTTGGCCTTCTCGCCGCGCACCGCGTCAGCGCCGAAAGCAGCCGGCGGTTCCATGGCGACCATGGCCAGCAACTGGAACAGGTGATTGGGCACCATGTCGCGCAGTGCGCCGGTGTGTTCGTAAAAGCTGCCACGGGTTTCCACACCGACGGTTTCCGCCGCGGTGATCTGCACGTGGTCGATGTAATGGTTGTTCCAGAACGCTTCGAACAGGCTGTTGGAGAACCGGCTGACCAGAATGTTCTGCACGGTTTCCTTGCCCAGGTAATGGTCGATCCGGTAGATCTGCTTTTCGCTCATGACCTTGAGCAGGCAGGCGTTCAAGGCTTCGGCAGTGTGCAGATCGGAGCCGAACGGCTTCTCGATCACCACCCTTCTGAACGCTTCGGGCGTTTCTTCAAGCAAACCGGCGCTGCCGAGACGGCGCACCACTTCACTGAAGAAACGTGGCGCGGTGGCCAGGTAAAACACCGCATTGCCGGTGCCGCTGTCGGCGATTTTCGCCGCCAGGGCGGAATAAGTGCTGTCGTCGAGGAAATCACCCTGGACGTAGCTGATGCCTTTGGCGAGCTTGGCCCACAAGAGCGGATCAAGCATCTGATCGCCCTTGCCGACCTTCGCCGCCACTTCGGTACGGATGAAGTCTTCGAGCTTCTGCGCAAAGGCTTCATCGGTAATGGCGTTGTGATCAACGCCGACGATCCGCAGATTCTCGTCGAGCAGGCCGTCGCGACTGAGGTTGTACAGCGCCGGCATGAGCAAGCGCTTGACCAGGTCGCCGTGGGCACCGAACAGGAACAGCGTGGTCGGTGGTGCGGGTTCTGCCTTGGATTTTCTGCGGATCGTACGGGTCATTTCTTGGCAATCTCCACGTGGCCGCCGAAGCCGAAGCGTTGTGCCGACAGGATCTTGTCACCAAAGGTGCCCTGGCCGCGCGAGCGGTAACGGGAGAACAGCGAGTTGGACAGCACCGGTACCGGCACCGCTTGCTCCATGGCCGCTTCGATGGTCCATTGGCCTTCGCCACTGTCGGCGACCGAGCCGGAGAAGCCGTCGAGCTTCGGATCGCTGGCCAGCGCATCGGCAGTCAGGTCCAGCAGCCACGACGAAACCACGCTGCCACGACGCCAGACTTCAGCGATATCGGCCACGTTCAGATCAAATCGCTGATCTTCCGGCAGGCGTTCGCTGGATTTGGTCTTGAGGATGTCGAAGCCCTCGGCAAACGCGGCCATCATGCCGTACTCGATGCCGTTGTGGATCATCTTCACGAAGTGCCCGGCACCGGCGGGACCGGCGTGGATGTAACCGTGCTCGGCACGGTGGTCATCGGACTTGCGATCCTTGGTGCGCGGGATGTCACCCATGCCCGGCGCCAGTGCGGCGAACAGCGGATCCAGACGTTTGACCGTCTCGGCGTCGCCGCCAATCATCATGCAATAGCCGCGTTCCAGGCCCCAGACGCCGCCGGAGGTGCCGACGTCGATGTAGTGCAGGCCTTTCTCGTTCAGCGTTTTGGCGCGACGGATGTCGTCCTTGTAGTTGGTGTTGCCGCCGTCGATGATCGTATCGCCGGGCTCAAGCAGTTCGCTCAGGGTGTTGATGGTGTCTTCGGTCGGTGGGCCCGCCGGCAGCATGACCCAGACCGCGCGCGGCTTGTCGAGGCCGGCAACCAGTGCTGGCAAGTCGGCGACGCCGGTGGAGCCCTCGGCGACCAGGTTATCGATGAAAGCGGTATTGCGGTCGTAAACAACGGTGGTGTGCCCGTTGAGCATCAGACGTCGCGCAATATTGCCGCCCATGCGGCCCAGTCCAATAATCCCGAGTTGCATGTGCTGATGCTCCTTACTACAAATAAATGTGTGTCATTGGTTATAGCCCAACGCGACTGATGGAGGTTAGTCCAGAGCGTTGCGATGAAGTTTCCGGGCATTGTGCCCGATCCAGAGTGATAACGCCCCGAATCCTGCCGAAGACACACCGACCATGAAAAATAAAAAAGTTCCCTTCCAGGGCAAAAGAAATCAAAATTGGCGCCGATAGTAAGTCAAGCGCCTCAAAACGAGGAGTGACTTACAGTTGATGCACGCCATTTGCGAGGTGAGCAATGGGCACAGTACACACAGCAATGCCGCCACAAACCCTCTACGTTACGATCCGTCGCGATGAATTGCGCCAGTTGAAAGACGAGCGCGACCAGTTGAAGCACGAATTGGCGCAATTGCGCGCATTGACCCAAGGCTCGCAGCCGCAACCGCGTCCGGTTGTGCAGCGCGCACCCCACGCCTGATCCCGCCTGCTTCGGGAACGGCCCCCGTCGTTCCCGACACGTTGCACCTCTGACCGCCTGATACTCATCAAATGCGGCGCTTAACAAATCTTTCACAAGCCCTTGGGGATACTCCGCCCCATTCTGGCCGTGCCTGCGCGCACGGCCTCTGTTCGTCGGTGTCATGGAAGCGTTTCCGGCGTGGGTCTGATGATTGAGCTGGAGCGCTGAATGGCATTGTTCAAACGCAGCAAAACGACTGCGGCCGGTTTCGACTGGGCCGGATTCATCTGGCTGTTCGTCTTCTTCTGGTATTTCTCGGGTATTACCCAACTGCTGATCCAGCTGACCGGCACGTCCGGCTTCACCGGATTTCGTCAGGCATTCGTGATGAGCGCGCTGTGGCTGGCGCCGATGCTGCTGTTCCCCAAACAGACTCGCCTGCTCGCGGCGATGATCGCTGTGGTGCTGTGGGCCTGCTCGATGGCCAGCCTCGGTTACTTCTTCATTTATCAGCAGGAATTCTCGCAGAGCGTCATCTTCATCATGTTCGAGTCGAACGTGTCGGAAGCCGGCGAGTACATGACCCAGTATTTCGCCTGGTGGATGATCCCCGCGTTCCTCGCCCATACCGCGTTTGCCTACTTTCTGTGGACGCGCCTGCGTCCGGTGTACATGCCCCGTGGACGCGCAATGGTTGCCGCGACCGCGATCGTGATCGCCGTGGCCGGTTATCCGCTGATCAAACAAACCATGCGCATGGGCAATTTCGCTGAAGGCTTCGAGAAATTCGAAACCCGCATCGAGCCTGCCGTGCCGTGGCAGATGGCCGTGGCGTATCACCGCTATCTGGAAACGCTGGGGGATATGCAAGGCATGCTCGACAGTGCCAGCAAGATCCCGCCGCTGAAAAACCTCAAGGACGCCTCGGCCGGGCAACCGGCGACTTTGGTGCTGGTGATCGGCGAATCGACCAACCGTCAGCGCATGAGTCTTTACGGATATCCGCGCAACACCACGCCGGAACTGGACAAGCTCAAGGATCAACTGGCGGTTTTCGACAACGTCATCACCCCGCGCCCTTACACCATCGAAGCGCTACAGCAAGTGCTGACCTTCGCCGATGAGCAGAACCCGGATCTGTACCTGTCGACGCCATCGCTGGTCAGCGTGATGAAACAGGCCGGTTACAAGACCTTCTGGATCACCAACCAGCAGACCATGACCAAGCGCAACACCATGCTCACGACCTTCTCCGAACAGGCTGACGAGCAGGCGTACCTGAACAACAACCGCAACCAGAACTCGGCGCAGTACGATGGCGACGTCATCGAGCCGTTCAACAAGGCGCTGGCCGATGCGGCGCCGCGCAAGCTGATCGTCGTGCATCTGCTCGGCACGCACATGAGCTATCAGTACCGTTATCCGCCGACGTTCGACAAGTTCAAGGATCGCCAAGGCGTTCCGGCTGGCGTGCGTGACGATCAGGTACCGACCTACAACAGCTATGACAATGCCGTGCTGTACAACGACTTCGTGGTCTCGAGCCTGATCAAGGACTACGCCAAAACCGACCCGAATGGCTTCCTGCTGTACCTTTCCGACCACGGTGAGGATGTCTTCGACTCCGCCGGCCACGGCACGCTGGGGCGCAACGAAAACAAACCGACCGCGCCGATGTACACCATCCCGTTCATGGCCTGGGCCTCGCCAAAGTGGAAGGAAAACCATGACTGGAACTTCGCCGGCGACCTCAGCCGCCCGTACAGCAGCTCGCAGCTCATTCATACCTGGGCGGACTTGGCCGGGTTGAGCTCCGATGAACTGGATCGCAGTAAAAGCCTGGTCAGCGACAGCTTCGTACCGCGCAAGCTGCTGATTGGCGACCCGTACCAGGCACCGCGGCGGGCGTTGATTGACTTCAGTTTGATGAAGCCCAAACACCCTGATCCGGCGGAAGTCGCGCAGAAGTAAAACGACAAAGGGCCGAGAAGGCCTTTTTTTGTGCCCATCGGCCGCGATGTTTCTGTAATACGCCGCAATATTTGCCCTGAACCAGCGTTAACCGATTGTTAATGGCCGCGTCGCAGACTCTCTTTCGCGGTCTGCTTCACGGACGAACCGACTCCCACTTGTTCAGTAGGAGGCACCATGAAAACCACTACCTTCATTCTCACCACGCTGCTCGCCCTCGGCTCCACCAGCGCCTTCGCCGAAGGCGGCGCCGAACGCATGCGTTATTACTACGACAACTTCCCGGTCCAGCACGCGCAAGGCGAGCAAAAGGCCGACGCCAGTGCGAAAGAAATTCGCGTCCCTGCTGACCAGACGGCGCAGGTGACCGAGTCTTACCGCGACTGAGCTTTACCGAGCAACCGATGGACCTTCCGTGGCTCCGCTCCGGCCAGGAAGATGACAGTTCAGGCGCCCTGATCGGGGCGCCTTTTTTTATGTTGGTGATTTGCGGTGAGGAGCCTTCAGGCCTGCAAGTCCTTTATCCAGAACAGCATCCGCCCGTGATCCGGATTGAACATCCCCGGTGCAAAGCCGAATTTGCGATACGAACCCTGCGCCACCGCATTGCCTTCCAGCACTTCCAGGGTGATCTTGCAGCAACCGCGCTGACGGGCGATTTCTTCTACCTTCTGCAGCATTTTCTGACTGAGCCCCAGGCCGCGAAATTTGCCGACCACGGCGACGTCGTGAACGTTGACCAGCGGTTTGCAAGCGAAGGTCGAGAAGCCTTCGAAACAGTTGACCAGCCCGGCCGGTTCGCCGCCGACAAAGGCCAGCACGCTGAAGGCATGCGGGCGGCGGGCGAGTTCTTCGGGCAGGCGTTGCAGCAGTTCGGGCGCGATCGGGTGACCACCGCCCATGGGATCTTCGGCGTAATGGTTGAGCACGATGCCGATGGCTTCGGCGTGCACCGGGTTGCTGTAGCTGGCCTGAAGAACGAGTATTTCTGCGGAATCCATTTCCATCCCCGATTAAGCAAAAAGCCCCGGCGCGCAAGGTGCTAGCTGGAAGGCCTAGCGGGGACATTAGCTTGGGTGCGCCTGAGAGGGCAACTTGAAAAGCTGAAGATCAAAAGATCGCAGCCTCGTTGCACTCGTCAGGTCCTACGGTCCGATATGTTTAGGAGTTGACGAGTGCAACGAGGCTGCGATCTTTCGCGGTCAGTGGCCCCAGATAAGCTCTTCAGTCCAGCCCAGTTCGGCGAAGTCTTCGGCGCGCAATGCGCTTTCGCCAACACAGAAAAACTCATCCAGTTGCGGTGGCTTTACCGTCGTGCCGCTGAGCATGGCGTGCACTTGGCCGCGATGATGGATCTGGTGTTCGAACAGGTGCGAAAGCATGCGCAGGCGGCTGTCATGTTGCGGTTCGTCGCGAGCGATAGTGACGATTCTTGGCAGATCGGCATCGCGCAGTTGCTCGCAATAGGCGAGCAGCCGGCGATCAACGCGGGCCTGTTCGGCACGCAGCGTTGCGGCATCGGTAAACGGCTCGTCCTGATTAAAGAATACGTAGCAATCCGGGTGCGGCTCGTCCCCGCGCAATTCGCGCTCCAGCGCGTCGACGTAGAACCAGTCGCAGGTGAGGATGTGATTAAGCGTGAGGCGGATGCCGGGGAAGAAGCTCACCCGTGGCGCCGCCAATTCAGTGGCGTCGAGCCGGGTCCAGGCCTTGGCCAGGCGGTGATTGGCCCAGGCATTCTGATAGGCCATGGTCAGCAAATGATGGGACAGCGGTTGACTCATGTCGGCGCCCTCTTTTTTCAGGCTTCAGCGAAGCGCTGCAATTGCATCTCCCGCAAACGGCTGAGGGTGCGGCGGAACGGGAATTCCAGATAGCCCTCGGTGTACAGCGCGTCCATCGGTACGCTTGCCTCGACGTACAGCGGCACCTTGCGGTCGTAGCATTCGTCGACCAGCGCAATAAAGCGTCGAACGCCGTCGTCGTGCACCGACAACTGTGGCAATTCCCGGTCGCCGGCGACCACGCGCTCAGCGCCGTCTTCGGTACCGCGTGCAATACGTCCTTCGCGTTTTTGTGCGCTGAGGTTCGGTACTTCGCTCAACAGAATAGCCCGGTAGCGATCGCACAGGGCGATGAAGTCCATGGCGGCGAAAGGTTGCTCGCACAAATCACTGTAGCGGCACCACAGCACGGATTCGCTGGCTTGCACCACGTTGAGTGTGCGGTGGCCCACGGCGACGGGTTCTTCACTGACAGTCTCATCTGCGGCAAGCGATTTGAACACGGCCTCCAGTGCGCTCGGTAAATCATCCGCGCGAACAAAATAACGCTGCTCGATCGTCCCCGGATGCAAGCGATGGTCTTCGGCGCCATTCACCGCGACCACGGTCATGTGCGCCTTGATCGCCGCAATCGCCGGCGTGAAACGGTCGCGGTTGAAGCCGTCCGCGTACAGATCATCCGGCGGCAGATTGGAGGTGCAGACGATCACCACACCTTCATCGAACATCACCTGAAACAGCCGGCCGAGAATGATCGCGTCGCCGATGTCATTGACGAACAGCTCATCGAAGCACAGCACGCGCACTTCGCCGGCCAGCTCTTTGGCCAAAGCGCGCAACGGATCGGCGATGCCACTGAGTTGAAATGAACGCTGATGCACCCAGCCCATGAAGTGATGAAAGTGTTGACGCCGCGCTGGCACCCGCAGGCTCCGATAGAACTGATCCATCAGCCAGGTCTTGCCGCGCCCGACCGGCCCCCACAGGTACACGCCGCCGACCGAGCGGGCGCCGGCATGCAAGGCTTCATGGCATTTTTGCAAGGCCCAGACCGCGTGCTCCTGGGCTTCATCCTGGATGAAACCCTTGTGGTCGACCGCGTATTGCCAGGCACTGAGGGGGGAGTCGAAAGTCATGCGCGGGAGTATGCCACGAGCGCTTTTCCATTGCCGGTCGAGGCACGTTTGATCGTTCCCGCGCTCTGCGTGGGAATGCCTCAAGGGACGCTCCGCGCTCCAGCTCTGGAAGGGACGCGGAGCGTCCCGGGCTGCATTCCCACGCGGAGCATGGGAACGATCAGAACAAGGGAGAGGCAGTAAAACCTGACCTTTCAGGCAGTTATTGCTCGTTGCCCTCGCCGCCCTCTTCCGGCATTCTGCGCACCCATTTTCTGACCCGGCCCCGCCTTGCGGCGCGCACATCACCATGACCGCCTCTGACAAAACCCCGCGCAACAACGACCTGATCTACGGCCTCAACGACCGTCCGCACCTGACCGCCACGGTGTTCGCCGCGCTGCAACACGTGCTGGCGAGTTTCGTCGGCATCATCACCCCGACCTTGATCATGGGCGGCGCCCTCGGTCTGCACAGTGAAATCCCCTACCTGATCAGCATGGCGCTGTTCGTCTCCGGCCTCGGCACCTTTGTCCAGGCCAAGCGCTTCGGCCCGGTGGGTTCCGGTCTGCTTTGTCTGCAAGGCACCAGTTTCTCCTTTATCAGTGTGATTCTCAGCGCCGGGTTCATGGTCAAGGCGCGCGGCGGCGGCACTGATGAAATCCTCTCGACGATCTTCGGCGTGTGCTTCTTCGCCGCGTTCATCGAAGTGGTGCTCAGCCAGTTCATCGGCAAACTGCGCATGCTGATCACGCCGGTGGTGACCGGCACGATCATCACGCTGATGGGCCTGTCGCTGATCAAAGTGGCGATGACCGACATCGCCGGCGGCTTCGGCGCGCCTGACTTGGGCGCGGCCAGTCACGTATTTCTGGCGGCGCTGGTGATCGGTACCATCGTTGTGTTGAACCGTGTCGACGTGCCGTTTCTGCGCCTGGGCGCGATCGTCATCGGCCTGACCCTTGGCTACGTGGTGGCCTGGCTGATGGGCACGGTGGATTTCGCGTCGATGCCCGAGGTGCCGCTGGTCAGCGTGCCGGTGCCGTTCAAGTACGGCTTCAACTTCGATTGGGTGGCGTTCGTGCCGGTGGCGGTGATTTTCCTCGTGTCGCCACTGGAAGCTGCCGGTGACCTGACCGCCAATTCGATGATCTCGCGGCAACCGGTGAAAGGCCCGCTGTACATCCGCCGAATCAAATCCGGCCTGCTCGCCGATGGTCTCAACTCGGCCATGGCGGCAGTGTTCAACAGCATGCCGATGGTGACCTTTGCGCAGAACAACGGCGTGATCCAGTTGACCGGCGTGGCCAGCCGCTACGTGGCGTTTTTCATCGCCGGGCTGCTGGTGTTGCTCGGTTTGTTCCCGATGATCGGCGCGGTGCTGCAATTGATGCCAAAACCGGTGCTGGGCGGCGCCGAGCTGGTGATGTTCGGCACCGTCGCCGTGGCCGGGATCAAGATCCTCGCCGAGGCCGGTCTACATCGCCGCAACATGCTGATCGTGGCGATTTCCCTCGGCATGGGCCTGGGCATCGCGGCGGTGCCGGAAGTCTTGCGCGAACTGCCGCAAGCGCTGCGCAATATCTTCGAATCGCCGATCACCGTTGGCGCGTTGTGCGCTATCGTGCTGAACATCTTCCTGCCGGAAGAATTCATCGAGCTGGAAGAAGACGATTTCGACCCGGAAGCTTCGATCCTGCAGGTCATGGAAAACCCCGAAGTCACCGGCAAAGGTGAACCCGGCCAAGCGGCGGCTGTCGCACAGTTGAACCGCTGACGTCGCGCCTCGAAAAAAAAGGGCTGCACCGGCGACGGTTCAGCCCTTTTTTGTCGAGAGATTTTTATGCGCCGCGTCCACGCCGTCATCCTGTCGCTTCTGCTGTTGTCGCTCAGTGCCTGCGCACTGTTACCCAATCGCGACCCGGTGAACATCAACGTGGTCGGCCTCGAACCGCTGCCCAGTCAGGAACTGGAAGTGCGCTTCGCGATCAAGCTGCGCGTACAGAACCCCAATGAAACGGCGATCGATTACAACGGCATCGCCCTGGATCTGGAGGTCAATGGTCATTCGCTGGCGTCCGGTGTGAGCGATCAGAGCGGCTCGATCCCGCGTTTCTCTGAAGCCATTGTCACGGTACCGGTCAGCGTCTCGGCGTTCTCGGTGCTGCGCCAGACGTTGGGCCTGAGCCAGACGCAAAGCCTCGATAACCTGCCCTACGTGCTGCGCGGCAAACTGGCGGGCGGGTTGTTCGGCACGATGCGCTTTACCGACAGCGGCAAGTTGAGCCTGCCTAAAGCGAGTGCGGCGACGTGGTAAAAAGTTTTCTGATCGGACACCGATCCCTGTGGGAGCTGGCTTGCCAGCGATAGCGGTGCATCTGCCAAAAAGATGTCGACTGACATGGCCCCATCGCTGGCAAGCCAGCTCCCACAGGTTCTTTGCAAGCTTCAATGTCAGGTATTGAACCGCACCCCCGGCTTCGCCCGCTCATCAACGGTCAACTCGAACACATCCGGCCGCGCATAGTGGCCGACCACATCGTAGTCATACCGCGCGCGGATCAGTTCATCGGTGTCGATCTCCGCCGTCAGCAACCCCGCCTCGCCACGCAAAGGTCCAGCCAGCACATCGCCCATCGGCCCGACGATCACGCTGCCGCCGGCAATCAAAGGTCGATCCCCGGGCCAATTGGCAATCTCCACACCCAACGCATTCGGCGAGGCCTGTACCTGACAGGCGCTGACCACGAAGCAGCGAGCTTCGTGGGCGATGTGGCGCATGCTGACCTGCCACATCTCGCGCTCGTCAACGGTCGGCGCGCACCAGACCTCAACGCCTTTGGCATACATCGCCGTGCGCAGCAGCGGCATCATGTTTTCCCAGCACACCACCGCGCCAAGCTTGCCGACCTGGGTGTCGAACACTGGCAGCGTCGAGCCGTCACCCTTGCCCCAGATCAGTCGCTCGGTGCCGGTGGGCATGAGCTTGCGGTGTTTGCCGAGCAGCCCGGCCTGCGGATCAAAATACAGCACCGTGCAATACAACGTGCTGCCGGCGCGCTCGATCACGCCGATCACCAGATTGGCCCCGGTGCGTGCTGACAATCCGGCCAGGGCGTCGGTTTCGGCGCCGGGCACATCAATGGCGTTGGCAAAATAACGCGCGAAGGCCTCGCGCCCCTCGGGCAGTCGATAACCCAACTGGGTGCCGAAACCCTCGCCTTTCGGATAACCACCGAGCAAGGCTTCTGGCATCACCACCAGCGCAGCACCGGATTCGCGGATTGCGTCTTCCCAGCTCAGGATCTGTTCAAGGGTTTCGTCTTTGCCACCGGGCAAGGCGCCGATCTGCAACGCCGCCACTATGGATTTGGCCATCGTGTTTACTCCATCAGGTTCAGGTGTTGCCGATTCTCCAGTCTCACGCGATCATGAATAAAGCCCTACCCACTGCTGAATGATATGAGCCAAATGAATATCGCCGACATCGACCTCAACCTGCTGAAAGTCTTCGAAGCGCTGCATGAGGAATCCAGTGCCAGCCGCGCCGCCCTGCGCTTGGGCGTAACACAGTCAGCGGTCAGCGCGGCGTTGCGTCGCTTGCGCGAGGTGTATGGCGATCAGTTGTTCGTGCGCACCGGGCGCGGTCTGGCGCCGACGCTGCAAGCCAATCAGCTGAAACCGGTGATCAGCGATGCCCTGAACAAATGCCGGCAAAGTCTGGCCATGCTTGATCCAGCGGCCAATCAGTACGAGGGGCGCTCGGTGGCGATCGGTCTGTCAGATGATTTTGAAATTGCCTACGGGCGCCGCTTGATCGAGGAACTCGCCCGGCGCGCGCCGAAACTGCGGCTGATCTTTCGCCAGACCCACAGCCAGATCGTTGCCCGCGCGCTGATGGAGCGCAGCATCGACCTGGCGATCACTGCCGGCGGTTTTTCCGAGCGCCTGCTCAGTCGTCAAGTGTTGGGGGAAGGCGGATATGCGTGTCTGGTCGACCCGGCCAGTCTCGCGCCAGGCCAACAGCAGATCGCGTTGCAGGAGTTCGTTGAACGCGAGCACATTCTGGTGTCGTCGGGCGGCTTTATCGGTATCACCGATGAGGGATTGGCGGCAGTGGGTTTGAGCCGGCGAGTCTGCGCGTCGACCACGCATTTCGCCGCGCTGCCCTTTCTGCTCAAGGGCAGTCAGGCGGTGGCGACGATCCCGACCCACGCCGCCGCAAGTATCGCGGCGCTGAGCGGACTGGCGCTGCTGCCCTGCCCTCTGGCTTTACCGCGCTATCCGGTGGAACTGGGCTGGCGCACCAGCACACAGATCGATCCGGTGCTGGTCAAGGTTCGTGAGGCGATTGCCGCCACGTTCAGCCAGGGGTGAAGCGGATTATTTGTTCGCCGCCATCAGGCGATTGACTTCACTGCGCACCATGTTGGCGAATTCCGGCGGCGACATGCCGTCCAGCTCGGCGCGGACCCACTCGGCCCATTTGCCCTTGCGCTTGGAGCGCTCCCCAAACAGGCGCGCGGCTTCGCCTTTGGCTTTGCCCAGATTGTTCTGCCAGAGTTCGAACAGACGGGATTTCTCGTCTTCCAGCGCTGCGCGCTCTGCGAGGGATTTGTCGGCCAGATTGAAACTCATGGGGATATATCCTGCTGCGTAAAATGGCGACATCTTACACGCTCGACACAAATCTCCGGTGCAGGTTTTTCCCTTGTCCGCGAATGACATGCAACTTTTCGCCTGCCGCTACACTCCATTGGTCACTGTCCATTCACCTGCAAGGAGTCACCCAATGGCCCGTAAAACCGCCTCGCAAGCTGCCGAAGAGCAAATCAAGGATCAAGCTTTCAGCGAGCTTCAGGCTCTGATCGAAGAATCGGACAAACTGCTCAAGAGCAGCGCTTCACTGGTAGGCGAAGAAGCAGAAACGCTGCGCGCACAAATTGCCCAGAAGCTGCAGCTGGCACTGGATTCGGTGTCCAGCGTGCGCGACCGCGCCAAACCCGCTGTTGAAGCCACCGAGAACTACATCGGTGGCCACCCTTGGCAAACCGTGGCGATTTCCGCCGGTTTCGGCCTGGTGGTGGGCTTGCTGCTCGGCCGTCGCTGAGTTCCAGCGCCACAAAAAAAAGCGAGCCTTGCGGCTCGCTTTTTTATGCCTTGTGCAAACTCAGTCCCCCGCCAACTCCCGCAACTGCCCCAGGGTCTGTTCATCCAGCGTGATGCCCTGCGCTAATGAGCGGGCACGCTGCAAATGCCGCCGATCCCCCGGCAAACGCTTGAGCCCGACTCCGTGCATCTGCCGCACCAGTTCCTCGCTGCGCTGGGCGAAGTTCTGCCCCGCCGCTTTGCTCGGATCGATGACGATCAACAGCTGGCCGGTCCATGGTGTCTTCGCGCCGGGATGGTTGGACCAGTCAAACTCGAATGAGAAATTGCCGCCGGTCAATGCCGCCGCCAGCAACTCGACCATCATCGACAGCGCCGAGCCTTTGTGCCCGCCGAACGGCAACAACGCGCCGCCTTCGAGAATCGCCTTGGGGTCCTGGGTCGGTTGGCCGAGGCTGTCGACCCCCATGCCGACCGGGAGTTTTTCACCTTTGCGCGCGGCGATCTGCACATCGCCATGGGCAATGGCGCTGGTGGCCAGGTCAAAAACAATCGGCGCGGCGTTGGCCCTTGGCGCGGCGAAGGCAATCGGATTGGTGCCGAACAATGGCCGATCAGCGCCATGGGGCACCACGCAAGTCATGCTGTTGACCACGCTCAGCGCGACCAGACCTTCGTCGGCGAAGGGCTCGACATCCGGCCACAAAGCAGCGAAATGGTGCGAGTTGCGGATCGCCAGCACCGCGATCCCGGCATGACGTGCCTTCTCGATCAGCAGTGGTCGGGCCGCTGCCAACGCTGGCTGGGCAAAACCGTTGCCAGCATCAACCCGGACAAATCCCGGCGCGACGTCTTCAACCTGGGGCACCGCATGGCCATTGACCCAACCACTTTTCAGCGTCGAGACATAACCGGGGATGCGAAACACGCCATGACTGTGGGCGCCGTCGCGTTCGGCGTTGGCGCAGTTGGCGGCCAGCACCCGGGCGACGTCGCTGGAAGTGCCGTGGCGCAGAAAAATCGTTTCAAGCAGTTGCGTCAGTGTCTCGAGGGACACTGTGGACGAGCCAGGATCGTGTAGCGCAGACATCTGAAGCTCCAGAATGATTATTGGAGGGAACAACAGCGTACGGTCGAATTTGCCCACCGATTAACCGCGCCCGAGCTGCCAGCTGTCAACCCTTCGATTGATCGGCATCCGCTGGCGCGCCCAGATGCACATTTCACGGTCAGCGTGTGCGGTAACTATCTACCGCAAGTGCTCCAGTCTGCGCATCTACTGTTGAGTTCCAGCCCGATGGCGCCCCGTTCAGAGTTGCAATGATGTCCACCCCGACTGCCCCGCTGTTGTTTCCAGTGATATTCGATTCACCCGGCCTGCATGCTGCCCTGGGTCCGGCACACGGTCTCCACAGCAAAGACTTCGACTGGCTTGCCCATGCGCAACTGGCGACGCAATCGCTGCGCAACAAGCAAACCCCGCCGATGCTGGCCGAACGCATCCTGCTCAACGCCGACAAGCAACAGGCCGTGTCGCTGGCGGGCAGCTTCATGCTCAGCGCAGGGCCGGATGACAACGGCGTGTTTCTCTATACGCCCTACGATGGCCTGAAAAAATTCGCTGACCGCCAAGCACTGACGGCCGCCCTGCAGACACGCCTCGACAATGCCGGGGAAGCTGATGATCTGCTGGCTTTCCTCTCGGTTTCGCTGCGCAAGGAACTGGTGGAAAAACGCGAGATTACCCTGACCTGCGAAACCATCGAAGGCGATGTGTTCGAGGACCAGCAAGCGGCTATCGGCGAATCCCTGGAGAGGTGCGCCCGTGACCTGCTGGACGAGCTCAAACGCCTGCCATCCCTTGCAACGTTGCTGGAAAAGATTCTCGACGAACTACTCGAAGCGCATTTTGCCGCGTTGCAACAGTCGCTAACCCGGGTCGGTTTTTATTCGACGTCCTCCTCTGCGGACAAACAGTGGGTCGACTCGCTGTCGCTCAGTGAGGCGCTGCTGCTGCACTTTCATCGCCAAGGCTGGCCGCACGGTCAGACCGTGGAATTTACCCATCCTGCTCGTCCGGTCAGCGAAGACGATCAGTCTGCCTGGACCCATGCGATCGAGTCCGCATCGGGAAAATTGACCATGCTGTTGTTTCGGCAGCTTGAGATCTACTGGAACGGCGCCTCATTCGAGGGCTCGCCCAGACGTACCTTCTTCAGCCAGACGCTACAGGATCAAGCGCGAGCGGATCTGATGATCAAGCGCGAAACGCAGATCCTCACTGCCAGCGAATTCGACGCCCTTCACTGTCTGGTCCGTGAGCCAAGCGTTGCAGTGCGGCGGCCAACGTTCGAAACCGTGTGCCTGAGCGAAGAGACAGCCTGTGTCGAGCTGGCCGGTTCGCTGATGATCAATCATGACAAGGCTTATCTCTATACGCCCAGCCAGGGCCTGCAGGTGCTCACCGATTACGCCGACCTCAAACAGACACTCACCGCCAAACTGCGAGCTGCCGGGCACGAAGATGAGCTGTACGGGCTGATGAACCTGCAAGAGCGCAATCGCTACCTTGGCTTCACTAACGCACAGGTATCCGGGGAAAACATTGGCGGTGAGATCATGACGACGCTGTTCGAGACCATCATCACCAAACAACGCCAGAACATTGAATTCGTGTTGCAGCGCTTTCGTCAGAGCAAACGCACCACCGATATCCATGCACTCTTTGATAAGGCATTGGATATCCGTTCGATGATTCATGAGCGATTGCTCAAGCTCGATCTCAATCAGCGCTGGAGTACCCGTCCGTTATTCACCAGCACTCCGCCATCGTCACTCGTGCAAGCGGACAAGGCTGCGCAGCAGGCGACGAGTCTGGGACGGACGCTGGATAATCTGACCAGCCACTTCAAAGACCAGCCGACCGCGCACAGCGCCGAACAGCGCGTCTTTTTGGAAGGCATTCTGTGGAAACTGGCCCAGGCGTTCGAAGATGGCCTGCGCGGTGAGGCCTACCTGCGCAGTCTCAGCGGGTCATGGCTGGAGGCGGAGCGAAAGATCGTCGACACCGTGCTCGATGCCACGCATCCGACACGCAGGGAGCGCCAGTCACTCAATGGTTTTCGCCCCGATGCCTGGTCGCTCACCCTCACCTGTGCCGAGTTCAAAGGTGCGCTGCCGCTCGCTCACTGCGTGCTTCTGACCGAGCGCGGCGGCATGGATGACCAGCATTCCGGACGCGCCATCCTGTGGACACCGGCCACGGGGCTGGAACAGTTCGAGAATATCGCCGTCGCGCAGAAGCAATTGCAACAACGCCTGGATGACAACAACCAGAGTCATACGCTGCTGGAAAATCTGCCAAGGGCTCAACGTCGACTGGACCAGCAATACACCCTGGGCAGTTTTCAATTGATTGAAGACCGGGTTTCCAGCAATCGCATGCAATCGGGCATTGAACACTTCCTTGCCGATTCAGAAGAGCTGCGCGTTTGTATCAAGGACCCGGACACGCTGCAGACTTACCTTGAGCAAATGAAAAGCGCGCTAATCGATACCAATCTGCGCCGCGCCGTTGACCTTGCACGAACCCTTGCCAGTCATCTGGATTATCCCGACTGGTTGCGCATGGCCTCGGCGACCGAGCAGCGCACGCAACTGGCGTTGCTGGATGAACTGCGCCGCGCGTTCATCGACGGCAAGGATTTCCTCGATGAGGCCCCGGCCCTGGCCACTCATATCGAGCAGACACTCAAGACACTGCTCGATGCGCGATTTCCAGGCAACGGCCTCAAGCCACAGGACATCCGGATCACCCCCAACCTGACACTGGCCGGCCCTGCCTGTGACTTGCTGGAGTTTAGCTTGCATCACTACAACGTCGTGCAGGACAGCGGTTTCAAAGTGGCATCGACAACAGCGACAGCACTACCGAAGGATTTTGGCCAGTCCGCCGTACGGCAACTGCTTCAATCTCTCGACGTTGCCACTACCTACACCGCAAAAGTGACCGAAGCGCTGACAGCTGATAGCGCGTCAGCACGCCTCAGCAAAGAACGGTTCTTGCGCCAGCTGCCCTGGCAATTGATGCAGCACGCCCACTCGATGAAGTTGCAACAGCAACTCTCTGATACCGGCTACGACTATATCTGCCAGGTCCTCGATATGCCGGACGGGATAGCGCGGGCGATGGTCGACGGTGCTCACGCCATCGCTTGTCCGCTATCGTTGATCAAGACTTCAGGCGCTGATTGCGTAGACGCGCTCGGACTGTATGTCTTCGGTCCGGGCGCAGGGCAAACAGGGCCCCGGGTCCTTTATGCGCCTTACTCAAGATGGATATTTCGCGAGTTCGAGAACGAAGCGCAGTTGATCGAAGCACTCAATACCCCCGGCCACTTTCAGGACTTGCTCATCCGGCGTCTGCCTGACGCGCAGCAGGCCGTATTCAAGAGCCTGTTGAAAACAACGATCGGCAAAAACAGTGAAATCACCCTTCATGACTCCCCCATAAAGGGCAACGTGCTTGAGCGGTTGCACAAAGACACCCTGAGTCTTCTGCCACAAATGCTGCGCAGCCAACCACAGATCAACGCCCAGGCAGATTGGGAAGCAGTGAAGTTTCTGTTCAGCCACGGCGTCCGCCTGGTGCCGCACGTGTTGCCGGGCAAACTCGCCTGCGGATTTTTCCTTTGGCGCAGCTATCAGGATTTCAAGGCCTCCGCTGAAGGCCTGCAGGATCACCACTGGGCGAACGCCCTGAAAAGCTTCATTGCAGGGGCGATTACCCTCTTTAGCCTGGGACGTCTGTCGTGGGAAAGCGAGGCAGAAACGGTCAGTACCGAATTCGCCGCAGAAGCGCACGCACCTGAGGGTACAGCCACGACGGTGCAAGCAGCCTCTCGCTGGGCAAAAGTGTCACCGGTAACGCCCGCCCGCGTGGATCTGCAGCCCTTCGAAAGCAGCACGGCACTGGAAAGCCTCAAGCTCGATGCCAATAAGCTGGTCTATGGAGATTCGTCGACGACGCAGAAATACGCCGCTATTGCCGGCAAGGTGTATCCGACGGTCCAGGTCGAAAAGACCTGGTATTTGCGCAAAAAAGACGGCAACCAGGGGCCGGCACTCGAGGAGAAAAATTCCCGTCTGGTCGTCGCAAGCACCAGCCAGCAGGTGTATCGCTGCCGGTCAAAAAAACGTGACCCTGTGCAACACGAAGTCGAGGAAAACCGTTCCATAGAAATGTATATCCAGGCCAGAGGCATGGCCCAGATCAACCGTCGCTATCCGGCCAGGGCGTTCGTGATACAGCAAGCGGTAAATCGTGCAAGAGAATACGCAGTCAATTGTCTGCATAACTACGTTACGCAGCGCGACAACCTTACCGGCACGCGGTTAGAGACAGTTTTAAAGGAGTTCTTCGAGGTGTCGGTAATAACGCCTACGCTGCTCAGGAAATTCGAGAAGGTGATTATTCCTGTTTGCCGAGAACTGACGAACCCGAAAGACGATCTGCTCTACACCGAACGCTTTTTTACTGGTCTGAACGGACCTGGCAGCGGCAATACCGTGGCATTCGTTTTCAAACAGGATAAGAGAAAAATCATTCATCTCACTGAGCTGTTTTTCAACCCGGGACTGGATAAATACACTGCGCATTTGCCCCCTCGGTTCAATGTTGATTCCCATGCCCGCGCTGTAACGCTGATCCATGAGCTCTCGCATCTGGTTTGCGACAGCGACGATCTTGTCGCCGTGCAGGCCATGGCGCCTTATCTGGACCTCATCGATACGAGGACGCCCTCGGGCAAACATGCCAAGGAATCTATTGAACGTCATCGCAGCTTATTGTCGCGCTACGGCAAGCATTTGTTTGCGGTAAAGACCGGCAAACAGGTCTGGACCGACCTGGACAAAGTACCCGCGCATGCCGGCAATTACCAAAAAATCCTCAGCCTTACCAACACCACAAACCTTGCAGATGCACGCCTGGCGTTTTGCCGCCCTGATTCTGCAGATGCAAGGATTGACGTCATGCTCGCCAACGCTGATTCGATCGCGTTGCTCATCAGTGAACTGGGCCGCCAGCTCGACCCGCTTCCCGCCCCTCTATCGTCAGCGGCGCCGGGGTCGGATCAGGCAGGATCCTCGCAAGCGCTGCCGTGAAGACAAAAAAATGCGCTGACGTCGCGCCAGCGCATTGCTCAACACAAGAATCAGTGGTGTTTATGCTGGGTTAATCCTTCTGGTCCCGCAGTACATTGCCCGAGGCGCCGTCGATGCGGAACTCATAGACACTGCCATCGGCCTTGCGCCCTTCGCCTTCCCAGTAGCCGTCATTGTCGGCGCCGATCTCATAGACCTCGACATAACCGGCCTTGGTCTTGGCGACCTCGATGGCCTTTTCGATGGTGATCCAGCCTGCGCCTGGCTTGTCCGCCAGGGCGGCACCGGCGCTGAACAAACCGGCAGTGGCAATCAGGGCTGCGAATGTCTTTTTGATCATTTTTTCACTCCATTTATGGATAGTAGGCAGTTGCTTCCTGTTTTTTTGGGCGCCACAGGGAAAAATAAGTTCCACGTTGATGGGTAAATGCCATGACGGATGTTCTCGGCAGCCTGCCGGCGAGGTTAGAATGAGCGAAATCAGGACGAGTCAATGACCCAAGACACTCTCTCGGAAGCCGAATACGATGCGATCACCGATGCCGCCGCGCACTGGTGCATGCGTCTGCACGCCGCTGACTGCACGGACGAGGAGCGTCGCGCATTTGAAGCTTGGCACGAAGCCCATCCGCTGCACGCCTTTGAATACGAAGCCATGCAGGAAATCTGGGAAGTCGCCGGAGATCTGCCTCGAACCGAGCCCGAGGCACTCGCGGCGCAGCGCAAGCCTTCGCGTTCGTGGCGCAAGTTCGCGGTCATCGCCGGCGCCTGCGCTGTCGGCTTGCCGCTCGCGGCCTACAGCGGCTGGAGTCTGGGCTGGGTGCCCAACAGTTATCAGCATTACGCCGCCACCGACAGTGTGCGTCAGATCACTCTGAGTGACGGCAGCCAGCTGGAACTCAACCTGAACACCGACCTGACTTTCAGCAATTACAAACATGAACGTCGCGCCACCCTGAACAAGGGCGAGGCGTTTTTCAATGTCAGCCATGACGCGTCTCATCCGTTCGTGGTGCGCGCCGGCGACGGCAAGATCCGCGTGACCGGTACCCGATTCAACGTGTGGATGTATGAAGATCAGGTTCGGGTCAATCTGGTCGAAGGTTCGGTGCTGGTCAGCAGCAATCGCGATCTGCCGGGCGACGGCCTGCGTCTGAGTCCATCGATGCAGGCACGCTACCGACAAGGCGATTACGCACCGCAAATCAGTCAGACCTACCCCGGCGATACCTCGCTGGCGTGGCGCAGCGGCCGACTGATACTGGACAACCTTGCGCTGCACGACGCCCTGCCTTTGATCAACCGTTACCTGGACAAGCCGTTGATGCTGGCCGACACCAGTACCGGCGCGATCCGCGTGGGCGGTGTCTACAACATCAAAGAGATGAACAACCTCGCCAACAGCCTGCCGAAAGTGCTGCCGGTCTACCTGACCCGCAACAAGGAAGGCAACCCGGTAATCAATTCGATGCCGCAACGCCCGCCGAAAAGCTGAAGGCCGCGTCCCTTACGGGAGGCGGCCTTCGTTTGTTTCAGGCGACGACTGTTTACTGCGCTGCCACCTTCCCTGCCTGATCCTGCTTGATCGTCAGCACCTGATATTGCGGATCCGCCTGGATCTGCTGCTCAGTGAATGGCAGGACACTCCACTGTTTCTTCGAAAACGCCTCGGTCTGATCGCGTGAATATTTCGACGCCGGATCACTGGATAACGAGAACGCCAGCAGCCCTTGGGCATGCGGGCCTTTTTCGTCGAAGCTCACCACTTGCAGATAGCTGGTGCCGCTGACCACCTCAAGTTTGCCGTCATCACGGGGCACGCTTTGCATCGCGTTGTAGATGCCCAACGTACCCGGCCCGCCATGAATCGGCGTTTGCCGCCCTCCACTGCTGACCACCTGGATGTCACCCCAGCGCATGTCCGGCTTCAGGCCCATTTTGCCGGCCAGTTCGACCGACGCCAGCATCGCTTCACGCAGCGCCTTGGCCACGGCCGGTTGTTCGAGCGCCAGGCCGTGCGGAGTGTGTTGCGCATCGGCCGGATTGAATGCAACACGCCAGATATCCGGTGAGTCAAGCAGCGCCTGCATAATGTTCTGGAAGTGCACCAGACCGATCCCGGAATCCAGACTGGCACGACCATCCCAGGCTTTGAGGCTGGCGCAGACCGGCTTCAGCGTGGCCGCATCGCTGCCCAGATCGGCGCCGCAGAACTTCAGCAGATCGGGCATGACCTGCGCGGCCAGATAGACCTGATCGTCCATGACCATATGCTGCAGATCCTTGACCGCCAACGGGCCTTTTTTGCTCAGCTCAGCCAAACGATCAAGCGCAAATCGCGAGCGCAGGCCCAGCGGTTGTCCGTCCTGACTGATCAGCGGTGAATAGCCGGTGAGCGGTTGCGCCGGGTTGGCCAGCCACGCTGAATCGTTGGAGTGCTGAACGAAATCCTTGCGCAGCAATTGCGGCAACTGGCTGGACGCAAAAATGCCCTGCTGCGCAGCTTGCGGATCGACATCCCAGGCACAGCCGCTGTTGGAACCGTCCAGGACAATCATGCGCAGACCGAGGCGTGGATCGCTGCACTTGGCCAGTTTTTCCGCGCTGACATTCGGCACCACCGACAGGTTCATGTACAGCGTCTGGCCCTTGTCATCCACCGCCAGAGTATTGACCCACGGGATGCCCTGGATCTTGTGCACGGCGTCTTGCAGATCCTTGAGATTGCTGGCCTGGTTCATCGCGTACCACTGCTTGAGCACGCGATCGTTGTCGAGGTTAGCATCGCGCAAGCTGTAGGCATATTGCTTGTCCCAGTCGAGCTTGCCCGGCCATTGCACGATCGGGCCGAACTGCGAACTGTAGATATCGCGCTTCACCGGCACGACCTGGCCATCAGCCTGCTTGACCTGCACGGTAACCGTCTGTTTGTTCAGCGGCAGCGACTTGCCATCGAGCAAATACCGAGTCGGATCCTTTGGATCGAGTTGCAGGCGATACAAGGTGAAGTGTTTCGACGAGTCGACAGTGTGGGTCCAGGCCAGATGCTGGTTGAAACCGATGTTGATCATTGGCAGACCCGGCAATGCCGCGCCCATGACATCAAGCTTGCCGGGGATGGTCAGGTGCATCTGATAGAAACGCATGCCGCCGACCCATGGGAAATGCGGGTTGGCCAGCAACATGCCACGGCCGTTGAACGAACGCTCGCTGCCGACTGCCACGGCGTTGCTGCCGCGATCCAGGGCGAAACGTTGCTGACGGGCGTCGGCCAACTGGAACGCCTCGGCATCGTGCTTGACCTGCGCGGTGGCTTGCGGCGGCGTGGCGCCGGCCAGAGCCTCGGCGAACTGGCCCACCCCGCCTTCCACCAACAGGCGCCGCGTCAGTTTGACCAGATCCTCGGCACTGATATCACGTACCCACTCGCCCTGGCATTGCTGCGGCAACCCTTGCTGACGCCGTTCGGCCAGATAGCGGTTGTATCCGGCGGCATAACCCTCGACCAGGTCGCGGACCTGCGTCGGTTGCGCCTGCCAGAAGGTTTCGACCGCTTCTGGAGTATTGAGCCAGGTGAAGAACACATCACTGACGCGGTTTTCCCGTTGTTCGACAGTGAACTGCTCCGGGCCGAAGTAGCGTGAGCGCTCGCCGTTAACCGTCACAATCTCGTTGGCCAGCAAACACAGGTTGTCCTGGGCATAGGCGTAACCGATGCCGAAGCCCAGCCCGCGTTCGTTCTCGGCACGAATGTGCGGCACGCCGAAACTGGTGCGGCGAATATCGGCGCTGGTTTGTGCAGCCGGGCTCAGTGCATGGGCCGACAGGCTCAGTCCGAACAAGGTGCTGGCGAGGGCCAGCCCGGTGAGTTGCCTGGAAATAATCACGCTTGCTCCTGATCGAAAGGTCGATTGCCCCTGCGTCCACGCGCAATGAGCCTGTCGAAGAAACGAAGCTGAGGAAAAAAATTTAGCGGGCAATCCTTCGGCACGAGGCCGGCATCACAAGGCCGGGACGAATTTCCGACGAAATTTCTACATCTTTTCTTTCATGATTTGTCGTGCTGAAACGTCTTGTTTAGAGAGCGCAACAAAACCTTTCCCGATCTGGCTCTGAAAAGGAGTAATCGCATGTACAACTCGCAACTACCAACGGACGGTAGCCAGACGCCCCTGGGCGTTTCAATGGGTTCGCACACCGGCAATTTCACCCAGCGCGGCGAGCGTCCGGGCAATGAGCGCATCCGCGTGCTACTGAAGAGTTTCGGCCTGCGCACCAGCCTGATTCGTCTGAAAGTCATCGACGCCCTGCTGGTGGCGGCACAGAGCAATCGTCGCCTTGGCGTACGTGGCGTGCATAGCCAGTTGCTCGATCTGGACGTGCCGTTGTCTTTTCTCAGCGTGCGCGAAGTGCTGAAACGCTTGTGCGCCGAAGGCGTGATCACCTTCAACGCCGACAAGAGTTACAGCCTGCACCCGCAGGCTGCAGCGGTCCTCAACCACGAATGAGGCTCGCTTTCAGGGCTTGACCTTGCGGCGCATCACGCCATTGATCACCACCACAACCACCGCCACGCCGATCGCGACGTACTGGAAAGTTTTCTCGGTGATCATGCCGGCGTTTTGCAGCCAGGACAGGCCCAGCATGATCGCCAGTACCGACAGGGCGATCAGAATCGAATAAATCAAGCGTTGCTTCTGGGTCATTGCGGTTTCCTGAAACGTTGGAATGTATGCGTTTGCAAGCCATACGCTTGCCGAATTAGGGGACGTGCCGGGGCAAACGGGCGCTCATGTTACCGCCCCTGAAGACTTTTGGCTGCAAGGTCAGCCGACCTTGAGGCATGGCCCGCCCTCCCTGCTCTGGCGCAAACAAGTAAACAGCTTCCGCGCCGCGCCAATCCTTTAAACATGCCGTAAGTTTTTGAAATCTGCTGACGCAGCAAACGGCTAGGTCGGCTGTGCGTCTGCACCTAGGCTCTGCGAACTTCCTACCACTCATAAAACAGGGATGTTCATGCAGAGAACACTTATCAATATCGGCCCCAGACAGGTTGCCGGTTTCTGTCTGGCGCTGACCGCTTTCGAACTGCTCACTTACATGGCCAGCGACGTGATCATGCCAGCGATGCTGGACGTCACCACCGACCTCCAGGCAGACGCGCAGCATGTTCCCCATGCATTCAATCTTTATCTGTTGGGTGGCGTCTGCCTGCAGTGGCTACTGGGTCCCTTGTCCGATCAATTCGGGCGAAGGCCACTGTTATTGATCGGCAGTGCGCTGTTCGGTGTGTCGTGCGCGGCAGCTTTCAGCACCGACAGCATTGAAGCGTTCAACCTGTTGCGTCTGTTGCAGGGCATGGGGCTGGGATTCGTCGTCGCCGTGAGCTACCCGGCATTGCAGGAGGTTTTTTGCGAAGCCGACGCCGTCAGGCTGATGGCGTTGCTCGGCAATGTTGCGTTGTTATCGCCGTTGCTCGGGCCGCTGCTTGGCATCCTGCTGCTGGAATGGCTGAGCTGGCGGGAAATTTTTCTGCTGCTGGGATGCACAGCAGCGCTGGTCTGGCTCGGCCTGTTGCTGTGGATGCCGGAAACCGTGGGCGTCGAGCGCCGCGACGGTCATCAAACTCGCCCAGTACCCTTCTCCTGGCGCCTCACTTGTCGGCGCTACGGTGCGCTGTTGGGCAATCCGCGTTTCCTCTGCGCAAGCCTGGCGCTCGGCCTGATGAGTCTGCCGCTGATCGCCTGGATAGGCCTGGCGCCATTGCTGCTGGTGCGGGTACTGGAACTGCCGCCGCTGGAATATGGCCTGTGGCAGATACCGGTGTTCTCGGCAGTCATCGCCGGCAATCTGATTCTCGACCGCTTGCTGCAGACTCATTCGCTGACGCAATTGATTCAACTGGCGCTCTGGCCGTTCTGTCTGGGCCTTCTGTTTCTGGCCGCGTGCGCATTGCTCGGCGCGGGGCTTGGTCCGGTGGTGGCGAGTTTGTCGCTGTACGCCGTCGGGCTGGGCATGAGCAACGCGGCGGTGTATCGCCTGGCGCTGTTTTCCAGTGACGACAGCAAAGGCCTGGTGTCGGCGCTGACCGGCATGATCTCGATCGCCGTCATGGGCTTTGGCGGTTCGCTGATTGCGGCCATCGGTGGCGGCAGCCGTCTTGAATACTTCGCTATCTGGGCCGCATTCGGCGGGCTGATGTGCCTGCCCATGGTTTACCGGCTCCTGCAAACCACCACATCTGATGTGGCCTCGCCTCAGTAAGGAACACTGATGACTCACCTACCCTATGCCGACGCGCTGTGCGCGTTGAAGCAACCCTATTGCGCGGATTCAGCCGCGCCCGCTCTGTTTGATCGAGCGATGACCGAAATCAGCCGCTTTCACTGCGATCACACCCCGGGTTACGCCCATTGGCTCAACGCCCACGGACTGAAGCCGCAGGACCTCGACAATCTCAATGACTGGTCGCGTCTGCCGCCGATCTTTGCCAGTTTCTTCAAGCAACACCTTCTGCTCAGCAGCACGGGGACGAACGCCCTGGAACTGACTTCTTCGGGCACCAGCGGGCAGAAAAGCCGGATGCGTTACGACGAACGCAGCCTGGCTCGCGCGCAGTTCATGGTTGCGCAGATCTTCCGCCATTACGCCTGGGACACTCCCGATAGTCCGTGCAACTACCTGCTGTTGAGCTACGAACCCGAAGGACGCATCACCTTGGGCACCTCGTTTACCGACCAGTTTCTCTGTCGGTTTGCCCCGGTCAATCGCGTGGTTTACGCCTTGCGCAACACCGGTAGCGGCCATCAGTTCGACGTATTCGGTGTCATCGCCGCATTGCAGTCATTCGCTGAAGAAGGTTTGCCGGTACGGATTTTCGGCTTCCCGGCGTTTCTCTGGCAGACCCTGCAACGCATGCAGGCTACCGCTGTGCAGGATGTGCAATTGCCCGCCGGTTCGCTGGCTTTTTTTGGCGGTGGCTGGAAAACCCAGGCTGCGGAGGAAATTCCCAAACCACAGTTTTACGCCCATATCCATCGGCAACTGGGCATCGAACCGGCCCGCTGCCGCGATGGTTACGGTGCTGTCGAACACGCGGTGCCTTACATCGAATGCGCCCGTCACCGCTTTCATGTGCCGGTGTATTCGCGGGTGCTGATTCGCGATCCGGTGGATTTTTCCCTGTTGCCCTATGGCCAACAAGGCCTGCTCGGCTTCGTCTCGCCTTACATCTCATCGAGCCCGGCCCACGCCGTGGTCATGAGCGACCTTGCCACGCTGCACCCGGGCGCAAGTTGCGGCTGTGGATTGACCAGCGACTGGTTCGAACTGCACGGCCGCGCCGCCACCACAGCGGGCAGAAGCTGCGCAATGGCCGCCGCCGAATTATTGGGAAGTCACTGATATGTATTTGATCAATGGACAACTGCACCACGCTTATAGCCTCGACCAAGCGCTGCAAGATCTGCAACAGGCGTTGCCGCAACACTTGGCGAGGGCACTCGACAGCCGCACAGTCATCGACGCAGTCGCGGGATTTGCCCGGCAACTGCATGACGCGCACTCGCATCTGTTCCTCGACAACGAGCAGCGGCAGGCCCTGATCGATTTCTGCCAACCCGAAGCGCTAGCCTACAAACGCCAGCGTGAATTGGGCGCCGAGGGCGATTGCCTGCGTCGTTTCGATTATCGCCAGCCACGCTTCGAAGCCTGGCGTCCACTCGGCCTGGTGGTGCACATCACTCCGGCCAACGCGCCGCTGCTGGCCTTTTGCGCGGTAGTGGAAAGTCTGCTCGCCGGCAACGTCAACTGGTTGCGCCCCAGCCGCAGCGATCAAGGCGTGACGGCGCAACTGTTGCGCGCGTTGGTCGACTGCGATGCAAGCGGACAACTGGCCGGACATGTCGCGGTGATTCCAGCGAGCACCGAGCAGATCGGCAAGCTTTGCAAACCCGCGAACGGGGTTGCAGCGTGGGGTGGCGAAGCGGCCCTGCAAGCGATTCGGCAACAGTTGGTGCCGGGTTGTCGCTGGATCGATTGGGGGCACCGCATCAGCTTCGTCTATCTCACCCCGGAATCGTCTACGCCGGAGGCGCTTGATGCCGTCGCCGACGAAGTCTGCCGACTGGATCAGCAGGCCTGCTCCAGCCCGCAATGGCTGCTGGTGGACAGCGACGATCCGCAGGTTCTGCGCGATATCGGTGAACGCCTGGCGCAGGCCCTGCAACGACGCGCCACGCAATGGCCGGCATTGGTGCCGACAATCCAGGAAGCCTCGCAAATTACCACGCACACGCAGATGGCCCGCCTCGGCCAGAGTTTCGCCGGACACACCGGGCAAGTGTGGAGCGGCCCGGGCTGGCGGGTGATCTGGAGCCATGAGCGGCAACTCGCGCCTTCACCGCTGTTTCGCAGCGTACTGCTGCACCCGCTGCCGCAGGCACTGCTCACTGCCGCCCTGTTGCCCTGGCGCAACGTCCTGCAAAGCTGCGCGCTGATGTGTGCGCAATCACGCATTGCCGAGCTTACTCATGCGCTGATCGCCGCCGGGGTCACGCGTATCGCACCGATCGGCAGCATTCACGACGGTTACGCAGGCGAACCCCATGATGGCGTCTATGCGCTGCAACGTTTGAGTCGGCGGGTATCGGTGAGTCTGGCGGCCACGCAGCTGCCGAATCAGGCCAGTCTCGATTCACCGCCACTCGCGGCGAAGTCGAGCGCTGCGATCATGAACAAAGAGGCGTTCGTCGCCCAGCCCATCAACGATCAGGCGCAGTTGTATTTCCGCTCCGGAGGCAGCAGCGGCACCCCTGCTCTGGCCGGCTACAGCTATCGCGATTTCGATCGGCAGATGCGCGCAACCGCTGACGGTCTGTTCGCCGTTGGTCTTGATCCGGCGCGGGATCGGGTCATGAACCTGTTCTTCTGTGGCGGGCTGTACGGCGGTTTTCTAAGTTTCAGCAAAGCGCTGGAATTGCTCGAGGTGACGCACCTGCCCATGGCCGCCCCTATCGATGACGACTACCGGGAGATTGCCCAATTGATCATCGACCAACGGGTCAACGTGCTGGTCGGTATGCCCGCCACCCTGCATCGTCTGTTTCTCAATGAACAGGAGCGTCTGCGTGCTTATGGCGGGGTTGAAAAAGTCTTTCTGGGTGGCGAGCATCTGAGCGAGCAGAACCGTGCATTGCTGCGCAGTTGTGGCGTGTCGAGCATTCGCTCGGCGATCTACGGCAGCGTCGATGCCGGCCCGCTAGGCCATGCCTGCAAGGCTTCGGCGGATAGGGTTTTCCATCTGATGAACGCGATCCAGGACCTGGAAATCGTCGCGTTCGATGAGGATGTGCCGGTGATCGGCGATCAGGTGGGTCGGCTGCTGGTCACCTCGCTCGCCCGTGAAGGTGGCCAGCGCGTGCAGCGTTATGAGATTGGCGACACCGGGCGCTGGCTGCCGGGCGTCTGCGCCTGCGGGCTGACGTCGCCACGCTTCGAGCTGTTGCAACGCCACGGCAAGCTGTTGCGCATCGGCACTGACTTCATCTCCCTGAGCGAATTGGCGTCGCGGCTGCAAGTGCCGTTTCAGTTGCAGCTGGACCACAGCGCTGACGGCGTCGAGCGCATGCAACTGCACTGCGAACTTGCAGCCGACATCGCTAAACACCGTCTCGCCGATTACCTGACCCTGATGACCGTGGTCGACAGCGGATTGCTGGTGCTGCAGATCGAACAATGCCCGCCCGAGCACTTCGTTCAAAACAAACACAGCGGCAAGACGCCGCTGGTCATTGACTCCCGCCGCTGACGCTTGCCGTGAGCTGGCTCATTCGAATCAAGAAGAACACACCGTGAAAACAACCGACCCGATTAGCGAATTGACCGGTTTTGCCCGCAAGCATTCGCCCTACTACAGGAACAGCCTCGCCGATATTCCCGAGGCAATAAGCTCGCTGCGCGAACTGCCAGTACTTGATCCGGCAGACTTCTGGAAAGACAGCGCGGATCTGGCGCAATGGCCGGTTCTGACTGCCCCCCTGGCCCACGCCTTGGTCTTCAAGACCGGTGGCTCAACCGGCGGCGGCAGGCTCTCCGTATATGCCCGCACGGAATGGCAACGCACAGTGGAAGCTTTCGGTCGCAGTCTGAGCGAGCAATTCAGCTCCGGCGACCGTGTCGCCAATCTGTTCTTCGCTGGCGACCTCTACGCCAGTTTCCTGTTTATCCACGATTCACTGGCCCATGTGGAAACGGCTATTACCGAGTTTCCGTTTACCGGCGAAGTCGACCCGCCAATGCTGGCCGATGCCATCGTGCAACACCGGATCAACGTGTTGGCTGGCGTGCCTGCGCAACTTTTGACCTTCGCCAGTTGGCTCCAACACCGCGGCCTTGCGCTGCCCTTGGTTGATACCGTGCTTTATGGCGGGGAGAGTCTGTTTGCCTCACAACGCCAGCTCCTTGAGCAAGTGCTGCCCAACGCGCGCATTGCCTCGATCGGCTACGCCAGCGTCGATGGCGGATTCATCGGTGCAAGTCATCGTGACTGCATCGAAGGAGAACATCGCACACCTGACGGTCACGCACTGCTGGAGATTATCGATCAGCACAGCGGCGCAACGATCGAGGCCTGCGATCAAACCGGTCTGCTCGTATTGACCAATCTGCATCGCCGCTTGATGCCGCTGATCCGCTATCCCGTCGGAGATCTCGCGTGCTGGCGAGAGCCGTCGGGCACTGCGCAACGCAAATTCGCCCTGCGCGGGCGCAGCGGCACCAGCCAGCGTGTGCGGGTCGGCATTCTGTCGCTGATGACCGATGAAATCAGCGAAATCGTACGGAGCATCACTGGCAGCAACGATTGGCAGTTATTGGTCGAGCACGACGACGGCAGAGATCTATTGACGGTGAAATACGTAGTCAACGAAAGATCGACCCGCATCGAGGACAGACTCGAGGCCCGCTTGATCGAACTGTATCCGCAGATACCACAACTGCGAGGCGCCGGGTTATTGCAGCTGCGTATACGGAGCTGCCGCTTCGAGGACCTTGCGCGCCATCCTCGCGCGGGGAAAAGCCTGAGGATTGTTGACTTGCGCTGCTATGGCCCGGACGAGGGGGAGGTGCGTTATGGAGTCGTTGATCCTGCGCAATTACCGTGACACCGACGCTACAGCCGTCAGCCAATTGTTTCGCGAGGTCTATGGCGATCATTACGTGCAAACCGACGTTTACATGCCCTGCCTGATCAACCAGAACCACGCCGACAAACGCTGGCACTCACTGGTTGCAGTGGAGGGAGAGCGGATTCTTGGCCATGCCACTTTGTATCGGCAGAGCGAAAGCTCGCACGATGCCGAACTGGCCTTGAGCGTCGTACATCCCGATACCCGCGGAAAGAACATTGCCACGCGCCTGGGCGCGCAACTGCTGACTCATGCACAGGCGTTGGGTTGTCGCAGCGTTTCGATCAAACAGGTCACCCACCACCCCTATACCCAACGCATGGCTATCAGTCTCGGTTTTCATAACACCGGACTGTTGCCGGACTATGTCCGCTCACCCTTTGGCGGCAAAACACCGGAGTCGATCGTCTTGGGTGTCCGCGCCATAGACGGCTACCAGCGCCCGCTGCCGGAGCAGCCGTGGCCAACCCGCTACCGTGCGTTCATGGAGCGTATGACGGCGGCGTTTGGCTGTTCTCCCAGTGCAGCATGCTGGCGCGGGCCCTCGGTTCAGGTTCAACAACACGGCAATCGGCATGAAATGCTCGTGGAAAAACTCGAACCGGAACTGCTCGATCAGCTGAGAACGCTGCCCGGGCACTGGCTGGTTTCGATTCGTCTACAGCTTTCGCGACAGTTTGCCGTGGATCTGCACAGTCTTAACGCCATCGGTTTTGCTTTCACCGGTCTGGCGCCTGCGCAAGACAATCCAGGAGGCTGGCTGACGTTGTTTCATCGCGGCTACCGCACGCGCAAGCTGACATTGCATTGCCCGCACATGCAGCAGTTACACGACCAGGCACAACGTCAACTCACTGGGCGAGCCATGGCTGCGGTGTAATCAGCCGGAGCCCGCACACGGATGAGCGGGCTTCATCGGCAGAAGTCAGGCCTTTGCCTTCAGGCCTTTGTCGGACGGAACTGCCGCATTGCCTTCGCCATAGGTCTTGAGATTCTGCAGGACGTAAATGGCTTTCTTGAATTCGGGAATCAGGCTCTTGCCGTAGTAATTGCCATTGAGACTGTTGGTCTGGATGGCATCGAGCTGCGTGGCGAAATACTCCAGCGCGTTGAACTTCGCCTCCGGGTCTTTCTGCACGCCGAAGCGGTCGAATTTGTCGCCGGCATTGAGCAAGGTGATCGAGGTGATCTCGGAAATCAGGCCGCGCCCGCGCAGGAATTCGCTGAGGTTGCCCAACTGCTTTACGGAGACGTTGGCTGGATCAAAGCCCTTGATCTGCTTGCGCAAACCCTGTTTGTCCATCTCCGCGACGTTAAGCGCATTCGGATCGTTGCCGACCAGGGTCAGCATCTGCTGCACCTTGACGCTCTGCGAAACCTGTTTCTTCGCCCCGGTATCACGGACCATTACGCCCGCCTTGCTTTCCCAGGCGCCGGTATAGCCGATCGTCATGCGAGGATTCCTTGTGCAATGAGCATGAAATGTCCTTGTCCCAACCAATTGAATGGGCGCGAGTATCGGCCGCTTCGCCTGATCCAACCAACCCTTTTGTGCGCTTTTTTACAAATCTCGTACATTCATGACACCGAGCTTAAGGCCCGCAAACATTGGTTCAGCGCCGTCATCAGGATGTAACAACTGTGGCGATTGCTGGAGATGTACCAATCCCGATACCAACCGGTCATCGCCCTGAGTTCTTTCGGCGCGCAAGTACCTAAAGCTTCCGCCCGTAACGACGATACGCTGTGATACCCGCCCTGTTTTATTCCTGCCCTCCAACAAAAACGCCGCTCAAGGATCAGTTCCATGCCCGCACTGCGCACTATTCAGGCTCGCTACACGCTGTTTCTGATTCTGTTCATCCTGCTGTTGTCCGTGCTGACCGTGGTCGGCATCAGCCAACTGGTCGCACCGACCCTGCGCGATACCGAAGAGAAGGTCGTGCTCAACCGCATCGCCGAAGTCGCCGTGCAGATTCAGGGCGAACTGAACAAGGTGCAGGCGCAGCAACGCAGCATCACCCAGACCATCCCCCTGCTCGACAGTGCAGCCATCGACGTGGTGTTGCCAGGGCTGGTGGATCAGTACGGCGAACTGAAAGTCTTTGGCGGCGGTATCTGGCCGTTGCCGGGCCAGCGCGAAGCCGGCCGCAACAAGTTCAGCACCTTCTGGCACCGCGATGCCTCGGGTCAGCTCAAGGTCAATACGTTCTGGAACAGCGACGCCGCACCGAACTACTACGACCAGAGCTGGCACAAGGGCGGCATGGCCACCCCGCGCGGCCAGTGCGCGTGGGCCGCTGCCTATAAGGACGACGCGAGTGCCGAGCCGCGCACCAACTGCGCCATGGCCATCTACAAGAACGGCAGCGCCTGGGGCGTCTCGACCATCGACGTGACCCTGGGCTTCTTCAACGACCTGGTGGCGCGCAAGGAAAAAGACCTCAACGCCGAAATGCTCATCGTCGAGGCTGACGGCAAGATCATCAGCAACAGCTCGCGCATCAGCGGTCCGATCGTACTGAAGAACATCAGCGAACTCGCGGCCAGCTCGACCTTCATCAATCAGATCAAGACCGGCCTGCAGAACCGCGATAAAGCGCAACGCGTCGAGTTCGACAACAACGGTGAAGACGCCACATTCTTCATGCGCCCTATCGAGGGCACACCGTGGTTCCTCGCCACCGCCCTGCCGACCAAAATGCTCACCGCCCAGCGTGACGATGTGCTCAACAGTCTCAGCCTGATCCAGATACCGCTGGTGATCCTGCTGGTGCTGTTGCAGGTTTACGCGATTCGCAAACTGGTACAGCGCATGAAGGCTCTGAAAGCCAACATCGATTCACTGTCCAGCGGTGACGCCGACCTGACCCGCCGCATCACCATTCGCGCTGAGGACGAACTGGGCGCCATCGGCCATTCGGTCAACACCTTCATCGTCTATTTGCAGAACATGATCGGCGAAGTCACCCAGGCCACCGGCGCCATGGCCTCCAGCCTCGACAATCTGCAACGCACTTCGGCGCACACCAGCCAGATTCTGCTGCGTCACGCCTCGGAAACCGACCAGACTGTCACCGCCATTACCGAAATGAGCTCCACCGCTGAAAGCGTGGCGCAGAATGCCGCTGAAACCGCTGCGTTCACCCAGCGCGCCAATGAAAACGCCGATCGCTCGCGCGTCGTGGTGGGTGAAGCGACCAACAGCGTGGTCGCGCTGATCGACGAAGTGGCCAGCGCTACACATAAAGTTGAAAACATGCAGCAGGACGCCCAGCGCATCACCGAGATTCTCGGCGTGATCGGTGCGATTGCCGGGCAGACAAACTTGCTCGCCCTCAACGCCGCGATCGAGGCGGCGCGTGCCGGTGAACAGGGTCGTGGCTTTGCGGTGGTGGCGGATGAAGTCCGCGCCCTTGCCGCCCGCACTCAGGCCAGCACTTCGGAAATCAACGAAATGTTGACTCGTCTGACCCAAGGCGTCAGTTCCTCGGTCAGCGCCATGGAAAACACCCAGGCCAGTTGCCAGTCCGCCGCTGACGCCACCGCCCGAGTCAACTCGGGGCTGGACGAAATGGCCGGTTCGGTCAGCCACATCAACAGCCTCAGCACGCAGATCGCCACCGCCGCCGAACAGCAAAGCGCAGTGACCGAAGAGATCAACCGCAGCATGGTGCAGATCCGCCACATGGTCGATGAACTGGTGCAGAGCGGCCAGGCCAGCGAGCTGAATACCCGCCAGTTGCTCGAAGCCAATAGCCGCGTGAGCGCGATCATGGGGCGGTTCAAGGTCAGTTAAGCCAACCGCGACCACGGGGATTTTGGCCTTTACGCCAATTCCCTGTGCGAGCGAGCCTGCTCGCGAAAGCGATTTTTCAGTCACTGTATCTGCGCCTGGTCGACCGCATTCGCGAGCAGGCTCGCTCCCACATTGGTTCGGCTGTCTTGTAGCAACTGGAAACACTCAGTTGATGCCGGGATGGAAAAACCGGTCAAAATGCGTTCTTGCTGACCTTCACCGAGTCGAGAGTCCATTCCCATGCGAAGCCAACTGCGTCTGCTCGCCCTGAGCGCCCTGTTCATCTCCTCCCTGGCGCAAGCCGCCGAACTGATCCCGATCGAAGTGCACCGCGATGCCAATTGCGGCTGCTGCAAAAAGTGGATCAGCCATCTCGAAGCCAATGGCTTCAAAGTCGAAGATCACGTCGAAAGCGACATGAGCAGCTTTAAACAGCAGCACGGCGTACCACCGCGTCTGGCGTCCTGCCACACGGCGATCATCAATGGCAAATTCGTTGAAGGCCATGTGCCGGCCGATCAGGTGCTTGCGTTGAGCAAGCGCGACGATCTGCTGGGTGTGGCTGCACCGGGCATGCCAATGGGCTCACCGGGCATGGAAATGGACGGCATGAGCGACGCGTATCAGGTCATCGGCCTGAAGAAGGACGGCGCTGATGTGGTAGTGGCGGACTACCCGGCCCGTTGATGGGGGCAGCCTACTTCGGCCTGTTCTTTGCTGCGTTTGGCGCGGCGACATTGTTGCCGTTGCAGTCCGAGGCGCTGCTGGTCGGCCTGATCGTCAGCGAGCGTTACTGGCTGTGGGGTTTGCTCGCGGTGGCGACGCTGGGCAACGTGCTCGGTTCGCTGGTCAACTGGTGGCTGGGACGGGGCATCGAGCGGTTTCAGGATCGACGCTGGTTCCCGGTCAGCCCAAAGCACATGACCAAGGCGCGCAAGCACTACGAGCGCTATGGGCATTGGTCGCTGCTGCTCAGTTGGCTGCCGGTGATTGGCGATCCGCTGACCTTGATTGCCGGCGTCATGCGCGAACCGCTCGGGCGCTTTCTGTTGATCGTCACCCTGGCCAAAGGCGCGCGCTATGGCGTGCTGGCCTTGCTGACCCTGGGCTGGCTCGGTTGAACCAACCTTCGCTGTGATTGCCTTTGTTTAACGTCGGCGTAATCCCGACCTTCCAGAGTCGGCCAATTTTCAAGGAGTTTGTGCTTATGTCCGTCACGCTTTCCCGCTGGCTGCCCGGCCTCGTCCTCAGCGCTGCCCTGCCATTAATGGCGCACGCAGCCACTGAAACCGCCTCCGCCGAAGGGCCTGCCTATGGCCCGGAGCTGCAAGGCTTCCAATATCCCTACACGCTTAAACACTTCGCCTTCGAATCCCAGGGTCAGAAGCTGCAAATGGGTTACATGGACGTCGCCGCCAATGGCAAGGCCAACGGCCGCACCGTGGTGCTGATGCACGGCAAGAATTTCTGCGCGGCGACCTGGGACAGTTCGATCAAGGCCTTGAGTGATGCCGGCTACCGCGTGATTGCGCCGGACCAGATCGGCTTCTGCACCTCCAGCAAACCCGAGCACTATCAGTACAGCTTCCAGCAACTGGCGACCAACACCCAGCAATTGCTCAAGGCGTTGGGCATTCAGAAAGCCACTGTGCTCGGTCACTCCACCGGCGGCATGCTCGCCACCCGTTATGCGCTGCTGTTCCCGGAGCAGGTCGATCAATTGGCGATGGTCAACCCGATCGGTCTGGAAGACTGGAAAGCCCTCGGCGTTCCGTATCGCACCGTCGATCAGTGGTATCAGCGTGAGTTGAAGGTCACGGCCAAGGGCATTCGCGACTATGAGCGCACCACCTATTACGATGGCCGCTGGAAGCCGGAATTCGATCGCTGGGTCGACATGCTCGCCGGTCTGAGCAAAGGTCCGGGCAAGACCCAGGTCGCGTGGAACTCGGCGCTGATCTACGACATGATCTTCACCCAGCCGGTCTACTACGAGTTCAAGGACCTGAAGATGCCGACCCTGCTGCTGATCGGCACCTCCGACACCACCGCCATCGGCAAGGACCTCGCACCGCCGGAAGTCAAAGCGAAAATCGGCCACTACGAGGTGCTTGGCAAACAGGTCGCCAAGTTGATTCCGCAGTCGACGCTAATTGAATTCCCGGGCATGGGTCATGCGCCGCAAATGGAAGAACCGGAAAAATTCCATCAGGCGCTGCTCGGCTGGCTGGGCAAGACTCCTTCCGCTCCTTGATGAGGCAAGCCGATGACGGTGCAGATTGCAGTGATCGATGACTGGCAGGACGTGGCCCGCGACGTGGTCGACTGGTCCGTGCTGGAGAGCATCGGTGAAGTGACCTTTGTGCATGATTACCCGGCCGACAACGCGACACTGGCCGAGCGCCTCGGCCAGTACGAGGTGATCTGCGTCATGCGCGAACGCACGCGTTTCGACGCCGACTTGCTCGGACGCTTGCCCAATCTGAAGTTGCTGGTCACCGGCGGCATGCGCAATGCGGCGCTGGACATGCCGGCCGCTGCAGCGCTGGGCATCAAGGTCTGCGGCACCGACAGTTACAAACATGCCGCACCGGAACTGACCTGGGCGCTGATCATGGCGGCCACCCGTGATCTGGTGAAGGAAGCCAATGCCTTGCGCGTCGGCCAGTGGCAACAGGGCCTCGGCGGCGATCTGCATGGCAAGACCCTGGGAATCCTGGGTTTGGGCAGCATCGGCCAGCGGGTCGCGCAGTTCGGCCAGGTGTTCGGCATGCGGGTGATCGTCTGGAGCGAGAACCTCACCGCCGAACGCGCCGAACAGGCCGGCGTGACGTATGTCAGCAAGCAGCAATTGTTCGAGCAGGCCGACGTGCTGTCGGTGCATCTGGTGCTCAGCGAACGCAGTCGCGGTCTGGTCGATGCCCAGGCGCTGGAGTGGATGAAACCGAGCGCGCTGCTGGTCAACACTGCTCGCGGGCCGATCGTCGATGAAGCGGCGTTGATCAAGGCGCTACAGAAACGGCGCATTGCCGGGGCGGCGCTGGACGTGTTCGAGCAAGAGCCTTTGCCGGCCCTGCACCCGTTTCGCACGCTGGACAATGTCCTGGCTACCCCCCATGTGGGCTATGTCAGTCGGCAGAATTACGAACAGTTCTTCCGGCAGATGATCGAGGATATTCAGGGTTGGGCAGCTGGGGAGCCGGTGCGTCTGTTGAATTGAGTCCATCACTTTAAAGTTGAGTTGCTTCAACCGCCCTCTTCGCGAGCAGGCTCGCTCCCACAGGTTGTACGCGTCCCATTGTGGGAGCGAGCCTGCTCGCGAAGGGGTCATTTCAGATACCACGCTGAAATACCTTCGCACCACAACGGTGCAACCCGCCCATCCCCTAGCACAAAACCGTGACTACCCAGTCACCATTTTGGCCCGCTCCGACCGAAAAACATGCCCTTCGTCGGAGCGTTTCCGCTTCTGAACCCTCGCTTACATCCCGACACAACCGATTGTCGAACAATTTACCCATTTGCCCCGACCCGCTCTAGGATCTGGCCTAGACTCATTTTTCAGTGGCCAAACCACTCGGTCATACCGACGAAAAAAAGTCGAAACTTTTGCTTCACGCCACAGGTCATCAGAACAACTGGGCGAAAGCGACTGGTGTAATCCTTGCAACGGCCTCACCACCCATTCTGCTTGCGCGTGTTGGGTCAGCATTTTGCTCACCGATGCGTGGCGCCTTTGCGCCCGGCCACAGGACTTGGCCACGAAACAGCTTGTTCGAGACAAGAATCAGATCACACACGGGAGATACATATGATCAGTGCGGCATTGGATATTCAGGGAGAGCGTGCTCACCAGTCGCTTGGAGAATCGAGCACCATCAGTGTTCCCGGCAGCCGACAGATCAACGTACCCGGCACCAAGACGCTTGCTCCGGTAGCAAGCCAGAATCCCAACAAGAAAAAAGTGTTGTTCGTGACTTCGGAAATCGCCGATCTGGTCAAGACCGGCGGCCTCGGTGACGTCTCCGCCGCCCTGCCCCGGGCCATGGCCCATCTGCATGATGTGCGGGTGCTGATCCCCGGTTATCCGCAGGTGGTGCACAGCGAAAACCCGATTCACATTATCGGCGAGCTGGGTGGCCACGCTGCGCTGCCACCTTGCAAGATCGGACGCATGGACATGCCCGATGGCCTGGTGATCTACGTGTTGATCTGCCCTGAACTCTACGAGCGTGAAGGTGGCCCTTACGGCGCCAACAACGGTCGCGACTGGCCGGACAACCATATCCGTTTCGCCCGTCTCGGCCTGGCCGCTGCCGATATCGCCGCCAATCTTGCGCAAATTCACTGGCGCCCGGATCTGGTGCACGCCCATGACTGGCCGGCTGGCCTCGCGCCCGCTTACATGCACTGGCGCGGGCAGCGCACGCCGACCCTATTCACCATTCACAACCTTGCCTACCAGGGCGTGACCAGCCTTGGTTCCTGCCCGGAGCTGGGGATTCCCACCCATGCCCTGCAACAGGAAGGCATGGAGTTCTACGGCAAGATGTCGTTCCTCAAGGCCGGCATGGCCTATTCGAGCCACATCACCACCGTCAGCGCGACGTATGCTCAGGAAATCACCACCCCGGACTTCGGCTGTGGCCTCGACGGATTCCTTGCCGCCAAGACCCAGCAAGGCCTGCTCAGCGGCATCCCGAACGGCATCGACGAGAGCTGGGATTCGGCGACCGACCCGCACCTGTTCGCCCCGTTCGCCATCGGCGACTGGGAAGGCAAAGCGGTCAACGCCGCCCACGTCCGTGAGCTGTTCGGCCTGAATGACTCTACCGGCCCACTGTTCGCCGTGGTTTCGCGCCTGGTCTATCAGAAAGGTCTCGACCTCACCGAAGCGGTGTCCGAGTTCATCGTGCAGAACGGTGGTCAGATCGCAATCATTGGTCGCGGCGAGCCGGAAGAAGAGCAAGCCATGCGCGAATTGGCTCTGCGCTTCCCAGGCCAGATCGGCGTGCGCATCGGCTTCAACGAGACCGATGCCCGACGCATGTTCGCCGGCAGCGATTTCCTGCTGATGCCTTCGCGTTACGAGCCTTGCGGCCTGAGCCAGATGTACGCCCAGCGTTTCGGCTCGTTGCCGGTCGCGCGCAACACCGGCGGTCTGGCCGACACCATTGAAAACGGCGTCACCGGTTTCCTCTTCGATGAGTCCACCGTTGATAGCTACAAGGAAGCCCTGAGCCGCGCGTTCAAGGTCTTCGCCTTCCCGGAACTGCTCAATGCCATGCGCTGCCGGGCCATGGCTGCACCGTTCAACTGGAGCAAAGCGGTTGAACCGTACGCCGAACTTTACGAACAACTGGTCGCCAAGGCGTTGGGTAAAGCCAGCCACAAATAACCAGGGAGTTGCAGAAAATGCCGTCAAGGACCCAAGAAACCTGGCCCCACGGCGCGATCATGCTGGATGCCGAGCACACGCAATTTGCGTTGTGGGCGCCTGACGCGTTCTACGTCAGTGTGGAACTGGAAGATGGAAAATCGTTGCCCATGCTGCCTCAGGGCGACGGTTGGTTTGTAATCAAGGCCAATTGTCCGGCGGGCAGTCGCTACCGTTACTGCATCGATGGCGAACTGGAGGTGCCGGACCCGGCCTCCAGAGCGCAGGATGGTGACCTCGACCGCCACAGTGTGGTGGTCGATCCGCATGCCTACCAATGGCGGCACACGACCTGGAATGGTCGGCCGTGGAGTGAAGCGGTGATTTACGAGCTTCACGTCGGTGCGCTCGGTGGTTTTGCCGAAGTCGAACAGCATCTGGCGCGGCTGGTCGCGCTGGGCATCACCGCCATCGAATTGATGCCGCTGGCGCAATTCCCCGGCGATCGCAACTGGGGCTACGACGGAGTGCTGCCCTATGCACCGCAAGCCTCCTACGGCACACCGGAACAACTCAAACACCTGATCGACACCGCCCACGGCCATGGCCTGGCGGTGATTCTTGACGTCGTCTACAACCACTTCGGTCCCGACGGCAACTATCTGCATCGTTACGCCAAAGGCTTTTTCCGCGAGGACAAGCACACGCCCTGGGGCGCGGCGATCGATTTCCGCCGTCCGGAAGTGCGCGAGTTCTTCATTGAAAACGCGCTGATGTGGCTGCTCGAATACCGTTTCGACGGTTTGCGCCTGGACGCGGTGCACGCGATTGAAGACCCAGATTTCCTCAGCGATCTGGCCCGACGCATTCGCCAGCAGATCGACCCGACCCGGCACGTCTGGTTGACCGTCGAGAACGAGCTGAACCAGTCGAGTCTGCTGGAAAACGATTACGACGCGCAGTGGAACGATGACGGTCATAACGCCCTGCACGTGCTGCTGACCGGCGAAACCGACGCCTACTACGCCGACTATGCCGCGCAACCCACCGAGCAATTGGTGCGCTGCCTGAGTCAGGGCTTCGTGTTCCAGGGCCACATCACTCGCCATGGCGAACCTCGCGGCGAGCCGAGCGAACATCTGCCCTCCACTGCTTTCGTGCTGTTCCTGCAGAACCATGACCAGATCGGCAACCGTGCCTTTGGCGAACGCCTGCATCAGCTCGCCGACCCCCGTGCGGTACAAGCGGCGACGGTGTTGTTGCTGCTGTCGCCGATGATTCCACTGATGTTCATGGGCGACGAGTTTGCCGCCGAGCAACCGTTCCTGTTTTTCACCAGTCACCACGGTGAACTGGCGGAACTGGTGCGTGAAGGTCGGCGCAACGAGTTCGCCGCATTCAGTGCCTTTACCGATCCGCACAAGCGCGAACAGATCCCCGATCCGAATGCCGAAAGCACTTTCCACGCTTCGCAGCCGCGATTGTCCGGCAGCGGCACGCCATTGCAACAGCAGACCCAAGAGCTCTATCGGCAACTGCTCAAGTTGCGGCACCAATACATCATTCCCAACCTCTCCGGGACCCAGGCTCTGGGCGCGCAGATGCTCGGCTATGGCGCGGTCAGCGCACGCTGGCGACTGGGCAACGGCAGTGAGCTGCGAATTGACCTGAACCTCAGTGACACGCCAGTGGTCAACCCTGCACAGACCGATACCGAGTGGCTGTTTCAACAGCCAGCCGCGATCGAACTGTCGGACCCGAACCAACTGCCGGCGTACACCGCGCTCGTCAGCCTCACGGCCGCACCCGTTATGCACCCCCTGGATGGAGAGCGCCTATGAGCGATGCGCAACTAGAAATACTCGCCAGTCGAGCCGGCCTTGCCGTCGACTGGATCGACGCCAACGGGCGTCAGCAAAAAGTCGCTCCTGCTGTGTTGCGCAATGTCCTGATCGGACTCGGCCACCCCGCCAGCACCGCGCAAGAAATCGATGCCAGCCTGCTGGATTTGCAAGAAGTCCAGCAAGACCGCCATTTGCCGCCCCTGCTGACCTGCGACGTGGGCGTTGCCCTCGACCTGAGTCGCTATTTCTCACCGGAAACCCCCTGCGAAATCCATCTTGAAGACGGCTCGCAGATGAACCTGAAGCTGGACAACGAAGCCATGTTGCCCGGCTTGATTCCGGTCGGTTACCAGCAAGTGCATATCGCCGATCAGTATTTCACGCTCGCCGTGGCGCCTGAACGCTGCTTCAGCGTCGCCGATGCGGTCGATAGCCCGATTCCGCGGGCCTGGGGTCTGAGCGCCCAGTTGTATTCGCTACGCCGTCCGGGTGACGGTGGTTTTGGCGACACCCAGGCGCTGGAGGAACTGGTTCGTGTAGCGGGCGAACGTGGCGCCGATGCGCTGGCGATCAGTCCGATGCACGCGATGTTCAGCGCCGACAATGGCCGCTATAGCCCTTATTCGCCTTCCAGCCGCTTGTTTCTCAATTCACTGTATGCCGCGCCGGGGAGCATTCTCGGGGAACGCGCGTTGCGTGATGCAACTGATGCCAGCGGCCTGGCCGCGCAGTTCGAGCAGCTGGAAAATCTCAAGCTGATCGACTGGCCGACCGCTGCCGAAGCAAAGCAGAAGCTGCTGCAAGCCTTGTATGACGGTTTCGTCGCTGGTGAGCATCCGCTGCACGCCGACTTCGCCAGTTTTCGTCACGCCGGTGGCGAAGCGCTGGAGAACCATTGCCGCTTTGAAGCGATTCAGGAAATGCGCGCCGCCCGTGGCGAAAGTCTCGACTGGCGCGAATGGCCGGAACACTGGCACGACCCGCGCGGTGCGGCGCTGGGCGCGTTTGCCGAGGAATATGCCGAGCGCATCGGTTATTTCGCCTTCTGCCAATGGCTGATCCATCGCTGCCTCGAACGCGCCCAAACTGCCGCGCGCAGTGCCGGCATGGGCATCGGTCTGATCGCCGACCTCGCCGTCGGCGCTGACGGTGCCGGCAGTCAGGCCTGGAGTTTTCAGGATGAATTGCTCGCCTCGCTGACCGTGGGCGCGCCGCCGGACATCCTCAATCGCAGCGGCCAGGGTTGGGGCATTTCCGCGTTCTCGCCGGAAGGGCTGATCCGCAACGGTTTCCGCGCCTTCATCGACATGCTGCGCGCCAACTTCGCCCACGCCGGTGGCTTGCGTATCGACCATGTCATGGGCCTGCAACGCCTGTGGGTGATTCCCAACGGCGCCGCTCCGGCCGATGGAGCCTATCTGTATTACCCGTTCGACGACATGTTGCGCCTGCTGACCCTGGAATCCCATCGGCATCAGGCCATTGTGCTCGGTGAAGACCTCGGCACGGTACCGGAAGGCCTGCGGGAAAAACTCGCCGCGCGTTCGATTCTGGGCATGCGCGTATTGTTGTTCGAACAGGACAACACCCGCTTCAAACCGATTCTCGACTGGCCGGATGATGCCCTGGCGACCACCAGCACCCATGACCTGCCGACGCTCAACGGTTGGTGGCATGGCCGCGATATCGACTGGAACGCACGACTTGGGCTGGTCGATGCCAATGGCGAAATCGACTGGCGTCGGCATCGCGAGCGTGAACGCGAAGGCCTGCGCGATGCACTGCGCCAGGATCCGCAGAACTTCCGCGAAGAGTCCCACGAAGCCGATCAAGTGGTCGATGCCAGTGTGCGTTTCCTCGGCCACACCCGCGCGCCGCTGGTGCTGCTGCCGCTGGAAGATGCCTTGGGTATCGATGAACAGCCGAATCTGCCTGGCACCACCGATTCACATCCGAACTGGTCGCGACGTTTGCCCGGTCCCAGCGAAGCGTTGCTGGACGGCCCCGATGCCGCCCGCCGCCTGGAACTGCTGGCCTGCGCGCGCCTTCAAGCCTCTGAGCGTGACCAATGAATCAACAGCAAATCCAGCCACTGCGCGCCACCTTGCGCCTGCAATTTCATAAAGGTTTTACCCTCGAACAAGCGGTGCCACTGGTGCCGTACTTTGCCCGCCTCGGCATCAGCCATATCTACGCCTCGCCCCTGTTGGCGGCGCGCGCCGGTTCCATGCATGGCTACGACGTGGTCGACCCTACCCAGGTCAACCCTGAGCTGGGCGGCGAGCCGGCATTGCGCCAACTGGTCAGCACCCTGCGCGAACACAACATGGGCCTGATCCTCGATATCGTTTCCAACCACATGGCCGTGGGCGGCAATGACAACCCATGGTGGCTCGACTTGCTGGAATGGGGACGCCTGAGCCCGTACGGCGAGTTCTTCGACATTCAGTGGCACTCGCCGGACCCGTTGATGGAAGGCCAGTTGCTGCTGCCGTTCCTTGGCAGTGATTACGGCGTGGCGTTGCAGGAAGGCACGCTGAAGCTGAAATTCAACGGGCAGACCGGGACTTTTTACGTTGAGCACTACGACCACCACTTCCCGATCTGCCCAAACAATTACGGTGAACTGCTCAAGTCAGACGACACGCTGAAGTCTCTGGCAGATCGCTTCAGCACACTCAGCTACCAGACCGACGCACATTCGCTGGCGATGCCGCTCAAGCAGGAGTTGCGCGAGCTGGCGAGCGATCCGCGTGTTCTGGCGACTATCGAAGGCAACCTCGCACAGTACGATTCCACCACCGAGGAAGGCTTCCACAAGCTCCACGAGTTACTGGAACGGCAGAGTTATCGCCTGGCCAGTTGGCGCACGGCGGCGGACGACATCAACTGGCGCCGCTTCTTCGACATCAACGAGCTTGGCGGCCTGCGCGTCGAGCGTCCGGCGGTATTCGAAGCGACCCACGGCAAAATCTTCCAATTGGTCGAAGAAGGTCTGGTCGACGGCTTGCGCATCGACCACATCGACGGCCTCGCCGACCCGCGTGGCTACTGCCGCAAATTGCGCCGTCGCCTTGATCACTTGGCGCCGGGACGTCACCTGCCCATCTATGTCGAGAAGATCCTCGGCGAGGGCGAAACCCTGCGCCGCGACTGGAGCGTCGACGGCACCACCGGTTACGAGTTCATGAACCAGCTGTCGTTGCTGCAACACGACCCGGACGGCGAACATGTCCTCGGAGAACTCTGGCAGCGCCGCACCGAGCGCCCGGCAGCGTTCATTGAAGAAGCGCAACTGGCCCGCCAGCAGATCCTCAACGGCTCGCTGGCCAGCGACTTCGAAAGTGTCGCGCAGGCCCTGCATCAAGTCGCACGGGATGACTTGATGACCCGCGACCTGACCTTGGGCGCGATTCGCCGCGTGCTGCATGCGCTGATCGTGCACTTCCCGGTTTATCGCACTTACATCAGCGCCATGGGCCGGTCCGAGCAGGACGAAGCGATTTTCCAGCACGCCATGGACGGTGCGCGGCAAACCCTCAGCGAAGCCGACTGGCCAGTGCTCGACTCGGTCGCCAGCTGGCTCGGCGGCACGCCTTGGCGCCGCAAGCCACGGGGGCGCTCGCGCAAGATCCTCAAGCATGCCTGCGTGCGTTTCCAGCAACTGACTTCGCCGGCAGCTGCCAAAGCCGTGGAAGACACCGCGCTGTATCGTTCGGCGGTGCTGCTGTCGCGCAATGATGTCGGTTACAACACCGAGCAGTTCAGCGCGCCGGTCAGCGAGTTCCACGAAGTCAATCAACAGCGCATGGCCGAGTTTCCTGACAACCTGCTGGCGACTGCCACCCATGACCATAAGCGCGGCGAAGACACCCGCGCCCGGTTGGCCGTACTCAGCGAGCGCAGCCATTGGTACGCCGATCAGGTCGAACTGTGGCGCGCCCTCGCCCGCCCGGTGCGCATCGAAGATGACGCGCCTTCCGCTGGCGACGAACTCATCCTCTATCAGGCATTGCTCGGCAGTTGGCCGCTGGACCTGCAGGACGATGACCAGGCCGGTTTCGCCGATTACGCCAAGCGCATCTGGCAGTGGCAACAGAAAGCCCTACGCGAAGCCAAGCTGCAAAGCAGCTGGAGCGCGCCGAACGAAGCGTATGAAAACGCGGCCCAGGCTTTCACTGAGAAGCTGCTGACCGGTGAAGAAGGCGAGTTGCTGCGTGCGGCGCTGAGCAAGACCGTCAACAGCATCGCCGCTGCCGGCGCGCTCAACGGGCTGGCGCAAACCTTGCTGCGCATGACCGTGCCGGGTGTGCCGGATCTGTACCAGGGCAACGAGTACTGGGATTTCAGTCTGGTGGACCCGGACAACCGTCGGCCGGTGGATTACGCCGCCCGCGAGCAAGCGTTGCAGGCATCTGTGCCGGGTACCGAACTGCTCAAGGACTGGCGTGACGGGCGCATCAAACAGGCGCTGATCAGTGAGGTGTTGAACCTGCGCAAGGAACACAGCGAGCTGTTCCGTCGTGGCGATTACCAGCCATTGGAAGTACTGGGCAGTCAGGCGCACAACGTCTTGGCATTCGCGCGTGAACACGAAGGCGTGCGGGCCATCGTGGTAGTGCCGGTGCGTTGCGCGACGTTGCTGGAAAACAGTGCCATGCCGCAGGTCGATGCGCTGCGCTGGGGCGATACGCGGGTGGTTTTACCGTCTGCCGCTTCGGATGCAAACCTGAAGGGACTTTTTGCAAGCAGCGTAGTCACACAAAACAGGGAGCTGAATGTCAGCGAAGCGCTGGGGGATGTCCCGGTCAATCTCTTTATCCAACACTTAACACAAGCATGAGTTCAGTTCAGGAGCATTGCGATGAGCACCGACGATAAACGCATTCGCGAATTCGCCTATCAGATCTGGGAGTCGGAAGGGAAACCTGAAGGCCACGAAGAACGTCATTGGGAAATGGCGCGCAAGCTGGCCGAGGCCGAAGCGCTGGCACCCAAGAAGCCACCGAAAGCGGCGGGCAGCAAAGTGGCTGGCAAGACTACAGCCGCAGCAGCGAAAAGCACCGACGGCAAGGCTCCGGCAGCCGCCAAAGCCAAACCGGCAGCGAAAGCCAAGCCGGCGGCCACGCCCAAAGTAGTCCCGCCGGGCGAAAAGGCTGCCGAGAAAAAGCCGCGAGCAGCGAAGAAGCCTCCGGCGAACTGACCCGATCCATTTTTGAACTGAATGACTGTGTGGCGAGCATGCTCGCCACAAGGGGTTCTTGCGCCCTGAAGAAAGTCCCTTATTGGGAAAAACACACAACCCTGTGGGAGCGAGCCTGCTCGTGAAAGCGCTAGGTCAGTTGGTGAAAATGTCGAATGTACCGACGCTTTCGCGAGCAGGCTCGCTCCCACAAGGAAATCTCATTGCCTGAACTGTCCCGTTTTTTTGCAGGAGCAATCATGACCCGTCCAAAGAAAGCCGAACCCGCTGCGCACACCGAGCCGTCGAGAATCAGGGAAGGCCTGCCCTTCCCGCTCGGTGCGACCTGGGATGGTCTGGGGGTGAACTTTGCTCTGTTTTCCGCCAACGCCACCAAGGTCGAGCTGTGCATTTTCGACGATGCCGGCGAGGTCGAACTCGAACGCATCGAGCTGCCGGAATACACCGATGAGATCTACCACGGCTACCTGCCGGATGCGCACCCTGGCTTGATCTACGGCTACCGCGTTTATGGTCCTTATGACCCGGCCAATGGTCACCGCTTCAACCACAACAAACTGCTGATCGACCCGTACGCCAAGCAATTGGTCGGCGAACTGAAATGGTCGGAGGCGCTGTTCGGCTACACCATCGGCCACCCCGACGCCGACCTCAGTTTCGACGAGCGTGACAGCGCGCCATTCGTGCCCAAGTGCAAGGTCATCGACCCGGCGCACACCTGGGGCAACGACCATCGCGTCAGCGTGCCGTGGGACAAGACCATCATCTATGAAACCCACGTGCGCGGCATCAGCATGCGTCACCCGTCGGTGCCGGAAAACCTGCGTGGCACTTTCGGCGGTCTGATGGTTGACGACGTGCTCGAGCACATTCGCAAGCTCGGTGTTTCGTCTGTCGAACTGCTGCCGATCCATGCCTTCGTCAACGATCAGCATCTGCTGCAAAAGGGCATGACCAACTACTGGGGCTACAACAGCATTGCGTTCTTCGCCCCGGACCCGCGTTATCTGGCCAGTGGCAAGATTGCCGAATTCAAGGAAATGGTCGCGCACCTGCACGATGCCAACCTCGAAGTGATTCTCGACGTGGTCTACAACCACACCGCCGAAGGCAACGAGCAAGGCCCGACCCTGTCGATGCGCGGTATCGACAACGCCTCGTATTACCGCTTGATGCCCGACGACAAGCGCTACTACATCAACGATTCCGGCACCGGTAACACCCTGGACCTGAGTCACCCGTGCGTCCTGCAAATGGTCACCGACTCCCTGCGCTACTGGGCCAGCGAGATGCACGTCGACGGTTTCCGCTTCGACCTCGCAACCATTCTTGGCCGTTACCACGATGGTTTCGACGAGCGCCACAGCTTCCTCGTCGCCTGCCGTCAGGACCCGGTGCTGCGTCAGGTGAAGATGATCGCTGAGCCGTGGGACTGCGGTCCCGGCGGTTATCAGGTCGGCAACTTTCCGCCGGGCTGGGTTGAGTGGAACGACAAGTTCCGCGACACCGTGCGTGCGTTCTGGAAAGGTGACGACGCTCAGCTTGCCGATTTCGCCAGCCGCATGACCGCTTCCGGCGAGATGTTCAACCAGCGCGGGCGCCGGCCGTATTCGTCGGTGAACTTCATCACCGCCCACGACGGTTTCACCCTTAACGATCTGGTCTCGTACAACGACAAGCACAACGAAGCCAACGACGAGAACAACCAGGACGGCAGTAACAACAACCTGTCGTGGAACCACGGCGTCGAAGGTCCGACCGACGATCCGGAAATCAACGCTTTGCGCCATCGGCAGATGCGCAACTTCTTCGCCACCCTGCTGCTGGCCCAGGGCACACCGATGATCGTTGCCGGTGACGAGTTCGCCCGCACCCAGGACGGCAACAACAACGCCTATTGCCAGGACAGCGAGATCGGCTGGGTCAATTGGGATCTGAGCGAGGACGGCAAGGCCCTGCTCAAGTTCGTCAAACGCCTGATCAAGCTGCGCCTGACTTATCCGATCCTGCGTCGCGGACGCTTCCTGGTCGGCGAGTACAACGAAGACATCGGCGTCAAGGACGTGACCTGGCTGGCACCGGACGCCACCGAGATGACCACCGAGCACTGGCACGATGCGCACAACCGCTGCCTCGGCATGCTGCTCGACGGACGCGCGCAGGAAACCGGCATCCGCCGCAAAGGTGCCGACGCGACCCTGTTGCTGGTGGTCAACGCACACCACGACATCGTCAACTTCACCCTGCCGGAAGTGCCGGACGGCGGCTTCTGGACCTGCATGATCGACACCAATCAGCCGTCGATTCGCGGCCAGGAGCGCTTTGAATTCGGCCATGAATATTCGGTGACCGGGCGTTCGTTGCTGCTGTTCGAACTGCAACGTGACGAAGAAGATTGATATGGACTTTCAACATTATCTGGCCCGCCGTCCGCCAGATTACGCCGACACCAACGCCCTCGGCCGTTGCCTGCGGGCAATGGTCGAGGCCGGCCTCGACCGCTTGCCGTTACCCGGCAGCGGTCACACGCTGGAGCGCTTTCAGCGTCTCTCGGAAGTCGGTGGACACGATTTAGGCCTGTGCAAACTCTATGAGGGCCACACCGACGCGCTGGCGATCATCGAGCAATTGGGCGGTACGCCAACCCCGGGCAGCACGTGGGGCATGTGGGCCGCCGAACCGCCGCAGGCGCGGGTGAAAGTCACGCCGGCCGGGCATATGGTGACGCTGAACGGGCGCAAGGCCTGGTGCTCTGGCGCTGCGGTGCTCAGCCACGCCTTGCTTACCGCATGGGACGCGGACGGTCAGCAGCAATTGGTTGCAGTCGCACTCGATCAACCTGGCGTGACCATCACCGATCAAGGCTGGCAAGCGGTGGGCATGGCGGCCACCGGCAGCGTTGAAGTGCTGTTCGACAACGCCGAAGCGCAGGCCATCGGCAACCCCGGTGATTACCTGCAACGGCCGGGTTTCTGGCAAGGCGGGATCGGTATCGCGGCTTGCTGGTATGGCGCTTCACGGCGGATTGCCGAAGGGCTGCGTCAGCATTGCGCGCAACGCGATGAACCGCACGCCCTCGCCCATCTCGGTGCGACTGACACAGCACTGCAAGCGGCAGCCGATGTGTTGCGCTTCAGCGCGCTGCAAATCGATGCGCAGCCCGAGGCCGACGCTGAATTGCTCGCCCGCCGCGCCCGCGCCGTGGTTGAACAGTCTGCCGAACAGGTGATGCGTGAAGTCGGTCGTGCGTTGGGTGCCGGGCCGTTTTGTCAGGATCGGCATTTCGCCCGGTTGAGTGCCGACCTGCCGGTGTTTCTGCGCCAGAGTCACGCTGAACGCGACCTTGCTGCACTGGGCCAGCAGATTGCTGGTCAGTCCTGCGAGGTCTGGGCGTTATGAAAGCCAATCCGATCGTTGGCCAGGGCACTTCATTGCAGCAATGGCAGGCTTCGCGGCGTCTGGCCGAGCTGCCGGCCATCGACATTCTTGACTTGGTACCGCTGGGCTCGCGAGCGGTGATCATCGCGCCGCACCCGGATGACGAAGTGCTCGGTTGCGGCGGCATCATGCAGTTGCTGGCGGCAGCCGGACGGCCGTTGCAGTTGATCTCGGTTACCGATGGCAGCGCCAGTCACCCCGGCTCGCAGCGCTGGACAGTCGAGCGTTTGAGCGTGGTGCGCCCGCAGGAGTCTGCCGAAGCCTTGCGGCGCCTCGGTCTGCCGATGCATAGCCTGAAATGGCTGCGCGGAGGTTTTACCGATACGCAAGTGGCGGCGCAGGAAACCGAGTTGAGCGAATTCATCGCCGGTTATCTGCATGCCAGTGATGTGGTTTTCACTACCTGGCGCCAGGACGGTCACAGCGATCACGAGGCCGTCGGCCGCGCCAGTGTCGAAGCGGCGCGACGCGTTGGTGCGACCTGCCATGAACTTCCGGTCTGGACATGGCACTGGGCAACCCCGGAAGACGCCACGGTGCCATGGGAGCGGGCGCGCAAGATCCTCCTTTCACCGACGCACATCGCACGAAAACGCCACGCAGCGCACGCGTTCGCCAGCCAGTTGGAAGGCGACCGCGACGTCGGCCTCGGGCCGGTGCTCGCGCCCTATGTGCTCGATCGTTTGCTGCAACCTTTTGAAGTGGTGTTCCTGTGAGCGTCGATGACCGCTATTTCGACGGCCTGTTCGCGGGCAATGACGACCCATGGGCGTTCCGCCAGCGCTGGTACGAACAGCGCAAGCGCGCGATCACCCTCGCCGCCCTGCCCCGTCCGCGCTACCGGGCAGTATTCGAGCCGGGTTGCGCCAACGGCGAACTGAGTGCAGAGCTGGCTCCGCGCTGCGACCGCCTGTTGTGCTGCGACACGGCGAGCGCGGCGGTGAAGCTGGCGCGTACGCGCTTGAGTGTGTTCGAGCATGCCGAAGTTCGTCAGGGCCGCCTTCCGGCTGACTGGCCGGAGGAAAAATTCGACCTGATCGTATTCAGCGAAGTCGGCTACTACCTCGACGAAAAAGATCTGACAGAAATGATCCGCCGGATCAGTGAGTCACTGACCGCCGACGGCCAATTGCTGGCCTGCCACTGGCGCCCGCCGATCGAGGGCTGTCCGTTGAATGCGCGTCAGGTCCACGATCAGATCCACGATCAGTTGGCTTTGCCGCGTCTGGTGCTGCATCAGGAAGCGGATTTCATTCTTGAACTGTGGAGCCGCGAGCCACGCTCGGTGGCGGCCCTGGAGGGCTTGCGTTGATCGGTATCGTGATTCCGGCGCACAACGAAGAGGCGCTGCTTGATGAATGCCTGCGTGCAGCGTTGCGTGCCAGCCAGCATGCACAACTGGCCGGCGAGCCGGTGGAAATACTGGTCGTGCTCGACAGTTGCAGCGATGGCTCGGCGCAGATCGTCAGCGCTTATCCAGTGCTCAGCTTGCAGATCGATGCACGCAACGTTGGCGAAGCCCGCGCCACCGGTGCGCGCCTGCTGCTCGAGCGCGGTGCCCGCTGGATCGCCAGCACCGACGCCGACAGCCGCGTCGCCGATGACTGGCTGGCGGCGCAACTGGGGCTGGAGGCTGACGCAGTGTGCGGCACGGTAACGGTCGAACACTGGCACGAATCGATCGATGAGGCGGCGCAGATTCGCTATCACCGCCATTATCAGGCCCGTGAGGGGCATCGACACATTCACGGCGCCAACCTCGGTGTCAGCGCCGAGGCTTATCGTCTGGCCGGCGGTTTCAAGTCGCTGACCTGTGACGAGGATGTGCAACTGGTGCGTGCGCTGGAGCGCAGCGGCGCCAATATCGCCTGGAGTCACCGCCCGCAAGTGCATACCAGCGCCCGTCTCGACAGTCGGGCCAAGGGCGGGTTCGGTGATTTTCTGCGCAATCTGGCACAGCTGGAATAAAAAATTACGGATCAGATTGATCTGTGACGCGACGAATCGGCTGTCTTGAGCAATACTCTGCCTCGCAGTAATCCAAGGGTTGGAGCACTGCACCGTTGCTATTCATTTGCCTTCACGGGCCGCGATCAGCGTTGGCTGCTCACGACTGAGGGCGAGATACCACAAGGACGTCGCACTCATGAAATCGTCATTGCTCAACGAACACGGCCTGCCGGCACAGATCTGGAACAGCGCGCCGCAACTCGACAATATTCCCGTCATCAACACCCACAGCCTGGTACCCGCCGGCGCCCGCGCCGTGGTCATCGCCCCGCATCCGGGCGACGAAGTGGTCACTTGCGGCGGTCTGCTGCAATTGCTCTCCAGCCTTGGCCATCCCCTGCAATTGCTCTCGATTACCGATGGTAGCGCCAGCCACCCTGGCTCGCGGCAGTGGTCGGAACAGCGCCTGAGCGTATTCCGTCCGCAGGAAAGCGTCGAAGCCCTGCGCCGCCTCGGCCTGCCCATGCACAGCCTGAAGTGGGTGCGCGGCGGCTTTACTGACAATGCACTGAGTGATCAGCAAAGCCAGCTCACCGAGTTCATCGGCCGTTACCTGCGACCGGGCGACGTAGTGTTCAGTACCTGGCGCAAGGATGGCCCACCGGACCATGAAGTGGTTGGCCGGGCCAGTTTCGACGCGGCGCAGAAAGCCGGGGCGACCTACCACGATGTGCCGGTGTGGGCCTGGCACTGGCCGGAGCGCGAGCAGCAAATGATTCCCTGGGAACGCGCGCGCAAGCTGCGTCTCGACACCTGGACAGTCGCGCGCAAGAGCCACGCCACCCACGCTTACGCCAGCCAGCTCAAGGGCGAACCGGCCATCGGCATCGCCCCGCTGCTGCCACCGGTGCTGCTGGAGCGGATGCGCTTGCCGTATGAAATCGTCTTCTTCTGAACGGCGGAAGCTCAACATACCTGTGGGAGCGAGCCTGCTCGCGAAAGCGGTGTGTCATGTGTCAGATGTATTGAATGTGATGAAGTCTTCGCGAGCAGGCTCGCTCCCACATTGGCCCAGCAGTGAATCATCGTAAGGAACTGCCACCCCCTCAAACCAGTCGCATGAACAGGCATGGCCCAATTCAGAGGAGTGAACGTGTCCAGCGATCCCAAGCGTCAAGCGGTCGACGCGCCAGTCATTCATCGCCTGCGGGTACTCACGGTCAACACCCACAAGGGCTTCACCGCGCTGAATCGGCGGTTCGTTCTACCGGAGCTGCGCGAAGCGATGCGCAGTACCTCGGCCGATCTGGTGTTTCTGCAGGAAGTGGTGGGTGAGCACGAACGCCATTCCAGTCGCTACAACGACTGGCCGCAGACCTCGCAATACGAATTCCTCGCCGACAGCATGTGGAGCGATTTTGCCTACGGGCGCAACGCCGTTTACCCGGATGGCCACCACGGCAACGCGCTGCTGTCGAAATACCCGATCCGCGAATACCGCAACCTCGACGTGTCGATCACCGGGCCTGAACGGCGCGGGCTGTTGCACTGCATCCTTGATGTCCCCGGGCATGCCGAGGTGCATGCAATCTGTGTGCATTTGAGTCTGCTGGAAAGCCATCGACAATTGCAGTTGCAACTGCTCTGTCAGCTGCTTGAATCTCTACCCGACGATGCGCCAGTAATCATTGCCGGGGATTTCAATGACTGGCAGTTGCAAGGCAACGCCGCCCTCGCCCGTCGCGATTATCTGCACGAAGCCTTTGAGCGCCACCATGGGCGCCCGGCGAAAACCTATCCCGCGCGGTTTCCCTTGCTGAGGCTTGACCGGATCTACTTGCGCAATGCCAGCAGCCACGACCCACGCATCCTTGGCAACAAGCCGTGGACGCATCTTTCCGATCACCTCCCGCTGGCGGTCGAAGTGCATCTGTAAGGGCATTTTTGACAGCAATTAAATGACAGGCCTTCCCGGCAACTGACGCTCGGGAGGACCTTTCGTCGGCGGCAAAAAACCGTGAGCCACCTGCTTCGCAGGCGTTTTTCCATGCAAACAAACACTTAGTTATGTTCAGAAAAACAAACGCTTGCAAAGGCTGATTTAAGCGCGCCATTCATCGTGCATTTTCTTGACGCGCAGGCGTCACTCTTCTTATCTCTACCTTACTACCCCCGGAATCACTACTGGGGCTGACCTTCCGGCACTCGCGAAATCGAGCAGCCGCGGTTCGCCCCGCTCTATTCGGTCGCCCCTCGTTCGGGGTAGGAGAGACGCCAAACACGAGATGACGCATGCGCTTGCAAGGTAGACCTCCATGAAAACTTCACTGACCCCACACGAACTGAAAATCACCCTTTGCACAGTGTCAGGCTCACTGCTGCTGTGCTCGTCCATGGAGGCGCATGCGGGATCTGCGGCGGATGAACCCGCGTGGTATCGCGCCGACGTACCGGTGCTGACCCTGCCAGTAACCGTGATAACACCCGGACCACTGCCATTGAGTCAGCAGAGTTCGCGCCTGATCACTGAGGATCTTGCCCCATCTGCCTGGGACGAGCTGTACGGCAAAAGCGCTCGGCAAGCACAGACCGACGCACTTTCATCCGGTTATGCGATGGCCGCTGGCGAGTTCAAAGGTCCGGCCGTGGTCACGTTGAAAAGCGCTAACGGGACTACTCAGACCCTTGGTCTTATAGGTGGCGACAATCAGGTCCAGCTGAATGCCGATGGTGCGCTGACCCGACGTGCCCTCGCCGACCGCAACACTGACAGCCTCAACCTGCAAGGCCAGAGCCTCGGCGCCTATTACAGTCTGGTGGGTGCGCAAGGCTGGCACGTCGACCTGTCGGCCAGCGGCGGTCGGGTCAGCGGTTTCAGTCGCACTGCGCAAGGCAATCGGCAAGCCACCGAAGGCAATGCGATGACCTTTTCCGTCGAAGGCGGTTACCCGATCGGCTTGAGTGAAAACTGGGTGGTCGAGCCGCAGGCACAACTGATCAACCAGCGCATCAGTCTCGACGCTCCGTACGCCGGCTCGGGCAATGCCTCTTCCATCGACCTGACCGCGTGGAGTGGCCGCGTCGGTGCGCGGTTGAAAGGCAGTTATGACTTGAACGGGTTGCCTGTCGAACCCTACGTGCGCACCAACCTTTGGCACACCGTTTACACCGGCAGCACGGTGACGCTCGATCAGGTCGACAAGATCAGCAGCAGCCGCAAGTCTTCAACAGTGGAATTGGGTTTGGGTCTGGTGGCGCGGGTCACACCGGCGGTAAGCCTGTACATGAGCGCCGATTACAGCAGCGATGTGGATGAAAATGACTTGAACGGCATCATCGGCAGCCTCGGCGTGCGGATGCGTTGGTGATCTGCTGAACGCTGAAGAACCTTGTGGGAGCGAGCCTGCTCGCGAAAACGGTGCCACCCTCAACATCATTGTTGACTGACATGGCGCCTTCGCGAGCAGGCTCGCTCCCACAGCTGCTAGCCCTGCGGCTTGAGAATCAACACCGCCAACGGCGGAAGATTCAGTTCCAGCGACAACGATTGACCATGACTCGGTACTTCATCGGTCAATGCCCCGCCACCATTGCCATAGTTGGAGCCGGCGTAAATGTCGGCGTCACTGTTGAACAGCTCGGTCCAGCGCCCGGCAAACGGCACGCCGACGCGATACGACTGGCGCGGTACCGGTGTGAAGTTGGCAACCACCAGCACTGGCGAGCCGTCCTTACTCCAGCGCAACCACGCGTAAACGCTGTTGATCGCATCATCGCCAATCAACCACTGGAAGCCTTGCGGCGCGTCGTCCTGATCGTGCAGCGCCGGCTCTTCGCGATACAGCCGGTTGAGATCGCCAACCAGTTTCTGCACACCTTTGTGCTCGGAGTACTGCAGCAGGTACCAGTCCAGTTGCTGATCGTGGTTCCACTCGCGCCACTGGCCAAACTCGCAGCCCATGAACAACAGCTTCTTGCCCGGATGCGTCCACATGAAGCTCAGATAGGCGCGCAGGTTGGCGAACTTCTGCCAGCGGTCGCCGGGCATCTTGTCGATCAGCGAGTGCTTGCCGTGCACCACTTCGTCGTGGGAAATCGGCAGGATGAAGCGTTCCGACCAGGCATAGACCAGACCAAAGCTCAACTCGTTGTGGTGATGGGCGCGGTACACCGGGTCCTGCTGGATGTAGTGCAGCGAGTCGTGCATCCAGCCCATGTTCCACTTATAGGAAAAGCCCAGGCCGCCCTGCTGGGTGCTCTGGCTGACGCCCGGCCATGCGGTGGATTCTTCGGCAATCACCAGCGCACCCGGCGCTTCCAGTTCAACCACGTCGTTCAAATGACGCAGGAAGTCGATGGCCTCCAGGTTCTCGCGACCGCCGTGGCGGTTCGGCACCCATTCGCCAGCCTTGCGCGAATAATCGCGATACAGCATCGAGGCCACCGCATCGACACGCAGGCCGTCGATATGGAAGTGTTTCAGCCAGTGCAGCGCCGAGGCCAGCATGTAACCGTGCACTTCGGTGCGACCGAGGTTGTAGATCAGCGTGTCCCAATCCTGATGGAAGCCTTCCAGCGGATTGCCGTACTCGTACAGCGCGGTGCCGTCGAACTGCGCCAAGCCATGGGTATCGGTGGGGAAATGCGCCGGCACCCAATCGAGAATCACACCGATGTCGGCCTGGTGACAGGCATTGACGAACGCGGCGAACTGATCCGGTGTGCCGTAACGTGCGCTCGGCGCGAACTGCGAAAGCAACTGGTAACCCCAGGAACCACCGAACGGGTGCTCCATGATCGGCATCAATTCGATGTGGGTGAATCCCAGCTCTTTCACATAAGGAATCAGCCGCTCGGCCAGTTCCGGCCAGGTGTACTGGCGCGCGACTTCGCCGAGATCATCCAGCTCGCACTGCCAGGAGCCGGCGTGCAACTCGTAGATCGACAAAGGTTTGGAGCGCTGCTGGCGATCCTGACGGGAATTCATCCACTCGTGATCCTGCCAGTCGATTTGCAACGGCGAGGCGACTTTCGAGGCGGTATCCGGCGGCAGGCTGGTAGCCAGCGCCATCGGGTCGGCCTTGAGCGGCAGAATGCCGTGAGCGCCGAGGATTTCGTACTTGTACAATTCCCCCGCTTGCAGGCGAGGGATGAACAACTCCCACACGCCCGAAGGATGGCGCAGGCGCATCGGGTGACGACGACCGTCCCAGACGTTGAAATCGCCAACCACCGAGACACGGCGGGCATTCGGTGCCCACACGGCAAAGCGCACACCGTCGACACCATCGACGGTTTTCAGCTGCGCACCGAGGCAAGCGCTGAGGTCACGGTGATTGCCTTCGGCGAACAGATACAAATCCATTTCGCCCAGCAGCTGGCCAAAGCTGTACGGATCTTCGGCGACCTGCTCGCCACCGGCCCAGCGCGTGCGCAACAGGTACGGTCGCGCCTGATCGAAATGGCCGACAAACAACCCCGGCGTCTCGGTCATCTCCAGCGGGCCAAGCTCTTCGCCGCTGTCCTTGTCCAGCACCGCCACACTCAGCGCACCCGGCAGATAAGCGCGGATGAATTGCCCACCAGCGCCATCGCCGTGCGGGCCGAGAATGGAAAACGGGTCCTGATGTTCGGCGCGTACTAAGGCATCAATGTCGCGTGCCGAGGGTAACAATGCTTCCTTTACCACACCCTGTTCCTTGTTCGAGAAACTCATGACTACTCTCCACCAAGATCGGAAAAGGGTTTAAGCCCTGTCAATAATCCATACAAGCCGTGCAATGGCACCGGCAGCCACGTTGGGCGGTTTTCCGCCTCGTAGGCCACTTCATAAGCGGCTTTTTCCAGGCCGAACAACGCCAGCGCGGCGTCGGCACCCTGAGGATCCTGCCAGGCATGCTCAAGACTAGCTGCTGCCTCGCGGTATGCCTGGACAAATGCCTCGCGTGCTTCGCGCAGATAACGCTCGGCGACACGTTTACGCGCCGCTTCGGCTTCGACGCTGTTGTCGACGTTGTGCACATTGATGGTCATCGCCGCTGCGTAATCGAACGAACGCAGTACGCCGCTGACATCCTTGTACGGGCTGTGCTTGCCGCGACGCTCACTCAACGGCCGCGCCGGTTCGCCCTCGAAGTCGATCAAGTAGGCATCGCCCTTGATCACCAGCACCTGACCCAAATGCAAGTCGCCATGCACCCGGATGCGCAAGCCGCCAGTGGCTTTCTTCGCCAGATCCTGCACATGGGCAAGAATGGTTTTCTTCTCGTCGAGCAGATGCTTGACCAGTTTCTGGTCCGCCGCGTTCAACTCGCCTAGATGCTGCTTGAGCAGTTTCAAGGCATGTTCGACCTGGGCAGTGACATCCTTGGCCGTCGTGGCCATGTCCTTGCTCGACGACACCTGCGGTGCAAAGTCCGCGTTGTCGGTTGGCGCAGCGAGCACCTGATGCATCTCGCCCAGACGTTGGCCGAGCATGCCGGCGAAGTCCTTCAGCTCGCCGAGCGCGTTGTAATGCTGCTCCTGCTCGGACATGGCGTCGGCCAGTTCATCGCGCAACGCCCGTTCGAGGTTGTTCTGCGTCCATTCCCACGCGTCGCCCTGATTGCTCAGATAGCCCTGAGCGATCATCAGCAAGTTGTCTTCACCCTGCGCGTCGCGGCGAATCACCGAACCCAGCAGTGGCGAGATATTGGCAAACCCGGCCTCGGTCAGGTAAGCGCTCATCTCCAGTTCCGGGTGTACGCCAGAAGCCACTTTGCGTATCAGCTTAAGCACCAGGCTGTTACCGACAACCACGGAGCTGTTCGATTGCTCGGCCGACAGGTAGCGCACATCCGACTCGGCGCCGAGGCCGAGCTTTTCCAGATGATCTGTCTGTTCGAAGCGGATTTCGCCTTCGATCGACTCCAGGACGGTGTTGTTCTGCATACCTTGCAGAACGGCGCGGACGAAGGTTTCCAGACTGAACGCATCGGTAATCAGGCCGACCTGACGCACACGGCGTACACGCGATAGCGCCAATTGCTGCGGCAACGGCGGGCCGACATGGTCTTCGCCAATGAAGCCGAACGGCAGTTGATAACGGTTGGTCTGGCCACCGCTGGTGACTTCGATTTCGCTGAGAAGCACCGGATGCAGGGCATCACCGAAACGCACGCCGTAAGCCAGATTGACCTTCTCGATCGCCGCGTCCTTGCCGGCGAACCAGCGACGGTTCTGCAGCCAGCTCGGCAGAATGCTTTGCTCCAGCGTCGTACGCGACGGTGCTTCGAGCAGCTCTTCCATGCGTTTTTTCAGCACCAGCGTGGTGAAGTCCGGCAGGCTCTGCGCCGGCTCGACGTGCCAGCTCGGCATCTGGTTCTCCGCTGCCAGCGCGAACCAATAGAAGCCGTACGGCGCCAGGGTCAAGAGGAAATTCAACTGACCGATCGGCGGGAACGCGTTACCGCCGAGCATTTCCACCGGCACCATGCCGACGTACGCCGACAGATCCAGCTCCACCGCTTGCGCACTGCGCGAGACGTTGGCCACGCACAGGATGATTTCGTGCTTGCCATCGACATCGGTGTATTCGCGGGTATAAGCCAGCACGCGACGGTTGGCCGGCGAGAGCATTTTCAACGTGCCACGGCCGAACGCTTTCGATTGCTTGCGCACGGCCAGCAGGCGCCGCGTCCAGTTCAACAGCGAATGCGGATCGCCGGACTGGGTTTCGACGTTGACCGACTGATAGCCATACTGCGGGTCCATGATCGGCGGCAGTACCAGACTGGCCGGATCGGCGCGGGAGAAACCGCCGTTGCGGTCGATCGACCACTGCATCGGCGTACGCACGCCATCGCGGTCGCCGAGGTAGATGTTGTCGCCCATACCGATTTCGTCGCCGTAATACAGGGTCGGCGTGCCGGGCATCGACAGCAGCAGGCTGTTGAGCAGTTCGATGCGGCGACGGTCGCGTTCCATCAACGGTGCGAGACGACGGCGAATACCGAGGTTGATCCGCGCGCGACGGTCAGCCGCGTAATAATTCCACAGGTAATCGCGCTCACGGTCGGTGACCATTTCCAGGGTCAGCTCATCGTGGTTGCGCAGGAAAATCGCCCACTGGCAATTCGCCGGAATTTCCGGGGTCTGCCGGAGAATGTCGGTGATCGGGAAGCGATCTTCCTGCGCCAGCGCCATGTACATGCGCGGCATCAGCGGGAAGTGGAAGGCCATGTGGCATTCGTCGCCATTGACGCCAGCGGCATCGGTGTCACCGAAATACAGCTGAGTGTCTTCCGGCCACTGATTGGCTTCGGCCAGCAGCATGCGGTCGGGGTAGTTGGCGTCGATCTCGGCACGGATCTGCTTGAGGACATCGTGGGTCTCGGGCAGGTTTTCGTTGTTGGTGCCGTCGCGCTCGATCAGGTACGGAATCGCGTCAAGGCGCAGGCCGTCGATGCCCATGTCCAGCCAGTAGCGCATCACCGACAACACGGCTTTCATCACTTGCGGGTTATCGAAGTTCAGATCCGGCTGGTGCGAGTAGAAGCGGTGCCAGAAGTACTGACCGGCGACCGGGTCCCAGGTCCAGTTGGACTTCTCGGTGTCGAGGAAGATGATCCGCGTGCCGTCGTATTTCTGGTCGTCATCGGACCAGACGTAGAAATCCCGCGCCGCCGAACCCGGCTTGGCTTTACGCGCACGCTGAAACCACGGGTGCTGGTCGGAGGTGTGGTTGATGACCAGTTCGGTAATCACCCGCAGACCGCGCTTGTGCGCTTCGGCAATGAAGCGCTTGGCGTCGGCCATGGTCCCGTAGTCGCTGTGCACGCCACGGTATTCGGCGATGTCGTAGCCGTCGTCGCGACGTGGCGAGGGGTAGAACGGCAGCAGCCAGATGGTGTTGACGCCGAGGTCGGCAATGTAATCGAGTTTGGCGATAAGCCCGGGAAAGTCGCCGATCCCGTCATTGTTGGAGTCGAAAAACGATTTGACGTGAACCTGATAGATCACCGCGTCCTTGTACCAGAGCGGGTCTTTGATGAAGGCGGCTGCCTTGGGTTTCTTCGCCATGTGGAACTCCTGTTGAATACTTTATGGGCGTCCCACGACGATCGTTCCCACGCTCTGCGTGGGAATGCCGCCATGGACGCTCTGCGTCCGCTTTGGGACGCGGAGCGTCCCGGGATGCATTCCCACGCAGAGCGTGGGAACGATCATTACGTGGCGCTGATCCGCCAAATCCCGAACGGCTGATACGCCGGGTCAATGCGCATGAACTGATATTTGCCGTGCCAGTCCCAGCGATGGCCGTTCATCAAATCTTCGCCATGGGTGGTGGCATCGTCCGGCAGGCCCATTTCCCACAGCGGCAATTCGAAATTCGCTTCCTGCACGTTATGCGGATCGAGGCTGACCGCGACCAGGATGAAATTGCTGCCATCGGCGCTGCGCTTGCCGAAGTACAGAATGTTGTCGTTCCAGGCGTTGTAGATTTTCAGCCCCAGATGCGTGTGCAGCGCCGGGTTCTGCCGGCGGATGCGGTTGAGCTGAGCGATCTCGGCAATGATGTTGCCCGGCGCGGTGAAATCGCGGACACGGATCTCGTATTTCTCCGAATCCAGGTATTCCTCTTTGCCCGGCACCGGCGCCGATTCGCACAATTCGAAACCGGAATACATGCCCCACAGCCCCGAGCCCATAGTCGCCAGCGCCGCGCGAATGAGGAAACCGGGACGCCCCGACTCATGCAAAAACGCCGGATTGATGTCCGGGGTATTGACGAAGAAGTTCGGCCGGTAGCATTCGCGCCACGGCGACTGATTCAGTTCGGTGAAGTATTCCGCCAGCTCGGCCTTGGTATTGCGCCAGGTGAAATAGGTGTAGCTCTGCGAGTAACCGACCTTGCCCAGACGCGCCATCATCGCCGGCGTGGTGAAGGCCTCGGCGAGGAAGATCACTTCCGGATACAGCGTGCGCACATCGGCGATCAGCCATTGCCAGAACGGCAGCGGTTTGGTGTGCGGGTTGTCAACGCGGAAGATTTTCACGCCTTCCTTGACCCAGCCGACGACGATGTCGCGCAACTCGACCCACAGGCTCGGAATCGCGTCCGGCGCATAGAAGTCGACGTTGACGATATCCTGGTATTTCTTCGGCGGGTTTTCGGCGTATTTGATCGTGCCGTCCGGGCGCCAGTTGAACCAGCCCGGATGCTCCTTGAGCCACGGGTGATCCTGAGAACACTGGATGGCGAAATCGAGAGCGATTTCCAGGCCATGGTCGGCGGCGGCGGCCACCAGGCGGCGGAAATCTTCACGGGTGCCGAGTTGCGAATGTATCGCCTCGTGACCACCCTCCTCGCTGCCGATCGCGTACGGGCTGCCGGGATCGTCCGGGCCAGCGGTCAGGGAATTGTTGCGGCCCTTGCGGTGGGCGCGGCCGATCGGGTGAATCGGCGTGAAGTACAGCACATCGAAGCCCATGTCCTGGATCATCGGCAGACGCGAGTGCACATCGTTGAAGGTGCCGTGACGCTGGGGATTGTCGGTGATCGAGCGCGGAAACAGCTCGTACCAACTGGCGAACTCGGCGAGTTCGCGCTCGACGTCCATGGGGAATTCCGCGCTGACGCTGAGGTAGGCCCGGTGATCGGCCTGAGCCATCAGCTCTGCACTGCGCGAGTGCAGAAACAGCGCAACCTGCTCGGTTTCGAGCAGACCGGACAATTCATGGTGCAGCGCGGCGAGCTGCTCGCTGAGCTGGCCTTCGCTGCGTTCGGCGGCCTGTTGCACCATCGTGCGGCCTTCCTGCAGTTCCAGAGAAACCGGCACCGCCGCGCTGTGCTTTTTTTCCAGTTCGTACTGGAAGCTGGCGAAATGGTCGATCCACGCTTCGATGCAATACAGGTAGCGGCCCTGTTCCTCGGGGCGGAACTGGCCTTGCCAAGTGTTGTTGCCCTGATCGGACATGACCTCGGTCTGCCAGGTTTCCTGGCCTTCCTCGCGCCAGCGGATGCGCACGGCGAGCTTGTCATGGCCGTCGGCAAAGACTTTGCTGGTCACCACCACTTCGCGCCCGGCAATCGATTTGGCGGCGAACTGGCCGCCGTCGAGAGTCGGCATGGTGTTTTCGATGACGATACGTGGCAGCAGCAACGCCTGCGACAGCGGCATGTGCGGGTTGTAACTCAGCTCTGAAGGTCTTTCAGCAGTCATTGAGCATCTCTCCTTAACGCCCCAAGGACGCTCTTGTGCCGGAACAGTATTCGCGACAAAGCGCCGGCCCTGTCATGAACTCACTTAGGTTCCGAGCAACCGGCGCGGGGAAAAGTTCAGATGAAATTAACAAGACAAACCTGCGGATCGAATTTGTCGTGGCCGGGTCAACTCACTTAAGCACGTCCCACGCCATGTGCCATACGGAGGTCACCTGATGAGCATCCCGATCCCGGCGGAAACGCCCGATCCGAACATCGACAAACCCACCCTGCCGGAGACCGAACCGCCACCGGTGCCCGAGCAAGAGCCGCCAGGCACCATGCCACCACCGAAAGAAGAGCCACCGAGCACGATGCCGCCGGTGATCGTCTGACCCCTGCCCCCTTGATCGTTCCCACGCGCAGCAAAGGAATGCAGCCCGGGACGCTCTGCGTCCCATCCAGAGCCGAACGCGGAGCGTCCGTTGAAGCATTCCCACGCGGAGCGTGGTAACGATCATCAGCCGGCGGGGAGTCAGAGGTGGTCGTTCTTGTCGACATCCTTTTCGAACACCCTCACCACGTACGGCATCACGCTGAAGATCGCCAGCGCCAGAATGGTACTGAGCAATGCCGTCGCTTCCTTGCCCAGCCCCGCCGCCACGCCGATCGCTGCCGTCATCCATAAACCCGCCGCCGTGGTCAGGCCTTTGACATGGGCCTCGTCGCCCTGTTGATTTTTCAGAATGGTGCCGGCGCCGAGAAAGCCGATCCCGGCAATCACGCCCTGCAAGACCCGACTCATGGCATCGGATTCTGCGCCCGAGGTCTGTGGCACCAATACGAATAGCGCAGCACCCAATGCCACCAGCATGTGCGTGCGAACGCCCGCTGCCTTGCCTTTATGCTCGCGCTCAAATCCGAGAATCCCACCGAGAATCGCCGCCATCACCAGACGTACGGTGATCCGGGTCATTTGCGAGGCGTCGCCGATATCGGCAAATTCGGCTTGCATCGTGGCCCATACTTCATCCCACCAGTCTTCCATCGTGCCTCCCTTGTTATTGGCTTGATAAGCGATGGACAACAGCGACCATTAATCGGTTGCGCAGAACGATCGGCGCGCTGCGCTTCCTAATATGCAGACCTCCCTGGAACAAGGACTGCCGCCATGCCCGTGCGAATCGATGAATCCAACCCCGAGCAGAAAGTGTGTTTTTTTACCGTCGAGCATGGTGAGGAAATTCGCATCTGCGACACACTCGAAGTCCTGACCGATAGCGACAAAGCCATGTCGTTCGTGGAAATCGAAGGCAAACGTACCTACATCACCGAAGCAGAAGCCGATGCCTTGACCGTCGCCGGGGCCAAGGACGGGCGCAAACATCTGAAGGCCGATGACAGTGATTCGGTGGTTTGATTGATCTCGATCAACACCCGTCGCAGACGCCTGCGATAGGCGTTTGCGCCTTGCCTGGCAGGTTGCTTCAAGTTGTCGCAGGCAGTGCGCCAAACCTCATCTGATCCGCTTTTTATTGCCAAACCTGAGTCTGTTCTGCAAACAGATCGGCGCTCATAGTGCATCGGCCTGATGGAGGCTGATGAGCGAACGAACATGAGCGAGCAAATCCCCGTCCGAACCGTAGAAGCATCGCCAACGATAAAAAGCGTACCCGCGCGCCCTTTGAAAGCGACCGCCGGATCCACCGACAAGCAGATCCATACCCGCAGTTTCACCGGCCTGTTCCGCAACTTGCGTATGAGCGGCGCCGGCGTTCTGTTTGTGCTGTTTTTCGGCACCGTGTGGCTGAACTGGGGCGGTCGGCAGGCGGTGCTGTGGGATCTGGCGGAAAGCAAATTCCACATCTTCGGCGCGACGTTCTGGCCGCAGGATTTCATTCTGCTCTCGGCGCTGCTGATCATTGCTGCGTTCGGACTCTTCGCCATCACCGTGTTTGCCGGTCGCGTCTGGTGCGGTTACACCTGCCCGCAGAGCTCGTGGACGTGGATCTTCATGTGGTGCGAGAAGATCACCGAAGGCGAGCGCAACCAGCGCATCAAACTGCAAGCGGCGCCATGGAGCCTGAACAAACTGGCGCGGCGTGCCGCCAAACACACGCTGTGGCTGGCAATCAGCGTGATCACCGGCCTGACCTTCGTCGGCTACTTCACCCCGATCCGGCCGCTGGCCGAAGAACTACTGACCCTGCAGATCGGTGGCGTCAGTCTGTTCTGGGTGCTGTTTTTCGCCGCCGCCACGTATATCAACGCCGGTTGGCTGCGTGAGGCCGTGTGCATGCACATGTGCCCGTATGCGCGGTTCCAGAGTGTGATGTTCGACAAGGACACGCTGACCATTGCGTATGATGCTGCCCGTGGCGAAAACCGTGGTCCGCGCAAGCGTGATGTGCGCCCGGTAGAAGCCGGTCTGGGTGATTGCATCGACTGCCAGTTGTGCGTGCAGGTCTGCCCGACCGGCATCGACATCCGCGATGGCTTGCAAATGGAATGCATCGGCTGCGCAGCATGCATCGACGCCTGCGATTCGATCATGGACAAAATGCATTACCCGCGCGGCCTGATCCGCTACAGTTCCGAGCGCGAATTGCAGGGCGGCAAAACCCATCTGCTGCGTCCGCGTTTGATTGGCTATACGGCGGTGTTGTTGGTGATGATCGGAGCGTTGGCGCTGGCATTGATCGAGCGGCCGATGGTGTCGCTGGACGTGACCAAGGATCGCGGGTTGTTCCGCGAGAACGCTCAAGGCCAGATCGAGAATATTTATTCGCTGAAAGTGATCAACAAGACTCAGCAACGGCAGGATTACCGGTTGAGTCTGGTTGATGGCGACGGGTTTGAGTTGCAGGGCAAGACGGCATTGAGCCTGGCGCCCGGGGAGATTGTCGATGTGCCGGTGTCGGTGGCGATGACCACTGAGCGCCCGGCGAGCAGTTCGCAGACATTGAGTTTCAGGATTGAAGACAGTGACGAGCCGCAGGTATACAGCGTGGCGAAGAGCCGGTTTGTGGCGCCGATGAATCGTTGAGGAACTGGCACTGCTGCCCTCACCCCAGCCCTCTCCCGGAGGGAGAGGGAGCCGACCGAGGTGTCTGTCGCTATGCATCGACCTGAAAGACCGAGTCGATTATGGATTCGGCAAAGCACTGTCAGGTCGGCGTATTTCATCAGCATCCCCCAATCAGTCCCCTCTCCCTCTGGGAGAGGGCTAGGGTGAGGGCTCCTTCCCTGACACCCCACAAAATCAAGTCCACCAAGGCCCACCGATGAAACGCTACGAAAAATTCGCCGACGACATCGCTGAACTGATCCGCTCCGGCGTCCTCGGCCCTGGCCAGCGGGTACCGTCGGTGCGCTATGCCAGCCAGGCTTACGGGGTCAGCCCGTCGACCGTGTTCCAGGCCTATTACCTGCTCGAACGTCGTGGCCTGATCCGCGCCCGGCCGCGCTCCGGATACTTCGTCAACGCCCATACGCCGAGCACATTTTCCGAGCCGGTGATCAGCAGCCAGGTCAACGAATCCACCGAGGTTGACGTCAGCGAACTGGTGTTCTCGGTACTCGATTCGATCAAAGATCCCAATACCGTACCGTTCGGCTCGGCCTTCCCCAGCCCGACCCTGTTCCCGCTGCAACGCCTGTCGCGCTCCTTGGCCAGCGCCGCGCGGGAGATGGATCCGCGCATGGTCGTCACCGATATGTCGCCGGGCAACCCGCAACTGCGCCGGCAGATTGCCCTGCGCTACATGGTCGGCGGGCTGATGCTGCCGATGGAAGAGCTACTGATCACCAACGGCGCTCTCGAAGCGCTGAACCTGTGCCTGCAAGCAGTGACCGAGCCCGGCGATCTGGTGGCCATCGAGGCCCCGGCGTTTTATGCCTGCCTGCAAGTGCTGGAGCGCCTGAAGCTCAAAGCCGTGGAAATCCCCGTGCACCCGCGTGACGGCATCGACCTCGGCGTGCTCGCGCAAACTCTGGAACGCCATACGATCAAGGCCTGCTGGTGCATGACCAGTTTCCACAACCCGATGGGCGCGACCGTGCCCGAGGCGAAGAAACAGGAACTGGTCGAACTGCTGCGTCAGCATCAGGTGCCGTTGATCGAGGACGACGTCTACGCCGAGCTTTATTACGGGCAACAGGCGCCAAAACCGGCCAAGGCTTTTGATACCGAAGGATTGGTCATGCATTGCGGCTCGTTCGCCAAAAGTCTCGCCCCCGGCTACCGCATCGGCTGGGTGGCGGCCGGGCGTTTCGCGCAGAAAATCGAACGGCTCAAGCTGATGACCTCGCTGTGCGCTTCGATGCCGGCGCAAGCGGCGATTGCCGATTATCTGCAACACGGCGGCTACGATCGGCATCTGCGCAAACTGCGTTATGCCCTGGAAGAACAGCAGAGCGCGATGCTCGCGGCAATTGCTAGGTATTTTCCGGCGCAGACCCGCGTCAGCCAGCCGGCGGGCGGCTACTTTCTGTGGCTGGAATTGCCGGAGCAGATGGATTCGCTGAAGCTGTTCCAGATGGCCCTGGCACAAGGCATCAGCATCGCGCCGGGGCCGATATTCTCGCCGACCCAGCGTTTCAGGAATTGCATTCGCTTGAATTACGGCAGCCCGTGGGCCGAGGAATCGGAAAAGGCCATGGAGACGCTGGGGCGGATTGTGCGGTCGTTCTGATGATTCTGTGCTGTTTGCACCGGCCTCATCGCTGGCAAGCCAGCTCCCACATGTATCTTCGACATATACAGAATCTGATGAGGCCGCAGAACCTGTGGGAGCTGGCTTGCCAGCGATGAGGGCCGCACTTTTAGCGAAAATCTTTCGGCCTTACCGCCCACCCCCCAAATCAACAAACGTCCCGGTCGCATACGATGCCTTGTCCGACAGCAACCAGACAATCGCCTCCGCCACTTCATCCGGCCGCCCGCCCCGGGCCATGGGAATCGCCGATTCGAGCTTGCTGACCCGATCCGGGTCGCCGCTCAGGGCATGGAAGTCGGTATAGATGTAGCCCGGACGCACGGCATTGACGCGAATGCCCTCACCCGCGACTTCTTTCGACAGACCGATGGTGAAGGTGTCGAGCGCGCCTTTGGATGCGGCGTAATCAACGTACTCATTCGGCGAACCGAGGCGTGCCGCGACCGAGGAGACGTTGACGATGCTGCCGCCCTGCCCGCCGTGTTTGGGCGACATGCGCAGGATCGCGTGCTTGGCGCAGAGGATCGGCGCCAGCACGTTGGTTTTCATGATTTTGAGGATGCGGAATTCGGACATTTCATCGACCCGCGACTTCTGCCCGACGGTGCCCGCGTTGTTGACCAGCGCGGTGACCCGGCCCAGTTCGGCGTCGACGCGCTGAAACATCGCGATCACTTCGTCTTCGATGCTGACATCGGCGCGGACCGCGATGGCCTGGGCGCCCAAGGCGCGAACCTGCTCTAGTACGTTGTGTGCTGCCTGCTCATCCGACTGGTAGTTGATGCAGATCCGGTAGCCCTGGCCGGCTGCCAGCAATGCCGTAGCCGCGCCGATTCCGCGCCCGCCACCGGTGATGACAATGACTTTATCCATGCTGGCCTTCCCCCACGTGCACACGTAACAGTCGGGGGAAGAATAACTGCGATTGGCGGGTTTTGCATGTGGCGCCTATTCGGGCGCCTTCGCGAGCAAGCTCGCTCCCACAGGGTCTTTCAGACCACCGCCAGCCGTTGCCCGCGCACGATGTCCTGCATGAAGCGCTCCGCCGGCATCGGGTGGCCAAGCAGATAGCCCTGCAGCGAGTCACAGCCCAGTTTGGTCAGGAAATCCTGTTGCGCGCCGGTCTCGACACCCTCGGCGACAATCCGCAAGTCCAGCGCCTGCCCCAGCGCAACAATCGCCGAGACGATCGCCGCATCATCGCTGTCGTGCTCCAGATCACGGACGAAACCACGGTCGATCTTCAGCTCATTGGCCGGCAGGCGCTTGAGGTACATCAGGCTGGAATAACCGGTGCCGAAGTCGTCGATCGACAGGTCGACGCCCATGTCCGACAGCTCTTGCAGGACGGTCATGCTCGCGTCAGCGTCGCTCATCGCTGTGGTTTCAGTGATTTCCAGGGTCAGGCTGTTGGCCGGCAAATGGTGGGTCGCCAGCGCCTTGGCCACGCTTTGCACCAGCCCGGCATGGCAGAACTGCAAAGCCGAGAGGTTCACGGCAATGCGCCAGTCGGTGTAACCGAGCACGTACCATTCGCGCATCTGCCGGCAGGCTTCATTAAGCACCCATTCGCCCATCGGAATGATCAGCCCGGTTTTCTCCGCCAGATCGATGAATTTATCCGGCATCAGCATGCCATGCAGCGGATGCTTCCAACGCAGCAGCGCTTCGGCACCGACGGGGCGACCGTTGGCGGCGTCGAATTTGGGTTGGTAATGCAGGCAGAACTGGTTGTGCTCGATGGCCGCGCGCAGGTCCTGCAACAGTTGCAGTTGTTTGCGCGCGTTGGTGTTCATCGACGCATCGAAGAAGCTGTAGCCGTTTTTGCCGCCGCCCTTGGCGTGGTACATCGCGGCGTCGGCGTTCATCAGCAGTTCCTGGGCGTTGGCGCCGTTGCCCGGATACAGGGCAATGCCGACGCTGGCGGAAATCTGCAGATCATGCTCGGCGACGCGGAACGTGCGACCGATCAGGCCGACCTGACGCGCAGCCAGGCTCAAGGCGTCATTGGGCTCGCTCAAGCGCACCAGCAAAACGAATTCATCGCCACCGATCCGCGCCAACGTGTCCTGGCTGCGCAGGTCTTCACGCAGACGCGCGCCGACCTCGCGCAGCAATTGGTCACCCATGTGATGGCCGAATGCGTCGTTGACCGGTTTGAAGCCGTCGAGGTCGATGAACATCAAGGCGAAGCAGCCGCCCTGCTCTTCAACTTTTCTGATTGCCTGATTGATGCGGTCGTCGAGCAACATGCGATTGGGCAGGCTGGTCAGCGGATCGTGCAAGGCCAATTGGGTGAGTTCGCGATTGGCCACCGTCAGCGAGTGCGCCAGATCAGCGGTGCGCGCTTCGAGGCGGGCATCGAGAATCGAGGTCAACAGGGCAATCGACAGCACCGCCAGCGTGGTGACCACGACCAGACTGTCGAGACCATTGCCCTTCAAGCCATTGAGTGTCGCGCCGCAGAAACTGCCGTCAGGAAATTGCGCAGCAGCCATGCCGGTGTAGTGCATGCCGACAATCGCCACCCCCATGATCACCGCCGCGCCGGCACGAATCAGCCGCACATAGGGCGAATGCTGGCGCAGACGAAAGGCAATCCACAATGCCGCTGCCGAGGCGCCGACGGCAATCAGCAGGGAGGCGCTGAACAATGTCGGGTCGTAATCAATGCCCGGGGTCATGCGCAGCGCGGCCATGCCGGTGTAGTGCATGGCGCTGATGCCCGCTCCCATGATCAACGCACCGAAGGCCAGTTGCGCCAGTGGCAGTTTCGGTTGGCTGACCAGCCACAACGCAAAACCGCAGGACAGCACCGCGATCAGCAGCGACAGCGCAGTCAGGGTGAAGTCATAGCCCAGGTCGATCGGCAATTTGAAGGCGAGCATGCCGATGAAATGCATCGACCAGACGCCAACGCCCATCGCCAACGCCCCGCCCGCCGTCCAGAAATGCACGGCCCGGCCTTTCGCCGTGGCGATGCGCCCGGTGAGATCGAGCGCCGTGTAGGAAGCCAGAATGGCCACGCACAACGAAATGAAAACCAGGGTGAAGGAGTAGCTGCCGATGAGCATGGACGTTCTCGTGACAAGCCGAAACCGTACTGCTTCCATTCTCGGTCGGGCAAATGCGGCGATTGTACTGATTGCGCGAAATAACGCACTGACAAAGTAACCAAATTGCCATCAAGCCGATGAAACGCTTGTTCGATCGTCCTACAAGGCTCTGCGGTGGGCTTTAACCTAAGCTGAACTGGCTGATGACGATCGTTCCCACGCTCTGCGTGGGAATGCAGCCGGGGACGCTCCGCGTCCCTTTCAAAGCTGAACGCGGAGCGTCCGGTGAGGCATTCCCACGCAGAGCGTGGGAATGATCATCGGGTGTTGTCGCTGACGTCCAGTTGGCCGTCCCAGCCGCCGCCCAGTGCGGCGATCAGTTGCACGCTGGCAATCAATCGACTCTGCAGAATATTCAGCACACTACGTTCGTTACTCAGCGCCGTGGCCTGCACCACTACCACATCGATATAGGCAATCAGCCCGGCCTTGTACTGGTTTTCCGTCAGGCGCAGGGAATCGCGGGCAGCATCCAGCGCTTCCTGGCGCACTGCTGCTTCGTCTTCATACACCTTGAGCTGGACCAGGTAGTTTTCCACTTCGCGGAAACCGTCGAGAACGGTCTGGCGGTAGCGGGCGACGGTTTCGTCATAGGCCGCCTCGCTGCGGTCGACCTCGGCCGAACGAATGCCACCGTCGAACAGCGGCAAGGAAAGCTGCGGGCCGACCGACCAGAAACGGTTCGGCAGGCTAATCAGGTTTTTCGAGGTACTGCTGCTGTAGCCGCCGCTCAGGCTCAGGGTCAGGTCCGGGTAATACGCGGCTTTCGCCACGCCGATGTTGGCATTGGCGGCAATCACCGAGCGTTCGGCCGAAGCGATGTCAGGACGGCGTTCCAGCAATTGTGAAGGCAAGCTCAGCGGTACCTGCGGCAGATTCGGGATGCTCTGGCTTTCGGCAATGCTGAAGTTGGCCGGTGCTTCGCCGGTCAGTACGGCAATAGCGTTTTCAAACTGTGCGCGCTGCCAGATCAGATCGACCAGATCGGCCTGGGTACTTTTCAATTGGGTTTGCGCCTGCGCCACCGCATCGCGCCCGGAAACCCCGGCGCGGTACTGGTTCTGGGTCATTTTCAGCGAGCGTTCATAAGCGGCAACGGTGGCCTCGAGCAGACGCTTCTGCTGATCGATGACGCGCAGTTGCAGGTAGTTCTGCACCAGTTCCGATTGCTGACTCAGACGCATCGCTGCCAGATCGGCAAAACTCGCCTGAGCGTTGGCCTCATCCGCCTCCAGGCCGCGGCGCAGTTTGCCCCAGACATCGGCTTCCCAACTGACGCCCAGTTGCGCGTTGTAGGTGTCGCGGATGCCGCTTGAGGAACTGCTCAGGCTCGAACTGCTGCTACCGGTGCCCTGACTCGAGCGGGTCTTGCCCAGACTCAGGTCGACGCTGGGGTAAAACGCCCCACGCGCGCTGCGCACCAAAGCCTGCGCCTGACGAAACTGCGCTTCAGACTGGGCGACGGTCTGGTTGGAGCTGTTGAGTTTTTCGATCAAGGCGTTGAGCTGTTGGTCGCCGTACAACTCCCACCAGGCGCCACGGGCCAGCGAGTCGCTGGGATTGGCCTGACGCCAGCCTTCGGCTTCCTTGAACTGAGCGATTTCGGCAGTTTGCGGCCGCTGGTAGTCCGGGCCGACTGCGCAAGCGCTGAGCAGCGCCACGCACAGTGACAGGCTCAACAGGCGCGAGCCGCGAACGGTGGCCAATTGGAGAAGCGAACGGTCAGTCATAGCGGAGTTTCCAGAGCGGCGTCAGTGCGCACGCCACGCCATTTGTTGAAGCGATGGCGCAGCTTGTCGAGATATAGGTAAACCACCGGGGTGGTGTAAAGGGTCAGGACCTGGCTGAACACCAGGCCGCCAATGATGGTCAGTCCCAGCGGCTGGCGCATTTCCGCACCCTCGGCACGGCCGAGCAGCAACGGCAAGGCGCCGAGGATCGCCGCCAGCGTGGTCATCAGAATCGGTCGCAGGCGTTGCAGACAGGCGCTGCGGATCGACTCCAGCGGCGACAGGCCCTGATGACGCTCCAATTGCAGCGCCAGATCGATCATCAGAATGGCGTTCTTTTTCACCACGCCGATCAGCAGGAATATCCCCAGCAGGGAAATCAGGCTGAACTCGCCCCCCAGTGCATAAATCGACAGCAACGCGCCGACCCCGGCCGAGGGCAAAGTCGAAAGAATGGTCAGCGGGTGGATGTAGCTTTCATACAGCACACCGAGCACCAGATACACCGCCAGCAACGCACCGAGGATCATGAACGGCTGGCTCTTCTGCGTGGCCGCGAAGGCGTCAGCGGTGCCGGCCATTTTCGCGATCACATCCTCCGGCAGGCCGACCTTGGCGATCGCCCGTTCAATGGCGGCACTGCCCTGCTCCACGGTCACGCCTTCGGCCATGTCAAAGGAAATGCTTTCGGACGCGAACTGGCCTTCATGACTGACCCGGTCGTTTTCCAGGCTGTTTTCGTAATGGGCGAACGTCGACAGCGGCACCCGCGCACCGTCAGCGGTTATCACCTCGACCTGCTTGAGCGTCACCGGATCCTGGGCGTATTTCGGATTGACCTCCATCACCACCTGGTACTGGTTGAGGCTGTCGTAGATCGTCGAAATCTGCCGCTGGCTGTAGGCGTTATTGAGCACCGCGGTGACCATGTTCATGTCGACCCCCAGGCGTTTGGCCTGATCCCGGTCGACAATCAGCGTCACCTGTTGCGCCCCGGCACCTTCGCGGGCATCGATGGCGGTCAGCTCGGGCAAGGCACGCAACGCGGTGACCACTTTCGGGAACCACTTGCGCAGCTCGGCGAGGTCGCCGCTCTGCAGAATGTAGGTGTATTGCGAACTGGTCTGCTCGCGACCGCCACCAAACTGCAGATCCTGGTCGGCCATCAGCATCAACTGCGCCCCTGGCACCTTGGGCATTTCCTTGCGCAGACGTTCGATGACTTTCTGTGCCGACAGCTGGCGTTGCTTGATCGGTTTCAGGCGCACGATCATGAAGGCGTTGTTGGTGCCGTTGTTGCCGCCGATGAACCCGGCCACGCTTTCCACCGCATCATCCTTGAGTACGGCGCGGCGGAAGGTTTCCATTTTCGGCTGCATGACGTTGAACGACAGACCGTCGTCGCCACGCACGAAACCGATCAACTGGCCGGTGTCCTGTTGCGGCAGGAAGGTTTTCGGCACCACCACATAAAGCGCAATGTTGACGCCAACGGTGAGCAGCAGACTGAACAATGTCAGACGCCGATGACGCAACACCCAGTCGAGGCTGGTGGCGTATTTGCCGACCATCCAGTCGTTGGTCTTGTGGCTCCAGCGTTGCAAGCGGTTTTCCTGGCCCGGCGTGTGCGGCTTGAGCCAGCGCGCGCAGAGCATCGGTGTCAGCGTCAGGGAAACTACCAGCGACACCACGATTGCCGCCGCCAGGGTGATGGAAAATTCGCGAAACAAGCTCTCGACCAGCCCGCCCATGAACAGGATCGACAGGAACACCGCCACCAGCGAGACGTTCATCGACAGCAGGGTAAAGCCGACTTCCTTGGCGCCGAGGTACGCGGCCTGCATCGGCTTGACGCCTTCGTCGATGTGCCGGGAAATGTTTTCCAGCACCACGATGGCGTCGTCCACCACCAGACCTGTGGCGAGAATCAGCGCCATCAGCGACAGGTTGTTCAGCGAGAACCCGTACAGGTACATCACCGCAAAGGTACCGACCAGCGACACCGGCACCGCCAGGGTCGGGATCAGCGAGGCGCGGAAGTTACCCAGAAACAGGTACACCACCAGCACCACCAGGGCGACAGCGATCAGCAAGGTCATCTCGGCTTCATGCAGCGTGGCCTTGATCACTGGCGAGCGATCCATGGCCAGATTGAGTTTGACGCTGGCCGGCAGCACCGCTTGCAGCGCGGGCAACTGCGCCTTGATCTCGTTGACCGTCTCGATGATGTTGGCGCCGGCCTGACGGTTGATCACCAGCAATACCGCCGCGTCGTCGTTGAAGAAACCGCTGTTGTAACGGTCTTCGACGCCATCGCTGACTTTCGCCACATCCCTGAGACGCAATGCGGCGCCGTCGGCGTAGTGAATGATCAGCGACTCATAATCCTTGGCTTTCTCCAACTGGTCGTTGGCCTGGATCTGCCACAGGCGCTCGCCGTCCTCGACCGAACCCTTGGGCCGGCGCACGTTAGCGTCGGCAATGGTCTTGCGCACATCGTCGAGGGCCACGCCGTACTGGTTGAGGGCCTGCGGTTCGAGCTCGATGCGCACCGCCGGCAGCGAACTGCCACCGATCTGCACTTCACCGACGCCCTGCACCTGCGACAGGCTTTGCGAGAGGATGGTCGAGGCCAGATCGTAGAGCTGGCCTTTTTCCAGCACATCCGAAGTCAGCGACAGCACCATGATCGGCGCCTGCGACGGGTTGACCTTTTTATAGGTCGGCATGCTGCGCATCCCGCTTGGCAGCAGATTGCGCGAGGCGTTGATCGCCGCCTGCACTTCCCGCGCCGCGCCGTTGATGTCGCGGTCGAGGTCAAATTGCAGAATCACCCGCGTCGAACCCTGACTGGAACGGCTGCTCATGGTATTGACGCCGGCAATTGCACCGAACGACCGCTCCAGCGGCGTCGCCACCGTCGAAGCCATCACCTCGGGACTGGCGCCCGGCAGACTGGCCTGGACGACGATCACCGGGAAGTCCATCTGCGGCAGCGGCGATACCGGCAACAGACCGAAGCTGACCCCGCCGAGCAACATGATTGCCAGGGAGAGCAGCATGGTTGCCACGGGGCGTTTGATGAAAGGGCCGGAGAGGTTCATAGCGTCGAGCTCCAAGCTGCAAGCTGCGAGCTACAAGCTGTTCCTGCGCGCGCAGGCTGCTGTTTTCTTGCAGCTTGAAGCTTGCAGCTTGCAGCTGCTTTCACCACGCCGCTCACACCACCTCTCCCGCGACAGGCTTGGTCCAACGCCGCCCCAACCGATCAAAAGCCAGGTAAATCACCGGCGTGGTGAACAGCGTCAACACCTGGCTCACCAGCAAACCGCCGACCATCACCAGACCCAACGGCTGACGCAGTTCCGCGCCAGACCCCGTGGCCAGCATCAGCGGCACTGCGCCGAACAACGCCGCCAGCGTGGTCATCAGAATCGGCCGGAAGCGCAGCAGCGCCGCTTGATAGATCGCCTCCGCCGGGGCCATGCCCTGGGTGCGTTCAGCGTCGAGGGCGAAGTCGATCATCATGATCGCGTTCTTCTTGACGATACCGATCAGCAGGATGATGCCGATAATCGCGATCATGCCCAGGTCGTTGCCACTGAGCAGCAACGCTAGCAAGGCACCGACTGCGGCGGACGGCAAGGTCGAAAGAATAGTGATCGGGTGGATGTAGCTCTCGTAAAGCACGCCCAGCACGATGTACATGGTCACCACCGCCGCCAGAATCAGCAGCAAGGTACTCGACAGCGAAGCCTGGAACGCTTGCGCCGCGCCCTGGAACTGAGTCTGCACGCCGACCGGCATGCCGATGTCCTGCTGCACCTGCTCAATGATGTCCACGGCATGCCCCAACGCCACGCCCGGCGCGAGGTTGAACGACATCATCACCGCCGGGAACTGGCCGATGTGGGTGATCGCCAATTGCGCCTGACGCTCTTCGACATGCGCCAGACTCGACAAACGCACCTGCGCGCCGTCGGTAGTCTTGACGTGAATCTGATCCAGCGCCTGCGGGCCGATCTTCTCCCCGGCCTGGGCTTGCAGCACCACGCGGTACTGGCTGGCCTGGGTGTAAATGGTCGAAATCTGCCGCTGGCCGAACGCGTCGTACAGCGCATCGGTGATATTCGCCACCGACACGCCAAGGCGCGATGCGGCGTCACGGTCGATCACCAGATAGACCTGCAAGCCTTTGTCCTGCAGATCACTGGCCACGTCGGTCAACTCCGGACGCTGCGCCAGGGCTTCGACCAGACGGCCGCTCCACTGGCTGAGCAATTCGGAGTCCGGCGAAGACATGCTGAACTGATACTGGGTGCGACTGACCCGATCCTCGATGGTCAGGTCCTGCACCGGCTGCATGAACAGCCGAATGCCGACCAGTTTGTCCAGTTGCGGTTGCAGGCGGGAAATCACTTCGCTGGCGGTCAGATCGCGCTCGCCGTGGGGCTTGAGGTTGATCAGCAAGCGGCCGCTGTTGAGCGTGGCGTTGTCGCCGTCGACGCCAATGTAGGACGACAGGCTCTGCACCGCCGGATCTTCGAGAATGATCTTCGCCAGTTGCTGCTGCCGATCTCCCATCGCCGCGAAGGAGATCGACTGCGGCGCTTCGGAAATTCCCTGAATCACCCCGGTGTCCTGCACCGGAAAGAAACCCTTCGGCACGATCACGTACAGGAACACGGTCAACGCCAGTGTGCCGATGGCGACCAGCAAGGTCAGCGGCTGATGCTTGAGCACCCAGCGCAGCATCCGCCCGTATTCGTTGATCATCCAGTCGATGAACGCACCGCTGGCGCGGTAGAAACGGCCTTGCTCGTGTTCCTGCGGTTCACGCTTGAGCAGACGCGCGCACATCATCGGCGTCAGGGTCAGCGACACCACCAGGGAAATCAGGATCGCCACCGCCAGGGTGATGGCGAACTCGCGGAACAGGCGCCCTACCACGTCGGCCATGAACAGCAACGGAATCAGTACGGCGATCAGCGACAGGGTCAGGGAAATCAGGGTGAAGCCGATCTGTTTCGCGCCCTTGAGCGCGGCCTGCATCGGGCTGTCACCCTCTTCGATGAAGCGTGAAATGTTCTCGAGCATGACGATGGCATCGTCGACCACGAAGCCGGTGGCAATGGTCAGCGCCATCAACGTCAGGTTGTTCACCGAGAAACCGGCGAGGTACATCACGCCGAAGGTGCCGATCAGCGACAGCGGCACGGCAACCGAGGGAATGATCGTCGCACTGGCGCGGCGCAGAAACAGGAACGTGACCATGACCACCAGCGCGATGGCGATCAGCAGTTCGTGTTGCACGTCGGTGACCGAGGCGCGGATGGTCTGGGTGCGGTCTGTCAGCACAGTGACGTCGAGGCCGGCCGGCAGGTTGTCGGTGATGCTTGGCAGCAAGGCCTTGATGCGGTCGACCACTTCGATAACGTTGGCGCCTGGCTGACGCTGGATATTCAGCAACACCGCCTGATTCTGGTTGGCCCACGCGGCGAGACGCTCGTTCTCGGCGCCATCGACGATTTCCGCGACGTCCTTGAGGCGCAACGGCGCGCCGTTCTTGTAGGTCAGGATCAGATTGGCGTAGTCCTCGGGCGAGGTCAGTTGGTCGTTGGCATCGAGCATCGACACCCGGGTCGGGCCATCGAAGTTGCCTTTCGGCTGGTTGACGTTGGAGGCGCCGATCAGCGTGCGCACGTCCGACAGGTTGAGGCTGTTGGCCGCGAGCGCTTCGGGATTGACCTTGATTCGTACCGCCTGACGCTGGCCACCGGCGATGCTGACCATGCCGACGCCGCTGATCTGGGCGATCTTCTGCGCCATGCGCGTATCGACCAAGTCATTGAGCTTGGGTAGCAGCATGGTTTTCGAAGTGATGGCCAGGGTCAGCACCGGGGTGTCCGCCGGGTTGACCTTGTTGTACACCGGCGGCGCCGGCAGGTCGGTCGGCAGCAGGTTGGTCGCGGCGTTGATCGCGGCCTGCACCTGCTGTTCGGCGACGTCCATGTTGATGTCGAGGCTGAAACGCAGGGTCAGCACCGAAGCGCCGCCGGAGCTGGTCGAAGCCATTTGCGTCAGGCCCGGCATCTGCCCGAACTGGCGCTCAAGCGGCGCGGTGACGGCGCTGGTCATTACGTCCGGACTGGCGCCGGGGTACAGGGTCATGACGCGGATGGTCGGGTAATCGACCTGCGGCAAGGCCGAAACCGGCAGCAGGCGATAAGCGATCAGGCCGGCCAGGACAATGGCCAGCATGCTCAGGGTGGTGGCTACCGGACGGAGGATGAACAGCCGCGAAATGTTCATGCGCCCTTCTTGGCCTTTTCAGCGATGGTCGCATCGGGATTGGCGGCGGATTTGCCTTGCAGGTGTTCGGTCGGCGAGGTCGGCACTTCGCTGCTGTCATTGACCACTTCGACTTCGCTGCCCTCCTTCAGGCGATCGGTGCCTTCAAGCACAACGCGATCACCTGCGGCGAGGCCTTCGGTGACCACGGTGTTGTCACCGTCGCTGGCACCGATTTTCAGTTGGCGAATGGTGACTTTCCTGTCGCCGTCCAGCGCATAGACAAAGGTGCCATTGGTGCCGAACTGGATCGCAGCCGACGGCGCCAGCACTACACCTTTGAGCGTGTCGGCCAGCAAATGGACGTTGACGAACTGGTTGGGAAACAGGGACTGGTCGCGATTGTCGTAGCGGGCCTTGAACTTGAGGGTGCCGGTAGCGACGTCGATCTGGTTGTCGAGGCTTTGCAGCACGCCGGTGGCTTGCAGCTTGGTGTCGCCGCGATCCCACGCTTCGGCAGGCAACTTGGCGCCACTGCGGTAACGGGCCAGCACGGTGTCGAGGCTGTTTTCCGGCAAGGTGAAGGCCACGCTGATCGGTTGCGTTTGGGTGATCACCGCGAGGAACGTGGTGTCATTTGCGGCGACGAGGTTGCCGACGTCGACCTGGCGCAGACCGACGCGACCGGCAATCGGCGCGCGGATCTTGGTGAATTCGAGATTGAGCTTGGCGTCGTTGACCGCTGCCTGATTGGTCTTGACCGTGCCCAGATACTGCCCCACCAGCGCTTCGGCGGTGTCGAGGGTCTGTTTGGCGATGCTGTCTTCTTTATACAGCCCACGATAACGCTCGACGTCGACCTGGGCGTTTTTCAGTTGCGCCTGATTCTGCAGCAACGTGCCTTCGGCCTGGAGCAGAGCATTCTGGTAAGGACGCGGATCGATCTCGGCCAGCAGGTCGCCCGCCTTGACCATCTGCCCTTCTTCGAAATGAATCTTCACCAGTTCGCCGCCCACCCGGCTGCGCACGTTGATGGTATTGAGCGCGGTGACCGTGCCCAGTGCCTTGTAATACAGCGGGAAGTCGCCCTTCACCGCCGGCGCCACACGCACCGGAATCGGCCCGGTACCGCCGCCGAAGCCCGGCCGCATCATTCCCGAGCGCCCGGTATGGCCGGCGGCCGCTTTGTCGCCGCCCGCCTTGTCAGCAGAGCCGGTGGGCCAGAATTTCCAGCACAGGACAGCGATGACCAACAGGACCAGCAGGCTGATCAGCCAGCGACGGGATTTGCGGGGGGACGATTGCATGGAGTTATTGACCATTGGGCGCGTGGGCTTCTATTACGGGAGGCTGAACGATAAGCACTGAGTGGATTTAAGCAAAGCAGCTTTACCGGCAATTTACCTTCCACTTACGTTTCAAGGTGTGAGGCAAAACCCTGATACACAAATGAAAACGGCCTGGACAGGGCCAGGCCGTTAACAATTGTAAAAGCCTTACTTGAGAACGGACAGTGCCGCTTCGTAGTTAGGCTCTTCGGCGATTTCCTTGACCAGTTCGCTGTGCAGGACGGTGTCATTTTCGTCCAGCACCACAACCGCGCGAGCGGTCAGGCCTTTCAGCGGGCCGTCAGCAATGGCCACGCCGTAGTTTTCGATGAACTCGCTGCCCCGCAGGGTCGACAGGTTCTGTACGTTTTCCAGGCCTTCGGCGCCGCAGAAGCGCGCCTGGGCGAACGGCAGGTCAGCGGAGATGCACAGCACCACGGTGTTGCTGATGTCGTTGGCCTGGGCGTTGAACTTGCGCACGGAGGTGGCGCAGGTCGGGGTGTCGACGCTTGGGAAAATGTTCAGGACTTTGCGCTTGCCGGCGAAGTCTTTCAGGGTGACGTCGGACAGATTGCCGGCTACCAGGGAAAAGGCTGGCGCCTTGGAACCGGCTTGTGGCAACTGGCCGTTGACTTGAACCGGATTGCCTTTGAGGGTGACTTGAGCCATGACTTGAGTCCTTCTGTTTTTTGATTGGAAAGCATGCAAGAGGCGGAAGTTAACCACGAAATCGGCTGGCGACCTATGCCCCGTTGGAAATTGTTGGGCGCTCCACGGCGAGATTGTATACAAGTCCTGTGGGAGCGAGCCTGCTCGCGAAATCGGGTATCGATATCAGAAACGTGTGTCAACTGGACTACCGCTTTCGCGAGCAGGCTCGCTTCCACAGAAGTTTGCAGTGCCGCCCCAACCACCTTCGATTAAGCCCGGCTCCGACGATTAGAGGTGTGATATGTGCACCGCGTCCCCCGCACCAACGAATTAATTCCTTCGACTGGCTAACCCCCGATTAGCTGCTAGTTTCAGAAGGACGTGTCCTACAGGCTTGATAAGCAAAGGGATAACGCAGTAGCGGCGCGACAGTGCTCAGTTGTCCGGAAAAACACCATGGAATCGGGAAATGATCTGCAGTCGAGCCGGGAATAGAGGATTTCTGCCGCGGCCGGGTGGCGCGGCGTTCGCCATGCTCAAGCCACGGAGCGGGCGTCTCCTCCTCTTGCTGTGCCTGGGCGTCAGTCCATCGCTGTTCGCCGCAGAAGGTGGCGTCGGCCGGCCGATCACGGGCCAGCAAGTGTTCGCCAATGCTGGCATCGTGCCGCCGGAGCCGGGCTGGGTAATGTCGTTGACCAGCATCTGGTACGACGGCTCGCTCAAGGGCAGCGACGGCGCACCGATTTCCGGCGCGATCAGTGGCGGGATCGACGTGAAAGTCTCCTACACCATGGCCAACTTCACCCATGTCTGGAACACCGGCAAGGGCCGCTGGAATTTCGCCTCGGCAATGGGCCTGCCGGTGCAATACACCGACATCAAGGCGAGCATCACCGGCCCGCGCGGGCGCACTTTGGGTGACAGTGATTCCGGCACGCAGTTTGCCGATGCGCTGATCACCCCGCTCGCCGCTGGTTATCACTTCGACGAACTCAATCATCTCTCGCTGTCGCTACCGATCTACGTGCCGACCGGCGCCTATAACAAGGATCGCCTGGCCAATCCCGGACAGAACAATTACACGTTCATGCCAACCGTGGCCTTTACCCACCTCGACGGCAAGGGCGGCGAGTTCACTTTGTCCAGCGGGCTGGAGTTCTACACCGAGAACGACGCTACCGACTATCGCAACGGCAACATCTTCACCCTCGACGCCCTCTGGACTCACGGCTTGGGCAATGGCTGGAACGCCGGACTTGCCGCCGGCTACGTGCAGCAACTGACCGACGACAAAGGCCAGACCGCCGATGTCTTCAATGGCTATCGCGGCCGTTCGGTCGGCGCCGGCCCGGTGATTGGCTGGGCCGGAAAGTTCGCCGATGCCCAGGCCAATATCAGCGCGCGCTGGGTGCCGGAGTTCGACACCAAAAACCGCCCCGAGGGCAACGGCTTCAGCGTCAATCTGACCCTGGCGTTTTTCTAGACCCGGACACAAAGGACTGCCCATGACAGCGCTCACCGACCTCAACGCCCTGCAAGCCAGCATCGCCGAAGCGGTGCTCGGCCAGGATCAAGTCATCCGGCAGATTCTGCTCGGGCTGTTGGCCAATGGTCATTTGCTCCTGGAGAGTCTGCCCGGGCTGGCCAAGACACGCACGGTCAAGGCACTGGCCAAACACCTTGATGCCAAGATGAGCCGAATCCAGTTCACCCCCGACCTGTTGCCCTCGGACATCACTGGCGCCGAGGTGCTGCACCAGGTCGACGGCAAAAACGAAATCCGATTCCAGCCAGGCCCGCTGTTCGGCAATCTGATCCTCGCCGACGAAATCAACCGCGCCCCGGCCAAGGTCCAGGCGGCGCTGCTCGAAGCCATGGAGGAACGCCAGATCACCGTCGCCGGCAACAGCCATGCGCTACCGGAGCTGTTCATCGTGGTGGCGACGCAGAACCCGATCGAGCAGGAAGGCACCTACCCACTGCCGGAAGCGCAGATGGACCGTTTTCTGATGAAGGTGCTGCTCGATTACCCCAGCGCCGAAAACGAAAGCCAGGTGCTGCGCCTGCTGCGCAACGAAGAGTTTGCCCAAGGTGCGAGCACCACGCCGGTGAAGAATTTCACTTTGCCGCAAGAGGTGATTTTTGCTGCGCGCAAGGAAGTCAGCGCGGTGCACGTTTCACCGGCCATCGACACTTACCTGATTGACCTGATCAACGCCACCCGCCACCCCGCCGACTACGACGAAGACCTCGCACGCTGGATCGCCATTGGTGCCAGTCCCCGTGGCGGCATTGGCCTGGACCGCTGCGCCCGCGCCGATGCGTGGCTGCAGGGGCAGGATTTCGTTTCGCCGGACAACGTCCGCGCCGTGGTCCATCCGGTGTTGCGCCATCGTTTGCAGCTGAGTTACGACGCGGTTGCCGATGGCGTCAGCGCCGATCAGGTGCTCGACCGGATTCTCGACAAAGTGGCGATTCCCGCATGAACGACGAAGGCTTGGTCTACGTCTCTCTCGCGCAATTGATGGCGCTGGAGTTCAAGGCCCGTGACCTGAGCTTTCTTGCCCGGCAGCCGCAGGGCAGCATCCTCGCCGGCAACCACGCCTCGCGGCTGCGCGGACGCGGGCTGAATTTCGACGAGTTGCGCCGCTATCAACCGGGCGATGATCTGCGCCACCTCGACTGGCGCGCTTCGTTGCGTACCGGCAAACCGGTGGTGCGCACTTTCACCGAAGAACGCGACCGCCCGGCCCTGATCGTGGTCGACCAGCGCATGTCGATGTTCTTCGGCTCGCAGCGCAGCTTCAAATCGGCAGTCGCCGCCGAACTCGCCGCGCTGGCGGCGTGGATGGTTTTTCACGCCGGGGATCGGGTCGGCGGTCTGGTCTTCAACGACCAGCGTATCGACAGCATCGCGCCGTTGCGCAGTCGCAAGCGTGTCGAAGCGCTGCTCAGCCGCGTAGTGCAGCAAAACCGCGCGCTGAACGCCGGTAATCCCGACGCCGAAGATGAGGACCAACTGGACAAAGCCTTGCAGCGCTGCCTCGGTGTGGCCGGGCACGACCACTTGATCTGCATCGTCAGCGACTTTGCCGGTGCCGGTGAACGCACCTTGCAATTGATGCGGCAGCTGTCGGCGCACAACGATGTGATTGCCTTGCAGGTCTATGATCCGCTGGCGCTGAAACTGCCGAACAACGGTCGACTGCTGGTCACCCAGGGCGAGTTGCAGGTCGAACTGGCGATCGAGAAACGTAACGTGCAGCAGCCGCTGGGGGATTTTCTCAGCGGGCGGCTCAAGGACGTCGCCACCCTGCTGCGCCGCAGTCAGGTGCCGCTGATGATGATCAGCACCGCCGAGGACGCCCATGGGCAACTGCGCGCCGAACTCGGCAAAAGCGCAGGGGGCGCGCGATGAACCCGAACATCCCCAGCATCGATCAGCTAAAGGAGCTGGCCCTGCCCGCGCCCGTCAGCTATGCGCCGCAAACCTGGGGCTGGTGGCTGTTGCTGGCGGTGCTGATATTCGCCGCGCTGTTGCTCGGCCTGCGCAGATACTGGCAATGGCGCCGCGACCGCTATCGCCGTGAAGCGCTTGCCCGACTGGCACAGTTGCGCGGCCGCAGCGACGACCTCAACGCCCTGCGCGAATTGCCTGAGCTGCTCAAACGCGTAGCCCTGTCCATGCCCACTCGATCGCGGCGCTGGAATGCATTCCCTGTGGGAGCGAGCCTGCTCGCGAAGACGTCAGCGCATGCAATACCTCGACCCACTGACACAGCGCTTTCGCCAGCAGGTTCGCTCCAACAAGGGCCGGCGGCGCTTGGCAGAGATGACTGGCAGGATTTTCTGCAACGGCACTGCAAAAACAGAATGCCTGCCGACTTCAGCACGCAACTGGCCCAACTCGCCTACGCGCCGGACCCCGTATTGCGCGCCATCCCCGCAGCGCAACGGCAAATGCTCTTCGACAGCTGCCAATACTGGGTGGAGCATCACCATGTGGCAGCTTGATTACCCCTGGTTGTTACTCCTGCTGCCGCTGCCCTGGCTGGCTTACCGTTTTTTGCCCGCCTACAACGAAGCCCGCAGTGCCGTGCGCGTACCGTTTTTCGGCGCGATGAGCCGCGCGGTCGGCGAAGCGCCAGGCACCGCGGGCAGTCGGCACAATCGCTGGCAACTGCTGCTGAATGTGCTGGTGTGGGCGCTGATTCTGCTGGCCGTGTCACGTCCGGTGTATGTCGAAAAGCCAATCGAACGCCAGCAACCGGTGCGCGACCTGATGCTCGCCATCGACCTTTCGCAGTCGATGGAAACCGAGGATTTCACTAACGCCCAAGGCGAAAAAATCAATCGCCTGGCGGCGGTCAAAGGCGTGGTGCAAGGCTTCATCGACAAACGCAAGGACGACCGCATCGGCCTGATCGTATTTGGCAGCGGTGCCTATCCACAGGCTCCACTGACCCTCGATCACGCCAGCCTGTCGTTGTTGCTGGCCGATACCGGGATCGGCATGGCCGGCCCCAACACAGCGATCGGCGATGCGATCGGGCTCAGCCTGAAATTGCTCGATAAGGCCCATGAGCAGGAAAAAGTCCTGATTCTGCTGACCGATGGCAACGACACCAGCAGCGCGATCACTCCGGATCACGCCGCCGAAATGGCGGCCAACAAAGGCGTGGTCATTCATACCATCGGCATCGGCGACCCCGACGCTTCCGGCGAAGCGAAGGTCAATCTGCAAGGTCTCGAACAGATCGCCAATACCACCGGCGGCCGCTTCTTTCGCGCCGAAGATCGCGCGGCACTGGATCAGGTCTACACCACCCTCGACCAGCTCACCCCGCATCAGGTGAAAACCCTCAGCCATCAGCCGCAACGGGAATTGTTCTACTGGCCGCTGGGCGCAGCATTGCTGTTGTTGGCGCTGTATCAGCTCGGCGCGTTGTTGCACCCGCGTCTGATGGATGCGCGGCAACGGCAGGAAGCCTGAGATGGAAATCAACCTCAGCGATTTCCACTTTCTGCGCCCGCTGTGGCTGTTGCTTGCGCTGTTCGGCGCAATGCTGCCACTGATCTGGCGTCGCAGCCGCGACCTGCAAAAACGCCTGCGCGGCAATATCGCCGAACACTTGCTGCCGCACTTGTTGATCACCCCGCAGGATCACCAGCGCTGGCGCCCGGTGCACCTGCTCTGTGCGCTGCTGATCCTCGGTGCACTCGCCGCGGCCGGGCCGACGTGGGAACAGGATCGCCCGGACTTTCTCGAGAACCGCGCACCACTGATCGTTGCCGTCGACCTTTCGCCGTCGATGGACGCCAACGACGTGCAGCCGACGCGGCTGGAGGCGGTCAAGCACAAGCTGCATGATCTGCTGCAACGTCGCGCCGCTGCGCGGACCGCACTGATCGCCTATGCCGGCAGCGCGCATCTGGTGTTGCCACCGACCGACGATCCGGCGCTGCTCGACAGTTTCATCCAGGCCCTGGGCACGGGCTTGATCGACAAACCGGGCAAGAACGTCGCCGCCGTGATCGATCAAGCGAAACGCTTGCTCAGCGCCGAGAACACCCCGGGCAGTCTGCTGCTGATGACTGATGGGGCCGATACCACGCAAATCGATGATCTGCAAAAACACCTCGACGGCAGTGCCTTGCAGGTTCTGGTTCTGGCGGTGGGCAGCGAAGACGCGGGCGTCATCACTACCGCCAGCGGCCAACCGAAAATCGACAGTAACGGGCGACCGGTGCTCGGCAGCTTCGATCAAGCGGCCCTCAAGCAATTGGCCTCGGCCGTCGACGCGCCGCTCGGCAGCCTGACCCTCAATAACGATGATCTGGAGTGGATCGAGTTGCACGCCCGCCAACACTTCCAGAGCGCCAGCGCCGAACAGCGCGAATTGCACTGGAAGGACGCCGGTTACTGGCTCTGCTGGCCGTTGCTGTTACTGGCGCTGTTCAGCGTACGCAAAGGCTGGAGCGTCAACTGGATGCCGGCGCTGTTTTTGGCCGTAGGGTTGGGCTGGCCTGCGGCGCCGGCGCAGGCCAACGCCCTCACCGATGCGTTTTTTACCCGCGACCAACAAGGCCGCTGGGCGTTTGAGCATGATCGTCTGCCCGAGGCGGCGGCGCTGTTCGTCGACCCGTACTGGAAAGGCGTCGCGGCCTATCACGCTGCCGATTACGACTTGGCAATGGCGACCTTCGCCCGCCTGGACACGCCGCAGGCGTACTTCTACCTGGGCAACATTTACGTGCGCCGCTTCAAGTTCGATCAGGCGATTGCCGCCTACAGCCAGGCGTTGAAACTGCAGCCGCAATTTCCCGAAGCGAGCGCCAATCTGGCCTTGGCTCAGGCACTGCTCAAGGACACCGAAAGCGCAGAGAAAAACGCTCCGCAAACCAAACCCGATGAAGTCAAATTCGACAAGGCACCCGGTAAAGGTCAGAGCAAAAAGGTCGAGACCCAGCAAGCGGCGTCCGACGCGCTGTGGCTGGAGAACCTGACCACCTCGCCGGCGAAGTTTCTAAGGCAGAAGTTCAGCTTGCAGGATCAGCAGGGAGATCGGCCATGAACCGTATTGCCGCCTTGGCGAGCAGGCTCGCTCCCACAGGAAAATCGTGGACTCCAAGTGGGAGCGAGCCTGCTCGCGAAGAGGTCCGGACGCTCAGCGCAAAGCTCAGCGCCCTGCTGCTAACCAGCCTGCTCTCTCTGAATGTTTTTGCCGCCCCAGCGCAACTGAAGGTCGAGGCTCACCTCAACCCCAGCGAAGGCGCGATGGTCGGCGGGCTGGTCGAACTGCAACTCGACGTGCTCACCGATACCTGGTTCACCAGCGCCGCCGCCCTGCCCGATCTGCAACTCGACGGTGCGCTGGTGATGCCGCCGAACGGCCAGGCGCAGCATCTGAACCAGACCATCGATGGCAAATCGTTCAATGGCTTGCGCTATAGCTATCTGATCACGCCCAGCGTCGCGCGCAGTTTCGATATCCCGGCGCTGACCGTACGCGCCAGACTGGGCCAGGCCACTGAAGAAATCAGCGCACAAAGCCAGCCGCTGAGTTTCAGCGCCGCCCAGCCGCCCGGTTTCGCGCCCGGGGAGACGCCTTTGGTCGCCAGTGGGTTGCGCTTGAAACAGATCATTACCAATTCGGCCACGCCGCTGAAAGTTGGCGACAGCGTCACCCGTGAGCTCACCCTGCAAGCCGATGGCGCGCTGGCGATGGCCCTGCCGATTCCGACCTTCAGTGATGTCGACGGCTTGAGTCGCTACGCGAAGACGCCACAAGTCACTGCGCTGGATGACGGTCGCGGCAATATCCTCGGCGGCCAACGTGTCGACAGCGCCAGCTATCGCATCGACAGCGCCGGCACTTACACGCTGCCAGCCATCCGCGTGAAATGGTGGGATTCCGCTGCGAAGCAGATCCGCAGCGCTGAAGTGCCGGCCGTGAGCTTCGAGGCCGCGGCCAACAACGCCTATAAACCGGTGTTTTCGCTCGCCGAAGACCTCAGGCAACTGCAGCAGAATCAATTGCACTTCTCCAGCCGCTGGCTGCTCTGGCTGGCGCTGGCGGTCGGCCTCGCCGTCGGTGTGTACTTGCTGCGGCCCATCGCCGTTCACGCCCATCAACGCTGGCTCGCACATAAACGGGCGAAGCAATTGGCCTGGCAGCATTCGCCCGCTTTCGCCTGGCAACAAATCGCCCCGCAACTGCAAGCCAGGCCGGCGCAACTGACCGCGCTGTACCTGTGGCTGCGGCGTAGTCGTCTGGGCTTGAAACTCACGGGCGCCGGGCCACGTTTGCAGGGATTGTTACGCGGGCTTTACGGCCGTCAGTCTGCCGCCGATCAAACACTTGTTCAGCTTCGCCAATCGTTGTCTACGCTTCAAAGTCAGGTCGCCCGCCAACAGGCGAAACCCGCACCGGCCCTGCGCCCGCTCAATCCTGTGCATGAGAAGGATTTCACATGATCAACCCGTTGCTGCGTCGCCAACGTTTCGGTCTCGCCCTGCTGTTGACACTGGTTCTGCCCCTGCTGGCACAGGCGAATGAACCGCTGCCGTCATGGAACGACGGCCCGGCCAAAAAGAGCATTATCGAGTTCGTCCAGGCCGTGACCGACCAGAGCAGCAAGGACTTCGTCAAACCGGCCGATCGCATCGCTGTGTTCGACAATGACGGCACCTTGTGGAGCGAACAACCGGCGTACTTCGAATTGCTGTTTGCCTTCGACGAGGTCAAGCGCACCGCCGCACAACACCCCGAATGGAAAACCACCCAGCCGTTCAAGGCGGTGCTGGAAAATGATCACAAAGCCCTCGCCGCGTCGGGCATGGAGGGTTTGCTGCAGATCGTCGGCGCCACTCACGGCGGCATGACCACCGAAGCCTTCGATGACTACGCGAAAACCTGGTTCAGCCAGGCACGCCACCCGAAAACCGGCAAGCCCTACACGGAAATGATCTTCCAGCCGATGCTGGAAATGCTCGACTACCTGCGCAGCCAGAACTTCAAGACTTACATCGTTTCCGGCGGCGATACCGGCTTCATGCGCGCCTTCGCCGAGAAGGTCTACGGCATCCCGCCGGAACAGGTGATCGGTACCACGTTCGTCACCTCTTACCAGTTCAAGGACGGCAAAGCTTCCATCGTGCGCACCCCGAAAGTCGCGCACAACGACGACGGGCCGGGCAAACCGGTCAGCATCGATGCGGTCATCGGTCGGCGGCCGATCCTCGCCTTTGGCAACTCCGACGGCGACCTGCAGATGCTGCAGTGGACCGCCGCCGGGCCGGGCAAGCGCCTGATGGGGCTGGTGCACCACACCGATGCCAAGCGCGAGTGGGCTTATGACCGGCAATCGAATATCGGCCGACTCGACAAGGCCCTCGACGAAGCGAATTCCCGTGGCTGGACGGTGGTGGACATGGCGTCGGAATGGCGCCGGATCTATCCGTTCGATCCGCCGGCAACCGAGCAGGTGCAATAAAAAGCGTAATGCAGGAGAGCAGTAAACGTTTGTCGCAAAAAACGACCCCCGTGCAAAAGGAGCAAGTCAGATGACTCGCATACGCAAGTGGCTACCGAAACTCGCCCTGGTGGCAACCTCGGTGATGGCGCTGTCGGCAACCGCCACAGCGGCTGAAAAACCCAACATTCTCGTGATCTTCGGCGACGACATCGGCCAGACCAACATCAGTGCCTATTCCATGGGCGTGGTCGGATACAAGACGCCGAATATCGACCGTATTGCCAAAGAAGGCATGATCTTCACCGATTACTATGCCGAAAACAGTTGCACGGCCGGACGCTCGTCGTTCATCACCGGGCAGACGCCATTGCGGACCGGCTTGTCCAAAGTCGGCATGCCCGGGGTCCCGGTGGGCTTGCAGCCACGCGATGTGACCATTGCCCAAGCGCTGAAAGCCCAGGGCTATGCCACGGGTCAATTCGGCAAGAACCACTTGGGCGACAAAGACGAATATCTGCCGACCAATCATGGTTTCGACGAGTTCTTCGGCAACCTGTATCACCTCAACGCCGAAGAGGAACCGGAGCGTCCGTACTGGCCCAAGGATGATGCCGAGTTCGTCAAGGCCGCCTCGCCTCGTGGCGTGATCCACAGTTTTGCCGACGGCAAGATTGAAGACACCGGCGCGCTGACCAAGAAACGCATGGAGACCATCGACGACGAAACCACTGCGGCAGCGCAAGCGTTCATCGAGAAACAGGCCAAGGCGGACAAACCGTTCTTTGTCTGGATGAACACCACACGCATGCATGCCTTCACTCACGTGCGCGAATCCATGCAAGGCCAAAGCGGCATGGTCGGCAACGAATATGCCGATGGCATGCTCGAGCATGACGGCGACGTCGGCAAGCTGCTCAAGACACTGGATGACTTGAAGCTGACCGAGAACACCATCGTCGTCTACACCACCGACAACGGCCCGAACCAATGGTCGTGGCCCGACGCTGCAACGACGCCGTTCCGCAACGAGAAAAACTCGAACTGGGAAGGCGCGTACCGTGTACCGGCGATGATTCGCTGGCCGGGCAAAGTCAAGGCAGGCGAAGTCTCCACGCAGATGTTCTCCGGTCTGGACTGGTTCCCGACACTGTTGGCCGCCGTGGGCGACACCGACATCAAGGACCGCTTGCTCAAGGGCGCCGACATCGGCGGCAAGAACTTCAAAGTGCACCTGGACGGCTATAACCAGCTGGACTACCTGACGGGTAAAACCGACAAGAGCGCGCGCAAGGAGTTCTACTACTTCAACGATGACGGTGCGTTGGTCAGCATGCGTTTCAATGATTGGAAACTGGTGTTCTGTGAGCAGCGCGCGCCCGGCGGACTGCAGGTGTGGAGCGAACCGTTCACCTGCCTGCGTGTGCCGAAAATGTTCAACCTGCGCATGGACCCGTACGAACGCGCCGATGTCGTATCTGACCAGTACTATGACTGGCTGACGAAAAACGACTATCTGATTTTCGACGGTACCCGCCGCGCGGCGAAGTTCCTGCAGACCTTCGTCGACTATCCACCTAGCCAGCGTCCGGCGAGCTTCAGCATCGACCAGATCCGCGAGGACGTGGACCGCCGTATCGAAGAAAAAATGAAGAAAGCCCAGTAACACCGCTGTACCGCCGCTCGCCTTCATCGGCGGGCGGCCCTGTTTTCAACAAGCGACCGGGTCGGTTTCGTTCGCGAGCAGGCTCGCTCCCGCAAGGTTTTCTGCGATCGTTCCCACGCTCTGCGTGGTAACGCAGCCCGGGACGCTCTGCGTCCAATGCCGAAGCGGACGCGGAGCGTCCAGTGAGGCATTCCCACGCAGAGCGTGGGAACGATCAACATCAGCCAATCCATAACAAGGCTCACCGCATGTCCTCACGTATCGCCAGCAAGCCGTCGGCCATACCCGTTCCGCAAGCCGCATCCACCACCTCAATGATCCCTGCCCTGCTGCTATGCATCTCCGGCGCGGCAGCGTTGGTCTATCAGGTGTTGTGGATCAAACAGCTGTCGCTGGTGGTCGGCGTCGAGGTCTACGCAATCACCACCGGCATCAGCGCGTTTTTCGCCGGGCTCGCGCTCGGCGGCTGGCTGTTCGGGCGCTGGGCCGATCGCTTGCAACAGCCGGTTCTGCTCTACGCCGGGCTGGAAGTACTGGTGGCGATACTCGGCGTTGGCGCGACAGTGGCAATGAGTCTGGCGGCCGGTGCGTTTGCCTGGTTGCAAGGTCATGTCGGCGTGCTTGGGTGGTTGCTGCCGTTTGCGCTGGTGGGCATTCCGGCGGTGTTGATGGGCGGGACGCTGCCGGTGCTGGTGCGCTCACTGGCGGCTGAGCCGGGCAAGGCCGGCGGTCAGTTGTATGCGGCGAATACGCTGGGCGCGATCGTTGGCACTTTGCTCGCCGCGTTCGTACTGATCGCCAGCCTCGGCGTGCGCGGCAGTGCGCTGTTCGCCGCGATGCTCAACCTGCTCGCCGCGGCCGGTGCGCTGTGGTTGCAGCGCCAGCAGCCAGTAGCGCTGGCCACACCGGTCAAACACGGCAACGCCAAAGCGCCCGACCGCACTGCATTGTGGCTTTACGCGATCGCCGGGGGCGTGGCGTTGGGCTATGAGGTGGTCTGGTCACAATCGATCGTGCAATTCATGAGCACGCGCACCTACGCGTTCGCCGTGGTGCTGGCGACTTACCTGACCGGGCTGTTTATCGGCAGCGCCCTGCTCGCCCGTCGCGTCGAGCGCATTCGCGACCCATGGGGCGTATTTGGCTTGTTGATTGCCGGTGCAGGTCTGATTGCGCTGCTGGAGATCGCCGTGCTGGGTCGTTGGCTGGTGCTCGCGCAGAGCCATGCGGAAACCTGGCTGCTGAGTCTGGGCGTCAGCGAGCTGGCCGGTATGAGCGCGCGCTTTGCCGTGGCGGCGCTGAGCATCGTGTTTGTGCCGACCCTGCTGCTCGGCGCGGCGTTTCCTCTGGCGTTGCGCCTGAGTGTCGGCAGCGAACGTGTGGGCCGCGATGTCGGCGCCGTTGTCGCGTTCAACACCCTGGGCGGGATCATCGGTGTGATGCTTTGCGGCTTCGTATTGATTCCCTTGCTGGGCCTTGTGCGCACCCTCGGCCTACTGGCGCTCGTCGCAGCGACAATCGGTTATCTGGCGGTGCGCAAGGGCCATGGCGTGGCGAAAGGTCGGCGCCAGGCCGTGGTCGCACTAGGTCTGGTTTGCGTTGCAGTGGCGGTACTGACACCCGTCGACAAACTGGCCAGCCTGTTGCCCAGCGCACGCAACGGCACGCTGGCCTTCTACGAGGAAGGACGCGGCGGCACGGTCGCGGTGGTCACTCAGGGACGTGGCGAAAACACCTTCCACCGTTTGTACATCCAGGGCGTGTCGAACACCGGCGATGCCATGCCGTCGCTGCGCTACATGCGCATTCAGGCACTGCTGCCGCTGCTGATCCACAACGGTGAACCGCGCTCGACCCTGGTGATCGGCTTCGGCACCGGCATCACCGCAGGCGCCATGCTGCGCTATCCGGGTCTGGAACATCGCGTGGTTGCCGAGTTGCTGCCATCGGTGGTGAAAGCAGCGCCGTTGTTCAAGGGCAACTTCAATGCCGCCAGCGATCCCGGCGTCGACGTACGCCTGCGCGACGGTCGCCAGGAACTGCTGCGCAGTGCACAGACCTACGACGTGATCACCCTGGAACCGCCACCGCCCTCCGCCGCCGGCGTGGTCAATCTGTATTCGCGGGACTTCTACCAGCTGGCCGCCAGTCGCTTGCAGGACCAGGGCATCGTTGCGCAGTGGCTGCCGCTGCCGACGCAGAATATCGACGACTCGCGCTCACTGGTGCGCAGCTTCCTCGACGTGTTCCCGCATGCCTCGCTATGGACCAGCGAGTTCCACGAAATGCTGCTGGTTGGCTCAATGAAACCGATGCAACTGGACGCCGCGAAAATCACCGCGCGCTTCCAACAGGACAGCGTACGCAACACCTTGCAGGACGTCGGCATCGGCTCGGCGGCGGCGCTGCTGGCCACCTGGGTCACCGATCGCACCGGCCTGGAGCGCTTCGCCGCCGATGCACCGGCAGTGACTGATGATCAGCCGCGCATCGAATACGCGCCGTGGGTACGCAGCAAGGAAATCACCCGCGTGCTACCGGCGCTGCTTGACTTGTATCAGCCACCTACACTGGTCAATGCCGATGCCGGGTTCAGTGAACGCATGGAAACGCATCGGCAGCGGTTGATGCAGTTTTATCGGGCAAGCCTGCACGCCTACGACGGCGATCGGGACGCCTGGGGGCGGGATATCCGGGAAGTGATGCAAGGGGATCGGGCGAACCCATATTTTCGCTGGTTTGTCGGGCAGTAACGCGGGGGCTGACAGAATGCCTTCGCGAGCAGGCTCGCTCACACAAAAGCAAAGCAGCGCAGCTGCCGCGGCGAAGCCGCCCCACTCAACAATGAGCGTTAGCTCGAGTGCTCTTGATCTTGATCCACCGGCGACGTCGGAAGGCTGAGCGGAGGGATTGATCCGGGGGTGGGAGCGTAGCGACCGTTCGACGCAGTCGAACACAGCGGAAGGAGGTGCAGCGAAGCAAACCGGAGCCGCTGCGCCCGGATCGATCCCGCAGCGAAGGAACCCGAGCCTGCGAGGGCCGAACGTAGGAGCAAGCCTTTTTGGGTACTTTTTCGGCGTTTGGAAAAAGTGCCTCGCCGTAAGGGCGAAACCGTAATCAGCAACACCCGCAGCAACGGATATGTACCCAAAAAACCAGCAGACAAGCCCCCACCAAAATAGCGGGAGCCAGCCTGCTCACAAAGAGGCCCAAGCCTCACGACATCACTTGGCCTCGGACTTGAGCTTCAGATACGTCTGATGCATGTCACTCGCCCAACCATCGATCACCGCTTTGACATCAGTGGCTTTCATCACCTGCGAGGAATTTTCCAGCGGCTGCCCGGTGCCCTTGCGCACCACTTGAGCCACCACCTTGTTACTGCTGCCGTCGAGGAACACCGCCTCAGTGGCCAACGTGGTTTCCTGATCGCGAATACCGGTGGCCGTACTCACCGCAGCAGCAACCAGCGCAATCGGAATCACCTCATACACATGCAGGCCCTCGGTCTTGCTGCTCACCGCAGTGATCGCCGGCCGGATCACGATGACGCCAGGCCCCGGGCCGGTGGCCAGCGGCAGCGACTTGCTCAGCTCACGCTTGAGCGCCTGATCGTAATAACTGGTGATGCCATTGAGGGTCTGCTGGGGGATTTTTTCCGTCGCTTGCGGCTTCGGATACAACTGGCTCGGTTCGACATAGACGCTGCTGAATTTGTTGATGTCGAGTTTCGGGTCCATCCAGCGCATCACCTCGGCACCCGACGGTGATTTGGTCTCCTTCAGTTGACTGTAATCCTTGAGAAAACCGGAGTACTGGTCTGGCTCGACGGTTTTGCTGGAACAACCCACCACACCCAGGGTGGCGATGCACAGCGTGCCCATCATTGCGGCTAGCTTCATGCTGTAACTCCTGTCAGAAGGCCAAATCGTTTGCATAGGGGGAGTTACAGGTATAGCTAAAACCGCAGCAATTGCGATTGCAAATTACAAAATTCACACGGCGCTGCGCAGCAAGTCACAGCCCTTATTTGACAGACGCGCTGCATGCGGCAAAGCTGCATCCAGATGTATGCACGCCAGAAGGCCAACGCACCGGACTACGGAAGTCGCAATGCCCAAGCACAAAAACAAAGCGGTGCAACCTGAGCCTGACGCGTCACCCTCCTCTTTTTCACGTTACCTGTTTCCAATCACCATCGGCGTGCTGCTCGCGGCCGTGGCGGGCATTGGCTGGTTCCTGTTCAGCCCGGCGCCCGCCCCCGTCAAACCCGCGGCGATCAGCACGCCTGTAGCACCGCCAGCCAAGCCGCAACCGACTGTGGCAAACAAACCGGCCAGCATGGTCGATGAGCAGCAATGCCAGGGCTGCCACAGCGAACAGGTCAAGGACTGGCAAGGCTCGCATCACCAATTGGCCATGCAGCCGGCGACCGCCGAAACCACCCTCGGCGACTTCAACAACGTGACCTTCAAGGCCGAGAACGAGACCACACGGTTCACCCGCAAGGGCGATGAATTCTGGGTCAATGCGCCCGGCGTCGACGGCAAGAATGCCGACTTCAAAGTGGCCTACACCTTCGGCATCGCGCCGCTCCAGCAATATCTGATCGAGGTGGGTCAGGGGCGTCTGCAAGCCCTCGGCGTGGCGTGGGATACCGAGAAAAATCGCTGGTTTCATCTGTACGCCGGCCAGGGCGTGAACTTCAAGAATCCGCTGCACTGGAGCAAACCGAGCCAGAACGCCAATTTCATGTGCGTCGAATGCCACACCACCGGTTTCAAGCGCAATTTCGATGCAGCGAGCAACAGCTTCAACAGTCAATGGAACAGCCTCGGAGTCGGCTGTCAGGCCTGTCATGGCCCGGCGTCGAATCACCTGGAGTGGGCGCAGAAAAAAGACGATTTGATCCATAAGGGCTTCGACGTCGATCTCAAGGACAGGAACGCCACGGTAGAAATCGAAACCTGCGCGCGCTGCCATTCCCGCCGCGCACCGCTGGGCGATGGCTTCACCGTCGGCAAGCGGCTGATGGACGATTACCTGCCCAGCGCCCTGACCCGCGAACTCTATGCGCTGGACGGCAAGATCAAGGACGAAGTGTTCGAACACGGCTCCTTCCTGCAAAGCAAGATGTTCGACAAGGGCGTGCGTTGCAGCAATTGCCATAACCCGCACAGCAACGAACTGAAGGCACCGGGCAACGCCGTGTGCATGCAATGCCACAACACGGCGGGCAAGACCTCGGTCGCCGGCGTCGACGGCAAGGGTCTGCAAGCGAAGAATTACGACTCCATCGAACACACCCGCCACGCCATGGGCCAGCCCGGCTCGCAGTGCGTCGATTGCCACATGCCTGGCAAGTTCTACATGGGCAACGACTTTCGGCACGACCACAGTTTCAGCATTCCCAACCCGGAGCGTGCGCAAAAACTCGGCACCCCAGACGCCTGCCTGACCTGTCACCAGGGCAAGGCCGGCGACAAGGTCACTGCGCAGTTCAAATTGTGGAACGCCACCGCCTCCCCGGCTCAGCAGGCGCCACGTTATGACGAGAGCCTGTGGCTGATCCGCAATGGCCAGCCCGGAGCCGCCGACGCGCTGTACCAACAATTGCAGCGCAGCAACCTGCCGGCGATCCAGCGCGCAACGTTGCTGGCGGAATTGCCGCTGTACCCGAGCGAACAGGCGCTGAAACTGGCCACTCAGGATCTCAAACATCCAGAGCCACAGGTGCGTGACAGTGCGGTGCGGGCGATCAGCGCATTCCTGCCGCCGCCCGAGCGTGCGCCGTTATTGGCGCCGTTGCTCAATGATCCAGTGAAAGCCGTGCGCATCGTCGCCGCGCGGGATCTGCTCGGTGCCTCGCGCAACAATGGTCTGGGGGCGGCGCAAGCCAGTTGGAACGCGGCGATTGGCGAGTATGAAGCGGTGCAGAAAAGCCTGCTGGAACGTGCCGAGGCCAATCTCAATCTGGCGATGCTGTACCAGGCCAGCGGGCGCAGTGCCGAGGTCGAACCGTTGCTGCGCAGCGCCCTGCAACGGGACCCGGACTTCTACCCGGCGCTGGTCACGCTGGCACAGTGGCTGGAAGCGAATGGTCGCGCCACCGAAGCGCAGAAACTGTTGGATGACAGCCTCAAGCAGCATCCGGATGCGGCGCTGTTGCAGCACACGCGCGGGTTGTCACTGATCCGTGCCGGCCAGTCCGCCGACGCCATGTCCTACCTGCGCAAAGCCGCGCAACTGGAACCGGAGAATGCGCAGTACGGCTATGTACTGGCGGTGGCGCTGCATGAGAGCGGCAAGGTTGATGAGGCGTGCGCGATTCTGGAAAGTTTGCTCAAGGTACAACCGGCCAACCGCAATGCGCGGCTGTCGCTGATTCAGTACTACCTCGATAGCGGCCAGGAACCGAAGGCGCAGGTGCTGTTGCAGGGCTGGAAGAAAATGAATATGGGGGATCCGGCGCTCAAGTGATCGGCTGGAGATCGGTGGCCCCTCACCCTAGCCCTCTCCCAAGGGAGAGGGGAATATTCAAGGATTGCACCGACTTGAGCGATCGGCTTTGAATCCGTAATCGACTCGGTCTGTCACTTCGATGTATCACCCAAGACACCCCGGTCAGTCCCCTCTCCCTCCGGGAGAGGGTGTTAGGGTGAGGGGCTGCCAAACCAGTCCCCTCTCCCTCCGGGAGAGGGTTAGGGTGAGGGGCTTTCGATCTTGGCTTTCAGAATCGAACAATCACCACGAAGACGTTTCGCCACTGCGCAACGCCATTTCCCGCCGGCTATTAGCACGCATCGCCTTGATCAGCGATACCGTTCCCACCAGCAAAATCGCCGCACCAAACAAGAAGTCGATGTTGTATAGCTGGAAATCTTCCACCGGCCCGAACAGCAATGTGCGCACCACCGCAATCCCCACCAGCGTCGCGAGGAAGTCGATCCCCGGTTCATCGCGGTAAAACACCAGCATCAGCGGCAGGCACAGCACCAGCAGAAGCAACAGCACCACCACCTTGAACGAGCCTTTGCGCTCGACGCTGAACGCGCACTCATGCGCCCCGTACGGCTTGTAGTCCTCATCGCGGATCATCGAGTTTTTCTCGTTGATGTAGTCGGCGCGGTTGTACTTCTGGATCGGCGTAAAGGTGTTGGACATCTCCATCAGCGTGGTGATGTTCTTGAAGCGCAGGTCGATGCGCTCGCTGCCCTTGAGGTAATACAGCACCGGTTTGTAGCCGTAGCGATAGGTATCGAACGGGAACGCCGCGGTCTGGGCGTGCACGCCGATCGGCCGTGGTTCGAGTTCAGCGAAGGCGCTTTTGTTGGTCGACGAGAGGTTGCGGCTCAGCGGCAGCACCTTGATCTGCTCGAGGAAGATCGGCGTCACGCCGAAAGACCACTGCAACGGTTCCAGGCGCAGGCGCAGTTCGTTGCGGCCCAGGTCGTAGCGGTTGAAGGTACGTTCGGAAACCACCAGCGAACCGCCGACCATGAACTCGCCGCGCAGGTTGTTGGTGACGCGCAAGGTCAGTTGATCCTTGCCCAGCAACGCCGCTTCCGTGGTCGGTGGCGTGCCGCACCACGCGTTGCTCTCGCCGACACCGCCAAGCTGGCCGTCGCGGTTTTCCTTGAATACGTAAAAGTAACTGGCCCACAGCGTCAGCAGCAAAAGCGACGCCGTGAGACCGAGGATTTTTTTGCCCGGACTCACTGATCAGACTCCCTTCTTCGGTTCCATCGTCCAGCCGAAAACCCGCTGGCGACGGCGACTCTACCAAAAGGCCATCAGTGACCCAAGGGAAAATGCCGGATTGGCAACGAACCTAAGGGTTTCCCCGGTACTCGCCTCACCCCCCCAAGGAGCGAGCCTGCTCGCGATAGCGGTGTTTGATCGTTCCCACGCTCTGCGTGGGAATGCAGCCCGGGACGCTCTACGTCCCAATCTAGGTGCGATCGCGAGGAATCAGGCTTTGCAGTTGCTGCGCCAGAAAATTAGCATCAAACGCAAACGTATCCGGATCCTTCAAACCATTGGTCTTGCGCCACTGCCACGCACCATCCGCCAGGCCAACCAGCGAAATGCTCCCATACCGGGCCGCCGTCAGCCCCATCACTGCCAGGGAAATCTGCCCGCCGCTGCCCATCACATCCGGCACAAACTCCACCGGTTTGCCGGCAATCACGATGCTCAATTTTTCCGTCTTGAACGTCGAGGTCTCCACCGGCACGCTCGGCCCGGACGCGACATACGCCTCGCGACTCACCTCCAGCAGATTCGGCGCCTTGACCGGTTCAAGCCATTGCTCGATCTGGTCGAACAGCGCGCCAATCCGTGTTGCCCATTCAGCTGATTGCGTAGTGAACAGTTGCTTCTTGTGCGCTTCGCTTTCGGCATAGTGGCGAAGCATTTCGCCCAGTTGCTGTACGTCGTTCATTGCGGTGTTCCTCGGAAAGGACCTGCGAAGGGTGATAGTGGCAGATCCCCGGCGCGGCGTACGTTTAGTTCTTGCAGATGCACAGTTGCGGGAAAGATCGGCGGTACAGTCAGTCGGTACTGGCGTCGAGTCTCGAACAGAAGGTAACTTCGGGCAGACCTGAATGCTCGACACTGACATTTACTTGAGGAAATCCAATGCGCACCATCGGCCTTATCGGCGGCATGAGCTGGGAGTCCAGCGCCGAATACTATCGCCTGATCAACCAACAGGTCCGCGAGCGCCTCGGCCCTTTGCGTTCGGCGCAGTTGCTGATGTACAGCGTCGATTTCGGCCCGGTCGAACAGGCCCAGCACGCCGGGCGCTGGGACGATGCAGCGGCGATTCTGGTGGATGCCGCACGCCGGCTTGAAGCTGGCGGCGCCGAGTGTGTGGTGCTGTGTACTAACACCATGCACAAGGTCGCCGAGCAGATCCAAGGCGCCATCAGCATTCCGTTCCTGCACATCGCCGAACCCGCCGCTCAGGCCGCACTGGAAATCGACGCGCGCACGGTCGGGTTGCTCGGCACCGCGTTCACCATGGAGCAGGACTTCCTCAAGCAGCGTCTGATCGCCCAAGGCCTGACCGTACTGGTGCCGGATGATGCCGAGCGCAAAGAGGTGCACCGGATCATCTACGACGAACTTTGCGTGGGCGTGATCAGCGAACAATCGCGAGAAATCTACCAACGCGTCATCGAATCCCTGACCGCCCGTGGCGCCCAGGCGATCATCCTCGGCTGCACCGAAATCGGCCTGCTGATCAAACCCGAACACAGCGCCCTGCCTCTGCTCGACACCACCGAGCTGCATGCGCAGTCAGCGGTGGCGTTCGCACTGGGCGACTGACTCAGGGTTTCGGGCTATTGCGTAGACGGGCCATGCTCAGGGTGTCGACCCACTGCCCGTCGCGCATTGAAGCGTCGAGGGGCAGATTGCATTCGCGAGCAGGCTCGCTCCCACATTTTGATCCAGCCCGGGCACAACCCCTGTGAGCACTGAAGATTCATGTGGGAGCGAGCCTGCTCGCGAAAGCGACCTCACAGCCAACACCTGCTTCCCGGCAAAAAACATCTACCGTGCTGTCGCCAACTTTTGCCTTTTAAACGCCGCTGTTTAAAAGACACCTCCAGACACGCCTTCCAAGCTACAAATTCTTGCGCCATTGCCTACAGCTACGCCAGAATCCGCCGGCTTGTGCGCTTAGGGGGCGGATTCTATTGTGGTGCGGTCGCTGACGAATCAGCGATCGGGTCTCGCAGCCCGTCGATCTCTGGACGCACAACACCCGCTGTTTTTATGGCGGCTGTACGTGGGAGGCCTTCGGGTCTGCCGGTTCTAGAGTCCCGGTCTGCGACCCGCGTATAGCTGCCACCAACCATTTCGTATCGCAGCGAAAGTTGGCAGCTCCGTCGACTCTAGGAGCTTCACCATGATCAAACCAACACCCAACCCACCCGAAACCGACCCCACCTCCCCCTACGAATCCCTCGACTCGAAAAAACTCCACCAAGCCGCCGACCGCGCCCTCGACCACTACCTCTGCCCACCCGGCTCTACTCCACCGCCGTTCAGCCCCCGCGCCATGTACGCCGTCACCGCCGACACCAAAAACGAAGACCTGCTGGCCAACGCCTGCGAAACCCTCGCCTCGGCTAAAACCATCGCCCAGGAATTTGCCGGGCTGGTAAAGCCATCGCAACGCCGCACGCTGATGGGGATTGCGCAGCTGATCATGCTCGCCGAACTGGCGGTGAATCGGGTGCTGGATAATCTGGAGTTGCCGCAGTAGCGGGCCTTTGATGATCGTTCCCACGCTCTGCGTGGGAATGCCTCAAGGGACGCTCCGCGTTCCAGCTCTGGGGGACGCAGAGCGTCCCGGACTGCATTCCCACGCGGAGCGTGGGAACGATCAACGCGTAAGCAGGGAAGACTCGTGTGGGAGCGAGCCTGCTCGCGAATGCGGTGGGTCAGTCACTGAAGTTTCGACTGGCGGATTGCTTTCGCGAGCAGGCTCACTCCTACATGGGGCGGGTCAAGGCTGGAACCATTCGTGGCGTTCGTTGAAGGTTTTGATGATCGTTCCCACGCTCTGCGTGGGAATGCCTCAAGGGACGCTCCGCGTTCCAGCTCTGGGGGGGACGCAGAGCGTCCCGGGCTGCATTCCCACGCGGAGCGTGGGAACGATCAACGTGTAAGCAATGAAGATTCCTGTGGGAGCGAGCCTGCTGGCGAAAGCGGTTTGTCAGTCACTGTGGCTTCGACTGGCGGGTTGCTTTCGCGAGCAGGCTTGCTCCCACTGTTGATGCGGTACGGGTGCAGTTGATGATCGTCCCCACGCTCTGCGTGGGAATGCCTCAAGGGACGCTCCGCGTTCCAGCTCTGGGGGGACGCAGAGCGTCCCGGGCTGAATTCCCACGCGGAGCGTGGGAACGATCAACGCGTAAGCAGTGAAGATTCTTGTGGGAGCGAGCCTGCTCGCGAATGCGGTTTGTCAGTCACTGTGGCTTCGACTGGCGGATTGCTTTCGCGAGCAGGCTCGCTCCGACTGTTGATGCGGTACGGGTGCAGTTGATGATCGTTCCCACGCTCTGCGTGGGAATGCCTCAAGGGACGCTCCGCGTTCCAGCTCTGGGGGGACGCAGAGCGTCCCGGGCTGCATTCCCACGCGGAGCTTGGGAACGATCAACGCGTAAGCAATGAAGATTCTTGTGGGAGCGAGCCTGCTCGCGAAAGCGGTTTGTCAGTCACTGTGGCTTCGACTGGCGGATTGCTTTCGCGAGCAGGCTCACTCCTACAGGGGGGCGGGTCAAGGCTGGAACCATTCGTGGCGTTCGTTGAAGGTTTGCTGGATGAGGTCGATGAGGGCTTGGATTTCGGGAGAGTTTTGCGAGTCGGTGTTGACGGCGAGCCAAGCATGGAGCTGCATCGGTTCGGCGAATAATCCGGGCAGTGCGATGAGGCCTCGGTCGAAGCGGCTCATGTATGCCGGCAGCAATCCGATGCAAGCGCTGCACCGGATCATCTCCAGCATCAATTCATAAGATTGAATCTGTACTACGCCAGCCAAGCGCCGCTCGACCAACTCATTCCAAGGGCGAAAGCTCTCAACCTGCCGATCGCACTGCCACTGCACCAGCATGAAGTCCGCCAGATCATCCGGCGTTTCCGGTCGCGCTGTCACCCGCGAATAGCGCTTGGCGATGTGCGGCAGATATTCAATTCGCGCGAGGTGTTGCGGTGCGCTTGTGGCGAAGGTGGGACCAGGGTTTGAAGCATCGCTGGGCGCCAGCCAGAGGACAATGTCGGCGCTGACCGCACGCAAGGCCAGTTCGCTATCCAGAGCAATAATTTCCAGACGCAGGCTGGCATTGCGGCGCAGCAATGCGATGAGGTCGCGGCCGAGGATGTCGTGGAGGATGGATTCGGCGATGGCGAGGCGGATCAGCGGTTGTTCGATGACCGGGAGTTTGCGTTGGTGGGCCAGGGTGCTGAGTCGGGCCTGCAACTGTTGGCCTTCGCGGGTGAGCGTTAGGGCGCTGCCCTGGAAGCTGAACAGGCTGTGTTGGAGTTGTTGTTCGAGTTGCGCGAGTTGTTTGCGCAGCAGCGTCGAGCGCACATTGAGGCTGCGCGCGGCTTGCATGAAGCAACCGCAGCGGGCGCTGACGAGGAAGTATTGGGCGACTTCGCTGTCGATGGTCGCGGCCTGGTTGAGCCAGGGTTCGGGGCTGGTTTGGGACGATTGGTAATCAACGGCGCCCGGGCGTCCTGCGGGTTCGGTGAATGACATTGATGACTCCCTGTCGATCTAATGTGGTTGCTCTGAATACACCGGATCTCATTGTGGGAGCGAGCCTGCTCGCGAAAGCGTTGGCACATTCAACATCTTCGCTGACTGACCCACCGCATTCGCGAGCAGGCTCGCTCCCACAGGGGTGATTGGTGTTTGGCTGACGTCAGTGTTTTTCCTCGAGGATTTTGTTCAGTTCAGCCCCGTCGATGCTCAGGGTGGCGGTATTAAGCATGCCGTCCAGATAAGCCTGGGCGATCTGTTCCTGGCGTTGTGCGCGCAGGGCCTGGGTCAGTTGGTCGCGCAGTTCCTCCAGCGTCGCGGTGCGGGCCGGTTGTTGTTCGGTGAGTTTGATCACGTGGAAGCCGGCGGCGCTTTGCACCGGATCAGACACGGCGCCCACCTTGAGCCGCGCTACAGCGCCACGTACTTCCGGCACCAGCTGTTGCAACGGTTGCAGGCCGGTATCACCGCCCCGCTCTGCCGTGACGCGATCCTGCGAATATTGCGTAGCGAGCGCCGCAAAATCAGCCGGTGCTGATTGCGCCTTCTTGCTCAATTCAGCGGCTTGTTTGCGCACGGTTTCCACATTCGCTGCGTCACTGACGCCAAGGAAAATCTGACTGACCCGATACAGCGCCGGGGTCTGCCAATTGGCCTTGCCGGCGTCGTACGCCTGCTGCAATTCAGCTGCGCTTGGATACTCCGCCGGCACCTGACTCACCGAGCGCAGATAATCACGAAACACGATTTGCTCAGTCGCCGCGCGAGTTTGCCGGGCGACGTCCGGCCGCTGCGCCCAACCCTGCGCATCGGCCTGTTCCAGCACGGCTTTTTCCGCCAGTCGCGAGCGAATCCAGCGCTCCAGCGCCTCACGGTTGCCGCGCAATTGCTCGCGGGTTTGCGCCGGGACAGTGGCCAGCAGCGCCTGCAATTCCTCTGGCGAAACCTGCTGATTGCCCAACCGTGCGACCGCTGGCCCGGCTGCAACCGGCATCACCGGCGACGGCTGCTGAGCGGCAACCGGATCACTGCCCGGCCGCAGCACCAATGCCACGGCCCCCACCAACAACGCCAGCGCTCCGGCGCCGATCACCATGGCAGGCTTTTTCACAGCGCGACTTCCTCTTGTTCGGCGATAGCTGGTTTGGCGGTTTGCACACCAGTGGCCTGACTGAAGTCGCGCAGGTAAACGATGAATTCCTGCAACAGGCGATCCCACAATTCCAGATTGCCGCGCAGGTGCCCGTTGCTCACGCCAGCAGCCACGACCACGTCCATCTCCATGACCAGAAACTCACCCTGCAACGACAACCGTGCAAAACGTCGAGTAGCATTCCACTGCTCTGCGACTCCCTCAGGCAACTCACCCTGCACGCGCAGCGCACAGCTGAAAGTGAAATCAACGAACCCGCCCTGCTCCAGCGCCGGGTTGCCGAACCGCACGGCGTAGCCGATGCCCTGACTGGCGCTGAGCAACTGGACGATGCCGTTCTGTTCGCTCTGGTTGACGCGGTAACCGGCGGCTTGCAGAACGTCGGTCAGCGATTGCGGGGAAACGTGGGTGATCAATTGAGTCATGGCTTTCTTCCTTGCTATCAGTGAGCGATCGCCGCTTGCGGCGCGTCGAATTGGGTTTTGTACAGCTCGTCGCCGAAGCCCTGGGCCAGTTCATCGAACTTGACCCGGGCGCTGCCAGCGAAGGGCTGGCGGATCTTCATCACTTCGGCGACGTCGATGTTTTCGTAGGCCGTGAGGATCTGTTTGGCGACGCCGTACATTTGCTGATTCTTGGCTGAACATTGCTGCACTTGTGTGTCACGTTCCGCCAGTTGCGCTTGCAGCTTCGTGCGTTCGGCTTCTTTGCCACGAGCGAGGACCAGCAATTCGTCATAGGCTTTTTTGAACTTGCCGGTCTGCTCGGCACTGGCCGCGACTTGCGCCTGCGCCTGGCTGTGCAGGCTCTGTTGTTGTCCGGCCAGTTGCTCGGCAAGGCCTTTGGCTTTGGCCAATTCGGCCGTTAGTTGCTTGATCTGCGCTTGGGCAGCCTTGGCTTCGTTCTGCGCCGCCAGTTGCGCGGCGCTGGCCTGGGCCTGTTGGCTTTGCAGGGCCTGCAATTGTTGGGTGGTGCTGCGCAGTTGCGTGCGCAAGCGTTCTTCCATGCCTTCGCCGTTCGCCCCGGTGGCAATCAACAAACCCAGGCCCAGCGCGAGAAAACGCGTGTTCATAAAGCTCTCCCGGCGCCTTAGAAGCGCGTGTTGATCTCAAGCTGCAAGACGTCGATGTCGAACGGCGCGCCGTACACCGCTTCGGTGCTCATCCAGCGACCCGTGGCGGAAACGTTCTTCGCCAGGCCGTAGTTGCCGCCCATGAAATAGCCCTTGGGGTTGGTGCCGCCGAGGTGGAACGACGAGTCGTTGAAGCCGTCCGGCAAGGCGTCCGGCTGGATGTACTTGTAGCCGGCGAACAGGTTCCAGTCGCCCTTGCGCTTGAGGTCCAGCGCGTTGCCGAGGGTGAACTGCACCATCCATGCATTGGCGCCGCTTTCGATCTCGCCGTTGCTGTCGAGGTTGTTGACGATCTGCCCGGCGGAGCGCTTGCGCATGTCGCCTTCGTCGTAGCTGAGGTTGTGGATGTAATTGCCCTGGCTGCGCAGTTTGAAGTCCTGCGGCAGGTCGGCGTCCCACACGACGTTGAGATCGAGCAGGTTGAACTCGGAGGCGAGACCGACGAATTGCGGCTGCGGCGTGGCGCTCGGGTTGAGCGGGTTCGGCGTGATGTCACGCAGCAGGAACACGCTGTTGCCCTTCTGCATGAACGCCGCGCGGGTGCCATCGCTGTCGCAGCCCGGCGCGCCGGCCCACGGTTCACAGGGGCTGGAGCGCTGGCCCTGTATGTCGTCGAAGCGGTAATAGGCCAGCGCACCTTTGAGGCGGTTGTTGCTGTTGATCGCCCATTTCGCGCCGAGCTGCGCGCCGTACAGCCATTTGTTGTCGCTCTCTTCCTTATCGAAACCGTTGCTGCTGGAAGTGTCGTTGGTGTAGTCCACCGGGAACGCGCCGACGGTGCCGAACACGCCCCAATCGCGGTTGAGCTTGTGATCGAAAATCGCCGCCACACCATCGAAATTCAGGTCGTTGGAATAGAGCATGTCGGTGGACATGAACGGATTGGCGAAGCGCCCGCCGGTCAGGGTCAATTCGTCCATTGGCTTCCAGGTCAGGTAGCCCTGATCGAGCCAGATGTCCTTCTTGGCGAAGCCGCCGCCGAGGTTCTGCGTGGTCGATACCGGGTTGTTGTCCGAACCGGTGCCGATGCGAATGCCGGCGGTCCATTCCTCCGAAATCACCGCTTTCATGCCCAGGCGTGCGCGCAGGCGAAAGAGGTTTTCGCGGTCTTCGCGGGTGTTGAGCAACGGCGGCAGGCTGGTGCTGCTGTTGGGATTTACGTCGTACGGGCCATTGTTGTTGAGCTTGGCGAAGTCGACAATTTCGTTGCTGTTGTTGCCCGAGTAGTAACGCGATTCGTCACGCAGGCGAATGTCGCCGTCGAAACTGATGCGCGAGGCCCAGTCCGGGAAGGTATTCGGCGCGGCCCAGTTTTCCTGTTTGGCGGTGGCCATGACCTCGGCTTTGACCTGATCGCGGATCTGGTCACGCACCGCTGCCGGCACGTACTGCACACGCACATCGCCCGGCGCGGCGACCGGCCCGGCCGCGACCGCGGTGGACGCGGCGGCCTGTTTCGCCTGCGCCGCTTCGTTCTGCGCCTGGGCGATCAGCGCGTCAGCCTTGTCCTGTTTGAGAATGCCCTGCTCGACCAGCAAGCGGATCAGATTGATCGTGGCGTTCTCCGACGGCGCAGGCGCTGCCACGGCCTGACCGACCAGGGTCGCAATGACCATGCCGACCGCCAGGGACAATCGATTCACGTTGGAAATCATCTGCACACAACTCCTTTTGCCGAAGCTTGAATAAGTGAATTAACCCGGACGCCGCCCTTGCAGGGACAGGCGCACGGGCAAGGTGATGGAGGCCGGAGGCCGTTCGCTGAGGGCTGGCGCACCGCGTAAAGCGGCCAGCACCTGGGTATCGATTTGCGGGTTGCCACTGGACTTGATCAGCTCGACACGGGTGATCTCGCCGACGCTGCTCAGCCAGACATCGGCCTGCAGCGAGAATGCGAGGTTGCGCAGCTCGGAGTTCTCGCGCAGCAAACGCTGGAAGGTGAACGCGAGAAACTGGCTGTACGTGCCCGTACCCAAACGCCCGCCGCCGGCGCCGGCCATGCCGCCACCCTTGCCCGCGCCGATGTTGAAAGCGTCGCTGCCGGCCTGCGCGTCGCCGTCCATTTGCATCGGGTTGGCCAGATCGTCCGCCGGCGATGGCGGCGCCTCCTCTTCAGGCTTGACCTCCTCCGGCTCCGGCGTTGGCTCGGGCTCGACGACTTTTTCTTCCACCGGCGTTTCCGGCTCTGGCGGTTTCTCCGGCGGCGGTGGTGGCGGTGGCGGCAACGGAATGATCGTCGGCACTTTCGGCGCTTCGCGGCGCACGCCGGCCATGTCGTTGGCCCACTGCCAGAGGAACCACGCGGCGAGCGCGCCGACCAGCAATCCGGCGCCCCACTTCACATAGCGCAACGGCGACTTTTTCACGGGCGGCGGTTCGATCGGGAGTTGTGCGGTCATGACTCAGCCCTGACTCGGTTTGCCGGTGACGAGACCGACCTGGGACAGTTCGAGCCGACGCAGCAGGTCGAGCACTTCGATGACTTTCTGGTACTGCACCGTCGCATCGCCGCGCACGATCACCGGAAAATCCGGGCTCTGTGCTTTCTCGATGCGCAGGCGCTCTTCCAGCTCGGCCAAAGTGACCGGATAGGCATCGAGGAACACCTGGCCGCCGTCGTTGACCGAGATCGCCTTGGTCTTGGCTTCCGACAGCGACACCGAAGCGCTGGCCTTGGGCAGGTTGATCTGGATCCCGGAGACCTGCGCGGTGGCGGTGAGGATGAACATCACCAGCACCACCATCAGCACATCGACCAGCGGAGTGATGTTGATGCTATCGACCGCGGCATCGTCATCATCGTCGTGGGAGGCATTTACGGACGCCATGGCAGTGCTCCTCAGGCCGGTACGGAGTGGTTGGCGTGATGGCCGCGCTGGTGCGACGCCTCACTGAACTGGCTCTCGCCGTGCATTTCCGCCAGCCGGGTGATGAACTCGTCGACGAATACGCGCATGTCGGCGCTGACTTCCTTGTTGCGGGTGATCAGGCGGTTGTAGCCAAACAGCGCGGGGATCGCGACGAACAGGCCCATCGCCGTGGCCAACAGCGCGGCGGCCATACCGGGAGCGATGGCGTTGATGTTGACGTCGCCGGCCATCGCCGTGCCGAGGAACACCACCATGATCCCCAGCACCGTGCCTAGCAGGCCGATATATGGCCCGCCGGCGATAGCGTTGGAGAGGGTCGAGAGTTTCGAACTCAGTTGCTGGTTCTCGCGGGTGCGCACGCCATCCATCGAGCAGCGGATGGCTTCGATGGTCGCCGCTGAAACCGAGGAGGTATCGGCGCCCTGCTCACGACGGGTACGGATCTCTTTGACCGCCACCAGGTACAGGCGCCACAGCGACGAATGCTGCAGACGCTGAGCCAGTTGCGCATCGTCGGCGAACATTTCCAGACGCGTGCCGACCTTGGCGAATTGCACGCGAAAGTCTTCGTTGGCAGCGGTGACGCGACTGAGGCTGCGGTTCTTGCGCAACATGATGATCCACGACTGGAACATCATCAGCACCAGCACGGCGATGATCACCCAGGCGTCGACTGGCACCGCGTTGAGCAGGAAGCCGAGGCTACCGAAGCCAAACCCGGATTGTTCTTCATCGACGCCGTAAGCGACCAGTTTCGACTCGGCGCCTTGCGAGGTGGCATCGGCCAGCAACAGCGCGGCCGGACGGGCGACTTTCGACAGGCGCAGCTCATCAATTGCGCCAGCGAATGGCTGGAACGCGCCTTCCTGCAGATCGGCACCGATGGCCATGACCGAGTTGAACGCCGGCATCGCTTGGGCCAGTGCAGCGCTTTCGCGACCGTTGATGTACAGGGTGACTTTCGAACCCTCGGCGGTCAGTGCGAGGTGTTGCCATTGCCCCGGCGCCAGCGCTTGGGTGGCAGCGGCGCGCTGGCCGTCGATTTCTACGAACGGCAGGCCTTGGCTGACGCCAATCAGCAGACTTTGCGTGCCTTCGCGCCGAGCCAGGATCAGTTGCTCGCCAGAGGCCTGATCCAGACGCAGCCAGGCACTGAAGGTGAACGCGCTGCCGGCGTTGTGTTGCAGCGACGGACTGGCCGGCAGCAACAACGGCTGGCCGCTGAACTGCAAGGCGCGCCCGACGACGCCATCGATCGCTGTGCCGGTCGCGCTTTGCGCGGTGTTGCCGTACGCCGTGGTGTCTTTCGCCGGGGTGCCGGTGGCGCCGTCGAAGTGATACAGCGCGGTGTAATTCGGATCGAAAGTGAGTTGGCCGTTGCCAGTGGCCGGGGCTTTCTGGTTGCCGTAGTACATCCAGATGTCCTGACGCTGACCGCCCTCTACATTCGGCACATCAACCCAGATCAGCGCCATGCCCATCAGCGCATCGAAACTTTCGATCTGGTGGTTGAGCACGGTTTTGTCATCCGCCGCGACGAAGCGCAGATCGGAGCCGTCCTCTTTCACGCCATCGAAGGTGAAGTTGCCGGTGTGCAGGCGCACCAGCAGCGCGGTGCGGCCGAGGGCCTGATTGATCGCCGCGCCTTGTGGCGTGGTGTCGACGGCGATCTGTTTGCGGTAATGCCAGTCGTCCTGCCACCAGGCCTGAGCCGTGGCCGGGAGCACGAAGCCCAGGCAGATCAACAACGAAAGGAAGAGGCGTTGCATGGACGTGCTCCGTTAGAAAGTGGCTTGGAGGTTGAAGTGCAGGCGCGATTCCTGCTTTGAGGTGTTCGGCCCTTCGAGTAGCGGGAAGCCCCAGTCGAGGCTGCCGGACAGCCATTTACTGAGGCTGGCGCGGGTGCCGAGACCGACGCTGGCCAGGGCGTAATTGGCGTCCTGGTCCGGCAGTTCGTCGCGCAGGTAAAGTTGCGCACCCTCGGCGAAGGCGTAGAAGCGCCAGTCCTGCATCCACGTGCCGGCGAATTTCGCCAGCGACGGAGTGCGCAATTCCTGGCTGAGCAGGTAGCCGTCATCAGCTGTGCGCTCAGCCGCGAGATAGCCGCGCACGGATGTGGCGCCACCGGCGGAGAATTGTTCGTTGGAAACCAGCGGCCCCGAGGCGAGTTGGAATGCGGCTTTGCTTGCGCTCTGCCAGTCGCTGTCGAAGGTCCAGGTGTAGTTGGTGTCGCCCTTGAGCACGGCGAAACTCGGTTTGGCGCGATAGCGTTTGTAGTCGAAGTCTTCGTCGTCGCTGCCGTAGCCGAACACGCTGCGCGTGGCGGCAACCAGACTCAGGCCGAGGCCGAGCTGGCTTTTTTCGCTGTAGCGAAAGCCGTTGTAGGCGAAGGTGAACGGTGCGTATTTGAGCGGCACCTTGTCGCTTTCGCCGGACAGGCTCAGGCGCTCGTCGAAGTCCTTGAAGTCGATGCCGGCCGACAGCGAGTTCGACCAGTTGCTGCTCGAGGGCAGCGTGTAAATCGCCGAGACACCGTAAGAATGACCCTTGCCGAGCACGTTGCTGCCGCCGATGGTGGCGACGTTGCTGTCGGACTGGTAACCGGAGAACTGCACGCTCCAGCGCTCGCTCAGCGGCGCGGTGTAGGACCCCGACCAGACCTTGGCGTTGTCGGTTTCCTGCGGCGCGGTGAAGAACGTCAGGTTGACGCTGTGGCCGAGCTGCCAAAGGTTGTTGTAACCGAGACTGGCGACGCTGCGCAGCTTTTCGGTGTCAGCGCTGTAGTCGTTATTGAGGCCGACGCTGGCAGTCCACGGGTTCTGGTCTTCGACCTGCAAATCGACATCCATGGTGCCGGGGCGCTGCCCTTCGCGCACCAGCGGCATGACCTGGCGACCGGGGGTCTTGTTGAGCTGCGCGAGTTCGCCCTGGACTTTGGCAAAGTCCGGCACCTCGCCTTCTTTCAGCGCCGGGACGTTGTCGCGGATATCCAGCGGCGAATAGTGTTTGGCGCCGACCACGCGCACCCGGCCGACCTTGGTTTCGCTGACTTGCAGATAGACGATGCCATCGGCCACGGCCTGCTCGGGCAGCTCGACAAACACCGATTGATAGCCGCGTTCCTGATAGGCCTTCTGCAGCGCATCGCGGGCGCCTTCGATGTCGCTCAAGGCTTTCTGCGGGCCGAGAAACGGGTACACCGCTTCTTCGATCGCCCGCGCATCGAGCACGGTATTGCCGCGCACGAAGTATTCGTTGACGTCGACCAGTCGCTGCGCGGCGGGCGCTTCTGTGCCCTCCTCGGCCAGCGCCGGCTGCGCGCCCGCCGTCACCAGCAGCCAGCCCCACAGCGCCAGCCGTGACGTGAAAATCCGTTCCACATTACCCCCTGAAATTCGCGATGACCTGTGGGCGTTAGCGCCCGGTGTGCTGCGTCAATTGCTGATCGTTGTGGCGCAGGCGTGCTTGCCAAGCCAGGTGTGCAACAGCGCAAAGTTCAGCGAGAACTCGGGCATTTGCAGCAAGGCACCGCAGAACACTTCGCCGATGATTTTCTGAATCAGCAGCACCGCGCGCGGCTCGTTGAGCAGCGTGGCGATGTCACGGCTGAGGGCGGTGAAACTCCAGACTTTCTGGTTCAGGCCAAGGCCGACGAACCAGCGGAACAGCAGGTTGTAATTGAGCTGTTCATAGAGCTGCTGTTCGCTGGGCACCGAATACAGCAATTGCAGGAGCAGGATGTGCATCACCGTCTGCGCGGGAATGAGCATGCCGGGTGCGGCGTTGAGGTCGTGCAGCAGGTCCTGGTGGGCGTCGAGCAGATCGTCGATCTGCGGGCGCAGCAACACCAGCGAATGGCCCGGCGGAATGTAGCTGGACACTTCTTTCAGAGCGCCCTGCCAGTCCTCCTGCGAGACGATCCAGACCCACGGCGCGCCGTAGCGATACACCGAAACCGGCTTCTTGCGCGCCGCTTCGACGATCTTCGACAGGCGTTGATCGAGCTCCTGCATGCCCACTTTCGAATAGCGTTCCATAGTCCCCATTGCCTCACTCCCGGCGTCCCGCCCCGACTCGCAAAGTGCGCCCCGAAAGGCTCCTCAAGCGCGTTACACAGGCATGACCGGACTGGCAAAGGGCTACCGAACTTTTGTCATAAAAGCTTCATTACCGAAGACAGACTGACTGATTTACACGATCGACCGTGGGAGCGAGCCTGCTCGCGAAAGCGCTGTGTCAGGCAATGAGGATGTTGAATGCGCCGCCGCCTTCGCGAGCAGGCTCGCTCCCACAGGGGTGGACTGTGGTTGCACCGTTGCGTGACATTCGCGTGACATTCACAGGGTTAAATCCCGGCCCATTCAGGCGTATAACCTTCACAAGACTTTCAATCGGCACGCCGACTTCAACACAGGGTAGTGACATGACAGCAAACATCCTTGGCAACCTGTTCCCTTCGGTCAGCGACATCCCCGAAAAATATCGCCTCGACGCTCAGGTCGAGCAGCGCGAATACCTGGTCGATGGTCAATTGCGCCGCTGGGACGGCCCGCTCGCGCAGGTGCGCAGCCCGGTTTATCTGAAAAGCGAAAACGGCGAAGAACAGGTGATCCTCGGCAGCACGCCGCTGCTGGATGCCGACACCGCGCTCACCGCTCTCGACGCTGCCGTTCGCGCTTACGATAGAGGTCAGGGCCTGTGGCCGACCATGCGCGTGGCCGAGCGCATCCAGCACGTCGAAGCATTCCTCGGCCGCATGCGCGAGCAGCGCGAGGCGGTGGTCAAGCTGCTGATGTGGGAGATCGGCAAGAACCTCAAGGACTCGGAAAAAGAGTTCGACCGCACCTGCGATTACATCGTCGACACCATCAATGCATTGAAAGAACTCGACCGCCGTTCCAGCCGCTTCGAGCTGGAGCAGGACACCCTCGGCCAGATCCGCCGCGTGCCGCTCGGCGTCGCCTTGTGCATGGGGCCTTACAACTACCCGCTGAACGAAACCTTCACCACGCTGATTCCGGCACTGATCATGGGCAACACCGTGGTGTTCAAACCGGCCAAGCTCGGCGTGCTGCTGATTCGCCCGTTGCTCGAAGCCTTCCGCGACAGCTTCCCGAGCGGCGTCATCAACGTCATCTACGGTAGCGGCCGCGAGACCGTCAGCGCTTTGATGGCCAGCGGCAAGATCGACATCTTTGCCTTCATCGGCACCAACAAGGCTGCCAGTGACCTGAAAAAGCTGCACCCGAAACCACACCGTTTGCGCGCGGCTCTGGGTCTGGACGCCAAGAACCCGGGTATCGTCCTGCCCGAAGTCGATCTCGACAACGCCGTCAGCGAAGCGGTCACCGGTTCGCTGTCGTTCAACGGTCAGCGCTGCACCGCACTGAAAATTCTTTTCGTGCATGAAGACGTGGTCGACAGCTTCATCGAGAAATTCAACGCCAGACTGGCCACGCTCAAACCGGGCATGCCGTGGGACAGCGGCGTGGCGCTGACGCCGCTGCCGGAGTCGGGCAAGGTCGATTATCTGCATGGTCTGGTCGCGGATGCGCAAAGCAAAGGCGCCCACGTGGTCAACCCGAATGGTGGCGAGTCCCACGCCTCGTTCTTCTACCCGGCAGTGCTCTATCCGGTGAACCCGCAGATGCGTGTGTATCAGGAAGAACAGTTCGGCCCGGTCGTGCCCATCGTGCCGTACCGCCACCTCGATACCGTGATCGACTACGTGCTGGAATCCGATTTCGGCCAGCAGTTGAGCATCTTCGGCACCAACCCGGTGGCGGTCGGCCGGCTGGTTGACACCTTTGCCAATCAGGTCGGGCGGATCAACCTCAACGCCCAGTGCCAGCGCGGCCCGGACACTTACCCGTTCAATGGCCGCAAAAACTCCGCCGAAGGCACGCTCTCGGTTCACGATGCCTTGCGGGTGTTTTCGATCCGTACGCTGGTGGCGACCAAGTTCCAGGAGAGCAACAAGGACCTGATCAGCGAGATCATTCGCGGGCGTGATTCGAGTTTCCTGACCACCGATTACATCTTTTGACGGGTGATCGGCAGGATTGAATGATCCTGCCGATCCGTCAGCCCCCCCGGCCATTCAGTGACTACACTGAGGCCAGCATTGCTGGATGCCCGGGAGGCTGACCATGCTCGATTACTTCGCATTGGGTCTGTTGGTTTTTGTCGGTCTCGTGCTGTTTTACGGGATCATCGTGCTGCATGACATTCCGTACGAAATCGCCGTTCATCGCAACCACCCGCACCAGGACGCGATCCATGCCACGGGCTGGGTCAGTCTGTTCACTTTGCATGCACTCTGGCCGTTTCTGTGGATCTGGGCGATGGCTTATCGCGAGGACCGCGGTTGGGGGTTCGGCGATGGCAAACCCATTCAGAATCACGTCAATCAACTGGAGCAGCAGGTCGTCGAGCTGCAAGCCCGGATCGAGCGGCTCGAAGCGCAGTCGCCGGTTGCGCCTCACTCTGACAGCCGGGGGATCTGAGCATGGATCTGTTGCTCATCCTCACGTACGCCGCACTCTGCGTCGCCATCTTCAAGATCTTCCGCATTCCGCTGAATAAATGGACGGTGCCCACCGCTGTCCTGGGTGGCGTGCTGATCATCGGCGCGCTGATTTTCACCATGAACTACAACCATCCCTATTCCGAGGTGGCGCGCTCCTACTTTGTCTCGGTCCCGGTCATTCCGATCATCAGTGGCCAGGTGATCGACGTGCCGGTTAAGGGCAACGAACCCCTGGAAAAAGGCGACGTGCTGTTCCGCATCGATCCCACGCCTTTCCAGAACCGCTTGAAATCGCTCAAGGCGCAACTGGTTGCAGCCAAGGGCGACCGCTACCGCATCACCGAACTGATACGCCGCAACTTCGGCACCCAGCGTGAACTGGACGCGGCCATCGCCCGCACCGACGATCTGCAGGCGCAACTGGACAACGCTCAATTTGAACTGGACAACACTGTGGTTCGAGCGCCGAGCAAAGGCTTCGTCACCCACGTTTCCCTGCGCCCTGGAATGATGGCGAGCAAGCTGCCGCTGCGCCCGTCGATGGTGTTTATTCCGCAGGAAGGTCAGTACTTCGCCGCTTGGATGCGTCAGAACAGCCTGCTGCGTCTGACCGTGGGCGACGAGGCCGAAGTCGCCTTCGATGGCATACCCGGCAAAGTCTTCGCGGGGCGAGTGAAAAGCGTGATCGGGGTGATCGCCGAGGGCCAGGTGCAACCTTCCGGCACGCTGATCAGCTACACCGGCTCACCACCGGCCGGACGGGTGCCGGTGATCATTGAAATCACTGACCCGGCGTTCGCCGAATACAGCGCGCTCATGCCGGGCGGCGCCTACGGGCAAGCGGCGCTTTACAGTCAGCACTTTCATCACATCGGCGCGATGCGCAAAATCCTGCTGCGCATGTCCGCCTGGATGAATTACATTTTCCCCTTCCATTGATTTGATTGACGTACGAGGTTCGCACTGACTACTTACAGCACCCACCGCCTGCCACCGCTGTTGCGCCGTATCCTGCGTCCGTTACTGGACCCGTATCGGCGCTACCGTCACGCCCGCCTGATCCATTCCGTGCGGGTGGCGTTGGGGTTGCTGGCGACGATTCTGCTGACCACCGGCATCAACCTGCCCCACGGCGAATGGGCGTCAGTGACCATGCTGGTGGTGATCGGCGGTTTGCAGCATCACGGCAACATTGGCAAAAAAGCCGCCGAGCGCGCCATCGGCACCCTGATCGGTGCAGGGGTCGGATTGGCCTTGGTGGCGAAGCACGCCTGGCTGGGCATGCCGTGGCTGACCTATTTTTCCATGGCCGTGGTCTGTGGGTTTTTCTCTTATCACGCGATTGGCAAGGGCGGCTACACCGCCCTGCTCTCGGCGATCACGGTGTTCATCGTCGCCGGGCATGGCGACAACCCGATCACCGATGGTCTGTGGCGCGGCGTCGACATCCTGATCGGCATCGCCCTCGCCCTGGCGTTTTCCTTCGCCCTGCCGCTGTACGCGGTCTACTCGTGGCGTTACAACCTCGCCGATGCCTTGCGCGATTGCGCCACGGTGTACGGGCGCATCATCAACGGTGAAGCGGTCAGCGCCGACGAGCATGTGCGGCTGATGAGCAAGGTGAGTGCGGTGATGGTGCAGTTGCGCTCGCTAATGCCGTCGGTGTCCAAGGAAGTGAAAATTTCCATGACCGAGCTCGACGCGATTCAGCGCAACCTGCGCATGTGCATCAGCACGCTGGAGATCCTCGGCAATATCCGCCCCAACGCAAGTGACCCGCAGGCCACGGCACATCTGCAAACGGCACTGAAGGCTGAGCACCGGCAGATTCGTGTGCAGCTGATCGGCATGGCTCGCGCGTTGAAAACCGGGGCCTCGCAACGGCTGGAGCGACCGATGGAGCTGCCAGCAGCGGACCTTGATGCGCCAGTCGCCAATACGCTCGACGGCTATCGGATGCTGACCCGGCAACTGGCGGCCAATATCAGCGAGATGCGCCAGCGCTTGGCAGCAACCGCACCGCGCTGGAACATCTGATCCTTACTGCGCCGCCAGCCGCCGGGATTTCCAGCCCCAACCTTGTTGCATGCCGGCGGCCGCCAGCAGGATCGCTGCGACGCCTATCCATTGCAGCAATTCGAGGCGATGGCCGAAGGCGAACCAGTCAACGAAGATCGCAGCGATCGGATAGATAAAGGACAGCGCGCCGGTCAATGCCGTCGGCAGCTTTTGAATCGCGCCGTACAGCAAAACGTACATCAGACCGGTGTGCACGATCCCGAGAGTCAGCAGACTCGCCCAGGCATCGACGCCTTGCGGCAACGCATCGAAATGCGCAAAAGGCGCGAGCAACAAGACCCCGGTGCAGACTTGAATCAGCGCGATCAGATGCGGCGGCGTGCCGGTCAGGCGCTTGATGATCAGTGCCGCGATCGCATACAGAAACGCCGCGCCCAACGCCAGGGCAATCCCCATCAAGTAATCGTTACCCTCCTCGCCTTGCGTGCCATGGGCGCTGACGATCGCCAGCATGCCCATGAACGAAATCGCCAGCCAGAACAGTTTCTGCAGGGTAATTTTCTCGCCGAGGAACAACGCTGCCAAACCGACCAGCATGAACGGCTGCACGTTATAGACTGCGGTGCCGATGGCAATCGAGGCGCGGGAATAGGATGCGAACAGCAGCACCCAATTGCCGACAATCGCCATTCCACTGAGCACCGCCAGCAGAAACGTTGTACGGGTCAGCATCCCCGGACGCAGGAAGCCGAACGCGGCGCAGACCAACAGCAACGTACCGGCGCCGAACACGCAGCGCCAGAACACCACGTCGAGCACCGGTTGCCCGGACACCAGCACAAACCAGCCGATCGTCCCCGATATCAGCATGGCGGCGGTCATTTCCAGCGAGCCGCGGCGAATTGCGTTGTCCATTATTGTTCTCCTGAGGCTGTGAGCGAAGCATGGCAAAAGTATGCCAAGCGCACCTCGGGCTGCTCCAGCGCATAAAGCAGGCTAAACTTGGTTTTCGCCTTTTTTATCGAGGGTGATTTGCGCCCTTCGCCTAATCCGGAGTTTGAATGTGACTGACGATATCGATCAGATCCTCATCAGCGCGCTGATGGAAGACTCGCGGCGCTCGCTCAAAGCGCTGGCGCAGATCAGCGGCTTGTCATCGCCCAGCGTGGCCGAGCGGTTGCGGCGGCTGGAAGAACGCGGCGTGCTCAAGGGCTACACGGTGGAGATTGATCCGAAATGCTTCGGCTATCAGTTGCAGGCGATCGTTCGCGTACGGCCGCTGCCAGGGCAACTGCAGGAGGTTGAGCGGCAGATCATGTCGATTCCGGAGTTCACCGAGTGCGACAAGGTCACCGGTGACGACTGCTTTATCGCCCGCCTGCACGTGCGCTCGATGGAGCAGCTCGATACCCTGCTCGACCGACTGAATACGTTGGCCGAAACCAACACCGCGATCGTCAAGAAGACCCCGGTCAAGCGACGCCTGCCACCGATGGCGTAGGTGTCTTTTACCAATGAACAGGGTAGATTGGGGTTTTTCGCGGCTAAGGAATGGCGCTATGAAAACTCAGGCTATGCTGCTGGCGGCCCTGCTGCTCGGCGGTTGTGGCACGATTCAAACGGTGGCGCGCGACGACCAGGCTGCCATTGACGGGCTCAAGCAGCAGAAAAGTTATTGCGGCGCGGTGCCGAGAATCTACAGCGGCCTCGCTTATGACTTCTGCACGCTGAACGCTCCGCTGGCCTCAGGCATCGATCCCGATGATCACCGCAACGCGGCCATTCCGGTGGTGCTGGTGGACGCCGTGGTCTCCGGCGCGCTCGACACCTTGCTCCTGCCCTACACGATCTACCGTCAGCAAGTGGACGGCAGCATCGTCATCAACTGAGCAGACACTTTTCTCCAGACGATAAAAAACCCGCCGAAGCGGGTTTTTTATTGCAGCCATTACGATCAGTCGTCGCGGCTCATGATGCCGAACAGTTGCAGCAGGCTGACGAACAGGTTGTAGATCGATACATACAGGCTGATGGTCGCCATGATGTAGTTGCGCTCGCCGCCGTGGATGATCGCGCTGGTCTGGAACAGAATGCAGACCGACGAGAACAGCACGAAGCCGGCGCTGATCGCCAGTTGCAGGCCGCTGATCTGGAAGAAGAAGCTCGCCAGTGTAGCGCCCAGCAGGACAAAGAAACCTGCGGTGATGAAGCCACCGAGGAAGCTCATGTCCTTGCGGGTGATCAGCACGTAGGCCGACAGACCACCGAACACCAGTGCGGTCATGGCGAAAGCCGAGCTGACCACTTCAGCGCCGCCCTGCATGCCCAGGTAACGGTTGAGGATCGGGCCGAGCAGGAAACCCATGAAACCGGTCAACGCGAAGGCGGATACCAGGCCCCACGCGGAATCACGGAGTTTGTTGGTGAGGAAGAACAGCCCGTAGAAGCCGATCAGCACGACGAAAATGTTCGGGTAGCCGACACGCATCTGCTGGGCTACGAAGGCCATCACACCGCTGAATGCGAGGGTCAGAGCCAAGAGACCATAAGTGTTGCGCAGGACGCGGCTAACCTCTAGCTGCTCAGCCTGCAAGCTGTTATTAACTGCGTAATCCTGTTCGCGCATGGCGACACTCCTGTTGGTTTGAAACGTTCAGTCGCAAAGATCATAACAGACGCTCTGTAACAAGCCATGCAGAGAGTTTGACAGTGTGTTTCATTCAGGTATTATGGCGCCCGCAACGCAAACGGAGGTGTGGCCGAGTGGTTTAAGGCAACGGTCTTGAAAACCGTCGACTGTAACAGGTCCATGAGTTCGAATCCCATCGCCTCCGCCATCTTTATACGACAAAGCCCTGATTATTCAGGGCTTTGTCTTTTCTGGGATTCGGGAATTTTCCTACGTCCTCTCTGGATCGTTTCCGCATCTTTTCGGTCATTTCCGCAACTATGCCTCTCTGTCACTGCTGCGCGCCCCCAAAAATTATTTGATTAGACCTCGAAACTCAGGAGTATGTGGCCGCCTTTGATAGGCAGTTTTCGCCCAACAGTGCGACGGCCGCAGATCAAAAAGCGCTAACATCAGACGCCTCAGCATTGTGTTTGGAAATGATAAAAGTCTTTCCCGGATTCGCGCCTGTTTCCGCAAAACCCTCAAGCCTAAAGTTCGTCCTGCCAGCAACATCACACTTACTTTAGGAAACCTCATCATGAAAACGGCAATGATCATCGTCGCACTCTTGGGCTTCAGCTCTGTGGTAGCAGCGCAGGACGGTTCTGCAACGACTAAACAGGTCGAGCAATATCGCTACGGTACCCACCTGGATGTCGCCAAGGTCATCTCTGAAGAACCGGTGCCGGATGTTTGCGCAGTGGTACGGACGCACATGACCTACCAGGATTCGCAAGGCAAAAGCCATGTACTGGCCTATAACGTCATGGGCCGTTGCAGCCAGGGCTAAGTCAGCTGTTCGCCCATCATTGCGCCTCGGAGAGTAGTCTCATCGAGGCGCAAATACCTTTTTGCCCCACAGCGTTTCAATCAATCAGTGCTTGGGCCGTGGCTGCCAGTTGACTGCCAACCCGATCTTTTAGCGTTTCAATAAACCGTGTGATTTTTGCATCGACGAACTGCCGGGAGGTATAGACGGCGTACACGTTGCGCTCATAGGTATGGTAGTCAGGCAAAACCCGCACGAGCCTGCCGGAACGCAAATCGTCGATGGCCGTGAACCCGGCCAGCAAGCCAATCCCCGCACCCTCTCGAATGGCCAGCGCCATTGCATCCATGTCGTTAACGCTGAAACTTGGACCTGTCGGGACAAACGTCGCGTCCCCCGCCTTGCTCTTAAGTTGCCACTCGTCCCGCACATAATCCACGGTGCCCAGCAACAGACACTGGTGATCCCGCAGTTCCTCAGGTGTTTCCGGGGCCGCATGATTGGCCAGGTAGTCTGGCGACGCCACCAACACACAATGGCTGACACCGATTATCTGGCTGACATACGCCGAATCGGGTAGCGCTCGGGCGATCAGAATCGAGACATCCAGTTGGTCTTCCAATAGGTTAGGCATGCGTTGCGAGAGCAGTAAATCCACGGTCACTTCCTGGAACTGCTGGCGGTACTCCAGCACGGCCCCGGTGACCAGATGCCGGGCCAGTCCGGGAACGCAATGCACCCGCAGTGTTCCCCGAGGCTCCAGCGCCGCATTGCTGGCTTCGGCTTCGGCACTCTCCAGATCAGCGAGAATCTTCGTGCAGCGCTCATAGAACCGTCGTCCGGCATCGGTGACCGACAGGCGTCGGGTCGAGCGTTGCAACAGACGTGCGTCGAGCACGTTTTCCAGCGCAGAGACAGCACGCGATACGTTACCGACCGTTGAGTCCAGGTGATTGGCCACGGCCGTGAAACTGCCCATCTCAACAACCTTTATGTACACCGACATGTTCGAAAGCTTATCCATCGCGACCTTCCTGCAGATCTGACGCTCACCCGTGATAACGCGCACTTTTTCTGGATCCTACACGTTCGGACTGCGACTCGATATTACCTCTGGCGACAACAATGATTCCCTTTGGCCCGTCTAAATCAATGGGCCCTCCTTCCATAGACTTGGTTGCACAGGCCGCCTGAACAGGCGCCGGGTTTCATCCGAATCTCCGACAACCAACTGAAGGGCACATCATGAAAACCTCCTACGACCCGCTTCATCTTTTCATCGGTGGTGAATGGATCAGTGCGGAAGGGCGCGATACTGCCGCCGTCGTCAACCCAGCAACCGGCCGGGAAATCGGCCGCGTCCCGCTCGCCACCTCAGGCGACCTTGATCACGCCCTGGACGTGACTCGCCTGAGCTTCGAGCAATGGCGCCAGACCGTGCCTGACAAACGCGCCAAGATCCTCAAGCGTGCCGCCGACCTGATCCTCGAACGTGCGCCGCAGATTGCCGCGCAGATGACCCTGGAGGAAGGCAAGCCGCTAAATGAAAGCCTGGATGAGGTGACCCGCGCGGCGGAGTATTTCGAATAGTTTGCCGAAAGCGCCCGGCGTATCGATGGCCGTGTGGTCCCGGCTAACCGGCCAGGCGTGATGCAACTGGTCAAACGTCAGGCCATCGGCCCGGTGGCCGCATTTACACCGTGGAATTTCCCGGCCATCACCCCGGCACGCAAGCTCTCGGCAGCGCTGGCCGCCGGTTGCAGCGTCATTCTCAAACCGGGTGAGGAAAGCCCCTCCACAGCGTTGGCCCTGGCGCGTGCACTCGACGATGCAGGATTGCCCAAGGGGGTTTTGCAAGTGGTCTTCGGCGTACCGGATCAAGTGTCCAGCCATCTGATCGATTCGCCGATCATTCGCAAAGTGACCTTCACCGGCTCAGTACCTATCGGTCGCCTGCTGTCTGCACGCGCTGCCGAAGGCGTGAAGCCCATCACCCTTGAACTGGGTGGGCACGGACCGGTGCTGGTGTTCGAAGATGCCGACATTGAAAAAGCCGCCGTAGAAGGTGTCGCCAACCGCTTTCGCGGCACCGGACAGGTGTGCATTTCATCCACTCGGTTTCTGATCCAGCGTGGCGCCTATCAAGCCTTTGTCGATCACTTTGTCGCGGCGACCCAAGCCCTGAGAATCGGTGACGGCCTGCATCCGGATACTCAGGTCGGACCGTTGGCAAACCCAAGGCAATTGGCAAAAATGGAAGAACTGGTCGCCGATGCCGTCGAGAAAGGTGCACGGGTATTGGTCGGTGGTGAAGCCTTGTCCGGCGAAGGCTACTTCTTCCAGCCCACCGTTCTGGCGGATGTGCCGATGAACGCTCGCGTCATGCACGAAGAACCCTTCGGCCCCATCGCCGTACTGATGCCGTTCGATGAGCTGGCAGATGGACTGCAAGAAGCCAACCGCCTGCCCTACGGACTCTCGGCCTACGCGTTCACCTCCAGCGCGCGCATGGCCATTGATGTCGCTGACGGATTGGAGGCCGGGATGATCGGCATCAATCAATACCGCATCATCGCGACCGAGCTCCCGTTCGGCGGCATGAAAGAAAGCGGTCACGGCTCCGAAGGCGGCATTGAAGGCATCGAGCACTATCTCACCCACAAATTCATCAGCCAGGTTTAAGGAACTCGCCCATGTCCAAGCTCAATTTCAGCAGTCCTCGCGAAGCCGCGCGCGCGTTCACGCCAAAGCTGTCGCAATTCGTCGACTCGACGCTTTATCCGCAGATCTGGAGTGACCCGGCGCTGTCCCCACGCGACCGTAGCCTGATCACCGTGGCGGCATTGATAGCTGCTGGTCACTCGGAAGAGTTGCCTGCCCACCTACGCCGGGCGGCTGACAACGGTGTGACCCAGGATGAACTGGCGGCAGCAATCACGCACCTGGCTTTCTACGTGGGCTTCCCTGGCGCGATCACCGCATCGGCTATTGCCAACGCCACGTTCAGCGAAACGGAGAACAACTGAATGAAAGCCATCAACATCAGAGAATTTGGTGCGCCAGACGTCCTCGAACTCGTCGAGGTCGCCGATCCTGAAGTGCGTCCTGACGACCTGCTGGTGCGTGTCTATGCCGCCGGGGTGAACCGTGCGGATCTGACTCACCGGACCGGCGGGTACGGCCATCCGAATTTCGGTGACTCGCTGATCATCGGTCTGGAAATTGCCGGCGAAGTGATCGGCAAAGGTAGCGCGGTGACCGGGTTCGAGGTCGGAGATCGAGTCATGGGCGTGGTCGGCGGCGGTGCCTACGCCGAGCTGGCCCGCATTGATTACCGCATGACCATGCACATCCCTGCGCAGCTTGATTATGTACACGCGGCAGCCATTCCCGAGGTCTTCGTCACGGCTCATGAGGCGATGATGTACCTGGCTCGGCTCAAGGCCGGCGATTCGGTGCTGATTCACGCGGCCGCCGGCGGCGTCGGCTCTGCCGCGGTGCAGTAGGCTTACGCCACCGGCACCACGGTGTATGCGACCACCGAAGGCAGCAAGTTGGCGCGTGTCGAGCATTTGGGCGCTGACGTGGCGATCGATTACAAGACGCAGGACTTCGTTGCAGTGATCGCCGACAAAACTCAGGGTCGCGGCGTCGATGTGATCATCGACTTTATCGGCGAGCCCTACTTCGCGCGCAACATCGCGTCCCTTGCTCGCGGTGGTCGCCTGGTTCAGGTGGGGATTCTCGGCGGTGGCGGCAACGTCACGGTGGCGCTGGAGGACATTCTTTACCGCCACTTGCAAATCATCGGTACGGTCATGAAGTCGCGCACGCAACCGGAGAAGCACGCCATGATCAAGCGTTTCCGCGAGCACTGGCTTGATCGCTTCGAGGGGGCCGGCAGCCTTGAGCCGGTTGTCGATAGCACGTTTGCGCTAGCACGGGCTGCTGATGCGCATCGCCGGATTGAGTCTTCCGGGAACGTCGGGAAAATCATTTTGACCATGCAGCCTAATGACCTAGTTTAGTGCTGGTTTTCTTTAGATAAAACTGAAAAGGTGCCTTTCGTGGGCACCTTCAACGGTATGGGGAACACTCTGGGCAGTGCGCTCTTAATTGGCTGATCGCCACAACCAGGCACATCGTGACAGGCGATTGGCCGAAAGTGGTCCTGCGTTAGCGGCAGCTAACCGCCAGTAGCGGCCATAATTCTCTTACGGTCAGAGAGCCCTCCGTGGCCCAAACGCCTCACGTGCGAACTCCAAAAAGCTGCGCAGCTTTGGGGTCATTCTTTGGTCAGGGGCGTAGAGCATATGCATTGAGGTAGTCGGAACCGGGTACTGCGGTAGCAGACGCACCAAAGTCCCATCACGCAACGCATCGCTAACCAGCTCTATCGGCTGTAGAACTACACCCAGACCCGCTACTGCTGCTGCAAGCAGTGGATCACCCTGATTAATCGTCAACTTGCTTGTAATTGGAACATCGATACGCCCCTCTCGGCTATCGAAGCTCCAGTGCGAGCGACCATCAGAATAGGTAAAACCCAGGCACTCCTGCTGCTGTAGATCCCAGGGATTCGTAATGGGAGGGCGACGTGCGAGGTAGGACGGTGCAGCGCACAAAACCATTTCATAGGGCTCTAGCGGCATCGCCTTCAACCCACTGCTCACCAACTCGCCGATGCGAAAGACCACGTCGTAACCATGATCGACGATATCGACCAGCTCGTTCGATAGGGTCAGGTCGATAGACACCTGTGGGTACCGAACCATGTATTCCAACAGGCGCGGAGAAAGCGCGCGAATTCCGAACGTAACCGGTGCGTTGATTCGAAGTCGACCGATTGGTGTGCCACGAGTAAGGGCAGCCAGGCTCTCGGCGGACTGCATGTCTGCAAGGATCAGTTTCGCGCGCTGGTAAAACGTCCTGCCGAAGTCAGTAAGGCTTTGCCTGCGAGTAGTCCGTAGCAATAGGGAGACGCCGAGGTGTTGTTCGAGCATTTTCACCTGCTTCCCTACGAGTTGAGGGGACAAGTTCAGATCGTCCGCAGCGGCGCTGAAAGAACCCAGTTCAACCGTTTTAACGAACGTAGCCATCTGCGTTAGGCGATCCATTACAAACACCATGTTTCTAGTGATAAGCCATCGTAGGCCTTTATCCGCTGGTCACCAAGGTCTAAATTCTCGTCACCCTTCGAGTGGCCGGAGACATTCCGGATTTACATCGAGGCCCATTAACAAACGAGGTACCCAACATGGCACGCATTGTAAGAATCCACGAATATGGTGATGCCAGCGTTCTGAAGCTGGAAGATTTGGAGGTTTCGGCACCGGCACCAAATGAGGTGCAAATTGGCGTTAAAGCTATTGGCTTGAACCGGGCAGAAGTGATGTTTCGCAATCACGCCTATCTACAGGAGGCCGAGTTCCCTAGCCGCTTGGGATACGAGGCCGCAGGCGTCGTGGTTGCAATCGGTAGCGAAGTAACGGAAATCAAGATTGGTGATGAGGTCGCTGTAATCCCGCCCTTGGATATCGCTCGATGGGGCACTTACGGCGAGCTGGCCAATGTACCGGCTCACCTAGTGGTTAAGAGTCCTGAGAACTTATCCTTTGAAGAGGCTGCTGCGTCTTGGATGCAGTACGTCACCGCTTGGGGTGCATTGATCGAACAAGCGAAGCTGCGGCAGGACGACTTTGTCATCGTCACCGCTGCTTCAAGCAGTGTTGGCCTTGCCGCCTTCCAACTTGCTCGTATGGTCGGAGCTACGTCAATTGCGATCACTCGAACCCGCGCGAAGAAGCAAGCCCTACTTGATGCTGGCGCTGCGCACGTCATCGTCAGTGATGAAGAGGACATCGTCGAGCGTGTTATGGCGATAACTGCCGGTCAAGGCGCGCGCGTGGTGTTCGATCCCGTAGGCGGGCCGTCCTTTGAACCCCTCACGCAGAGCATGGCGCGAGGCGGAATCTTGCTGGAATACGGCGCACTTAGCTCTGAGCCGACGCCATTCCCGCTGTTTACCGTACTAGGCAAAAGCTTGACCTTGAAGGGATATCTCTACGCAGAGATTGTGGCCGACCTTGAAGCCTTGGAAAGAGCGAAGGCATTTATTCTGCAAGGGCTGAAGTCTGGTGCGTTGCGCCCGGTCATCGCCAAGACATTCGCGCTTAGCGACATCCAGGATGCTCACCGTTTCCTTGAGGCCAATCAACAAATCGGCAAAATCGTGGTAACTGTCTGACCGGCTTTTATGGGCTGAGAGCGTAACTCTCGGCCCCGCCTCAATCCGATCCAGATGACCGCTTCTGGCCGACAGGAACTGCTCACGAACGACTGCATCCGGGCCAAAAAGCGATTAGTCAGTATCGATGAAGAAAGTAGACGACTTCAATACCAAGTGAATAGCGGGAATATACAGTTCGATCTCGGGTTGAATGAATTAAGGCGAAAAAACCCCTGTCCCTCGTTCCGGAATTCTATTAGCACTGGCAATGGATTCTTTCTTAGCACATTTGTGCTCGGGCAAAGAGCAGCAACCACCAGTTCTGCACCGACGATATTTAGATTTAAATCCGAGAGTGCACCGAATTTATTGCCTACCCTCCGCTTGCCGAGCCGCTCGACTCGAGAAGTTGTCATCACCAGTTCCGAACAGAGCGCGCTAGGACCATGTCGTTATTTAGCAAAACGGCTGATGACCTATAACCATGTTAAGTTCACCTTCACGTGAACGTTGATGCTTGGAGCGGTACCCGCGCGCCTACAAATGATGACGCCGGGTAATCACTTGACTCGTCTGGAGAGCCGCCGCGACTCACAATATCATCACCAGCGCGATAATGTGTTTTTAGTACCGAAGCGGACTCCAACGGATAACTCCCGAACTGAAGGTACTTAGTTGAGTCAGAACTATTGTTTGCTCGATGAAACAGGTATCATTCGGTCGAAAGTAGGCGTGCGGTTAACATGCTGAAGTAAAGGTGCGAGGCAGGGCCATCGCTTTGAGCGCACGGCGCAACAAGCAGTGTTTAACCTGACTGAAGAGATTTGCGCAGCCAAGCCAGACAGCATGCGAAAGCTATAAGTGCAGATATAACAACTAAGAATGCAACCAAATCAACCTCCCGGATAAAATATTTGCTTTCACGCAGCTCAGCCATATATTCAAATCGCCGCACCAAATGATAGATGAAGCAGGTAAATCATCGCTGACTTAGCACAAACAACACAAACAAACTTTAAAGAACAATTTTTTTGCAAGACTTATGAGCCTTAAGCTTGCCATCCCAGCTCTCATTATTTAACACCCTAAACCCCCAACCTTGATACTGGCTGGTCATCATATCTGCTTATGGCGGCAGCAACCATGCTTACTTCATGAACTTACCGCCATTGAAGTACAGCTCAGTACCTGTGACTCCAGCACCCAACTATAGCCAACTACCGAGAAACTTAGTGCAAAGCGTCGCTAATAACTTATCGTAATCATTGGCGCACTTAGAACGTAATGTGGTTTGCATTAATACTCTGGCGGCCAAACTCAACCCAGTCCGCGATCCGCAATGATATGATATACCCACAGCTAGCCGTGATGTCACGTCACCAATTTCGCCCTCGCCCCTGCACTAGCGACTATCAATGGTACCAGAAGCCGCACAAATTTTTTCCTTGTTGCTCACCATTACGCCGTAGTCACTGATTTGTGAATTCTTGATAGAGTTTGAACAATCCGAGATTGCCGCTTTTCAGCAATGAGATTGCCGACACCGTGACATTGGCGCGTGCCTTATTGGTCAGCGGGATCATCCTTCAAAAAGGCCAGCGACAAAAAAGGTTTTATCAATTTCATCCGAACATGCCTTAAGCTGGTCCTTCATTCACCACTATGACGAAATCAGAGACCAATAATCTACGGATTAATTTCGTCAGTTGATTTAGGAAAATCCTTAAAGCGTTGACCATAAAAGGTTCTACGCCCTTTTTCCGTACCGTCAGTCGATCACCAACGATCCCTAAATCGGCAACAACCCTACGTTAAGGATCCTAATATCTTAGGCTGATGCCTGCGAACACATATCAGCAATGTTCGGTCGACAAGGATATAAAGACATCTCAAAAAAAAATTGGTGACGGCTTGCCCTCGCTCTCGCTCTCGCTCTCGCTCTCGCTCTCGCTCTAAATATTATCCACAAACCGGCCGTTTTTTATCATCTTTTAGAAATAAGGATTGTCTGATACCCATGGCGCGCCGAGTAACGCACACTCTCAATGCTCTCTCCCGCAGACTAAAAAATCGTATTTGAAGCAAAGGCACAGCAATGAAAAAATCAATACTGATAATATACCTATCGTTTCTATTATTACCTTTGCACGCTGCTGCGGAAAATTGCTCATTTTATCCGGGGCACAGCCTAACAACCTTCGACATAGCCATCCCAGCTACTATATCCATTCCCCGCGACACTCCAAACGGAACGATCATATATGAAAGCCCACCTAAAACTTTAGACAACATAAACAGTTCTTTTATTTGTATAAGCGAGGCTAACGCCGGCATTCGCAATAACGTGGGGGGAGCAACTGCTCTTGAGTGGAATGCGCTGCCGATCGGGGATACTGGGCTTGCATGGCAATGGAAAAATGTATGGGGACCTCTAGATATTTATCCTTCAGGTAAACAAGAAGCCGGCGGTTTCGGCTTTAACGGCAGCGTTTATCAACTCGCAATAATAAAAGTGGCAGACATTAGCAAAAACCCAATTATACCGGCAGGTGTACTTGGCTACATGCAGCGCGACGAAATCACCACTCTCGGAATGTCGACCAGGGGCACGAGAATATTGGCGCAGTCCTGTGAAACTCCTGACATTACAGTAGATATGGGAGAGCATGACATCAGCTCCTTCCCCACTAACGGCTCATTCTCCAATTCCATTAAATTTAACATCGCCTTAAATAACTGCCCACCTGGCATCAATAAAGTCTCATACTATCTAAGCCCCTCTTCGACTAGCCCGGTACAGAATTCGCTGCGAGGCATAATAAAATTAAGCCCTGATTCAACAGCGAGAGGTATCGCACTACAAATACTTGATGCCGACGGCAATCCTTTCGTCATACATAAAGATCACATACTCACAGACTACTCTTCAACAGGCGGCACTTTCAAAATACCAATGAGCGCACGATATTTTCGCGTTATGACGACTGGAGGCAATGGAGGATTCGATAAGGGTATGCGCGCCGGAACTGCAAACGCAAGCATTACATTCATAATGAGCTATCTATAATCAAGAATATTTTAGCCACTAACAAAATAACGCAAACCAAGCCTATAAAAGCTATATAAAAATAGAGAACACACACCTCACTTAAAACATTCAATTACAGAAACTCTGGCATCAACATGATACCCGTAACCCGGCCAAAACTTTGTATGATCGCCAAACTTTTAACCTATAATTCACGGAAGCCTACTTTAAGTTGATTAATACATGATCGACGCCGATAAGCCAACGAGAATGCACATGATAACCTTCACTATTATGGACGCATGACGCTATCGCTGATGGCGATGCGTCCGCATGTTGGCGATTTAAAATCAAATAAAAGACGTGATTTAATGTGCCATCCCACGACAACTTCCTTATAAGCATAGCGCGCTTTACGTGAGTATCCGAAAGTGATTCCGACGGCAGACAACTTCAGTGTCAGCCGCAATACTGAAAATAAGCACAATCTCTAGGTCGCACATATAAGAATTGACTGATACCAACAAGCCCCACACGCACTTAATGTGAGTGCCCCTTCGGTAGACAAATGGAATCTTTCTAATGAAGCGCTCTACCCGCCTTATTTTGTCGGCTTCAGTAGCAATTGCATTGTCAAACGTGTCAACAGCAATAGCTGGCGAATGCGTTTTTACGGGCGAGTCCGAACACGAAACATTTAACTTCGGCGCAAGATTGAGCAACCGCCCCTTGACTATTCCAGCTGATACTCCCAATGGCACCATAGTCTACCAAGAAACAATGCCATCGGCCCATCAGTCTTGGGAATGCTACCAGACTTCTCGTTACGGAATTTTGTTGAATCCAAAATTTGGTAGCGCGTCCGGACTTGTATCAACATTTCCGTTGGGCAACTCCGGGCTGTCGTATCGCATCTGGCTCAGCGCGGTTAATCGTTACGAAAGAGGGCCGAGGCTTGCCCTAGGAGCAAACGGCTACACTCTCGTCGCAGGCAACCTAAACCTGGAGATTATCAAAACAGGCAAACTGGCATCGAAAGTCAACATCGATGCGGGCGCCTTAGGAACCCTGCAGGGAGATGATTATTTGATATTGAAAACGTTTAACCTGATCAACCCAATTATACTCAATGCCGCCTCATGCGAAACGCCTTCTGTTCCCGTTGCGATGGGGAATGATTATCAGCTTCAAGAGTTCGAGGCCATCGGTGCCCGCACGCGCACGGTCCGCTTTGATATCGCTTTGAATCAATGTAATGCCAGCATCAACAAAGTGACCTATTCGCTGAAAGCCAACACGCCGATTATCGACGCAGCAAAGGGCATCGTCGCACTGAATGCTGGCTCGACAGCCAAAGGCATTGGTTTGCAAGTAATGAATGAAGCGGGCCAGCCGATCGCTTTCAATACCTCCTACCCCTTCGATGCCTTCACCTCCACCGGACTCAATTTCAAGATCCCGTTGTCCGCGGCGTATCACCGTTTGGGCGCGGGAAACGTCGAAGCCGGCAGCGCCAACACCGAAGTGACCTTTATCGTCAAATATCTGTGAGCTCTTTCAGAATCGTCTGATTTTCGTCATTTCCGGTCCGCACTACTGTGTCCGGATGCGATTGAAGAACTACCTCCATCAAATCAGCCCAGTCCTGTCCACGCCCCACGCTGCGCGACGTTTATTGCGCATCTTTGCGTGGGTGTTGCTGGCAGGCATCCTCGGCGGCGTGTACAGCTTTCTGCTGTTCACCTTCAACAACGAGATTTCTCAACGGCGCAGCTACATGAGCAGCGCCATTGCCGAGGCGCACACTTTTTTCACCACCCGCGAGGCGCTGCTGGAAAGCCTAAGTTTGTCGGCAACTCGGCAGATCGCGTTAAGGGCGCCGCTGTCTAAAGAGGAGATTCGTCTGTTGCTTGGCGCGCCCTCGAGCAAGCAATGGAGCATCTGGCTGACCCAGCGCATGCGCGACTATCTGCAAGCGCGCAAACTGAATCTGCTCTATATCAGCAGCGGCGGCGAGGTACAGGTCTGGCACCTATACAACACGACACCAATGTCTGGCGACTTTCCGCGCAAGATGCTTGATCGCTTGGAAACACTCAAACGCGATAATACTGGTTCCCTGAAAGAAATCTGGCTGACCCACAATTCGCAAGGGCATTCACAGCTATACATCTTCATTCGTTTGGATGATCACGATCTCGATTCCGGCTGGCTCGGCCTGGAAATGGACAACCGTGAAGTCTCCAAAGCGTTAAGCGATCACAGCGCCGGTGAGTTCACTATGTTCAACTCCCAAGGCATGCCGCTTTTCAGTAATAGCCACAAGCTGCCGCCCGGTCAAGATTTGCCGCTCTTGCGCCAACAGGATTTCTTCGGTTTCGTCGGTGACGGGTGGCTGCCGGAACAACTCGTGTTACGCAAACAACTTAAATCGTCGGACTGGCAGTTGACCTACTCCTTCGACTTGCTCGCCGTTCTATGCGCCTTATGGCCCCAGATGTTCGGCGCGTTAGCGTTCTGCGTCGCCAGTATCAGCCTGGTGTGGCTGCTGATCCGTCGCCTGGAACATCGCTTCATCAAGCCGACGCTGCAGCGGATTCAGGCGTTGGTCGAAAGTGAGCTTTTCAGCCGCGACGTAATCCAGACCGCGCCGGTGGCGCTCTGCGTGTTGCGGCGCAGCGATGCTCAAGTGGTTCTGGAAAACACCCTCGCCCAGCAATGGTTGGGCGCTTGTAGCGAGCAATTGGGGCCCGGCTGGATCCGCGCTGCTTTTGTGGAAAACACGCCGTGCCTGACCGACTATTTCGAGACTACTGATGGCCGCCATCTGTACCTGAGCTGCGCGCCGACCCGCTATAAAGGCGAAGACGTTTTACTTTGCGCCTTCAGCGACATCACCGCGCGTCGGCAGATCGAAGGAGCGCTGGAGCAGGCGCGCCAGTCGGCCGATGCTGCCAACGAAGCGAAAACTTTGTTCCTGGCGACCATGAGCCACGAAATCCGCACTCCGCTTTACGGTGTGCTTGGCACCCTCGAATTGCTCGCCCGCACCCAACTCGACGCTCAGCAGAAAAGTTACTTGCATGCGATCGAGGGATCTTCCGCAACGCTGCTGCAATTGATCTGCGATGTGCTTGACGTATCAAAAATCGAAGCAGGGCAATTGGCACTGGAATTAAGTGACTTTTCCGTCGTAAGGCTGGCTCAGGAAGTGGTGCAGGGATACGCCGCGACGGCGCAGAGCAAGGGCTTGCAGTTGTATGCCTGTTTCGATCCACAACTGCCGGACAGTCTGGTCGGCGATGTTAGCCGCGTTCGGCAAGTTCTCAATAATCTTTTAAGTAACGCGGTTAAATTCACCGATTCGGGGCGCGTGGTATTGCGGGTTAAAGTGCTGACCCGCGAAGGCGAGCGAGTCTGCGTGCAATGGCAGGTCTCGGACACCGGTCGCGGCATTCCCCACGCGGATCAGGAGCTTATTTTCGAGCCGTTTTATCAAACCGAGGGCAACAGTCATGTGGTGGCGGGCACTGGGTTGGGTCTACCGATTTGCCTGCGCCTGGCTCATTTGATGAACGGCACTGTTCGCATGGTCAGCGAGCCAGGGCTAGGCAGCAGTTTTTCCCTGGCTTTGCCGTTGGAGCAGCGCTCGGGCAGTGCCCTTTCTGAAGTGAAGCCGCAACTTGCGGCCGAGATAGTTTACGTAGTTTCGCCGGTGCGCGAATTGGCCGAAAGTCTGGCTGGCTGGCTGCGTAGTTGGGGGGCTCTGCCTTACCTCGGTGCGCCGGGCAGCCACGAGCCTGCCGACGGCGGCGTATTGCTTGAGTTGTACCCGGAGTCGGTGGCGCAGTGCAGCGACCTGTATTGGTCTGGTCCGCGAGTGGTAGCCAGCGGCGATCCAGCCTGTGAGCCGCGGTGCATCGGCGACTGCTGGTATGCGAATCTGAACAATCTGACAGGGATACGCCAAGCCGTGCGTCAGGCACAGGGCGGTCCCGTCATCGAGCATCAACAGCAAACGTCAACCTCGACGCTGACTCCGTTGCGCCTGAGAATCCTCGTTGCTGAAGACAATGCGATCAATCAGTTGATCCTGCGCGACCAGTTGCAAGAACTGGGCTGCACGGTGACGCTGGCCAGTGATGGTGAAGAGGCCTTGTCACACTGGCAGGACGACAGCTTCGATGTCGTCCTGACGGACGTCAACATGCCGCGCCTGAACGGCTATGAGCTGGCCAGGGCTCTAAGGCGCCTAGGCTGCACCACGCCGATCATCGGCGCCACCGCCAATGCTCTGCGTGGCGAAGAGGCGTTGTGCCTGGCTGCCGGGATGAATCACTGCCTGATCAAACCTTTCACGCTGCGAGCCTTGTCGGCCATCCTGACTCTTTATCAACGAGCTCACAATGAAGTCATCTAGCCTGCTGATTGTCGAAGATCATCCGTTTCAGCATCTGTACTTGCAGAACCTGTTTAACGCGCTGGGCGTGTTCGATCTGGAGTTTGCCCGGGATGGCGAAGAAGCCTTGCGGCGTTTGAAGATCAGAGAGTTCGACTTGGTGCTCACCGACCTGCTGATGCCAGGTATGGACGGCGTGCAGTTTATTCAGGGCCTCGCTGCGCAAAACACCCGTCCAGCACTGGCGATCATGAGCGCCGCCTCGCGGCGCATGCTAATGGGCGCGAGCCTGGTGGCGAGCAACCTGCAGGTGAAAGTCATCGGGCTAATTTCCAAACCGGTGAATAGCGCCACATTACGCTGCCTGCTCGAGCAGCTGCACGCACTACGCAATGACGTACCAGCCGCCGCGCACGCCGATATCGATCGGCAAAGTCTATTGCATGCGCTGGATAAAGCTGAGCTCCAAGCCTGGTTTCAACCCAAAAAGGCGCTGGACAATGGCCGCATCGTTGCCGCCGAAGCGCTGGTGCGCTGGGTGCATCCCGAACATGGTATGTTGTTGCCCGGATTGTTTCTGCCAGCACTGATCGCCCACGACCTTGAAGAACATTTGCTCTGGCGCATGCTTGAACAGACGATTGCCGCCCAAACGATCTGGCAGCAACAAGGCTATAACATTCCGGTGTCGGTCAACCTGCCGACCCACCTGCTCAACAGCCACGACCTGCCCGATCGCATCTTCGAATTCGTCCTGATGCATAGTGGCTTGCCGGCGCAAATCTGCTTCGAACTGATGGAATGCTCGGTACCCGATGACATCAGCAACTTCTACGCCGGTGCCTGCCGCTTGCGAATCAAGGGTTTCGGCTTGTCCCAAGATGATTTCGGAAAGGGCTACAGCTCCTACATGAACCTAGTGTCGGTGCCTTTCACCGAGCTGAAAATCGACCGCGCGCTGGTGAAAGGCTGCGACAGCAACGCTGAACTGGCGCAGGCGCTGACCAGCATTGTCACCCTTGGTCGGCAGCTGGGACTATCGGTGGTGGCCGAAGGCGTGGAAACCGCGCAAGAACTTGCTCTGTTGCGTAAGATCGACTGCACTCAGGTCCAAGGCTTCCTGATTTCCCACGCGGTTTCTTCGGAGCGGTTCCAGCAGTTGCTAAGCCATGACGGCCCGGCGAATGTCTGGTGATCCGCAGCAGGTGCTGGACGACCGTCACTGCCCTCGAAGTCATCGGTGCTCATTCGCGTAACCACTTTCAATGACCGGGCGTTTTTATGCCACATCCCAATGCATTTTTGGAGAAACTTGCCAGCAGTTCGCTGCGCTTGAACAAAGGTTTGCTGATTCTCGGCGCGCTGGTATTGCTGTTGCTGGGCATCAGCTATCTTGGTGTGCAGCGCATGGTCGAAGAGCAGAGCGACACCATGCAGTTTCACTTCGCCCGGCTGATGGAAAATATTCGAGAGCAGGAAGCCTTTCTCGGCGATATGTCAACGGCCAGCGACAATGGTGAGTACCTTTCCGGGAACGTAGCGACGCCGGTGGGGCAAAAGCATTTGCCAGAAGAAGGGCCAAACATTTATGAAGGCCGTGGCCAGCCTTTCTCGCTGCCATTCAGCGTGAAAATCGACCCCGATCGAATCGCCCCTAGCCAGTACCCCAAAGTATTTGCTCTCGGCAGTTATCTGGCTGCTTATTACAGCGCCTTTTGGGCAGCATCTCACTACCAGTCGCCGCAGGTGATCCTGCTCAACGGACCGGACAATTTCGACATCGCCGTGCCCGCTGCTGGCCGCTTACGCGGCGCCGGACCGACGCAAATTAGCACATTAGTGAAGGTCATGACCCAGAAAAACCTGCAACGGCACGCGCAGACTTCAGAGCGAGTGCACTGGGCGCCCTACCCGTTCGCTGAGGAAGACAACGTTACCCCGAGCCTGCTCGCCTACGTGCGGATTAACTTGCACAAACCGACGCTGGCCATCGAAGGCTCAAATTCCTGGGTTGTGCTCGGTTCGCTGATGAAACTGTCGCAGGTCAATAACATCGAGCGCTTGATGGAATGGTCTATTTACGACGATTTCACTCTGATTACGCCCAGCGGCACAGTTTTAATAGGCGAGCTCAAGCCTGGTCGAATGCTCGATGAAGGTGCGAACCTGACCCGCGACGGTCTAGTGTTCAAGCTGATCAGCCCAGGAGAACAGCAATGGACCGCGATCTATGTGATCGGTGTACAAAGTTTCCTCGACTACGCATTATGGCCATTGCTATGTCTGCCGGGACTGGTGCTGGCCCTGCTCGGTTGTGGCCGCACGCTCAATCGCTGGTACACCAGCCGCGTGATTGTTCCAGCGCAGAGCGCCCACGCGAGCATCGCCGAGAGCGAGGCTTTCAGCCGCGCGGTCATCGACACCGCGCCGACCGGTCTGTGCGTAATCAGCCGCCCTGATCGTCAGGTGTTGCTGGAAAATCAGCGCGCGCAGCAATGGCACGACACCCATGAATTGATAAGTCTGCTCGACCAGCACGGCGCAAGCGGCCATGGCCACGCTGAACTTGAGATCGACGGTACGCATCTGCATGTGGCCTTCGTCTCCACACGTTATCAGGGGCAAGATGCGTGGCTCTGTGCTCTGCACGATGTCACCCGACGTGTCGAAGATGCAGCAGCACTGGAAGTCGCCCGTCAGGCGGCCGATTCAGCCAATCAGGCCAAGAGCCGCTTTCTTGCAACCATGAGCCACGAGATCCGCACGCCGCTGTATGGCGTGCTTGGGACGCTGGAACTACTCGGCCTGACCAAACTCGCGCCGCGTCAGCAGGTCTATCTGGAAACCATTCAGCGCTCGTCCGCCAGCCTATTCAAACTGATCAGCGACGTGCTAGATGTTTCGAAAATCGAGGCCGGGCAGATGAACCTCGAGCTTCAGCCGTTCTGCCCGCTGGAGCTGACTGAAGACATGGTACGCAGCTACGGGGCGATTGCCCGAGGCAAAGGCCTGCAACTGTTTGCCTGCATCGATGCGGCTCTGCCGGATCAACTACTCGGCGATGCGCAACGCATCCGGCAGATCCTCAACAATCTGCTGAGCAACGCAATCAAATTCACCGATAATGGCCGCGTAGTCGTGCGCGTTAAGGTGCTGCAAAACGCCGGGGGCCGCGCCGAGGTGCAGTGGCAGGTTAGCGATTCCGGCGTTGGCATTTCCCAGGCGCAGCAACAACAATTATTCGATCCGTTCTACCAAGTCAACGAAGCCGACAGTCATGCTGGCGCGGGTCTCGGTCTGGCCATTTGTAAGTGGCTGTGCGAGTTAATGCATGGAGAGTTGAACGTGGTCAGCGAACCGGGCCTGGGCAGCCGCTTCAACTTGCAACTGAGACTGGATTGCACGCCGGGCAAGCTTGACGATTGCCCAGAGTTCGAAGCCGGCAGCGCCGCCGTTTACGTGCGCGCACCAGTCGCCGATCTGGCGGAGCATCTGATCGGCTGGCTGAACCGCTTTGGTCTCGATTGCCGTCTGGTGACGAACGATTTGCCGCCACCTTCAGAGATGCTGGTGGACCTCGCGCCGCTAACCAACGCCATGGTTTTCGATGGCCCGCGAATCGCTGCAATACCGGGCGGCCCCAACCCGGCCCAGATGAATGACAGTGGCTGGCAGGTCGACGCCGATGACGTGCGTGCGATTGGCTGGGCCATTGCGCTGGCCCGACACGATGCCCATAAGCGAAGTGTGCCATCGTTGCGGGAAAAGACCCGAGCGTTGAATTTGCGCGTGCTGGTGGCCGAAGACAATGCGATCAACGCAGCGATCATCAAGGAACAACTAGAGGCGCTGGGCTGTTCGGTGATCGTTGCCACCAATGGCGAGCAAGCCTTGGCGCAATGGGCACCGAAACGCTTCGATCTGCTGCTGACCGATGTCAACATGCCGATCATGAACGGCTACCAACTGACTTCTGCACTGCGCGAACGGGATGCGGCGCTACCGATCATCGGCGTCACCGCCAATGCCCTGCGCGAGGAAGGCGAACGCTGCGCCGCCGTGGGCATGAACGCGTGGATGGTCAAACCGCTAAACCTCGCGACACTGCGCGCGCAATTGCAGAGGTACTGCGAGACAGCCATCGTGCCGCGCGCCGACGCCGCGCCGAGGCTGTCGCCGAAAATGCGCGAGTTGTTTGTTTCGACGCTGCGCAAGGACATTGAAACCACCCTCAACCTGCTGGATGCAGATGACGCCAACGGTGTTGCGCAGCAGCTGCACAGCATGGCCGGGGCGCTGGGCGCGGTGCAGGTCGAGGCGCTAGCCCATGAGTTCGTTAAACTAGAATGCCGCCTGATTGGCATGGCCATCACCTCGGCGCTCGCCTTCGAAGTGCGCCAACAACTGGCGCGCCTGACTGCCCTGCTCGACGCCCTTGAATAATTTCACTCTGGATAAAGCACCCATGGAAACCTTCAACGTTGTTATCGCCGATGATCATCCCATCGTTCTGCTGGGAGTGCGCGAACTGGTTGAGCGCAACCGGTGTTTCCGCGTGGTCGGCGAAGCGGGTCGATCCGATGGTTTGATCGAACTGCTGGAGTCACAACCGGTGGACCTTTTGATCACCGATTTCAACATGCCCGGTGACTCGCCCTACGGTGACGGTCTGAAATTGGTCGAATACGTGACCCGACACTATCCCGAAGTACGGGTACTGGTTCTGACCATGATTTCCAATCCATTGATTCTGACCCGCCTGCAAGAGCTCGGCGTACTCGCAGTTATTCAGAAAAGCCAGTTGCACGTTGAGATAGAGGTGGCGCTCAAAGCCATCGCCAAGGGGAAGCGGGTACGCGGCCATCAATCGGCGCCGACCTCAGTGCTGACCGATGTCCCTGATCTGGATGAACGGTTTTCCCGACTCTCGCCCAAAGAATATGAAATTCTGCGCTTATTTGTTCAGGGGCAGGCCGTAAACGATATTGCCCGTGGTTTGAATCGAAGCGCCAAAACAATCAGCACGCAGAAAATTTCGGCCATGCGCAAACTGGATGTCAGTAGCGACCAGGAATTGTTGGCTTATTGCCTAGAACGCAACTTGTTCAATTAACTGATTGTTATCCCTTCAACTTTCCGCCTTCTAGGGATTGTCTGATGTTGTAACGCCCGAGCAGGTTTTATTGTGTTGTCTCTACCCCACTAATGGAAAAGCAACATGAAAAAGCTGTCTCGCACACTTCTTGCCCTTTCGATCTTCGCTGCTGGTAGCGTACTCGCAGCCGATGCAGTTGTGCCGGCTGCTCCTACCAAAGCGGGCAGCGGCACGATCAACTTCACCGGCACCATCAACAACGATGCCTGCTCTGTTGAAGGTGCCGGCAAGAACAAGACGATTTCGGTAAACATGGGTGAAGTGTCGATCAAAGACATGGGCACGGCCACCGCGCCGAAAGGCAACGGCACACTGAGTGTCGAGAACTTCGACATGAAGATCAACTGCAACGCCGGCACCAAAGTCGCGATGATCTTTGAGCCGACGAAGGGCGCAGGTTCGGGCATCGAAACCGGCACCAAGGTTCTGAAACTGATCGAAGGCCTCGGCGCGGCGAAAGGTATCGGTATCGCCCTGCTTGATGCAAACGGTGCAGTGATCGACTTGACCTCGCCGACTACCGCGCGCGTCGAACACACCCTGCAGGATAGCAACACCACGCTGAAATTCTCGGCAGCCTATGTGACTACCGTCGATCCAAAACTAGCGGTTGCCGGTCGTGGTGACGCGACCCTACCTTTCACCCTTCAATACGAATAATCCGAGCGATTCATCGAGCAATGTGCGGGACCGAATGGTCCCGCATTTTCCTTTACTCTGCACGGTAATCTTCTGATGTTTTTACGTCCTTCCCTGTCTTTTTGCGTTGGTCTGCTGGGTCTGTTCGCCGTCAATCAGGCCATGGCCGGTATTTCCCTAAGCAGTACTCGGCTGATTTTCGACGGCAAGCATAAAGAAGCCGGCATCACCGTGCGTAACAGCGGCGCTGACGTGTTGATTCAATCGTGGGTCGACACTGACAGCGATACGGCAGCCACTGCGCCGTTTGCCGTGACCCCGCCACTCGTGCGAGTGAGCGGTGAAGAACAGCAGATTCTGCGGGTTATCTACGAAGGCGCTGGCATGCCCACCGACCGCGAGTCGGTGGTGTGGCTGAATGTGCAGGAGATTCCGCAGTCGGCAAAAACCGCAAACACCCTGCAACTGGCGGTTCGCCAACGGATCAAGGTTTTTTTCCGCCCTGCGGGTCTGAAAAATAACTCTTATCTAGCCCCGACCGAACTGACTTGGCGACTGACCAAGCGCGAGGGCAAAAGCCTGCTGCTGGTGAATAATCCAAGCCTCTATCACGTCTCGATCGCCGACATCACGGTGCATTCCGACATCACCCGCGAGCACCCTTTTGATTCGATGATGATCGCGCCTGGTGAGCAAAAAGAGTTCATCCTAAAACAACCGCTTGCGACAAGTTCTCTGCGCCTGTCTTTTAGCAGTATTAATGATTATGGCGCCCAAGACCGCTATGTCGCGCAACTTTCAAGCAGCGCCGAAGTGCACGGCAGTTTGGATAAAGAATTGCCATAACTCGCCTGCTGCTTTAACAGCCGCACTTTTACTGTATTTGTCTTCGCTCCGTTAGTTCGTATCGGAGGTGATATAGGGTTTCCGCATGCTTTTACTTAAACGCGATGGCCTGACGCCGTTCTCGGTCGCTCTGATCTTCAGCACAACCTGTCTAGCCGACGCTGAAGTAGAATTCAATACCTCATTTCTGCAAGGCGCCACATCCGCCGTAGACTTGCAATCGCTGCTCGCTGGAAGTCGCGTACTCCCCGGCACTTACCGGGTCGATATGTACGGCAACGACATTCTCGTGGGTCGTCGCGATATCGACTTTCGCCGCCAACCAGATCGTAACAAGGTTGAAGCCTGCTTGACCGTCGATATGCTCAAACAGTTAGGCGTGGACCTCGGCAAGTTGCAGGCCAGCGGCAAAGTGGACGCCGCCGATGCGGACGCTTGCTTAGACCTTCCGGCGATAATCGACCACGCCACCGTTCGCTATGACATGCCACGCCTGCGTTTACTGGTCAGCGTGCCGCAAAGTGCCATGGAACGTGGTCGCCGTGGTTATGTCGACCCGGCGCTGTGGGACGAAGGCGTACCGGCGGCGTTCATCAATTATCAGGTGAGCAGCAACCGCAACAGCACCGACCCCGAGACTACGTTTGCCAATAACATTGGCCTGCGGAACGGTATTAACCTCGGAGGCTGGCGCTTGCGCAATGAGTCCAACTTCAGCAGCACCACAGGCCAGCCGCGCACATTCAAGAGCAACCGCAGCTATCTGCAACATGATGTTACAGCGCTGAAGAGCCAGTTCAGTGCCGGCGATATTTTCTCCGACGCCGACCTCTTCGATAGCGTTCGCTATCGAGGCATGAAACTGGCCTCCGACGACGGCATGCGAGCCGACAGCGAGCGCGGTTATGCGCCGGTGATTCGCGGCATTGCGCAATCGAGCGCCACCATAGAGATTCGCCAAAACAACTACATTCTTTACACCGCTAACGTGCCACCTGGGCCGTTCGAGATCAGCGACATCTACCCCAGCGGCTCCAACGGCGATTTGGAAATCACCGTGATCGAGTCCGATGGCCGGCGCCGGGTGACGGTACAGGCGTTTTCCAGCCTGCCGATCATGGTTCGGGAAGGGCAACTGAAATACAGCATCTCGGCGGGCCGCTACAACAGCAACAGCAATAACCAGCAGACGCCGGAATTCATCAGCAGCACGGTAGCTTATGGCGTCAGCAGTAACTTGTCAGCGATCGTCGGTACCCAGGCCACCGACAATTTCCAGGCACTTTCGATGGGTGCCGGGCGAAATACGGCGATCGGTGCAATCTCGCTCGACCTGACCCACTCCAGCAGCAGCACCTTCGGCCACACCGTCAAGGGCAACAGTTTGCGCGCGCTTTACGCCAAGACCTTCACCGGCACCGACACCAACTTCACCCTCGCCGCTTATCGCTATTCCACTGAGGGCTATCGCACCTTGAGCGAACACGTCGAAGAGCTGAGCCGTGAGGGACAGCAGCGCACCGGCAATTCGAAAAACCGCACCGACCTGACCGTCAACCAGAGCCTCGGGCGCAATCAGCAGTTCGGCAGCATCTACCTAAACGCGAGCGACCAGCGTTATTGGGGACGCGGCGGCTCGCAAAGCCTGTCGGCTGGCTACAGCAATTATTGGGGCGAGGTCAGCTACAACCTCAGTGCGACCTATACAAAGGACGTAGGCAACTACGGCCCGGCGAACAACGACACCTTGTTAAACCTTTCGCTGTCGTTTCCGCTGGGCTCGAAACCCCGTGCACCAAGGGCCTTCGTTTCAGCTAATACGCAGAAGAACAATAGCAGTACTCAGGTCGGCGTCAACGGCTACTTGTCCGACGACAGCGACACTTACTATTCCTTGCAGGGCGGCAACAGTCGCACCGGCGGCAGTACGGGCTCGGCCAACCTCAGCACGCGAACCTCGGTGATGGACATAAGTGCTAGTTACAGCCAGGGCCGTGGCTACAACTCACAGAGCCTAAATGTGGCCGGTTCGATTGTCGGCCATGCTGGCGGGGTCAACCTGGGGCAGACCGTCGGCGAGACGTTCGCGCTGGCGCAGGTCGAGGGCGTTGAAGGCGTGAAGGTCGCCAGTTTCTCCGGGGCGGAAACCGCAGGCAATGGGTATGCAGTGGTGTCCAACGCGCAACCGTATCGGGTCAACTGGATCAGCCTCGACACCCGCGATCTGGGCGGCGACTTTGAAATTGACAACGCCACTCAGCAAGTGGTGCCGCGCCGTGGTGCAGTCGTGCTGGCGCGCTATGCGAGCAAAACAGGGCGCCGGGTGCAGTTCACCCTGTTCGATGCGCAGCACCAGCCGATTCCGTTCGGCGCTGCACTGGAAGACGCCACCGGCAAGCAACTGGCAATCTCCGACCCGAGCGGTAAAGCACTAGCCCTGGTCGAAGACGACGCCGGCACTCTGACCATCAACTGGCAAGGCCAGCGTTGCGAAGCACCGTATGCGCTGCCCGAGCGTGACAAGGCGTTGAACTACGAACGCGCCTCACTGGTGTGTCGTTCGGACGAAACTGGGCAGACCAGCAACTACCCAGTTGACTCGAAGCCCGAGCCAATCAAAAAGTGACTATGGATGCGAATCTGATTTTGGCTGCTAGTCAATTGATACTCAATTTAAAAATTCTACCTGGAGTCAAGAAGCCTTATCGACTGGCCGAACCGACATTCGAGTTCGTCAGAGCTAGTAAATTGAAATCTAAGGTCGTCAAAATCATATTTGAGCCGCTTCGTTGAGCCGTTAACGTTGTCTCACGGTCAGTTGCGCCTCCACTTCCATAAGTCCGACAAGGTAGCGAACTGGGCAGAATAATGCGGCGAGACGCTCATCAGTGGATGATTGAGCGCACGTGCAGTTTCGCAAACGGCCTTATGCAAAACTGATTTCCACCAGTCAGCCCTGTGCCTTGCAAAATTCCATTTCAGCCGTCCTCGATAGGTAGTGCTCGCGATGTGCGCGCGCTTTCTGAAGGTCGGGAGTCAGCTCTTGTGCGGGAGCAGTGGGGGGGGTGGCGCAACTATGTTAGTCGGCTCGGGTTGGGCTGCGACGTGACTGTACACGTCACGCTCAAGCCGATCGCTGTTGGTGGCGAACACCGACGGCAGCCTTGCTCGGGTCGGCGATATCGCAGAGCAACGCTTCAGGGGTCAGCACATCGACTTACTTGTCATTGGGAGACAGGACCCAGCCGGCCCACCTTCATAAGCCAATTGGTGTAACTCGGTCACCGTTCATTGTGCGCGGCGAAGGTGCTTTTGGACAGGTACGCGTCTTCGCTCATAAGCCGTGCTTTCCAACGGCTTTTCAATGGATCCTATCAAAATTTCAGTAATTGAAATTTCAGTAAGCTGGCGAGCCTTCTACTAATACGATCCCGCGGGTTTCCGACCCCGTACCCTTTGAAAGTCCCCAGGGTCCCCGGCGGTATTCTGCCCGGCCCGGCTGATCGACTCGGCATTCGAGTGCCAGGTCCTGCCTCGATCCATTTGGAAAGACGGACATCCCTGCGAAGGTTTCAGCTAGAGAGATTCCGCGAGTTCGATAACCCGTGTAGGGGGCGGCCCTCAGGGAGGACCCGTAAAAATCGGTCCCCTACCCGACCTGCCCGGCTCATGCCTTCGGCTCGGCCTCGCTCAGGTCCAGCCGCTTGGCCACCCAGCGCTCGTACAAGCCGATGGCGACATCGGCGCCGGCCATCGCGGTTAGGCAACCGAGGGCGCCTGCTGTCCAGATCGACAAGCCCGCGCCGAACAGCAACATCATCGCTGACACGCCGCAGACGATGCAGGCACCGGATCGAAGTGCAAGGCGGCGCAGTAACGCCCAACCTCGTGCCCCATCCTTGTCAGCGCGCCACATCTCGCCAGACACGCCGCCAACCAATGACAGGGCAATCACCAACCAGATCGGCATCTCTGCCAGTGCCTGCTGCTCGTTCGTCATACCCCTGCCCCTTAAACAAAAAGACCCGGCGCAATGGCCGGGTCAGGTGGTGGGTGGCCTGCCGCGCTTTGCGGTCGCACCCATCGACGATGGCCCCTTTTTACAGGTCGATTCTGGTGGCAGCAAGACTGTTTTAATGCCATCCGGTGAATGTGTGGCTTACGTCCGGTGAACGGCTGGCGAATGTCGGTGAATATCTATCCCGGCTTTCTTTTGCTGTTATGGCGTCCCATGCGTCCCACCTCTCTAAAACTAGGTGGGACGTCTGAAAGTCCCGTAGATAGGGGCTTTTCCCCACCGTCCTACTTTTAACTCTCCTTTCTCGTGATAGAGAGAATATTTAAAAACACGCGTGCGCGTGAACACGCGCATTGATGCCCGCTACGCATACACGGGCGGGAGACATGAAAAAGGTGGGACGGTGGGACAGCCCAACAACGACGGGGCCTGCGCCCGTCCCACCACCGCAAAAAGCAGTGGGACGGAGGCAGGCCAGTGGGACGGCGTGAGCCAGAGCCATGCTCCGTCGAGGAACAGATTGACCGCACTGAGTAACTGAGCCGCGCCAAAGCTACGATGACGCTTAGCCTGCATGCAATGGTAGCGCCCATCCGCCTTCCGCGCGTAAATATCTATGCCCTCCTGCGCCTCCCCTTGCCGTCCCTATCGTGCGCAATGCTCGACATCGCCTTCGAGTGCAGTCAGTCGATGGCAAAGACGTTCAAAGTTCTCCCAACTCAGCGCATCGAACGGCAGCTCCTGATCGCGCGTGGCGACGGGAGCTCGGGAAGGTATCGTGTCTGGCGGACTGAGTACGGCAAATGGACTTGGCATCGCCGTAGATTGGCATAGCGACAGGGGCTTCGCCAATGCCAATTGGACTATTCGGATTGTTGTTAAGACGTCCGATCAGATTCGAGTTCTGGCCGATTGCTGTCGGTCCCGAATGGCTGCGAACGGCCAAAGCGGACGTAGGCAAGCGAAAGCTACCGACCAGAAGCTACTAACCATGATGGAGGCTTTGTGCCTAGAAAACCGAGTGTGCATACTCGCTTTCCGTTATATCGATGTTCATAGTTGAACCCGGACCCAGAACTGAAGTCCCGCTGTTTCTAGGGCAACTCGACCTCGTCCTCCAGGTATCCGACGGTGCTTTCAAACTCTGTACGACCAGGCAAGAGCTAGACAGCTCTCAGATTCTTCGTCCGCTAGATTAACGATGTCTTAGTTCTTCATAGCGTGTGTGTACCGCGCAAGGTTGGTTGGGCAAGCCCAACGCCTGTTATTCGCTCGTGAAGCGTATTGCTTGGTAGAGCGCAGGCCCAGGGCATGCTGCCCCCCCCCTGCGGCCGGCACTGCCACCTTCAGGCGTCTCGAAAGCTTTTCGGGGGCGTTGCGTCGATCCCGATCACTCGAATAATGTGTCTGCGATCCAGTGCTTCCAATTCGAGGGCCCGTGCTTGTAAGAGCTTAATCAGTGCCTGGAAGTTAAGTTCCTTCTTGGTTGTCGGGTGTCGCCATTTCCTGTCCTTCTGCAGCACTATTACCAGAAAGCCCGTAGTTGAGTTGTAGTTGCGCATGTACTGACCTACCAACTGGTCTTCAAGCGCTTCCAAGTACTGTGATACGGTCCATCGCATGGACATCTTGAGTTCAATGGAAGCGTAATCAGCACCTTTTCGACATAACACGTCACGGCGCGTGGCCTCGGCAGTCTCCGGCTCCCTCGTGACCGAATACCGAGTTCCCGCAAGGTGGTTCATTTCACTTCCAAGTAGGGCCTGGAAGTCGGCTTCCAGCGCTAGCCCTTCCTTGTCTGTATCGATACGCGAGAACTTCAGTGCACTGAAGAAGCGGCGTAGGCTGAATTCGCCTTTCTCAATGCTGTATTTCACCGCAAGCAGATCTTCCTCAACCGCCAGCGCCAGCGCGAGGGTGCCGTTTACCACGGGCTTAAAGTCACGATCAAACTGGTCAAAATCTCGCTGTGCCAATTGCGGGCGAGTGAATCGAGCCTCTTGCAAGTCGAACAGTATGCTACTCAGGTATTTTGCCTTCTGGTCTGTTGCCCCATTTTTCAAGACAGCAAGGGCTTCATATGCTCGGGTCGATTTGGCTGCAGCAATAGCGGGGATGAGCGCATCGCGTAACTGCTGAGCAGCATCCCGACGTCCCGGCGAGTACACAACACCACTAGGACGGGGTGCATCGCCATTAGGTGAGACGACCTCAAGCGTGCATTTGTAAAGTGCTACGAGAGCCGTAACCCCATGGTCAGATGTTTGCGCAAGCCCAACCATTCTTGAGCCAAAATCGTGGCCGAGGTACGCTGCCAACTCGAACACAAATGCTTGGGCTTGAGATTTGCTCTCAGTGAGCCATTGCTCAAGATGGGATGTGAATGAATTCGGATAGCCGATCAACCAGTAGGCGCCCCAAGCAGCACTTCGTTCTTTTGTATCTAGGAGGTCGCGTGTGTGTTCAGCATCTACTGAACCTTCGAGTGTGCCCGAACCAAACGCTGCTTGTATGCGGCTCCATGCCTGCGTTTCGAACTCACTTTGAATTGTAGCGCCGGACACATTAGTTACTAGTCTGAGAATCGACTCAGTAGTTTGGCTGCGGTTTACCGGTTGTGTAGTAAGAAAGCTCCAAGCATCAGGTGCTATTTCCCTTCGAATGCGTTCCGTTGTCTCATTCAGGGAAGTAAGCAACTCCTCCGCATGCTCGTAAGAAACGGCCCCCATTCCCGCCTGAGCGACCAGCTTTTTGAAACTAATGATCGCCACCTCCTGATTTGCTTCAATCAATGGCCAGAACCAATGTGGGTAGCCATTAATCTCAAAGACGGCGTATTGAATTGCCTGCTTTACTTCGGCAGTCGACATTACTGGTAAAATGGAGCCATCGTGAAGGTCGTAGTGCAACCCCTGCAAACCGGCAATGGTGATGTGGTAAACCGAACGAGGCTCGTCCTCCTTGAACGTCGGCGGTAGCTCTCGCCAAAGTCTTGTCACACCCGCTTTGAACGCATCGGCTAGTTCGGCTCCGCCGGCCTCCCTCACCGGATCGAAGCTGACCTCGCCATATCGGGACGTTGAGTGGTCCTGAAGCAGCCACCCAGCAAGCAAAGCGATTGAATGCCGAGCGGAGCCGTCGCGTATTTGCTCAATTTCTTTATGGAGGGTCGCCAGGATGCGTTTATCTATACGCCACCGGCCCTGCCGTTTCATTTTGGCATGAGGTCCCGACGGCATGGCCGGCGATTTGGTAGCCGCCTCTACCTTATGAATCGTTGCGCGCAATCGCTCTGAGTCGAGTTCTGCAGCATCCTTGAGGGTGGGAATACATATCCTGCCGAGCCCAAAGAGCGCACCGCTGAGCAGATCGTCATCAGGCTCCAACGTTAGAATTTTCCGTAGCACTGCAAGGCGCATAGGACTATTTTTCTCTAACGCCAAGCGCAACTTAGACAGTTCGATTGACCCGTAAAAAACATCGCGGAAGAAGCGTCGCACGATGACACACAATAGCGCTATACGTGATTCATAGATTGTCACGGGCCTCGTTATTAGCGAGGACAGGAGATCAATAACCAAATCTAGCTTCCGGCTTGGTATGTCGGTATAGACAGGAGTTTTGCGCCCGGGGGTACGACCAATTCGGGCGAGTCGGATTACAAGGGACCGCGTTAGCTGGTATGCCTGCAAGTCGTTTGCGGCGTCGAAAACAGGTCCGCTGATGGTGGAGGAAATGCGGTAGCCCCCTGTATGTCCGCTTAGCTGCCGTTCAATCAAGGTAACGATCTGCGAAACTTTGAGATGCGTCCAGGCAAGGTGGGCAATCGAAATCGAGACCCGCTCCTCAGTGAGGTCTCGCTGAGTTGTCAACGCGCCCGCCAAGCCCCTTAGATCCTTGTCGACGCCAAGATCCAGTAGATAATAGAGATCCATCCTCTGTTGCAGGAGTTGGGCGTAGTCGCCCTGGCAAGTCTTCAAAACCTGTTGGCGGAGAATGTCGGACTGGCTGTGGGTCGCAATATTCAGCAGGGCACTCCGTACACGAATATCTGAACCATATTGCTCGAACAACTCACAGATCAACGGCAAATTGCTTTCGCCCCCTACTTGCCAGTAATTCTCGGGAGTGAGTCGGAAGAAATCGCGACCGATTCGATCACCTTGTGTGTACACCGAATGAATGCTTCGCCTGATCGCCTCGTGCGCATCGCTTCTCGGGATGCCACTGTTTCGCAGGTCTCCGAAAAAGGCGACCACTTGCGGATCCTGCTGCAATAACTCCGTGCGGCAGTAATTGCTCAAGGTTGCGATCCATCCCAACATTGCCAGCAAGCGACGGTGTACGCCCTTTTCGCCGGTAGGGGCATGCCATGAGAACATATTGATAAGGCGTTTGGCATCTTCTGGCGAATGGACGAGAGAAGCAAAGTGCTGCGCCGCTAGAAACGGAATCAATTCCTCAGGATAGGGTTTGACTTGGTGATGACCGGCATCAATGAAAAGTTGTGAGTTAAGAAGTTGGATCAAAGCCGAATCTGGAAGACGCGAACCTGCTATCAATCTCGCAGACAGGACACTCTCATCCGCGGCCAGTTGGCCAGAAGGCATCTCGACGTTTTGTAGCTGGCAAACGAGAGAAGCGGCAGCAATTCTGCGTACGACTTCCACATGCGCGGAGGGTGTTCCGGCTTCAGCCAGTCGATGATCGCCACTTTGCTGCGTCTCGACTGCCTGCACCACACGCAAGAACACTTCAGTGAGACACTCCGGCGGTCGATTCACCAGATCCAGGTGGGCAATCACGTCAAGCCCACCTGGACTTTCTGTGAACCCTGGCAGGCCTCGCTTCTGCGCTACTTCAAGGAGTGTGACTGCATCGCCTACCCCATGTTTACTCTGCAGGTAGAGTACGGCTTGTCTTGAGGTGAGCGGAGCCATAGAAAAAATAGCCAAGGCATCCTGTGTGGTTGAGCTTTTTGTTGTCGCTCGCTCATCTGCATGTTTGTCAACGAGCCTAGCCGGTTCGTCATCTTCGGTACTGGTGACCTCGATTGGGACTTCAAGAATGGTTGACAACTGTCCCATGACATCGAGTGAAAGTACGGCGGGACGAGTCGAAATCAACCAGCGAGCATTGCTGTTTGGCCAGTGGAAAGCCAGGCGCACCTTCCTCAGCGCGTAATTTAAATCCTGGCGTTGGCTAGGTGTGGCCTCATCCAAAGAGTCGATGAGCAAGGTAATAGGTGCGCTCGAGACCTGCTGCCAAGCCTTAAACGCTACAACCTCCGATGGATGTAATGCATCTTCAAGGTCGTTGCGGTCTAGCACCTTGCGAAGTTCCACGAAAACAGCATGTTTCCCAGCCAGTCGCTCACGATTCGCCAGTTCTTTGAGTTCAGTAGTTTTTCCGAAGTTGGCCGGCGCAACGACGATTGCAAAGCGTTTCGCCAAAACGTCATCCCACGACAGCTTCCGATCGTAGATTTCCGCCCTCAGCAGTTCCTCCTGGTCATACATCGTTCGTTGAACGAAGCGTCGGTCTAGGTTGAGGTACGGCATAAGGTGACGCTCCTTGAAAACGGTGCGATACGTTAGCGTCCCAGACCCAGAGTTGAAAGCTTGATATCTGCGTCTTGCCTGACAAAAAATGTGCCGGCAATCCCGAGGCCGCTCGTCATGCAGTGGCTGTGATGCCTGTGTTGGGGCATTCACTGTTACTCATTCCTGCATCCGTTGCAGTTTACGTGTCTGCTTTCGCATTACTCGGCTTGGGCGCAGCTACCACGGTGTCAGCGAAACTGACCACCCAAAGCTGATGTTGGTTAAAGGCAGAAATTGGCCGAAAACGGGCAATCGTGAGGGTTCGCTTTTGGCCGTATCCTGCCTGTCTCGACTGACCAGGTTGGCTGCAAAAATCCCACTTCAGATGAAAGTCGCTTTCCATCAAGCGCAGTCTCTCGATTGCAGCTATGAAGTTTAGGGCGATCATGTGCCTACCTAGAACGCCAAATAACCGGCCAAATTCGTTTCCGCAAATAAGTGTCCACCCCTTGATTTCAGAGACCTTCAGAGCATTAATGAATACTGCCTAGCGGAAACGAATAAAACTTAAGGCATTGAAATATAAGGATTAATCTTCGGACTTGAAAACCGTCGACTGTAACAGGTCCATGAGTTCGAATCCCATCGCCTCCGCCATCTTTATACGACAAAGCCCTGATTATTCAGGGCTTTTTCGTTTCTGCGAGACATGTTTTGCGCATCTATTGAGTCATTTCAAAGCAGTGCCTCGTATACCTGAGGCGCTGCTGTCCAGATAGCCAGTGCGTACTCCCTCAGCCAAGCGACTCAAAGACAGCCTCCGCACGCTGTTGCACCGGCGCCTGAGGTCTGAGCATTTGCTGCCAGGCGAGCTGCGCCTGGACCTTGGCCACCGAATCGAGCACTTTCTGCGCCCAGCGATCATCCTCGGGATGCACCACGACCACCCGGAAGCCATGATCCTTGCCTTCAATCTGCACGCCCTCCGAATCATCGACATGCAAGTCGATATCGAACGCTGGCGGATACTTGGAAGGCGCATTCGACATCCCGTGCGCCGTCAGCGCACGGTTGTGCAGCACGCTGTTGACCACGCCGTCGACGCGGATACCGTACAGCGCCAACCAGCGCCTGATATAGGACGGCGTGCGCCCGGATGAGGTGTAGACCCAGACACTGCAATCCTGGCGGCGCAGCTCTCGGATCAGCGATCGTGTGCCCATCCGCAACGGTTCACCCAGCCAACGATGAATACAGGCCGGTAGTCGACTGTTCTCGACTGCGCAGTGATGAAGCTGGCAAGCGAGCGTGTCATCGATATCGAACGAAATCCGTATGCGCTGACGTTCGAACAACTGCGGCAAAGCGCAGCGGATAGCCTGCCCTGCCCGGCTGCCGAAGGTTCTCAATCTGGCAAATGCTGGTGCCCAGTTCATCAATGGCCACCTTGAGAGACAGGCAAAGGCTTGCCTTTGAGAAAGAACTTCATTGGATCGGGCGCCTGTTCTTCCAGGAATGCTGCATATTTTTTCTTGATCTTGGGCAATTCGTACAACGCCTTGACGCCATGCTTGGCGGAGTTGCGGATGACCGAGGACGGGTTGAAATAGCCCTCGGCGTTTTCCAGGGTCAACACGAATGGAGGCAGCCCTGCCCGCATGAGCAGGTAGCTGACAATCAGCGAGCCACTGCGGTTATTGCCTTCGATAAACAGCTGCGGCTTGCTCAGAATGCGCACATAGACACCCGCTGCACGCTTCCAGACCGATTCACTGCGGTACGCGCAATACCAGTTGTACAAGTCCTTGATGCCGCCCTCGACGTTGTTGAAGAAATGCGCCTCGGTGGCTGCCAGATGCTGAGCGTATTCCAGCCGGCGCGCCGGATCCCGGCCACACAGCACCGTGGCATTGATCTCCAGCATCAGGTTCAGTTGCTGCAGATCGAACAGGTCGACGCCGCGGGCAACATATTCGTCAACCAACGCATAGCCTTCAAGCACATTGTGCAGAACTTCGTCGGTGAACGGGTCCCGGGGCTCGGTGAAGTGCCGGCTGAGTTCGGCGAAACGGCTCTGCACTTTCCGCAGTGCGCGTTCAATCGCAGGCAAATCAAGACGATGCTGGGCAGGCATTGGAGCTCCTTGGAAACGCTTGGTAAACGTCCACCGATGCCCGCCAAATCCATTTGGCTTGTGCAGGTAGGCGGCCGCGACCGGTGTTGAGGCTTAGCTGAACTTGCCGCTGATGTAATCGCCGGTCATCTGTTCACGCGGATTGTCGAAGATCTGCGCCGTCGGGCCCATCTCGACCAGATAACCGGTGCGTGTGCCCTGGGAAATATCCACCGAGAAAAACGCCGTGGTGTCAGCAACACGGATGGCTTGCTGCATGTTGTGGGTCACCAGTGCGATGGTGTAGTCCTTCTTCAACTCGACCATCAATTCTTCGACGCGTCGGGTGGCGATCGGGTCGAGTGCCGAACAAGGCTCATCCAGCAGCAGGACTTCCGGCTCAGTGGCGATTGCCCGGGCGATACACAGGCGTTGTTGCTGGCCACCGGAGAGCGACAGGCCGCTGACCTTGAGCTTGTCCTTGACTTCGTCCCACAGCGCGGCGCCTTGCAGCGCATGCTTGACCCGGTCGCCGATATCGCCCTTGTAGCGATTGAGGCGAAGACCAAACGCCACGTTGTCGAAGATGCTCATCGAGAACGGGTTGGGCTGTTGAAACACCATGCCGATGTAGCGGCGCACGACCACCGGGTCGACGCCCTTGCCATAGACATCCTGCCCGAGGAAATGCACATGGCCCTCGAAACGAAAGCCCTTCACCAGATCGTTCATCCGGTTGAGGCTGCGCAGCACGGTACTTTTGCCGCAGCCTGAGGGACCGATGAATCCGGTGATCTTGTTTTTCTCGATGGGCACGTGGCTGTCACGTACTGCCATGAAGTTGCCGTAGAAAATCTTGTCCAGTTTGCAGTCCATGACTACAGGCGCCTGGGTGACAAACGGAGCGGCAATTTGCGCAGTGGATACGTTCAAAATCAGATGCTCCCGTTCTTAATACTTGGGCTTGCCGAAAATCCGGCTGATGATGTTCACGAACAGCACGATCATCACCAGCACCAACGAGGCCGCCCATGCGAGCTCGAGCTGGTTATCGAAAGGCATGCCGGAGAAGTTGTAGATCAGCACCGCCAGTGAGGCAGTCGGATTCATGACATCGAGATTGCCCTGGTGGTAGATCCAGTAGTTGCTGAACAGCGCGGTAAACAACAACGGTGCCGTCTCGCCTGCGGCACGCGCCACGGCGAGCATCACGCCGGTCAGGATCGCCGGCATGCCGGTCGGCAAGATGATTTTCCAGATGACCTGCGAGCGGGTGCAGCCCATGCCATAAGCAGCATCTTTCATGATCTTGGGCACCATCCGCATCGACTCTTCGGCGGTCAGCACCACGATAGGCAGCATCAGGACGGCGAGCGCCACGCCACCTGCCGGTGCCGAATACGTGCCGGTGGTCATCACTACCAAGGCGTAGGCAAATACACCTGCCAGGATTGATGGCAGGCCCGTGAGCATCTTGGCGGCAAAACGCGCGGCGTTCCCCAGCTTGCTGTCCGGCCCCAGCTCAGCCAGGAAGATCGCCGCCATGATTCCGACCGGCACCGCGATCGCTGCCGCGATACCGACCATCACAAAGGTACCCGCCATCGCATTGCCGAAACCGCCGCCCATCTCGAAGCCGGTCGGCGGCAGTTCGGTGAAGACTTCCAGGTTCAGACGCGCGCCACCGCGGGTGATCAGCATGTAGAGCACGGAAATCAGCGGCACGCTGGCCAGCAAAGCACCTGCCCAGACCAGGGTGGTCAGGATCAGGCTGCGCAGCGCGCGGCCTTCGAACCTGCGTTGCAAGCTGGGCATCGCACCGGTTGGCGCCGTCAGGTCTGTTGCTGCGGTCAGATCAGTCATCACTTGTTACCCCGTTGGGCGTACATCATGATCATCGAGCCGAAAATGTTCACGATCAGCGTAATCAACATCAGCACGAGGGCGGCGTACATCAACACCTCGATCTCGTTCGGCCCGGCTTCGGGGAAGTTCAGCGCCAGCAGAGCGGCAAGCGTGTTGGCCGGTGCAAACAGCGAGAGGGAAATGTTGTTGGCATTGCCGACCAGCATGGCCAGCGCCATCGTTTCACCCAGCGCGCGCCCCAGGCCCAGCACCAGCGAGCCGAAAATGCCGGTGGCGGCCGAAGGCACCATCACCTTGAGAATCGCTTCCCAATAGGTAGTGCCCATGCCGTACGCGGCCTGCTTGGTTTTCATCGGCACAGCCGTCAGCGCGTCCTGCGACACGGCGGCAATGGTCGGCAGAATCATGATCGCGAGTACCAGCGCTGCGGGCAGCAGGCCCGGACCGCTCAGGGACGTACCGAAAAAGGGTATCCAGCCCAGCTCGCTGTTCAACCAGGTCGTCAGCGGCCGAATCGCCGGAATCACCACATAGATCCCCCACAGGCCATAGACCACGCTGGGAATGGCCGCGAGCAGTTCGACGATGGTGCGAAACAGCGCAGCGAGCTTGGTTGGCAGGAAATCCTGGGTCAGGAAAATCGCCATGCTCACGCCAAAAACACCGGCGATCAGCAACGCGATGAAGGCGCTGTAAAGCGTGCCCCAGATGGCTGGCAGGATGCCGTATTTGCCTTGGTTGACGTCCCACACGCTGCCCAGAAGCACATCGAAGCCGTGCTTTTCCATACCGGGAAGTGCCTTGCGTCCGACTTCGAACACCAGTGCAAATACCAGCGCCAGAATCAGTACCACACCGATGCGTGCGAGCGCGCGGAAGGTGCGATCAACCAGAAAATCCTTCGTCGAGGGTGGCTGGCAGGCAGAGTCGGGATTAACCGGTACGACAAAAGGTTTGTTCATGGGCTAAGTCCGGAACAGGGGGAAAACTCTCCCGGCGTGGCGCAGACGCACACGCCGAAAGAGACCTCACGGCGTTACTGAATATTGGCGGACGCTTTGCGAACCTGTTCGACGACCGATTGCGGCAACGGGATGTAACCCATCGAATCGGCAATCTTCTGCCCCTCGGTCAGGCTGTATTCGACCATTTCACGCATGGCCTTGGCCTTGGCCGGGTTGCCATTGTCTTTGCGGAAAATCATCCAGGTATAAGAGGTGATCGGATAGGACTTGGCACCGTCCGGATCAGGCAGCCAGGCCACCAGGTTTTCCGGCATCTTCACCGCCGCCAGGGCCTCGGCACCGCTTTCGGCGTTTGGCACGACGTAATTGCCAGCCTTGTTCTGCAACTGGGCAAAGTCGACCTTGGCCAGTTTGGCGAAGCCATATTCGATGTAACCAATCGCACCAGGGGTCTGGCGCACGGTAGCGGTTACGCCATCGTTTTTCGGCGATTTGATGAACTTGTCACTGGCCGGCCAGTTGACGGTGTTGCCCTCACCCAACGCCTGCTTGAACTCGGCGTTGACGGTTGCCAGGTGCTTGGTGAATACCGCAGTCGTACCACTGGAATCTGCACGCACGACAACCGTGATCGGCGTATCGGAGAGTTTCAGGTCCGGGTTGGCTGCGACGATCTGCGGATCGTTCCAGCGCGTGATCTTGCCCAGGAAAATGTTGGAATAGACGTCGCGTGGCAGCTTCAGGCCCTTGGGATTGCCCGGCAGGTTATAGGCAAGCACGATTTCCCCGGCGGTCATTGGCAGCAACTGCACGCCTTCGGCGACCTTGGCGATATCTTCGTCTTTCATTGCCGAGTCACTGGCAGCGAAATCCACGGTTTTGTTCAAGAAGTCCTGTACGCCCGCGCCACTGCCCTTGGATTGGTAATCGACAGTGACACCATCGGATTTCTTGCTGAAATCCTTGAACCAGGTCAGATAGATCGGCGCCGGGAAACTTGCTCCGGACCCCGTCAGGCGAACATTTTCTGCTGCAAAGGAGGCCGAGGTAGCACAAAGAGATACCGCAATGGCGAGCGCAGCAGACTTCATCAAACTTTTCATTAAATGACACCTAGTGATTACGGGCTCCCGAACTCTGCAGCAGTTTTGTGACGATTTCATGAAAGCAAAGTGGCAAGCGTTACCCTCATGGTCCGCAGCAGCGCCTACGGATGTAATCGGCTTCCGGGTTTCGAAAAATCGAATCTTCCTGTGCCGGGCTTGTCACTACCCCCTGATCCCGAGCAGTCACGTGCCAGGTTCACATTGCAAAAACGCTACTTTTCCCCAGCCTTTATGGCCGTCAACCGGAAATGGCGTTAGCATTTCACTCATTCGGCTGAACAAGCCTGTTTATTCAGATCAGGGTCGCATTGTGGAAAAGCTAAAACGCCTTCAAAGCGGGATCGAAGGGCTCGACGCGCTGCTTCAGGGGGGCTTTGTCGCCGGCGCTTCATACATCATTCAAGGGCGCCCGGGCTCCGGCAAGACCATCCTTGCCAACCAGCTAGGGTTTCACCATGCCCGCAACGGCGGCCGTGTGCTGGTCGCCACGTTGCTGGCCGAGTCCCACGACCGCCTGTTCCAGTTCCTGTCGACCATGAGTTTTTTCGACGCTTCGCGAGTCGGCGCGGAAATTCAGTTTGTCAGCGCATTCGATACGCTGGAAAACGAAGGCCTCGATGAAGTCGTGAAGCTGCTGCGACGTGAAATCACTCGGCAGAAGGCGACCGTCATGGTCGTCGATGGCCTGCTCAATGCACGCTCCAAAGCCGACTCGCCGATCGACACGAAAAAATTCATCTCTGAACTGCAAGGCCATGCCGCATTTGCCGGTTGCACCGTGCTGTTTCTCACCAGCTCGCGCCTGGACGACGGCAGCCCCGAGCACACGATGGTCGACGGCGTCATCGAAATGGGCGAAGAGCTGTTCGGTACCCGTTCGGTGCGCCGCATTCATTTGCGCAAGACTCGCGGCAGCGGCGCGTTGACCGGTCTGCACGAATGCGAAATCACCGATAACGGCCTTGTCGTCTATCCGCGCCTCGAAAGTCTCTACAAGCGCCCTTCCGCCCCCGACAGCGCGGACATGACGCGCATTCCAAGCGGCATTGCGTCGCTCGACGAGATCTTCGGTGGCGGCTTGCACAGCTCCAGCGTCACGCTGGTCATGGGGCCTTCCGGCATCGGCAAAACCACGCTGGGCCTGAAATTTCTCGCGCAATCTACGGCCGAAGCGCCTGGCCTGCACTTCGGCTTCTATGAAAGCCCGCAGCGGCTGCGGCTGAAAGGCCGTTCGCTGGGCATCGATATCGAACAAATGGAACACAGCGGTGCGCTGAGCATTGCCTGGCAGCCAACTACCGAAGGCTTGCTGGACGGACTCGGCGCACGCCTGCTGAGCCTGGTCGATGAAAAAGGCATCAAGCGCCTGTTCATCGATAGCCTCAGCGGCATGACTCGGGTTTCAACCACTCCGGAACGCATCACCGACTTTTTCAGCGCGCTGATGAATGAGCTGCGCTCCAGAGGCGTTACGGTGTTCGCCTCATGGGAAATGCGCGATTTGTTCGGCTCCGAGGTCAGCGCACCGAACTCTGACCTGTCCAGTATTGTCGACAACCTGATCCTCATGCGTTTCTTTGAAAATCACGCTGAACTTCGCAGGACGCTTTCCATTCTTAAGGTACGCGATAGCTCCTACAACCCGTCGCGGTTCGAGGTGGTTGTACGCGATCAAGATGTGTTCCTGGAAAAGGCTTTGAAAAATGAACCTTCAGTCGCAGCTGAGTCATTGCCTGGTTCAATTTCGTAAGTCTTCAAGCGGGTTGAAATAACATGACCACCATTCTGGTAGTCGACGACGAGTATCTGATTGCTGACATTCTTGGCTTTGCGCTTGAGGATGAGGGCTTCATGACTGTGACCGCGAGCAATGGCAAGAAGGCTCTCGAAGTGCTGGAAAGAGAACGTCCAGCCCTGGTCATCACTGACTTCATGATGCCGGTCATGGACGGCCTCGAGTTCGCCGAAGCCGTGCGTGCCCAGCCGTCCGTCAAACACTTGCCGATCATTCTCATGAGTGGCGCGCAAGCGCACATCGGCATGCAGCGCTCGGATCTGTTTGATGTCGTGGTGCCCAAGCCTTTTGATATTGCGGTGATTGTGGCTGAGGTGAAGAAGCTGTTGGGCTCATAGATACTCAACAACGAAGGCAATGTCGGCATTTGCATCGCCCGGCTTCATTTGCGCGTTGGAAGGTTCAATGCGCACGAAGCGTGCTTGTAAGGTTATAGATTCATTCCCGCCTTGCTCTGTGGGCGCTTTCCTTATGTACTTCTGATTCAGCTTGAGCTGCGTTCTGTCACCGAAGCGCATCTGCAATGCCAACCCTTTTGCAGTGGAATTACTGTTCAGGTTTACCACGCCCGTATTGGCGTCCCACACAGGGCTGCCCGCAGTGGGCGAAAAGGAGAACCTGAAGTTATTGATTCCAGGAGGACAGTTTTTCAAACCAAGGTAGAAGAGATGATCCTTGCCATAGGCACCGTTCTGGAAAAAATCGCTCAGGGTATAGCTACCCATATCCACTTTTACATCGGGGGTTTCGCAAGACCGTGAGACGACCCGCGTGCCGGTTACATTAAGTGCCAAAGGCTCGATCTCAGCAGCCACAAATTTGCCCAGTTGGCCTGAGTTTATCGTCGTACCACCGGTTAGATTACCCGTCTTAATCAGGCGCAACATGTGCTGGCTGCTGTTCCATCCCCAATTGCCAGCAACGTCACTATCCCCAGGGAAGCCTTTCCATATTTTTCCCGATGGCGGTCGAACCCATTGCCAGCCGATCCCGGTATTTCCAAGAGGCAAAGTTTGCGCGCCTGCTTGGGTGACACCCCTGGAATTGCGCACACCTTCATTGTGTACCGCAGAGCACTTGAACGAACTGGGGATAGTACCCAGGGTCACGATCGGGCTTTCATAGATAACCGAGCCGATGGGTGTATCCTGCGGCACCGAGATCGTGGCCGGAAGGGTTATATAGAGATTGCCCATGGAATGGTTGGGATAAAACTCGCAAACCGCCGCCGTTGCGTTTAACGATAGCGAATACAAGAGCCCGACAATTAAAATATGGAGAAACTTCATAACACTCTCTCTGTAGCTGCCTTGTTAGCAAACAACTGAATGATGGGGCGTCTGCGCGAATATCTTCGACAGGGGAACTACCGCGAACGGGACAGGACGATAATGAAAAATACACGCTTGCGCAAAACTTTTAATTATTCAACAACAAGACAATTCTCATGGCTTTATATGAGCAATTAAATAACAAACTTAACTTACACGCTTCAGCATCGCGCGCCGTGAGGCATATCGAATTTAAGACTCGTCTTAAAGGCCCAGCGGACTCAGATCATTACACTGACTGCTCTTGATAGGAGAACCGATTCCGTGAGAGCACTCGATACCCTCAACAGCCCGCCCCCCCAGAGCAACGCCGCCATCTACTGCCTGACGATTCTGGCGCTGGCACTGATCACCATGACTGTGGTCGCCGGCTACCAACTCAATGAACTGTTTCCACTGAAGGCTGTGGTGCAACAACAGGAGGCCCAACTCACCCAACGCGCCGATGCAATCCAGTCGATGAGCGCAGAACTGAAGCGCCTGGCAAAACAAAAACAGGCATTGGAAACCGACCTGCTTAGCGCCAAGGAACAGGCGAAGGCTGCCGAGACCGCTAAAGCCGAGCTTGAAAACCGTCAACACGCAGCCCAAACCAGCGCCGCGTTAGAGGATGAAGATTCACTGTGCGCAATCATCGAGCAAAATATTCGACTCGTCGCGGACCAGCTCAGTCGCGACGATTTCTTCCGCTTGCGCGATGAGCGTGAGGCTGAAGCCGAAGCGGTGCTCGAAAGCTATGAAAGACAACTCGCCACCTGTATTGAACAGCTGACAGCACAAACCGCATCGCCAGCTCAGAGTTCTGCACCCGATGCGCAAGACCTCACTTCACCGATCAAGCACTGATTAAAAAGCCCTGGCAACCAGGGCTTTACGTTCACAGTCAGAGTTTGAATTCCTTGGTCAATCTGTTCAGCGACGCCGCTAGCTGCGAGAGCTCCGCCGATGCAACAGCCGTCTGCTTCGATCCTTCTGCGGTTTCACTGGACAGGTCGCGAATGCTGATCAGGCTGCGATCCACTTCACGCGCAACCTGAGCCTGCTCTTCTGCAGCGGTTGCCATCAGCAGGTTTCGCTCGTTGATGAGATTCAGCGAGCCAGTGATGTCGGTCAGCACTTCGCCGGCGATATTGGCCATTTCGAGCGTTCTCTCGGCCTGAGCGCGGGTGTGGCTCATGGAGGAAACTGCGCGGCTGGTGCCCGACTGAATGGAGCTGACCATGGACTCGATGTCCTCGGTCGACTTCTGAGTACGCTGCGCCAGCCCTCTCACCTCATCGGCAACCACGGCAAAACCGCGACCCGCCTCCCCCGCCCGCGCCGCTTCGATCGCTGCGTTCAAGGCGAGCAGATTGGTTTGTTCGGCGACCTCGCGAATGACGTCAAGCACGCTGCTGATATCGCTCGCCATGGTTGATAGCGCCTGCACCTCAGCCGAGGTGCTGTGCACACTGGAGACCATCAGATTGATTGCTGCGACCGTTTCACTGACCCGGGTACGACCGGCAACGGCAGCGGCACTGGATTCCGAGGTCAGTTGCGAGGTCGATGCGGCATTGTCTGCAACCTGCTCCACCGCTGCGCTCATTTCAGTCACGGCAGTGGCGGCCATTTCGATTTCATGGCTCTGACGCTGAGTGATACGCGAGATATCTTCCGTGACGCCGTGCATGACCTCTGAAGTTTCCGCCAACTGCGTGGACGAATCGCGGATCATGATCAAGGCATCTCGCAGACTGGTTTGCATCGCCGCCAACGACGACAGCATCTGCGCCGCCTCATCGGAGCCATCCAGCGCAATGGTTTCGCTCAGATCGTTGGCGGCGATGCATTCCGCCACCCTCAGCGAGCCTGCAATCGGCACCGTCAGGCTGCGGGTATACAACACGGCCAGAGCCAAAGAAGCACCGATGGCAATGATAATGAACACACTGACGATCAACAGCGTGTGTTCGTAGACATTGTCGGCCTGCTTGCCAGCTTCGTAAGCTTCGATCTCGTTGAGTGCAATCAGCTTCTTGAGTGCGACTTGTACGCCATCCGAGGCAACACGCATCTGATTCTTGGACAGCGCGATGGCCGCCTCTAGCTGCCCGCTCGCCACTGTTTCAAGGTACTGGTCCTGCGCCAGATCATTGACCTTTTGCGCTTTGGCAAACTCCTCGAACGCCTCGCGTCCAGCGTCAGTGGCCAGCAGTTCAATGAGCGCTCGCTGATGTTTCTTGATGAGCTGACGGGACTGCTGAATGTCCATCAGGGCCTGCGCCTTGCGCTCGGGGGTTTCGATGGGATTGCGCAAGCGGGCGTTGTTGCCCTTGATCTCGACGAATTCACGGTCCAGTTGGCCGAGCAGTTTGATACTCGGCACGATCGTCGTCTCGACGTACGTTTCTGCCTTGTTGAGCAAGTCGACTTGCTGCAGGGCGATCAATCCGATCGCGATAATCATGAGACAGAACAAGCCAAAACACAGCGCCGAACGCGGCGCGAGATTGAGTTTACGAAGCAGCATGATGCCTTACCTTAGAGTGTATTCAAGACAATTGGGCAAACGAGTGGGCAGCAAAGCAGGCGCCGGGCAGCAGCACCTCAGCGCCTGCGTGGATCATCGCGGGAAGGTGACGCAGCTAGCGGTTGGCGCACGAGGAAAGCGAAGCGTCGGTTGAGGCCGGCTCCGCGAGTTCCTTGAGCGCCGGGTCGGCCAGCATCAGAAAGTCTGCCAATCGCGGCAGATCGATTTTCGACACCAGGCGCATCCAGCGCTGCGGATGCGGGTTGAAGAAGGTCTTCGACCATTGGTGATCATCGTTGGGATTGAAGATCAGCAAATGACGAATCAGCGGGTTTTCCCCGAAAAAGTCGAGCGGATCCATCGCCATTTCGCTGAGCAACTGAGCATTGACGACGACCAGGCTCAACCGTTGAGGGCAGTAATACGTCAGGACTCTCAGGTCACGATAGGTACACACGTTCAATACGCTGAGACAGCCCAGCTTGTTGAACTGCTGTTCGATCGACTGGCCTCTGCGCACATCGCTGTCAGCGATCAGGATCCGCAAGGATCGACTGCGGTTATTTTCAAGAAACATCGGACACCTTTGGCAGCTCCATTCTTCCTTTCAAGAAAATAACCAAGGGCGCGTCTGGCTGAAATGAGACTTGTCTCAAAATGACGGCAAGGATCGCCGAACGAAAAGCCACACCTGGACGACAGCCCATGGCAGCGACGCATGGTCTGGTTCAGAGAGTGTTGAAGGGGGGATTTTGCAACGCAGGGGAGCGGCGGCAAGCCTGAAGCGCGGGACGGTTCTGCACGAACCAGACAATTCTCATTAGTGACGCCCCTTTTTGTCAGTAACCTTGAAACAAGGGGCGCAGACTCATTCTTTCCAAGCCATCAAGGCAGCGTCATCGTCACTACGTAATTACCGCTCGTTATCTGGTGACCCTTGTTGTCCGTGAGCAGCAAGCGCTGGTCGTAATAATCGTCCTGCTCATGAGTATCGGCAATCACCTTCACAAACACCTGCTGGCGCGACTCACCTCGCCCTGCCGCACTGACGTTGTTCACGGTAAAAATCTGCCCGGTGCTTGCCTGGGGGCAATCAAGCAACTCGACAGAAGAATGGCTGGCGCCACTGGCAATGCAACTTGCCTCGACAATTCGACCGCTGAAGCGAATCACTCCGCTGACCGGCGCAGACTGGGCTGCGCTGACGGTGTCAAAACCGAGCAGGCAAAGGCAGGCAATCAATAAAGGACGTCGAATGATCATCGCGAAACTCCATGGTTATTAACCAAGGTATCGCCCGCTGCAAAATGATCTTTAACGTCAGCTTCAATGCAAGGCCAGTCGGATGGTCATGAGCCGATACGTTTACAGCTCGATCCGTTTGATTTTCTTGATCAGATCAGCCTGTGCATGCTCCAGCTTCAATGCACTGCGATTGAGGTCCAGCGGATCGATAACAGGCGCCTCGCACTCGGCCTCAAGCTCGTTACACGCCTCAATGACCTGATGCTCGGCAACAATGCGCGCCGCCCCCTTGATGCGGTGCGCCAGGTCAGCCAACAGCCCGGGATCGCTTTCGGGTATTAGCGAATGCAACTCCTCCAGATCCTTTTCGCAACTCGACAGCGCCTCGCGCAGAAGTTCTTTCATCATGTCGAGATCGCCTCCGGTGAGCTCGTCAAGACGCTCGCGAATCGAACCCAGCTCCTTGATAGTCGCCGCAGGCGGGCTTTCAAATGGCTGGGTTTCAACACTTTTTTCCCAGCCTGCAAGCATGATCGACAAGGTGCCGAGACTGATCGGTTTGAACAGGCAATCATCCATCCCGGCCTCCCGGCATTTCACTTTTTCTTCCGGCTGCGCGTTGGCCGTGAAGCCCAGTACGATGCACGGCGATCCACCACTTTCGCGTTCGTCCTGGCGAATGGTGCGGGCCAGCTCATAGCCGTTCATGACCGGCATGTTGCAGTCCGTGATCACAATGTCGAACGGCTCCGAGCGCCACAGCGCCAATGCCTGGGCACCGTCGGCGGCATCACGCACCGCCTGGCCAAGGAAACTCAGCTGCTGCGTCAACAGCAGGCGGTTGGCGCTCTGGTCATCGACTACGAGAATCCTGAGTGTCGGTACCGGTTTGTCCTGAACAACCGAAACAGGCAGCACTTTGCCGCCAAGCGGGCTGAGAATATTGAAGAACAGCGACACTTCCAGGCAGGTGCCTTTGCCAAGCGTACTGGTAATGTTCAGCCGCCCGCCCATCAATTCGCACAATGAACGGGAGATCGCCAGTCCCAGACCGGTGCCGCCTCTGCTGGAGGGACCATGATTGGCTTGGGAGAACGGCTGGAACAGATTCTGCAGATCGGCGCTGGAAATGCCGATGCCGGTGTCCTCGACCTTGAGGTCGACCTGTAAGCGTTCGTCAGCGAGACGTTGGCCGCGAATCGAGACGCTGACATGACCGGTGTCGGTAAACTTGATCGCGTTGCCCACCAGGTTCGAGAGCACCTGCTGGAAGCGCATCGGATCAACCAATACGTCACAGCCGACAGTGGCGTCGATGTCGAGCTTCAACACCAGACTCTTCTGCCTGGCCAAGCCGTCGAACACCCGCGCTACCGATTCGACCAGTTCGCGCAGGTTGGCACGCTTGGGCGAAAGGCTGACATGGCCGGACTCGATGCGAACCACATCGAGAATATCGCCGATCAGTTCCAGCAGGCCTTTTGCAGAGTCATACGCCACCTCAATCGCCGGCCGATCGAAGTGTCCCTGCTCGGCACGCTTGAGGGTAAGTTCGAGCATGCCGATCACGGCACTCATCGGCGTACGGATCTCGTGGCTCATGGTCGCCAGGAACGTGGTTTTGGCGCGGCTCGACTCGTCAGCGAGCTCTTTCGCCGCACGCAACTCCTCGATCAGTTCACGGCGTTCGCTGATATCGATCCAGCCGCAGATCACGCCTCTGACTTCACCGGCGGTGTCGTGATAAGGCTGGATCCAGTGGTAAATGATCAGCCGCGTATCACCGACATGCAGCGTGCGATCCACCTCGTAAGGTTCGTCCTGCTCGATGACGCGCAGGTAGTCGTCGTGAAATTGCAACGCCTCCTGGCGATTGCGCTTGCCGCTTTCGAGCACGGTCTTGCCGATCACATCCTTTTCTATCAGGCCAAATGTTTGCAGATAGTTGTTATTGCAGGTGACGAGTCGACCTTCCCGATCACGAACGTAAATGGGGTGCGGCGTGCCGTTGATCAACGCGCCCATGAACTTCAACTGATCGCCGAGCAAGCGCTCTGCCCGACTGCGTTCACGGATCTGCCGGCGGATGTAGAAATTCCATGCGACCGACCCGAGGATGATCAGGAACGCGGCAGCGCTGATCTGGTAGATCAGCGCCTTGTAATCGCGCCACGACAATCCGGAAAATGCTGCAATGGGACGCCACCGGTTGAGAATCACGTCCAGCTCATCCGGCGGAATGCTCAGCAGTGCCTTGTTCAGAATGCTGACCAGTTCGGTATCGGCACGCCGCGCGGCGAAAGCGAGGAAGCCTTTGTTCATGCCGACGATGTTGGAGATACGCAAGCTGTCGCTGTAGATGTGGGCGATGTAGTAACGCGCACTGTGCAGCGTGGTAATCATCGCGTCCGCACGTCCGTCCTTCACGTCAGCCAAGGCGCCCAGAACTGTTTCGTTATCAACGATCTCGATGTCGGGGTAGTCCTTGAGCAGCTCACGCTCAGCCGAACTTTCGGGCACTGCGACGCGCTTGCCGCGCAGCTCCTGCAGGCTTGAAGGCGCGCCTGCGTCCTTGGTGGTGACGATCACAAAGGGGCTGGCAAGGAACGGATGAGTGAAACGCATGCCGACTTCCCGCGAGACCGTTGGTGTCAGCAGAGAAATATCCGCGCTGCCATCCAGCAGACGCGTGCTCAGACTGGAAAAGCTGTCGGTGCGCTCGACATTGATCTGCAAGCCGGTACGCCGCTGGATGAGCTCGAGCAGATCAGCGCCGATCCCGCCAAAGTTGCCGTCACCATCAAAGAATGCAAACGGTGCCTGATCGTCATTGATCACGAACCGCGCGACCGGATGCAGCTCAAGCCAACGTGCTTCGCCGGGTGTCAGGTCAATGCGTTTGGGCGTCAGCGCCCCGCCGCCGCCCGACCAGCGCTTGGTAATTTCGGCAATCTTCGCATCACCCAGCGACTCGAGGGTCGAATCGATCAGACGCAGCAATTGGTCGTTGCCCCGGCGCAAGGCAAAGCTGAAACCGCTGGTTTGGGTTTTGACGAAAGAGTGCAGCCGCACGTAGTTGAAGTAGTTGAGGTTGATCAGGTAATTGCTCGACACCGTATCGCCGAGAAACAGGTCGACCTTGCCAAAAGCCAGCGCAGCCAGTGCCAACTCGTTCGATGGAAAAAGCACGAATTCGGCGTTGGGGTATAACGCGTGTAATTGACTGGAAGGCAGGTAATCGTCGGCAACCGCAATACGCAAACCGGCCAGATTGGCCGGCATCGGTCGTCGATCATCGCCGCGCATGAACATCGCCGGCACGTCTTCGACATAAGGTTTGCTGAGCGTGACGAGGCCATCGATCAATTCGAAACTGTTGGAACTGCCCAACATGTCAATGTCACCGCGCTCAAGTGCGGCCATGGCGTCACGCCTGTCGGGGTAGGCCTTGACGGTGATTTCAACGTGCAGGGCCTGACCGATAATGCAGGCGATATCGGCGGCAATCCCCTCATAGCGCGTACCGCTGGCGGTCATGACATAAGGCGGGAAATCCGGGAGCGCCGAGCCCAACACCAGGCTGCGCTTCTGCCGCAACCAACTCCAGTCTTCATTGGCCAGATCGACTTGCAGCTCCTTGCAGTCCGAGCGACCGAACACCTGCAAGGTGCGCGGCTCTGCTGCCAATAACACACCACTACTGAATACGAAAAGCACACTGATTAGCAAAACACCGCGCAACAGATGAAACATAAGCGTGTTATCCCTGGTTGTCGGCTGTCAGGCTGTGCTGCAACTTGAACAGCTCTGCGTCACCACGAATTCCAAGCTTTTTGAAAGCGGCCTGTTTTTGCCCACTGATGGTTTTGCGACTGCGCGAGAACTTCAAGGCAATCTGCGTCACCCCCATCCCCTCGAGACAACAGCGCAAGACTTCTTTCTCTTTAGGTGACAGCAGAGGATTACTGAGGAAATCGTCGCTGTGCGCCGAGCTCTCATCTTTGGCACCGGCGGGCTCTTCGATCGATGCTGGCAACACGTCAAGCTCAAAGGCCATGGTTGGAGACAGGTACAACTGGCCGGACGCTGCACAGCGAATGGCAGTAATCAGGTCATCGACCGACTGTGACTTGCCGAAGAATCCACTGACGCCCGCCCCGACCGCCATGTTCACCACTGCCGGGCGCTCTTCTGAGGAAGAGACGAGGATGCGCATGCCCGGATATTGCTTGCGCAGCAGGCGGATCAGATTGAGCCCGTCCAGCTCCCCATCGTGCAGTTTGTAATCGAGTATCAGCAGGTCGATGTCGATTTCGCGCAATCCGGCGAGCAACTGCGCGCTGCTGCCATACACACCTACGACACTGAACTCGGCTTCGCGCGTCAGCCGCGACTTCATCGCCAGACGTATGAGCGAGTGATCATCAAGGATGGCAACGCGTAACGGATTCACGACTGACCAATGCATGAACAGCTCCATGATGAAGAGTGTTGGAGGACCATCAGCACTTGGCAACCGCAGCAAATCCCGGGCATCACCGAAGCATTCAGGTGCATCTGATTGATTTCTCGGCACATGATGAGTGTTTTAAAGGCGTGACGAAATAGGGCTTTGTCCCAAAAGTCAGAATGCCGCTTGCATCAACGATCGGACGTGCCTATTGCGCGGCGCCAGGACGACTTCTGGCCTTCGAAACGCCAGTCGACCAAATGCGCCCAATTCATCGGGCGAGCATAGAAGAAGCCCTGCCCCCACTGACAACCAAGCCGCGCCAGATGCTGAACCTGATCTGCGGTTTCAATACCCTCTGCCACCACGCGCATGTCCAATTCCCGCGCCAGGGCCAACGCCCCGTGGATGACCGCGCTGTAGCGCGCCTGATGGAAATTCTGCACGAAGCCGGCGTCGAGTTTGATTTCGTTGAACGGCATCTGGCACAGCCGCTCAAGTGAAGAATAGCCGACACCGAAATCATCGATTGCCAGACTGAAGCCGAGCATGCGCAGACGCACCATGTTTTCCATGCTGATCTCGGGCATCTGCAGCAGGCCGGTTTCCGTGAGCTCGAAAATGAGCCCAGCTGGCGAGGCGCCATGGATGCGCAACAGCGCCTTGATCCGGTCGACAAGATTCGGATTGGCCACCTGCGTCACGTCGAGATTGAACGCCAGCTTGAACGGCTTGCCGTGAGACTGGACGAAGCGCTGCAGACTCAAGCCTTGCGTGAGCAGGCTGAAAAACATTTCATCGAGCAGCCCGCAGCGCTCGATCGTCGGCAAGAACATGCCTGGCGAGAGCAAGCCGCGACTGGGGCTCTGCCATCGCACCAGCACCTCGGCGCCATCCACCTCACCACTGCGCAGATGAAACTTGGGCTGGAAATAGGCGCGAAATTCCTGACGGCGTATCGCTTCGAGCACTTCGTTCTCTGAAGGCTGATCGAGATGACTTTCCGCGACCTTGATATCGACCTGGCTTTGAGGCCGATAGCGCGCCAGCAATGGCCCCAGCACATCGACCATCAGCGGCTTGCCGACACTGCCAAGCAATTCCAGCCCCTGCAACGTGACAATCCGGTCAACCGTGCGCAACAAGTCTTCAGGCAATGAACTGCAGATGATCACCGCGCGAATCAACCCCGCCTCTCTCGCCAGTCGCAAAAACGTCAGACCATCCATCCCGGCCATGCTCAAATCACACAACGCAACGTCCACGCCCCCTGCCTGGGAGATCACAGCCAGCGCATCCTTGCCGTCAGCCGCCTGAAAGATATTTTTGTACCCCAGACTATTAAGCGCACTGACCGCTGCCGTGCGCTGGAAGGCGTGATCTTCCAATACCAATATACGAAGCGTGTTCACTAACCGAGAACCTCTTTCTATCAGCCATTAATAGTGGAAAGTCTGGATCAACTATCAAGCAGGACGCCCGTTCACAAACTTTGCATTGACTGAGAATTTCTGCATCAGCGAATAGTAACCAGCGCGCGGCTGCGCAACCTTGAGAATTGTCTCAATTGGTTCTCCACAATAATTAACAAGAAAATAGAGTTACGCGTTTAGCGATATTGCTGTCGTGATCGAACTTGCGTCGCTTTAAGACAAATCTCAAAGACCTGCAACGGGCATCGACCTAACATGGCCTGGCATTTCAATGCAGCACTTTCACAATAACTTCGGATATAAACATGAAAAAGTTCGCTTTCGCACTACTCACTCTTTCCGTACTGGCTGCCTCTACCGGCGCACACGCTGCGGATGAAGCCGCCAAAGCTGTAAAGGGCGGCAGCGGCCAAATCAGCTTCACCGGCGTTATCAATAACGACGCTTGCTCGGTAGATGGCGCTTCGGGCAGCGACAAGATGATTGCCGTGGACATGGGCAACGTTTCGATCAAGGACATGGGCACCGACTCTGCTCCGGGCGCCGGTCGTGTGGCCGCCAACGATTTCAACCTGAAAGTGAACTGCAATGCTGGCACCAAGGTTTCGATGCTGTTCAAACCAACCGTAAACGGCGGTTCGGGCCTGGTTGATGGCAAGAAAGTTCTCAAGCTGCAGGGTGCAGACGCGGCCAAAGGCGTTGGTATCGCACTGCTGGACAGCAATGGCCAGTTGATCGACCTGAGCTCCGAAGCCACTGCCAAAGTGCAGACCAACCTGACTGGCGACGCAACCACAGGCGGTGACGGCACCCTGTCGTTCGCAGCCGCTTACGTCACCACCGGCGACAAGACCACCGCTACTGCCGGTACCGGTAACGCCACTCTGCCGTTCGTTCTCGAATACGAATAAGCAGCCCGTAATACCTGGACGGGGCCGCTGTGCCTCGTCCTTCCCGAACAGATTAATCGGTGAAATCTATGTTAAGTCGCTACTTTCCGCTTTGCCTGGGGCTTGCCGGGGTGTTGATGACGCACTCGGCATTCGCCAGCATCTCCTTGAGCTCCACCCGGATTATCTTCGATGGCGCGCACAAAGAGGCGAATGTCACCGTGCGCAACGGCGGACAAACCATTCTAGCGCAATCGTGGCTGGATGCCGGCGACACGGCTGGCAGCGCACCGCCTTTCGCAGTTACTCCACCACTGGCCAAACTTGAGCCCAATCAACAGCAACTACTGAGGATTCTTTACGAAGGCCGCGGCATGCCTGCGGACAAAGAGTCGGTGGTGTGGCTGAACGTGCAGGAAATCCCCCAAGCCAGTGCTGCCGATGTAAACACCCTGCAACTGGCGGTACGTCAGCGCATCAAGGTTTTCTTCCGCCCGAACGGACTCACCGGCGAAGCCGCAAAGGCGCCGGAGCAACTTGCGTGGCAGTTGGTTACACAGGCTGGCAAGTCCGTGCTCAAAGTAAAAAACCAGAGCAATTACCACGTATCGCTGGCCGATCTGAAAATCGCTGCTGGAAAAAAGGCGGAACTGGTAATTGATTCGACCATGATCGTTCCCGGCGAAGTCCGTTCGTTCAATCTGAAAGAGCTGCCAGCCGGTTCTTCGCGTTTGAGTTTTTCAGCCATTAACGATTACGGCGCACAACAACGGTTCGATGCACCACTGAGCGTTACCGAAAGTCATGCCGAGCGCGTGAAAGATGCCTCCGCCCAGTAATTTCCCCGCCCTGCCCTGCCAACTTACAAGCTCTTCACAAGTTCCGGACTCCGGTTGAAGCAACACGGACTGATAAGGCAAATTGCATGTTTTCCTCCCAACACCACACATCTCCAAGTTGTGTTAAGCATCATGTTGCGCGCCAGAAAAACAAAGCGGCGTTGGGCTGCCTGCATCCATTGTGCTTTGCCGTCAACATGGCCATTTGTGGATTCGCCGTGGGCGCCGAAGCCCCGGCCGCAGTGGCGAGTGAATCTTTCAACACGCTGTTCCTTGAAGGCTCATCGGCGGTCGATCTGCAACCGTTGCTGAATGCCAACAGCGTCTTGCCAGGCCAATACCGCGTCGACGTGTTCAGCAACGGCACGCTGGTCGGTCGTCGCGATATCGATTTCGCGGCCAACCCGGTCAACGGCAAAGTCGAGCCACGCATCACCCTGGAACTGTTGCAGCAGCTGGGTGTGGACATGCGCAAACTGCGTGAGCAGGGTCTGGTTGACGAGCAACACGCTGCCGATCACTACGACCTGCCTGCAATGATCGAGCAAGCGAGTCTCAATTTCGATGCCAACCGCCTGCGCCTCAATATCAGTGTGCCGCAGGTCGCCATGGCGCGTGGCATGCGCGGCTATGTAGATCCAGAGCTTTGGGACCAAGGTGTGGCCGCCGGTTTCATCAACTACCAGCTGAGCAGCACCCGCAGCAAAACCGATTACACCACGCAAATCTCCAATAACCTGGGGCTGCGCAACGGCATCAACTTTGGCGCCTGGCGTCTGCGCAACGAGTCCAATCTGAGCAGCTCCACCGGCCGACCCAATCGTTTTGTCAGCAACCGCACATTCATCCAGCGCGACCTCACGGCGATCAAGGGGCAACTGAGCGCGGGTGAAATCTTTTCCGACTCGGATCTGTTCGACAGCGTGCGCTACCAAGGCGTCAAGGTCGCCTCTGATGAAGGCATGCGTGCAGACAGTGAGCGCGGCTACGCGCCGATCATTCGTGGCGTGGCGGAAACCAATGCGAAGATCGAAGTCCGCCAGGACAACTACATTCTCTACACCACCAATGTACCGCCGGGTCCGTTCGAGATCAGTGATATCTACCCATCGGGCTCCAACGGTGACCTGGAGATCACCATTGTCGAAGCGGATGGTCGGCGCAAGGTAACCCGGCAGGCGTTCTCCGCCCTGCCGACGATGGTGCGTGAGGGGCAACTGAAGTACAGCCTGTCGAGCGGTAAATTCAACAACAACAGCGAGGGTTATGACAAACCAGCCTTTCTCGGCGGCACTTTCGCCTACGGCTTGACCAGCAATCTGACGGGCATTGCCGGCATTCAGGCGAGCAACGGCTTCAAGGCGCTGTCCATCGGTGCGGCGAAGAACACCTCGATTGGCGCGATGTCCCTGGACGTTACGCAATCGTCCAGCAAGGCATTCGGCAAAACCACCCAGGGCAGCAGTGTCCGCGCGCTTTATGCAAAGACCTTCACCGGTACCGATACCAGCTTCACCCTCGCCGCCTATCGTTATTCGACCGAGGGTTACCGCACGCTGACCGACCATGTGCAGGACACCAGCGCCGGCGCTACGCGGCGCGCGGGCAATGCCAAAACCCGTACCGACCTCACGGTCAACCAGACCCTTGGCGAAGCGCGCCAGTTCGGCTCGCTGTATTTGAATGCCAGTGACCAGCGCTATTGGGATCGCGGTGGCTCGCGCAGCTTTTCCGCCGGCTACAACAACAATTGGCGCGACCTGAACTACAACATCAGCCTGAGCAAAACCCAGGAATTCGGCGCACGCGGTGACACCAGCAACGACACGCAATTAAGCGTTTCAATTTCGTTCCCGCTCGGATCGACACCACGCGCACCGCGTGCCTACGTTTCCAGTAACCATCAGAACGCCGGTACCAGCACGCAAGCCGGGATCAATGGTTATCTGACCGAGGACAGCGACACCTACTATTCCGTGCAGACCGGGCGCAGCGTCCAGGGCGAGCGCTCTGGCTCGCTCAGTCTGAGTACCCGTACGTCGATGGGCGATCTGGGCTTTGGCTACAATCGAGGCAGCGGCTATGAGTCGCAGAACCTGAGTGCGGCCGGATCGATCGTGGCTCATGCCGGCGGCATCAATATGGGCCAGACCGTCGGTGAAACGTTCGCCCTGGTGGAAGTCCCCGGCATGTCGGGCGTCGAAGTCAGCAGCTATTCGGGTGTGAAAACCGGCCTGAACGGCTATGCGGTTCTGCCTAACGCGCAACCGTACCGCGTGAACTGGGTAACGCTGGACACGCGTAACCTGGGCGGTGAGATCGAGCTGGACAATGCCACCCAACAACTGGTGCCAAGACGAGGTTCGGTGGTTCTTGCACGCTTCGAAGGCAGCAAAGGCAGACGCGTCCAGTTTGAACTGTACGATGCCAACGGCCAGCCGATTCCATTCGGCGCGGTGCTGTTGGATAGCGACGGCAAACAACTGGCATTGTCAGATCCGACGGGCAAGGCCCTGGCGCTGGTGACCAAAGATCACGGTGTCATCACCATCAAGTGGCAGGGCAAAAGCTGCCCCGTGCCATACAAGCTGCCGGAAAAGGTCGAGGGTTTGAACTACGAGCAATATCGGTTGGCTTGCTCTTCGAGCGCGAAGTAGACCGACCGCGAGTTTGTCACCCTACGCCCCCTCAACCAAAACTCAGCCCTGATGATTCAGGGCTTTTTAACGCGCAGTTTGAGCATCGCGTTGATCAATACGCTGGCCCCAGAGCTGAACGTCAAGAAACCTTCCACGGATGCTCACGCCACTTGTTCTGAAAAAACTCGATGAACACTCGTATCCGTGGACTCAAATGCTTGCGATCCGAATAAAGCAGGTAGATCGGCTCGACCACACCCGTTTTGAAATCCTCAAGCAACGGCACCAGCGTTCCCGCTTTTACATCAAGCCCGATATGAAAGTCCGCAAGCTTCACCACGCCAGCGCCTGACAGCGCCATGTCGCGCAACAGATCGCCTTGAGTAAAAGACGCGCTGGCGGTCACCGGTACCGAGACGCCGTCTCCATCCTGCAAAAATGACCATTTGTTCCACGGGCTGACGAAGCTGAAATTGAAGCAACGATGATTCAGCAAATCTGCGGGTGTGGTTGGTGTGCCGTGTTCAGCCAGGTACTGCGGCGAGGCACAGATCAGCCATTCACATTCGCCGATGCGTCTGGCAATGCGTGATGAGCTGGGCAATACGCCGCTGTGGATGGCGATATCCAGCCCTTGCTCGAAGTGATCGACGAATTGCGCACCGAGTTGAATCTCAACGTCCAGTGAGGGATACAAATCCAGAAATTCGGGCAGCCACGGCACGATCTGGTGTTTGGCGAAAGAGGTCATGGTGTGAATGCGCAGGGTGCCACTGACCCTGGAGGGCAACGCCTCGGCCAGCGAGTCCGCCTCGTTCATGGCTTCGACGACGGCTTTGGCGCTGCGCAGGTAAGCGGCGCCCTCCTCGGTCAGCGTCAGCACGCGCGAGCCGCGCTGGAACAGCCGGACCTGCAAGCGATCTTCCAGGCGGGTGATCAGTTTGCTGACCGCTGATGGCGTCAGGTGATGGGCGCGCGCGGCAGCAGAAAAACTTCCACATTCGGTAGACCAGATAAAAGCGAGTAGCTGCGAATAATTGTCCATGGCCGGTCCTGGCGAAAAGCTTGAAGGCATGTTGTCTCAACGCTCATGAAAAAGCGCGCCGAAGCGCGCTTTTTCATGGGGGCCGGGTCAGCGAATGAACTGTTCGATGTAGTCGTCCGGCAAACCCAGCGTCTTGTAATGCGCTCGGGCGGCTTCAAGCTTGGTAAACACATCTTCGTAACCCACGGCAACGCCCTGCGGATCGACGTAAGTGTAGCCACCCTGCACGTGGAACCAGGTGATCATTTCACTCACATCCTCGGGGACGAACAGGGTATGCGTTTCACCGGGCGGCTCATAGGCAAAAGACCCCTCCTCCGCGACCCAGTCATGCTCCAGGTAGTACCAGCGACCCTTGAGCACGATCGCATGCACGCCGCCGGTATGGCGGTGACGCGACAGCACGCCGGCCTGACGCACCCGCAACAGGTTGATGTAGTAGCCGCCGCTGGTGTTGAGCAGCAACGGCTTGAAGGAGACAGATTTCGTTACAGGCACCCACAGCGCATCGTCTTCGAGCCACTGCGTCATGACGCCCGGATGCACCATGTCGGGCGTCATGAATGGAACTTGCGGCAACTGGTACGCAATGGCGAGCTCATCAGGTTTAACAGGAGTATTCATTGTCAGGCCTCTAGGTTTTCTTGACGAACTCACAGCACTTGATTGCGCCAGGATTTCGCTTGAGGGAAAGGTTATGGCGTCGCTGTACGGGAGAAAACAGCTACTTGGTCATACCTGTTGTGACGCAGGATCACAGCATCGCGGGCGGCTTCGCGCAGCCTCTGATCAACCGCGCACCCAGGCTGTCAGCCGCCGCCAATCCTTCCACCAGGCGCTGGTAGGTCAAGGGCGGTTGCATGTTTCTGGCGTATGCCGCCGATAAGGTCGCGTCCACGAGGATAGTGATCTGCGCCGTCGTCAATGGCGTGCGCTGACCCAGCTCAGCGAACGTCACAGGCAGCTTCACCGCGTGCAGCAGACGCGCGACCTGTTCAATCTCTTCGACCGGTCGCGCCTCCACCGCCATCTGCACCAGCGTGCCGAACGCTACCAGTTCGCCGTGCAGCATCGACGCCATCGCCGGTATCGCGGTCAGCCCCCGAACCAGGGCATGGGACAGTGACAAACCACCGCTCTCGAAACCGACACCGCTAATCAGCACGGTGCCTTCGATGACCCGCTCGACATCATCGGTGAGTTCATGACGACACACCGCCTGATAAGCCGGGACGCCGCACTGCATCAGCGTGTCGAAAACCAGGTTGGTGAGCATCAACGCCGTGTGCAGAGGCGGTGTGCCGAAAGAGTTGTGGCCGCCGGCGGCGTAGCACTGTCGGGCTTCGAATTTCTTGCTGATGGCATCGCCGATCCCGGCCGCGAAGAACCGTGCCGGCGCCTGAACGATGACCTCTGTATCGACAATCACCGCAGCGGGATTCATCTTCAGGAACTCCACGCCCACCACTTTGTGCTCTTCGTCATAAAGCACGATCAGCCGACTCGTTGGCGCGTCACTTGAAGCGATCGTGGGGCAGACAATGATCGGTACGTCGAGATTGGCCGCCAGCCCCTTCGCCGTATCGATGGTCTTGCCACCGCCCAGCGCAATGATCGTGTCGGGGGCGTGCAGCAATGCCTGCTCGGATAACTGCGCAATCGCAGCGCGCGTGCACTCGCCGGGAAACTCGATGTGCAATGGCTCCCATCCCTGGTCCTGCAACGCGGCGCCAACCTGCGGCCATAGATGCCGGGCGACAAACTCATCGCAAAGCACCAGCGGCCGCGATCGGCCCATGTCGTTCAGCACTCTGCCCAATTGGTGCAATGCATTCGGACCCTGCTCGTAGCGTCCGGGAAATCCCATTGTTTTAACCATGACAAACGTCCTCGCAAGAAGTCATCAGCGCATCAACCAGCCGCCCGCGACATCAACAACCTGGCCGGTAATGAAATCGCTTTCACTCGACGTGAGAAAACACGCCGCCCTTGCCACCTCAAGCGGTGTGCCCAGCCTGCGCAGCGGTGTCTCGTCGACCACGGCTTGATTGGCCTGGGCTGATACGGTCTTGAGCAATGGCGTTTCGATTCGTCCCGGTGCCAGCGCATTGGCGGTGATACCGAACGGCCCGAGTTCGCCGGCCAGGTGGCGGGTAAAGCCGATGATTGCGGCTTTGGTCGCACTGTAGTGCGCTGCGACAATCGGCAAGAACGCGCTGCCCGCCATCGAAGACATATTGACGATGCGCCCGAACCGGCGCTCGACCATGCCGGGCGCGAGCACTCGCACCAGGTTGAAGGAGCCATTGAGGTTGATATCGACCACCCGCAGCCACTCATCCGGCGCCATGGTCCAGATCGGCGCGGGTGCGCCGTGGTGTTTGGGCGAAATGCCGGCGTTGTTGATCAGGGTATCGATGGGGCCAAGCTCACCTTGCACGCGCTCGCAGGCAGCAGCGCAGTCTTGAAAACTCGCGACATCAGCCTGCGCCCACGCGACCGCAAAACCGGCATCACGCAACGCCACGCCCTGCTGTTGCACCTTGTCGGCATCAGCATCGAGCAGCGCCACGGCTGCACCTTCTTCGCAATACAACCGCGCGATCGCCGCACCGATGCCGCCCCCGGCGCCGGTGACCAATACGGTGCGCCCGGCGTGTCTGGAATGAGTCATGACCTTCTCTCGCTTGCAGATGAATGGACTGGGTCAGAGCCCCAGATAAGCACGCTTGACGTGCGGGTTCTCCAGCAGTTCCTGGCCGGTGCCGCTGAGCACCACTTCGCCGTTCTCCAGCACGTAACCGCGATGAGCAATGCGCAGCGTATGAACGATGTTCTGCTCGACGATCAACACGGTGGTGCCCAACTGGAGAATCCTGTCGATGATCTCGAAGACCTGCGACACCAGCAGCGGTGACAGGCCCAGCGACGGCTCATCAAACATCAACAATTTCGGCTCGGCCATCAGGCCCCGGGCGATGGCAACCATTTGTTGTTCGCCGCCCGACAGTGTCCCGGCGTTCTGATCAAGGCGTTCGCGCACCCTCGGAAACAGATCGAGAATATTGTCCAGACGCTGCCTGTAGCCCGCTCGTGCACTGCGTTTGTAAGCGCCCATCAAGAGGTTGTCGCGCACGCTGATGAAGGGAAACAACTGGCGCCCCTCCGGTATCAGTGTCAGGCCCGCGTCGACAATCTGATCGGGGCGATTGCCATCGATGCGCTGGCCTTCGAATTCGATCGTGCCTTGGGACGGTGTGACGATGCCGCACAAGCTGCGCAGGGTCGTGGTTTTGCCGGCGCCGTTGGCGCCGACGATGGTCACCACCTCACCGGCATTGACCTCGAACGACACGCCACGAAGGATCTCCGTACCGCCATAGCCGCTGTGGACGTTGTCGAGTTTAAGCATGGCTGTACTCCTTGCCGAGGTAGGCTTCGATCACCTGAGGATCGTTGATCACATCATGAGGCGCGCCCTGCATCAGCAGCGTGCCGGAACTGATCACGACGATGCGGTCAGAAAGGCTCATGGTGGCTTGCATCAAGTGCTCGATCATCAACACGCTGACACCCGAATCACGCACCCGGCGAATGACTGCGATGGCCTTGGCAACATCCGTCGGGTTGAGGCCGGCCATGACCTCGTCGAGCAGCAGGATGCGCGGGCGCGTCGCCAGGGCGCGGGCCATTTCCAGGCGCTTCATGCCGCCGACCGTCAAGTTGCGCGCCCGGGTGTCGAGCAGCGCGGTGAGTTCGGTCAGCTCGGCGACTTGCTCGGCGATCGCCCTCGCCTCCTTCGCGTCGGCGGTGTGCATGAATGCACCGAGCATGATGTTTTCGCAGACACTCAAATCAGCGAATGGCTGGACGATCTGAAAGGTCCGGCCAATGCCTGCCCTGGCGAACTCGGCCGGGCTGCTCGGGGTGACCCAGTCGCCATTGAGCAGGCGCACTTTCACTTGGCCTTTGGACGGCAGGAGAAATCCGGAGAGCTGGTTGAACACCGTAGTTTTGCCGGCGCCGTTCGGGCCGATCACACCCACGATTTCGCCTTCGACCAAGCTCAGCGAAACATCGTTGGTGGCGTGCAGTCCGCCAAAGAACTTGTGCAGGTTTTCTGCGACCAGAACCGGCTCACCGTGCGTGGCCGAGTGGGCTTGCGCCAAGGTCGGCCCGATCGGTGCTTCTGTATTTGCCATCGAACGACGGCCGCCGGGCAATGAGTCGATCCAGGCAAATATCCGGGCCCCAAAACGCCCCACCACGCCTTGCGGAATAGTCAGCACCACCGCGACCAGCACGATGCCATAGACCAGACCGTGCACACCGCTGCCCAGATCGCCCAGCCAGCCGCGTGCCAGTTCAGCCAGCGGCAGCACCAGCAAAGTGCCGATCAGCGGTCCCGATACCGTGCCCAGTCCACCAATCAACGCGAACATGGCGATCTGAATCGACATCTCCAGAGAAAACATCGAGCCGGGTTCGATGAAGGTCAGGTACATCGCGTGAAAGCTGCCGACCAGGCTGGTGATAAATGCGGACAACACCACGGCGATCAGCTTGACCTTGACCGAGTTCACGCCCACCGCATGGGCGGCGTCTTCACGCTCACGCACGGCGATCAGGTAATAACCCAGTCGGGAATTCTTGATCTTCCACGACACCGCCAATGTGATGAGCAGAAACGCGAAGGCAATCAGCAGGTATGGCCAGCGCGGGCGGAACAACATCCACTCGAAACCGAGCTTCAGCGGTACGCCCAGCCCTGCCGCACCACCGGTCACGTCATGCTGATTGATCGCCACCAGACGCACGACCTCCAGCACCGCAATGGTCGCCAAGGCAAAAAACGGCCCGCGCAACCTGAAGCACGGCCAACTGATCAGCACCGCGACAATTGACGACAGGATTGCGCCAGCGAACATGCCGATCCATGGACTGATGCCCAGTTTCATCATCAACAGCGTCGTCGTGTAAGCGCCCACTCCATAGAACACGGCATGACCCAACGACAGCTGGCCGGCAAACCCGCCGACGATGTTCCAGGCACTGGCCAGTGCCGCATAACTGCATATGAGGATGAACAGGTGATAAACGAACGGCGAGCCAACGCTCAATGGAATGATCAGTAACAGCGCCAGGGCCAGTGCACTGACATAGACACGCGGGTGCAAAATATTCATGACCATTTTCCTCACTCAGACCCGCGACCGGCGCCGAAAAGACCTGTCGGACGAAACACCAGGATGCCCAGGAAAATCGTGAAATAGACGACCTCCTTGAGGTCCGGCGCGATGTAGTAACCGGCGAGACTGTCGACGATGCCGATCAGCATTGAACCGATCAGTGCGCCGGACAGGCTGCCCAGACCGCCCAGCACCACAATCACAAACGCCGTCAGCACGAAGAAAGTGCCAACGGTTGGAAAGACCGGATATTGCGGAGCGATCAGTCCCGAGGCGACGCCCAGGCAGGCGCAACCCAGGCCGAAGGCAAACACATAGATGTTCTTGACGTTGACACCCATCAGTTGCGCCGCGTTGCGATGCTGTGCAGTAGCGCGGACGGCCCGGCCGAGAAAGGTGTTCTGCAAAAACCAGTGCAGCCCCGCGACCAGTGCGAGCGACGCGACAAAAGTGATCAACTGACCGCTGCTGACGCGAAAGGCGCCAAAGCTGACGGTTGTGGTACCGACGTTGATGTTCTTCACCGTCATGACGTCGGCACCGAAGATCAGCAACGCGCCGTTCATCAGGGCAATCGAGACGCCCACGGTGGCGAAAATCTGGATATGTCCCTCAGCGCCAAGCAACGGCTGAATGATGAAACGCTGCATTGCCGCACCAGCGGCAAACAACAGGATCGTCGCAGGAATGATCGCCATATACGGGTGGATGCCGAAGTGCGAATTCAGCAAGTACACGGCATACAGGCCGATCATCAGAAACTCGCCATGGGCGAAGTTGACCACTCGCACGATGCCGAAAATCAGAGTCAGGCCGATGCTGATGATGGCCAACGTGCCACCGAGCAATAAGCCGTTCAACAGGAGCTGGATGAAAATTTCCACGGTTGGCGCCCTCTTTGCGAGCGAACGAACCCGTGAAGCTCAATGATCAAGCTTCAGCAGATTGCGGGGTTCAGGTATCAGGGTTGGTCGGAAAAACGCGCTTGGGCAACGGCGGCTGCCTGGGGGTAAACGGTTTTCAGCAGTCCGTTCTGCCACTGCATGATTGCCGTATTGGCGCGCTGGTTCTGGCCGTTCTTGCCAAACCTGGCACCGATGCCGGCAGCCGTACCGCCGAGAGGAATATCGATGGTTGCCACCGAGGCACGGATCGCATCGGCGTCGAGCGAAGTACTGTTTTCCATGGCATCGAGGAATATCTTCGCCCCGACATAGTTGATCAGGCTGTGGCCCGAGCGCGGTTCGCTGCCGTAGCGATCCTTGTATGCCTTGGCGAACGCCCCGATACCGGGAGCGCCGTTTTCATTGGTCTGGAACTGTGGGAAATCGACATCAAGCACGCCTTCCATATTGGCTGCGCCGACGACCTTGACCGTGTCCTGCATGGAATAGCCGCCGCCGGCGCCGATAACGGCTTTGGGCCTGAAACCGGCTTCGCGGATCTGGCGGAAAAACAGCGTCGTGTCGTTCTGATAACTGGTCTGCAATACCACATCCGCCTGGGCGCCTTTCAAACGCAGGATCAGCGATGAGAGATCGACCGCTTTGGCCGAATACGGTAGTACCTCGACCACATTCAGACCTTGCTCCTGAGCGATTTTTTTCTGAAACCCGGCGATGGTTGTACCGTACAGCGCATCCTCGTGGATGATCGCGACCTTCAATTGTTTCGGATCGACCTTGAGCGACGGGCTGACAATGTCCGTGATGGCGGTGATGGTGCCTTCGGCGAAATTCCTGGCGGTCGGGTTGCTGCGCATCACGTAGCTCAGATCACGCTCAGTGATGTGGTCGGACACCGCACCCAATTCGAAAAACGGCACCCCCGCCATCTCCGTCACCTGCGTGGCCGCAAATGACAGCGCCGAGGAATAGCTGCCAAATACAGCAGTGACGTTCTCAACAGAGGTGAGCCGGCGCGCGGCACCGACCGCTTGTCCCGCATCGACTGCGTCGGCCTTGAGCAACTTGATCGGCTCGCCCTTCAAACCGCCCGAGGCATTTCGTTCGGCGACGGCCAGTTCGAGGCCACGGAAGCTCTCGTCGCCCAGTAACGCCAGGGATCCACTCAGGGGATAAAGCGCACCGATCCTGATGTCCGCGAGCGCGGCGACCGGGGTGGACAGGCAAAGCAGGATGCCGGCAGCTTTCAGCCAGCTTTTCGCGGTAGCCGCCACGGCCACGGCTTCCTCTTGAGCGAGTCTCATTGGATTCATCTCCCGCAGATATTGTTTTTATTGTTCCTTCAAATGATCCGTGCCGAGCACAGACATCGTCGGATTACAGTGGCGATGACACGCAAGTTTCTGCGCCACTGTTTGCAAGAGTACGGCTCGCCAAGATTGGCTGGATATAGCTGAAAAAGCACACCTGCTGTGAATTTGCGGCACAGCTCCTATGGGGGCTGATCAGTCCCAAGGCGCCGGTGACCACGCTTCCACCAGCCTGTCGATGAACAGGCGAATCTTCGGCGACAGGTGTCGCTTGCTCGGGTAAATCACCCGGATCGGCTCGGCAGCCTCGGCGTGCTCTGCGAGCAACTGCACGAGCTTGCCACTGCGCAAGTCATCGTTGACCACATAGGATGGCAACGTCGCGATACCGAGGCCTGCGGCAGTCGCCTGATGCAAGGCTTCAGCGCTGTCCATCTGCAGCCGTCCAGCATGAATGACCGGCACAGGCTGACCATTGACGCGAAAATTCCACGCCAGCAATCGGCCGCCGCTGACGAAGTGCAGGCACGCATGCCCGGCCAGATCTTCGGGTGTCTGCGGTGCCGGATGTTCTTTCAGATAATCGGGCGCGGCACAGGTGATCATTTGCTGGTAAGCCACCGTGCGCGTGAGTAGTCCGGAGTCTTCCTTGGGCGGACCGATGCGAATCGCCAGATCGAAACCCTCGTCGATCAGGTCGACCAGCCGATCGGAAAACGTCGCGTCGATGGCGAGCGACGGCCAGTCTCTCAGGCAGCGCTCGATGTGCTGCACAACGTGCAGCCGGCCCAGTGCGACCGGCAGGCTCATGCGCAAGCGGCCGCTGGGCGTCGAACGGCGGAACGCCAAAGCCTCTTCGACCTCGTCCAGATCCTGCAAGATGCCCACACATCGCTCATACAGCACCCGACCATCGTCGGTCAGGCTCAGGCTGCGGGTGGTGCGGTTGAGCAGGCGGACCTGCAGACGCGATTCGAGCCGCACGATCGATTTACCGACGGCCGAGCGGGTCAGCCCGAGTTGCCTGGCCGCCGCCGTAAAACTTCCGGTATCCACCGAGGCGACGAAGGCGGCGATGTCGTTCAGGTTATGCAGTTCCATGAGGCCTCCGGGTTTGGCATTCAAGCGGCTTGGCACCGGTTATGGGGAACCCTATTCCCCAATCATGAGCATACCATCTCGATTAGTTAAGCCATCACTAACGTCTGATCGAGGTCATATGAACATTGAAGTAAAAGCAGCTATACAAACCTGGGCCAACAGCCTCAGCGATCTGGTGCCCGTGCTGAAGGGTATCGATACCACCACTAAGATGAGCGACATCCGCGATGCCTACGCAAAAATGCTCGGGCAGAATCAACCACCGGCTGGCGTGAGGTTTGAAGCAGTCGACATGGGCGGCGTGCCCGCTACGCTGGTGACTCCGGATGAACTCAAGACCGACGCAGTGCTGATGTACATCCACGGCGGCGCCTACATCGTCGGTCGACCTGCCGGCTACCACGGCATCGGCGGCAACTACGCAAAAATGCTCGGCGCGCGGGTGTACATGCCGGATTACCGCCTCGCACCCGAGCATCAGTTCCCCGCCCCCATCGATGACACTTTGCGCGCCTATGAGTGGTTGCTTGAGCAGAACATCGCCGCCAGCAAGATTGCCTTCGCAGGCGAGTCGGCGGGTGGCGCGATGGTGGTCAGCGTGATGGTCGCGGCAAAATCCAAAGGCTTGCCCTTGCCCGCAGTGGGTTCGTCCATCTCGCCATGGGCCAACCTCGAACACACCGGCGTCTCCATGAGCAATCGTGAAGGCCTTGATCCGCTGAACTCCAAGCCCGTGCTGGATATCCTCGCGCGAGCCTTTCTCGGCGACACCTTGGCCAACCATCCGCTGGCGTCGCCGGTGTTCGCCGACGTCACCGGACTGCCACCGATTCTGGTGCAGATCGGCGAAAACGAACTGATGCTCAGTGACGCCATGCGTCTGGCCAATCACCTGGCGGACAACCGCGTCCGGGTCAATCTTGAAGTGTGGCCCGGCATGTTTCACGCTTGGCATTTCTACGCGGGCATGCTGGCCGAGGGGCAGCAGGCGCTGGAGAGTTCGGTGCGGTTTATCGAGGCGGGGTTGATTGGGGCGGCTCGCTGATCAGACAGCATTCGCTGCTGATCGGCGACACTTCTGGCTGTATAGCTCGGCGCCTTGGCGGTATGGTGCTTTGCCGACCGCCGAGGAACCGTGAATGCCGAAAAAACCACCACCCCCTGAGAACACCGCCAGTGCAGCCGACATCGAACGCGCCATTCTGGCCTTGAACAAAATGGCCGAACGCCTGTGGGGCGTCGGGCGTGAAGCCGAGGCCAAGGCGCTGCTCGATGCACTGGATGCGTTGAACCGCGCCCTCGACCGGATCCGCATCGGGGAAAGTCGCAGGGCCGTCACCCTGCACTGAATCAGACCTGATAAAACTCGCGATACCACTGCACGAACGCTTGCACGCCCTGCTCGATCGGCACCTGCGGGCTGAAGTCGATGCAGCGTGCCAGCGCCGATACGTCGGCCCAGGTCTTCAGCACGTCGCCCTCCTGCATCGGCAGATAATGGCGCTGGGCTTTGATGCCCAGTGCCTGCTCCAGACATTCGACGAAGCTCAATAGCGCTACCGGACTGCCCCGGCCAATATTGAATAACCGGTTGATGCCGCGCTCGGCGCTGATTGCGGGCGGTTTGTCGAGCAGTCGGAAAACCGCTTCGACGATGTCATCGATAAAGGTGAAGTCGCGCGCCATTTCGCCTTGGTTGTAGAGGTCGATGGCGCGCCCGTTGAGCATCGCTTCGGTGAATTTGAACAGCGCCATATCCGGTCGACCCCACGGGCCGTACACGGTAAAGAAGCGCAGGCCGGTGGCTTGCAAGCCGTAGAGATGGCAGTAACTGTGCGCGATCAGTTCGTTGGCGCGTTTGCTCGCGGCGTACAACGAAACCGGTTGATCGACCGGATCGTCTTCTGCAAACGGCATCTTGGTATTGGCGCCATACACCGAACTGCTCGATGCATAGATCAAGTGCTCTGGAGGGTGACGACGGCACGCTTCCAGTACGTTGAGAAACCCGACCAGATTCGACTGCGCATAGGCATCAGGATTGTCCAGCGAGTAGCGCACTCCGGCCTGCGCAGCGAGGTGAATGACCTGTTTGTAGTGGCCGTGTTCGAACAACGCGGTCAAAGCGCTCTGATCGACAATGTCCAGCCGCTGGAACGTGAAATTGGCCAGCGTCTGCAATCTCTGCAAACGCGCCTGTTTGAGTTTGACGTCGTAATAAGGATTGAGATTGTCGATCCCCACAACCTCTAGCCCTTCGCGACATAAACGCATGACCGTGTGATAACCGATAAAACCTGCGGCACCCGTTACCAGAACATTCATGATTGCCTCGGCTCACCGGTTTGACTTCAAGGGAATATGCAGCACGAACATTGACCTGCGAACGGCCGTAACTATTCATAGACGACCTTAGTTACCCGGACCAGCAGCATCCGACGCGAGGCATCTAAAATCAAAACTTCTTACGAACCGAAACATGTAAGATTGGAACTAATTTGCTATCACGCGCGCTATTTAACCTGCGAGACTTCAACAACTTCGAAAAGTTTAATAAGCCCGACGAATAAAATTCGCCGTTACCAATCAATGATTTACGTTAGATGGCCATCATCAGCGGATGAAAGGTAATGTTTTTGACTGTTAGCAATTGACAGCTTGCAAAGACTGGTCGATAACTTAGCACTGCCCGATGAGCTCGCGCCGACGCGCACTTTTCTGCTCTCCGGCTATTTATGTAATTGGATCCTGAAGGTCGCAACTGCGAACCGTGCGGTAGCTTTGCTCAAACAAAAGCGCGGACTCGTTATAGCTAAGACGGCCATGGATATAACAACAACCCAATCAAGTTGATTCATTTTTGAAACACTTCTTCTGCCAATAAACATTGATGCATCTGGCTCGGCACTTTGCCTTGATCAGCCTACTACCTACTAGCAAGCTTGGCGGCTAGTCCCACGTTATCGGCCGCCCTGCTTACACGATCGCTATGTATGGAGTACTCCAGCATGCTAACGGTTTGCCGCAACGGCTCTAACTGGTATTTATTGCAGTGCAAGCCCCGCCAGGATGAACGGGCACAACTCAATCTGCAGCAACAGAACTATTCGACCTTTCGGCCGCAGCTGATGAGCGAGCGAAGTATTCGTGGCAAACGCCAACGAACACTGGAATCGCTGTTCCCCGGCTACGTGTTCATTGAACTGAGCCGCGACGATAACTGGGCACCGATTCGCTCGACCCGCGGTGTCAGCCGCATCGTCGAATTCAACCATGTGCCCGCCCGGGTCGACGAAGACGTGATTGCGCAACTGCGCGAACGCAGCCAGGAGTCGCTCGGTTTTCCTGCAGAACCGACACTCAAGCCCGGCGAACCTCTGCAAATCGTCCAGGGCCCACTGTCCCCGCTCGAAGGCGTGTTCCTGTCCATGCACGGCGATGAGCGGGTGATGATGCTGCTCAATTTTCTCAACCGCCAACAGCACGTCAGCGTCCCGCTGAGTTACCTCGAACGCCAGCGACAATAGTCCGGATCCGCTTCGCCCTGACCCCGACCCCCTTAATCAGGAGCGTGATCCATGGCTCTGAAGCCTCGCTGTTCCCTGGTTTTAGTCGTCGCCTGCTGTGCCCCCGAAGCTGCCTGGTGCGTTGAGCCGCAAGCGATCAATGTCTACGGCTTCGATTTCACCCCGACCTTTGCCTTGTCGGAAAGCTACGACGACAACTTTCGCGAAGTCGAACACGATGTCGAATCGACCATGGTCACCCGTTTGGCGCCGGCCTTCGAGCTCAAGGCCGAGGATCGCAACAGCGCCACGCGGGTGATCTGGGAGCCGACCCGCTACATCTATCACAGCGCTTCGGACGCTTCGAACACCGCCCAGCGGCTGCGCGCCGACAGCATCATGGAATTCACCGATCGGCATCGATTGAAACTGGAAGCCGAGGCGCGTAAATACGAGCGCACCACCTCGACCGCCGTCGACGGCATCAACGACAAGATCGAGAGCCAGCGCGTCGGCGGCGTCTACACCTTTGGCGCGCGCAGTGCGCTGAACCAGATCGACCTCGGCGCCAGCTACGCACAGCTGCGCTACGACAACTCCGATGGCATCAACGATGACAAGGAGCGCAACACCAGCAATCTGACCAGCACCTGGTATCACCGCCTCGGCAGCAAGACCCGTGGCTTGCTCGAATACGACCACACCCGCTTCGACTACCTGCAATCGAACAGCCCGCGCAGCAGCCGCTCCGACGCAGTGCTGGCTGGGGCCGAGTGGGACATGACGGCGAAAACCACCGGCAAATTGCGCGTCGGTTACGAGCGCAAGAATTTCGACCAGAGCGGTTCCGACGACCTGAGCAACCCGACCTGGCAAGTGGATCTGGCGTGGAAACCGCGCACCTACTCGACCTTCACCTTTCTCGCCCGCCAGGCCATGGCCGAAGGCGACGACGGGTCCGACGCGGTGAAAGCCACCTTCACCCAGATCGGTTGGCGTCACGGCTGGACCGAACGCATCACCAGCGTTGCCGAAGTCGGCATGGGCCATTACGTCTACGAAGGCCAGGACCGTAGCGACGATCTGCAGGACTACAAACTCGGCGTGAATTACGAAATGCGCCGCTGGCTGGACGTCGAAGTCGCCTACCGCCACCGCGATAACGACTCCGATGCCGACAACGAGAGCTTCACCCGCAATGTTTTCCAGATCACGTTCGACGTCAGTCTGTAGGAGGGTTGGGCCATGCATACGCGCCTGATTTTATTGTTGTTGCTGCTCTGGACAGTGCCCACGGTGGAGGCGGCGGACACCGACACCAATTACCGCCTGGCCGCTGGCGATGTCTTGCGCATCATCGTGTTCGGCGAGCCGGAACTGAGCTTCAAGAAGATCCGCCTCAACGATGCCGGGACCTTCTCCTACCCGTTTCTCGGCGAAATCGTCGCCAAGGGCCTGACGCCCAATCAGGTCGAACAAAAAGTCGTCGACGGCCTCAAGCAAGGCTATCTGGTCGAGCCGAAAGTCAGCCTCAGCCAGATCGAATACCGCCCGTTCTACATCAACGGCGAGGTGCAGAAGCCCGGCAGTTATCCCTTTCAGCCCGGGCTGACCCTGGAAAAAGCCATCGCCCTGGGTGGCGGCCTGACCGAGCGCGCCTCAATGAAACGCGTGACGATTTTGCGCGGCAGTGGCGGCCCGCCGGTCACCGAGAACATCTCGCGCACCACCGTCATCGCCCCCGGCGACACCATTTCCATTGCACAAGGCTTTTTCTGATCATGAACAACAGCCCAAGCACCTACCTCGAACGTCCGCTCCAGGGCCACTTGCCAACGCAAGCCGCCGATGAGTCGGATACCCTTGATCTGCTGCACCTGTGGCGGGTGATCTGGTCGGCGGAGTGGAACATCGCCTGGCTGGTGCTGCTCAGTTGCGCGCTGGCCGTGGCGGCGCTGTCGTTCATCACGCCGCAGTACGTCGGCAGTGCGACATTGCTGATCAAGGACAAGACGCCGCCGGTGTTGAGTTTTCAGCAAGCCGCCGAATCCGGCGGCGCCACCACCACTGATTACTTGCAGACTCAGCAAGCCCTGCTGCAATCGCGGGAGCTGGCCGAGCGCGCCGTGCGCAAACTTGGCCTGACTACCAACCCGATCACCGATCCACGCCAGCAGGCGCAGAGTTGGTTCACCCCGCGCCAATGGCTGGCGGACCTCAATCGTGACCAGTGGCTGCCATGGCTGGATCTGCTGCCGCCGCCGAAGCCGCCAGCGACCGAAGAACAAGTGTTCAACGACGTCACGCAAAACCTGATGCTGCATACCAGCGTCAAGTTTGTCGGCAAAAGTCAGTTGCTGGAAATCGAAGTCGAACTGCCTGACCCCGCGCTCGCTGCGGCGGTGGCCAACGCCCTCGCCCAAGGCTTTATCGACAGCCAGCAGGACACCAGCCTGAAGTCTTCGCAAAACAACACCAGTTGGATGAACACCCGCCTGGTCGAGTTGCGCGACAACCTGCGCGTCGCCGAAAACAAGTTGCAGGCCTATCGCGAAGAACAGGGTCTGGTCGATGTCGACGGCGTCGCCACCATCAGTGCCAACGAGCTGCAGATGACCGGCAACCGCATGATCGATGCGCGCCGCGATCGTGCCGAAGCGGAGAGCCAGTTCCGTCAGGCGCAAGCCTTGAGCAACGGCGACATCAGTCGTTTGTCCAGCGTGCCGGCAGTGCTGAGCAATCCGCTGATTCAGCAGTTCCAGGCCGATCTGGCCAAGGCCCAGGCCAAAGTCGAAGAGTTGTCGGGCCGCTACGGGCCGAAGCACCCGGCGCTGATCTCCGCGCGATCCGAACAACGTACGGCGGCCAACAGCCTGCGCCTGCAAGTGCAGCAAGTGGTTGCCGGTATCGAGCGCCAGTATCAACTGGCAGTGGCCAGCGAAGACGCCTTGCGCAAATCCTTCAACAGCAACAAGGCGCAGATTCAGGACATTTCGCGCAAGGAATTCCAGCTGCGCGAATTCCAGCGTGAAGTCGACAGCACCCGAGCCCTCTACGAAACCTTCGTCACCCGCCTCAAGGAAACCGCCGCCACCTCGGACATGGATTCGGCCAAGGCGCGCATCGTCGACCCGGCGATCGCACCGCTGGAAGCGAGCAAACCGCGCAAGAACCTGATTCTCGCAATTGTCGCGCTGGTCGCAGCGATCGTCGGCATCGCCCTCGCCTTCCTCTTCGATACCCTGAGCAACACGTTCAAGACCGACGACACCGTCGAGAGTCTGCTCAATGTGCCGCTGCTCAGCGTAGTGCCGCTGGTGATGAAAAAGAGCCGGCGGCAGTTGGCGCGGCTGTTCGAGGACAACGACCACCCGCGTTTCTGCGAAACCATCCGCAACCTGCGCACCTGGCTGATGCTGCAAAACAACGAACGCCCGGCGCAGGTGGTGCTGGTCACGTCTTCGGTGTCCGGCGAAGGCAAGAGCACCATCGCCAACAATCTCGCTTCGTCGCTGGCGCCACTGGAACGGGTGCTGCTGATCGATGCCGACATGCGGCAGCCGACGCTGTCGCTGAACTTCGATTTCCCGCCGCAGAGCCCCGGCCTCGCCAACCTCATGGCCGGCAGCGCGCGGCTGGAGGACTGCATCCGCAGCGTCGGCAATCTCGACATGCTCCCGGCCGGCTGCCTGTCGCCATCGGCGCTGGACCCGTTCGAGGCACCGCGTTTGAAAGCCTCGAGCAGTTCAAGCAACGCCGTGGCGCCCGCTCAGGATTTGCTCAGCTCTCCACGCCTCGGTCGGCTGTTGCAGATTCTCAAGTCGCGCTACCGGCACATCATCATCGATTCGCCGCCGGCAGAAATCGTCAGCGACGCACTGTTGCTGGCCCAGCATTCCGATGCGGTGATCTACGTGGTCAAGGCGCAGAGCACGCCGGTCGGCCAGGTGCGCAAAAGCATCGCCGTGTTGCAGCAGAGTCAGGCACCGGTATTCGGCGTGGTGCTCAATCAGGTCGATCTGCGCAAGGCGCGCAAGTACGGCCATGGCCATTCCCGTTCCTTCTACGACTACGACTTCGCCCCGCGCTGATCCTTCGGGCCGTGCCGCCCGGCAACAGCAAATCCTTCCCTGTTCGACGAATCGGAGATCGCGCCGATGACCTCGCAATATTCCGCGCAAATGGCACACCGTCGCGGCCTCACCTTCTGGGTGCAATGGCTGTGCGCAATGACCCTGGTCAACCTGTTGCTGATCGTGCTGGTGCACTGGCGCATCGGCGAGTTGCCCAGTGAATATCGGCTGCTGATCATCCTCACGGTGCTTGGCTCGATGCCGGTCTACGGCCTGGTGCAGGTCTACCACAAGCGCCATGGTCTGCTGGTCGGCCTCGGACGTTTGCTCGCCGGCTGGCTGATTCTGCTCGGGCTGCTGATGAGCATCGCCTTCGTCACCCAGACCAGCGCGTTGTTCTCGCGGCAAGTGGTGATTGTCTGGGCCGTGGTCGGTTTTCTCGCCCAGGCGGCGACGTTTCTGCCGCTGCATCTGTTCGTGCGCATGTACACCAAAATGATTTGCAACGAGCGCCGCGCGGTAATCATCGGCACCTGCCCGACCGCCCATGAACTGGCGCGCAAACTGCTCGACCCGGATCGTGCGCTGCTGCTCGGTTTTGTCGCGGCGAAAGCCGACAGCGGCCCGGCGCCGAGCATCCTGCCGCTGCTCGGTGAGGTTGAGGACATTCGCGAAATCATTACGCGGTTGCAGGCGCGGCGCGTGTACATCGTGCTGCCGATGGCCGAGGCAGCGACCATCGAAGCGCTGTACATCAACCTGCTCGACATGAACGTCGACGTGGTGTGGATTCCCGATCTGGGCAGCATGGTCCTGCTCAATCATTCGATCTCCGAGATCGAGCGGATGCCGGCGATCTATCTCAACGAAAGCCTGCTCACTTCGCACCCCGGCAGCCTGTTCTGCAAGGACCTGTTCGAACGCAGCGTCGCCGCGGTGGCGCTGATTCTGCTCAGCCCGCTGCTGCTCGGCGTGGCCATTGCGGTCAAGCTGACCTCGCCGGGACCGGTGCTGTTCAAGCAGAACCGCCATGGCTGCGACGGCGAAGTGATCCGCGTGTGGAAATTCCGCTCAATGCGCGTGCACGACGATCAGCAAGTACGTCAGGCCACCCGCGACGACGACCGCGTCACACCGCTGGGACGCTTTCTGCGGCGCAGCTCGATCGATGAGCTGCCGCAGCTATTCAACGTGCTGTTCGGCCACATGGCGCTGGTCGGCCCGCGCCCCCACGCGGTCACCCACAACATCTATTACACCGGCAAGGTCCGCGCTTACATGGCGCGGCATCGGCTCAAGCCTGGCATCACCGGGCTGGCACAGATCACCGGGCATCGCGGCGAAACCGAGACCGTGGAAAAGATGCAGCGCCGGGTCGCCCAGGACCTCAATTACATCAATCAATGGTCGCTGTGGCTGGACATCAAGATCCTGCTGAAGACGCCCTTCACCCTCTTCTCGAAAAACATCTACTGACAGCGGCCAGCGCTCTGGCCCACCCCGCCACGCATGAGGTTTTCCCATGAATGTGAGTGTATTCGGTATCGGTTATGTCGGACTGGTCCAGGGCGCCGCGCTGGCCGAGGTCGGCCACAACGTGCTGTGTGTGGATGTCGACGCGGCCAAGGTGCAGGCCTTGAACGACGGCACTCTGCCCATCTACGAGCCGGGTCTGAAGAGCCTGGTGCGGGACAATCATCACAGCGGTCGCCTGCAATTCGGCAGCGATCTGGCCGCCGCCGTAAAGCATGGCGATGTGTTGCTGATCGCCGTCGGCACGCCGCCGGACGAGGACGGCTCGGCGGATCTCAAACATGTGCTCAGCGTCGCCCGCACCATCGGCGAGCACCTGCGCGGCGAGCAGATCATCGTCGACAAATCCACGGTGCCGGTGGGCACGGCGGACCGGGTGCGCGAATGCATCAGCGCCATCCTCGGCGAAAGCGGCCGTGGTGCACTGACCTTCGATGTGGTTTCCAACCCGGAATTTCTCAAGGAAGGTTGCGCGGTCGACGACTGCATGCGCCCCGACCGGATCATCATCGGCACCGATAGCCCGCGCGCCGAAGCGCTGATGCGTGAGCTGTACGAACCGTTCAATCGCAACCGCGAAAAAATCATCGTCATGGATGTGCGCAGCGCCGAGCTGACCAAGTACGCGGCCAACTGCATGCTCGCGACCAAGATCAGCTTCATGAACGAAATGGCCGGGCTCGCGGAAAAGCTTGGCGCCGACATCGAAATGGTCCGCCATGGCATCGGCTCGGATCCGCGCATCGGCTACCAGTTCATCTATCCCGGCATCGGTTATGGCGGTTCGTGTTTCCCCAAGGATGTGCGGGCGTTGATCCATGCCGCCCACGGCGTCGACATCGATGCGCGCCTGCTCCGCGCGGTGGAGTCACGCAACAACGAGCAGAAGAGCACGCTGTTCCACAAGATCGCCGAGCACTTCAACGGCGCGCTGGAAGGCAAAACCTTCGCGCTGTGGGGCCTGAGCTTCAAGCCCAACACTGACGACATGCGCGAAGCCCCCAGCCGCGTGCTGATGGAGGCGTTGTGGCGAGCCGGCGCCAGCGTGCAGGCGTTCGACCCGAAAGCCATGGAACAGGCCCAGCAGCTTTACGGCCCGCGCGATGACCTCTCGTTGGCGGGGACCAAAGAGGCGGCGCTGAAAAATGCCGACGCGCTGGTGATCGTCACCGAATGGCAATCGTTTCGCGCACCAGACTTCGAACTGCTCGCCCGCCAGTTGAAAAATCCGCTGATCTTCGATGGCCGCAACCTGTTCGATCCGCAACGCCTCAGCGCACGCGGCTTCACCTACATCAGCGTCGGCCGGCCAACCTGCGCCGCTGAAGCACAGGATCTCGCATCATGATCCGCCTGGAATTGCTCGACCGTTATTCGCCGGCCCTGCTGGACTCCAACCGGGCCTTCTCCTTTCTCAACTTCGCCTCGATCGGCAGTTTCATCCGCCAGCCGCCGCCGTCGCTGGCGTATTTCTGCGACGGCATGCTGATGTCCGGGTTCATGTCGCGCATCACCGGGCGCGCGGTGCAGCGGGTCAGTTTCGATTTCACCTCGATTGCCGATCCGGTGTTGCGCGAGTCCGAGCAGCGCGGCAAACGCGTCTACGTGGTCGGTGCGCGGCAGGCCGAGCTTGATCGTTTCGTTGACAAGCTCGGTATGCAGTACCCGCGCCTGCAACTGGTCGGCGCGCACAACGGTTACTTCGACGCCGAACAAGGTGCGGCAATTCAAGCTGACATCCGCCGACAGCGCACCAACCTGCTGCTGGTCGGCCTTGGCGCCGGTCTGCAGGAGCGCTTTATCCTCGAAGCACTGCGCGGTGGTTTCAGCGGCGTGGCGTTCACCTGCGGCGGTTTCATTCGTCAGGAGGCCAATGCCAGCAAGCGTTACTACCCCGACGCGATCAATCGCCTGCACCTGCGCGCCTTTTACCGCATGTACCGCGAGCCGCACACGATCAAGCGTTACCTGCTCGACTACCCGAGCAATGCCCTGCGCCTGACCGAACTGATTCTGCGCCAGCAAGTGGCAATCAATGTCACTGCCCCATGAGGATTGTGCCGATGCATATTCTGTTCACGCTCAAGGATTACCAGACTGGCGGCGGCGTCGAGTGCGTGCAGCAACGCCTCGCCGAGCAGTTTCTGGCGGACGGTCGGCGGGTGAGTTTTTTCGTCATGAACGGCGACTCGCCCAACGTCGACGGCGCGCCGAGCATGGCCGGTGGCGGCAGTGGGCTCGCGGGCTGGCTGAAATCGATCGTGCTGCTGCGCCGGCTGATTCGCCGCGAAAGCGTGACGCACCTGATTGGCGCCAAGGAGCAGGCCAATCTCTGCACCTGGTTCGCCACCCTGGGCAGTCCCTGCAAAGTCATCTACACCCGCCACGCCGCGCTGGATTGCGCCGAGCAGAACACCGGGCGCGCCAGCCTGCGGCTGTTGTACGCGCTGTACCTGTGCGGCAGCGGCAAGGTGGTCGCGGTGTCCCACGGTCTGCGCCAGTCGCTTGCCGGGTTGATGCCGTGGGGGCGACCGCGTATTCGTTATTGCCCGAACGCAGTGATCAGCGAACAACTGATGCGTGCGGCACAAGCGCCGTTGCCCGGTGGTGTGCCCCATCATTACTGGCTGGGCATCGGCCGATTGGTGCACACCAAGGGCTTCGATCTGCTGCTCGACGCCTACGCGCTGGCGGCGCAACAACGCCCGCTGCCGTATCTGGTGATTGCCGGCGACGGCCCGTTGCGCGCTCAGCTTGAAGCGCAGGCGCAACGGCTGGGCATCGAACGTCTGGTGCATTTCACCGGGCATCTGCGCAATCCCTATCCGCTGATCCGTCATGCGCAGCTGTTGGTGCTCAGCTCTTTGCACGAAGGCTTGCCGACGGTGCTGGTCGAGGCGCTGGCGCTGGGCACTCCGGTGATCTCCACCGATTGCGGCAGCGGGCCGCGCGAGTTGCTCGATGATGGGCGCCTCGGGCGTTTGGTCAAGGTCAATGATGTGCCGGCCCTGACCGAGGCAATGCTCGACAGTCTGGCCAACCGCAAACCGGCAGCTCCAGCCCGACATTCAGTCAGCGAAGCGATCCTGCCCTATACCAGCCAGTATGCCGCCCAGGCCTATTACCAGGTATGGAACCGATGAAAAAGCTGCTGATCATCCTCCAGGACCTCGGCGCCGGTGGCGCGGAGAAAATGATGGTGCGCCTCGCCGGCGCCTTGGTTGAGGCCGGCAACGAAGTGACGCTGCTGATGCTCACCGGTGCCGGCATCAATCAACCGGCGCTCGACCCACGGGTCAGGCAAGTGTTGCTCGACAGCCCGCGCAGCGCCGCTGCCGTGCCCGCGCTGATGCGCTTTTTGCGCAGCAATCGCTACGACGCGCAACTGGCGGTGCTCACTCATGTCAACGTCGTGGCGATTGCCGCCGCCGCGTTGTCCGGTACCTTGGCGCGGCTGCATGTCAGCGAGCGCAATGCCTTTTCGCGGGACAAGCACGTCAACCCGGCCCTGTCGGTCAAGCTCGCCTACTGGCTGGCGCCGTGGCTGTACCGGCTGATTCCCAACCCGGTGATCTGCGTGTCACAAGGCGTCGCCGAGGATCTGGTCGACACCACCATCGCCCGCCCGCGCGATGTGACCACCGCTGACAACCCGGTGCTCGACAACGATTTTCGCGACAAACCCGCCGCCGCGCCCAGCCATCCCTGGCTGAAGGACAAAACCACTCCGGTGATCGTCGCTGTAGGACGCCTGGCGCAACAAAAAGGCTTCGACACCCTGATCGACGCCTTCGCCCGCCTGCCGCAACGTGATGCGCGGCTGATCATCTTCGGCGAAGGCGCCTTGCGCGGCGAACTGCTGGCCCAGGCGACAGCGCTCGGCGTTGCACAGCGTTGCGATCTGCCGGGCTACGCCAGTGATCCAATCGCCGAGATCGCTCGGGCCGATTGCTTCGTCTTGTCGTCACGCTTCGAAGGCAGCCCCAACGCCCTGGTCGAAGCCCTGTCGACCGGCACGCCGGTCGTGGCGACCCGCTGCCCGTACGGCCCGCAGGAAATTCTCGCCGATGGTGCGGTCGCGCCCTTGGTCGAGGTTGACGATCCCGCCGCGCTCGCCGTCGCGATCAGCCAACAATTGGCCTCGCCGCGAGCCGTGCATCGCCAGCGCCGCATTGATGCTGCCGCGCGTTTTGTCAATGCTCGCGCGGTGCAGACCTACCTCAAGGCGTTACTCGGGAGGCGCTGAGATGAACCGCCTGCAAGTGCGTTACTCGACGCTGGCGGACGCCTTCACCCTGTTCGGTGTGCTGTTTTACACCCAGGTGATCGGCTTCTTTCTGCGCCTGGGCAACGTCAGTACGCTGGACGATGCCCAGCAGGATCTGGAAGGCAATCTGGCCAATCAGGTCTGCGGCTTGCTGACCTTGCTAGTGCCGCTGTTCTTTTTCATCCGGCACAAGGTCTTCCTCAGTAAAAGCTTCTACCGGCAGAACCTGTTCTTGCTGCTGTTTCTCGGCTGCGTGGCGGCGTCGATCAGTTGGTCGAGCGAGCCGATGCTCAGCTTCAAGCGTTTCGTCGCGCTGCTCAGTGTGGTGTTCTTCGCCGGTTTCATTGCTTGGCGCTACAGCCTGGAACGCATTGCGTTTCTGTTCGGCTGTGTGATCGGTGCGGCGGCGTTGGTCGGCTTGATCTTCGCCGTGATTCGCCCGGACATCGCCTTTATTTCCGGCGGCATCCGTGACGGTGCGTTTCGCGGGGTGTTCGCAGAAAAGAATGCCGGTGCACGCCTGAACGCTATTGCGATCCTGTTGCTGCTGCCGATGATCCGCCAGCGCAACCCAATGGCCATGCTCTACGGCCTGTTCGCGCTAATTGCCATTGGCCTGGCGCAGTCGGCCACGGCGATTGCGTTGATCGTCGCCGGCACCGCCAGTTACGCCTACTTCATCACCCTGATCCGCTTGCGCATCAACCGCTCACTGTTGGCGTTCACGGCGGCGACGCTGGTGTTCTTCCTTCTGTGTGGCGTGCTCTACGCCAACTACGCGATGCTGCTGGAACTGGTTGGCCGTGACCCGTCGCTGACCGACCGCACGCTAATCTGGGAACTGTTGCAACCGCTGATCGATGCGCAATTTCTCAAGGGCTACGGTTTCGGCGCGTTCTGGGCCAGTGCCGATGCAGATGCGTTCATTACGCGCTGGGGCTACATCGGCAACGCGCACAGCGGCTACGTCGAAACCCTGCTCAATGGCGGCCTGATTCAGTTGATCGCCCTGCTGCTGATGTTTGCCCAGACCCTGAGCAAGCGCTATCGCGCAATCACCGCAGATCAGTCCGCGCGCTATCAGGCCTGTGCGCTGGTGATCATCGGCCTGTTCGTCGTTACCAATTACGTCGCCTACGTGATCCCCAACTATCGCTCGGGTGAGTTCCTGATTTTCTGCGTGCTCAGCCTGACCTTCCGCCACCACCTCGTCGCCCGTCCGCAGCCGCTGCCAGCGGCGAATGCTCGGCCAATGCGCGGCACTTTCCGGGAACAACGCCCATGCTGAATGATCCCTACGCCGTCACCGTGTGCGTGGTGATTCCGCTGTACAACGCCGCCGCCAGCATCCAACGCACACTGGACTCGGTGTGCGCACAGACCCGCCTGCCGGACAAAGTCATTGTCGTCGATGATGGTTCCAGTGATGCCGGTCCAGAGATCGTCAAGCACTACGCCGCGCCCTTGCCCATCGTCCTGTTGCAGCAGCCCAACCAAGGCCCGGCCAGTGCGCGCAATCGCGGTGTGTTCAGCGCCGAAGAAACCTTTATCGCCTTCCTCGATGCCGATGACCGCTGGCATCCGGAGAAACTGCAAAAACAACTGGCGCTGCACGCGGAGTTGACTCGACAGGGACGCAAAGTCGGCTTGATCGATTGCTTTCAGATGAGTGAATTCAGTGATGGCAAACGTCAATTGGAAGATCGCTGCAAACACGGCGAGCACTTTGCCGATTTCATGCGCGAAAACATCATCAACGGCACCTCCGGCGTATTGGCCGTACGCGAGATCATCGTCGCCATTGGCGGCTTCGATCATAGCCTGCGCTTTGCCGAGGATCGCCTGCTGTGGACGCGTATCGCGGAAATCAGCGAGATCCACAGCGTGCCGCAGATTCTCCACTGGCGCGCCGTCAACGCTGCCAACATCACCGCGCAACCGCACAAGTATTACCCGCACAAGCTGCGCTTCATCCAGCTGTATCTGGCGCGTTACGGCACGCGGCTGAACAAGCAGCAGCGGATCTATTTCGTCCTCGCCAATCACGCGGAGTTTCTTAATGCGTTTTCCCGGCGCGGCGATCACCCACGGGTCATCGAGGTGTTCCGGCAGATGCTCGGACATTCGTGGCAGACGCTGTTGTTCTCCCGGGGCAAACCGACCCTGCGCTACCTCTACGCCTGCTTGAAAAACCTGGGCAACAGCCGCTGAATTCAGGGATCGCGCCATGGCCAACCGTCGCCTGATGACCCTCGTATGGATTTTCACCGAGAAGTTCGGCCTGATCTTTCTGTCGATGATTACCTTTGTCGTCTACGCGCATCTGCTGACGCCGACGGAGCTGGGCATCGGCACGCTGATCATCGCTGTGGTCGAAGTGGTCGGCATTCTGTTTTCGTCAATGTTGGAAGACCCGCTGGTGCGCCTGCAACGTGTCGAGGACAAACACATCAGCAGCGTGTTCTGGTTTGCCGTGCTGGTCAGTCTGCTATCGATTGCTTTGATTTCGCTGGCGGTGGTGCTGTATACGCCGTCCACCGCGCTGCGCTGGATGACCGCCGTGGCCTCGGTAAAAATCCTCTTCACCCTGATGGCGCGGGTGTATGTGGCGCAGATGCGCCGCAGCGGCAATTTCAAGTTGCTGGCCTCGCGTACCTTGCTCGGCAAAGTCGCGGGCGGGGTTGGCGGTGTGGCTGTGGCGATGCTGGGTTTCGGCCCGTGGGCGGTGGTTGCCCAGGCGCTGATCATGGACGGCGTTTCCACACTGGTACTGATGCGCAGCGAGCGTCGGCGCATTCCCTTTCTTATCGACCGCCAGGTGTTGGGGGAAGTGCTGCGCGCCGGCCTCCCGGTCTGTGTCAACGTGATGAGTTCGCAAACCCTGCAACGCGGCGTCAACCTGATTCTCGGCCTGACTGCCGGGGCGCATGCGGTGGGCATGTTCAACCTGGCCATGCGCATCATCGACCTGCCGCGCTCGGCGATCTACAACGGCTTGATGAGCTACGCCTTGCCGGTGTTCGCCCGGCGCAGTGCCGAACCGGCGCGCCTGATCGGCGTGATAGGCGATTCCACGGCGATCAGCGGTTTCGTACTGACACCGCTGTTCTTCGGTATCGCCCTGACCGCCGAAGACATCATCCTGCTGATCTTCGGCGCGAAATGGGCTGACGCGGTTCCCTTGCTGCAAGTGCTCGCCTGCACGGCAGCGCTGGGCAATCTGGCGCTGTATGCGACCACCGCGCTGGTGGCGGTCAATCGCACGCACTTGACCCTCAAGGCGGAAGTCGCCACCACCTTGCTCGCGCTGGCGCTGGTGTATCTGCTCGGGGCGACCTACGGCGGCATGGCGGCGGCGCTGGCATTGCTGCTGCGCATGCTGCTGATCACGCCGCTGCAGGTACGCGGCCTGCACGCCGCCATCGGTTATGACTGGCGCTGCTTCTTTCAGTCCAGTTACCGCAGCCTGTTCGCCTCGCTGCTGATGGTCGTCGTGGTGCTGTGGACGTCGCGGCAAACGAGCCTGTCCGGCTACGCACACCTGGCCGGCGATATTGCCATCGGCACGCTGACCTATGCCTTGGCCTACAGCCTGCTGCATCCGCGCTGGCCGCAAGAATTCAAGTTGGTGTTTACCGCCCGCTGAGCTGCATTTCCTCGCAATGGAGCACGTCGTCATGCGCAAAACCACGTTGATCACGGGCGGTGCCGGCTACATCGGTTCGCACACGGCACTGCAATTGATCGAGTCCGGGCGCTCGGTCCTGATCCTCGACAACCTGTGCAACAGCAGCCGCGAGGCCATCGCACGGCTGGAGCTGTTGAGTCACTCGCACGTCGATTTCATCGAGGGCGATATCCGCGACGCCGCACTGCTGGACGAGATTTTCAGCACCTACGCAATTGATGCAGTGCTGCATTTCGCCGGGCTCAAGGCCGTTGCGCAGAGCGTACGCCGGCCGATGGATTACTACGCCAACAATGTCTTCGGCACACTGAACCTGTGTCAGGCGATGGCCCGCGCGCAGGTGTTCAATCTGGTGTTCAGTTCCTCGGCCACTGTCTATGGCGAGCCGACTGTGATGCCGATCGTGGAATCGCATGGCACCGGCAAACCGGCGAACCCGTACGGGCGCTCGAAGCTGGTGATCGAAGAACTGCTCAGCGACCTCGCCCTCGCGGATGCACGCTGGAACATCGCTGTGCTGCGTTACTTCAACCCGATCGGCGCGCACCAGAGCGGGCTGATCGGCGAAGCGCCAAACGGTCGGCCGAACAATCTGCTGCCGTGCCTGACCGAGGTTGCCAGCGGCCAGCGCGCTGCGTTGACCGTGTACGGCAACGACTATCCAACCGTCGACGGCACCTGTATTCGCGACTACATCCATGTGCTGGATCTGGCCGAAGGTCATCTCAAGGCCCTACAGGTTTTGCAGGGCGATGAGCATGGCCTGCACGTATGGAATCTCGGTACCGGCAGCGGCTATAGCGTGTTGCAGATCATCAGCGCTTTCGAAGACGTCACCGGCCTGCGCATTCCCTACCGCTTCGCCCCGCGCCGCGCCGGTGATGTCGCCGAGTGCCGCGCCGATGCGAGCAAGGCCGGGCGCGAACTGGGCTGGCGCGCGCAACGCGAGCTGACGCAAATGCTCATCGACAGCTGGCGCTGGCAGACCAACAACCCCTGGGGCTACCGCCCGCAACCGGCGCCGCTGCTGGCGGTGGGCACGTAATAACGGGGCAAATCCACGTTAGGGACGACTCATGAACAGATCACCATGCTTGCTGTTGGTTTTGCTGCTGCTGAGCGCTGGCGCCAACGCCAATATTCCACGACCGGTCACCGATGGACTGGTGCTGTGGCTGGACGGCAATGATCCGGCGGCCATGACCCTCGAAGGACAAAATCAGGTCGTGCGCTGGCGGGACAAATCCGGCAAGGGCAATGACGTGGTCGTCGACAATCGCACGGCGACGACATTGCCCACGCGCGTCGATAACGCCCTCAACGGCCACGGCGTGGTGCGCTTCAGCGGCACGGCGGCATTCATGGGCCAGGCGATTCGCACGAGCAAAGGCCCGGTGACGGTGTTCGTCGTCTCGCGGCGCTTGCCCGCGCAGGCCGGCGGCAAGGCCTGGCAGCGCCTGTTCAGCTCGCGACCGCAACTGGCGGATAACGATAACGTCGCGCCGAATTTCGGCATCAGCGTGCAGCAGACCACCGCGTACGAGCCGGCGCTGGCGTTGCTGGAAACCACTGACGTGCCGATCGGCCCGTTCGCGGTGGCGCGCAATGTGGTGGGCACCTCGGAAATCCTCCGCGGTGACATCGCCGAAGTACTGGTTTATGACCGCCCATTCAGCAGCCAGGAAGAACGCCGCAATGTGTTTGAGTATCTGGCGCAAAAGTGGGCGGTCGCCATTCCGCAACAGGTGGATGCGTGGACTCGCGTCGGCCCATTAGGCCCGACCCCGACGCACGTTACGCCCGACCTGCCGTTATCGGACCAGGCCAATGCCGGCGGTTGGAAACGCGATACGCGGCTGTCCGACGAATTCAACGGCAGCACCCTCGATGCCGAACGCTGGCACGTCAACAACGCCACCGGCACCGATTCCCTCGGGCGCAAACCGGCGCTGTTTTTGCCGGAGAACGCCAAGCTCGGCAACGGCAATCTGAACATCACTTTCCGCAAACAGACCCTCCCGGAAAAATACGTCGCCCTGGGCTACAAGGATTACAGCTCGGCGATGGTGCGCACCAACGAACGGGGGATGTACGGCTATTACGAAGCCCGGGCGAAACCGATGAATTCCGCCGGTTCCAGTGCGTTCTGGCTGGCGTGGACCGGGCTGACGGACAATGCCACGGAAATCGATATCTTCGAAATCGGCGGCAAGACCCGCAATGAAGCCTTCGATCGCCTGTACAACATGAACGCGCATGTCTGGGCCAGACCGCAAGATGATCAACACCTGAGTTCCGGCAGTACCTGGATCGCACCGTGGCGGCTGGCCAATACTTTTCATGTCTACGGCTTTGACTGGCAACCCGAGACTTTGCGCTGGTACGTCGACGGCGTGCTGGTGCGAGAGGCGAAAAACAACTACTGGCATTTCCCCATGCAAATCGTCTTCGACAGTGAAGCGATGTGGGACTGGTTCGGCGTGGTCGACGATGCTGATCTGCCGTCGGTGTTTCGCATCGACTACGTCAGGGTCTGGACGCGCTCAGCGCAATAGCAGCGCGTTCAACGGTTGTGCACCATCGCCTGCATCTGCCACAGCGTGCGGAACCGCCCTTGGCTTTCGCGCAGTTCTTCGGGAGTGCCGTCCTGGACGATCTCGCCGTCCTCCAGCACCAGCACCCGATCGAAGTTGGCGATGGTCGAGAGGCGGTGGGCCACGGCGAGTACCGTGCGGCCGCGCATCAGGTTGCTCAATGCGCGCTGGATGATCGCTTCGGAATCGGAATCAAGTGCCGAGGTCGCCTCGTCGAGAATCAGGATCGGTGCGTCTTTCAAAAACGCCCGCGCCAGCCCCAGGCGCTGGCGTTGCCCGCCGGACAACGTCACTCCCCGTTCACCCACCAGGGTGTGATAACCCTGCGGCAACGCCTGGATGAATTCATCGCAAAACGCTTGGCGCGCCGCCTCGATAATCTGCTGCTCGGTGGCGTACGGTTGGCCATAGCCGATGTTTTCCAGAATGCTGCGATTGAACAGCGCCGGTTCCTGCGGCACCACGGCGATCTGCCGGCGCAGGCTGTCCTGGCTGACGGAGCGGATGTCGCGGTCGTCGATCAGGATCACCCCGCTGCGCACATCATCCAGACGTTGCAGCAAACCGAGCAAGGTCGATTTTCCCGAGCCCGAGGTGCCGGCAATGCCGACGCTTTGCCCGGCCGGAATATCGAGAAAGAAATGCTCGAAGACCTTGCGCCCATCCGGGTAGGCGTAACTGACGTCGAGCATTTTGATGTGCCCGCGCGTCGGCGCCAGTTCCTCCAAGGCGTCGCTGAGCTCATGGGGCTGGGCGACGATGCCCAGGGTTTCGCTGATGACGCCCATCTGCTGGCTGGTTTCCACCAGGGCCAGCGCCAGTTCACGCGAACCGTGCAGGATGCGAAAGGTCAACGCGCTGACCATCACCACATCCCCCGCCGTCACCTGTCCCGCTCGCCAGAGCAGAATCGCCCAGCCGAGCATGCCGCCGGCCATAACGGTCAGGCAGATGTCGTGCAGTACCCGGGCCTTTTCCATGTACATCCAGCTGCTGCGGTGTGAATCGGCCTCGATGCCGATCTCGCGCTCCAGGCGCAGGCGCTCGCGTTGGCGTCCAGAGAAGGCCTTGATGGTCCAGACGTTGGAAACCAGATCGACAATCTCGCCACCGACCCGCGCCGACTGCGAAGCGAAAGCGATGTGCCGGCTGCGACCGCGCACGCCGAATATGGTAATCAGCGCGGCGACGACTATCACGCAACCGACCAATGCCAGCGCCATCGCACCGTGCACCGCCAACAGCAAGGCCACGGCACCGATGAAATCCACGCATGGCGGCACGATACGCCAGGTCAGTCCGCCGTAGACCTTGTCGGCAGCGGCACCGATCGCTGAGACGCGATTGGCCAGCGAACCGGAGAAATGCCGCCGGAAATAACGCATCGGGTGGCCGGTCAGATGATGGAACAGGTCGACGCGCAGATCCGCACAACTGCCGACGATGGTGTGGCAACCGACCCAACCGCCGAGGCGCCACAGCAGGTTTTCCATCACGATCAATGCCATGAACAGGCCGAACGCGTGCCAGACCTGTTCCGCCGCCGACCCGGCGGCCATGGCATCGACCAGCAGTTTCATGCCGTATTGAACCACCACCGCACAGCAAGCCGCGCCGATCACCAGTGCGACCATGGCGACGAAGTGCGCCGGGCGAATTCTTATGTAGCGCCATAGAAACGCGGCGGCTGACGCCGGCAACGGTTCATCGCGCCTGCGCTGGAAGTTCATCTCCCCCGCCCCTCAACACGCCGGCCATTGACCCGGCGCAGACTTGCGGCAATCCGCTCGGGCACTTGCGCCAGCTCGACGTGCAGCGGATGAAACGCTGCGCGCTCACCCTCGCCATCGGGATAGCCAAACACACCTGTGGGACAATACCGGCCATTGTCCCACCCCGGATAATCGAGAAACGGGTACCAGCAAATCCCCTGCACCGGCACACCGCGTTCAAGGGCCAGCAGCGTCTGCTCGACGATGTAGGCCAGCCACGGCAGGCGTTCTTCATCTTCGGCACCGGTTTCAGCGATCAGCACTGGCCGCTGATAACGCTGGTGCAGTTCCTTGAGCATGCCCGACAACGGCCGGAAGTCGCGCTCGCCGCGAAGGATCCGTCGGCCGTGGAAATACCACTGGTTATGCGCATAGAAATTGGCGCCGACGATATCCAGGTAATGCTCCTGCCCACCCAGACCCGGCCATTCGCGGCCGGTGAGCAGATCCCACGCCTGAAATTGCGACAGCCGATAGGCCTCAGCGGCTTCGATATCGTCAGTGCGCCGGGAGCCGGCGATCACATGGATCAACGGATCGCACTGGACAAACCGCGCATTCGGGACCTGTTCGCGAATCGCTTCGATCGCAGCAATGCTCGCCCGCACCAGTTGATGCTTGAGCTCCTGCGCGCGCCCGCGTGCGTTCGGATTGAAATACGCCACCTCGCCTCCCGCCCAACTCCAGAAGGAAATCTCGTTGATCGGCGAGTAGAACGGAACGCTCACGCCCTCGTCGGCCATCAGCTTCGCTGCAGCACCGGCGAAGCGGGCGAAACGCTCGACAAATGCCGGGCGCCAGATATCCAGATCATCCGGGTAGCCGTAATGGCACAGATCCCAGACCACCTGCACTTGCTGCGCTTGTGCCGCTTTGAGCATCGGCAGAAAACTGCTCCAGTCATAGCGCCCGGGGCTGCGCTCGATCAGGTGCCAGCGCAAGCCGTCGCGGGCGCAACGAATGTTCAACTCGCTTAGTCGCTGGTAGTCCTTGGCGGCCCAGCGCGCATGCCCGGTGTCGGCCAGCAGATCCAGGCGCCGACCGTCCTGGCGGCGCTGGCTGGAACATTCGAAACCGGCCATGACGAAGCTGCTGAAGATCGAAGACGCATCTGCGCCGGGCTCGTCGCCTTTCGGCTGCGTGGTCATGAAGCATCGATCTCGGTTTCAGCCGTGGTTTCTGCCTGCGCCGCCTCGATATCCCGATACAAGGCCAGCGCCTGGCCCACCACCTGATCCATGTTGTAGTACTTGTAGGTACCCAGTCGCCCGAGAAACGTCACGTTCGGCGTCTGCTCGGCGAGCGCTCGATAGCGTTTGTACAGCTCGGCATTTTCTGCGCGCGGCACCGGGTAATACGGGTCGCCATCGTCACACGGATATTCGTAAGTGATGCTGGTGCACGGGTGCGTTTGCCCGGTCAGGTGTTTGTATTCAGTGATGCGCGTATACGGCACATCCGGGTGCGGATAATTCACTACCGCCACTGGCTGATAGTGTTCCTGCTCGAGGGTCTGGTGTTCGAAGCGCAAGGACCGATACGGCAAACGGCCCAACTGGAAATCGAAGTATTCGTCGATCGGGCCGCAGTAGATCAGATGCGCGTACTGCACCTCGTCGCGCACAGCCTTGAAATCGGTGCCGAGCAGCAGATTGATGTTCGGGTGATCGAGCATGCGTTCGAACATTTGCGTGTAGCCGCCCGAAGGCATGATCTGGAAGGTGTCACCGAAATAGCGGTCGTCTTCGCTGGTCCGCGTCGGAATGCGCGAAGTCACCGATTTATCCAGTGCCGAGGGATCCAGCCCCCACTGCTTGCGCGTGTATCCGCGAAAGAATTTTTCGTAGAGCTCACGGCCGATCTGATTGACCACGACATCTTCGGACGTGCGAATGGTCGCCACCGGTTCGGCGCGTTCGGCGAGAAACACTTCGGCTTCTTCGGAGGACATCGACAGGCCATAGAGCGAATTCAGCGTGGTCAGATTGATCGGAATCGGCACCAGCTTGCCGTCCACCTGCGCGAGCACGCGGTGTTCGTAGGGCCGCCATTCCGTGAAGCGTGACAGATAGTCGACGATCCGTTGCGCATTGGTGTGAAAGATGTGCGGACCATAGCGGTGCACCAGTACCCCGGCCTCATCGTAATGGTCGTAGGCATTGCCGGCGATATGCGGGCGCCGGTCAACCAGCAACACCCGGCGGCCCAATCCTTCGGCCAGACGTTCGGCGATGACACTGCCGGCGAACCCGGCACCGACGATCAGGTAGTCATAGGCGTGGCCGGACTTGGCGCGCTCAAGGCTTATCGTAGGCATTCGATCTGCTCCTGCATGAAGCGGCTGGTGTTGTCCCACGACATGCCGGCGATCGCGGCATCGGCGCGCTGCAGAAATTCGATGGTGCCTTTGAGTGGCAAAGCTTTTTCGATCGCCTCGACGAAGGCCTCGGCAGTGTCGGCAATGAATACCGCGCCGCTCTCGCCGTAGCCGCTGATCACATCGTGAATCGGCGTCGACACCACTGGGCAACCGCCAGCGAGGTATTCGGGAGTCTTGGTCGGGCTGATGTAACGCGTGGAGGCGTTGAGGGCGAACGGCATCAGTGCCACGTCCCAGCCAGCGAGGTAGTCCGGCAGCTCGGCATATTGCTTGCCGCCCAGATAATGAAGGTTCGGCCGTTGCGGCAGCGTCTGCGGATCGATCTTCACCACCGGACCGATCAGCACGATCTGCCAGTCGGGACGCATCGCCGCCAAGCGATCAATCAATTCGATATCGAAGCGTTCATCGATCACGCCGAAAAAGCCCAGGCGTGGCCGCGCTATGGATGCTTGATCGGGCGGTTCCGGCAGTGCCTGCCGCGCCGCCGCGAAATGCGCGATGTCGACGCTGCTCGGTACCGGATAGGCATTACCGTGCTGGCGCTGCTTGACCTCCCACAGACTGAAGCCGCCGGTAAACACCACATCAGCTCGGGCGAGCAGTTGCTGCTCCATGTCGATCAAGCGCGCCGGTGCGCCCATGAACGCCGACAGTTCATCCATGCAGTCATAGACGGTAACCCGAGCGTCGAGGTGCTCGGTAAACAGCAGGCTCATCGGCGTGAAATACCAAAGGAGCAGATCGCCCTGAACGCGCCCGGCGAGATGTTCATCGAGCAATTGCCTCTGCGCCTGCTCGATCGCCTCGCCACTCATGCCGATCGGCAATTGCGGCACCGCCACTTCTATTCCCGCCGCCGGATTCGAAAGCTCGAGTCTGAGCGTGGCGTCTTCGACAAATACCGGCTCTTCGAAAAACACCACGTCGTAGTGTTTGGCCAATCGCGACATGACGTGCTGCGGCCGTTGATAAACAAATCCCCAGCGCAGATGCGACAGGCACACCAACGTGGGTCGCACCTGAAGGGATGCTTCGACAGCATTTTGCGCGCTCGCCAGTGCAAGCGCCTCGGGTTGTTCTGCCAGGTTCATAGCCAGATCCTCATCAAAAAAAACAAGACGACTCAGTGCCGAGCCACCGGGCCGTCACACTTGTCGACACTGCAAGTGCAGGGCATTTCTCGATGAGGCCGTAAGGCTCTTGAAGGTTGGAATCGCGGCGTTCACACGACGTTCAGCCCAACCTTGAACACAGCCGATGAACTGCACATACCGGCTGGCAAACAAGGTTGAACTTGCCGATCAATCCAGCCCCTACCGTCCAGAACAACCATGGTTTTCGCCGCCGCACAGGCGCATCGAAACCATCTACGAAGCCATCGCCGATGGCGTCACTTGTGAGGGCGGGCGCATGATCTTGATTACGGGTGGTGCGGGATACATTGGTGCGCATGTCGCACTGCAATGGCTGGGCAACGGCGAGGATGTGGTGATCCTCGATAATTTGTGCAACAGCCAGCGCGCGGCAATCGAGCGCATCAGTACGCTGGCCGGGAAACGACCGGAGTTCATCCAGGGCGATGTACGCAATCGACGACTGCTCGACAACCTGTTGCGGGACTACCCGATCGACGCCGTGGTGCATTGCGCCGGGTTGAAAGCGGTCGGCGAAAGCGTGCGTGAACCCCTGCGCTATTTCGACACCAATGTCGGCGGCAGCCTGACCTTGTGCCAGGCCATGGCCCAGGCCGGAGTTTTCCATCTGGTGTTCAGTTCATCGGCCACTGTTTATGGCGACTGCGCCACCCTGCCAATCAACGAAAACTGCGCCACTGGCCAGCCGACCAACCCTTACGGCATGTCGAAACTGATGTCGGAAAACATCATGAAGAGTGTCGCCAGTTCCGACCCGCGCTGGTCGATCGGCCTGCTGCGCTATTTCAATCCGATTGGTGCGCACCCTTCCGGCCTGCTCGGCGAGGCACCCACCAGCACGCCCAACAACCTGCTGCCCTATCTGCTGGAAGTTGCCAGTGGCCAGCGCGCGCAGCTGTCAGTGTTCGGCAACGATTACCCGACCCCGGACGGCACCGGCATTCGCGATTATCTGCACGTCGTCGACCTTGCACTCGGGCACGTCTGCGCGCTCGACGCCTTGCGCGATCGCCGTGGTGTGAGCATCTGGAACCTCGGTACCGGGCGCGGCTATTCGGTGCTGGAGGTAGTCAGCGCCTTCGAGCAAGTGACCGGTATCAAGATCCCTTTGCGGATTGAAGCAAGGCGCCCCGGCGACATCGCGCGATGCTGGGCGGACCCGCAAAAAGCCCTCGAAGAACTGGGCTGGCAGGCGAGCCGCTCACTGCACAGCATGCTCGCCGATGCCTGGCGCTGGCAGTGCAATGAACTCGGCCAGGTTGACGTTCGCCAGGCCAATTGAAAGCTGCGCACGGTCACTCATTCTCGTGGCCGTGCGCATCGGCACAGGACAATCGTCCGGACTCGCCGCCGGCAATTCGTTCTGCCTGATCGATGCCACGTTTGAGCGCGTCCTCGACTTCCCATTCCACGCCGGGCAATTTCCTGATGCGTTCGTAAGCGCATTCGCCGGTCGCGGTGTAAACGCTGATGAACATTTCGACGTCGCCATCATCGGCTTCCCGTGCCCGTACCTCGATATGACAGCCGTTTTCAACCTCTTCGGTATGGCACTTTTCCGCCTTTTCCGTCGCCTTCCATTTGTTGTAGGTTTCGCCGCGTTTGAACATGTCGTACTCCTGAACTCAACTCGCTCACGTCAAAGATCTTTCCTTTGGCGGAATAATTCCACGGATTGCCAAGAGGCATTTTCAGCATAGCGCGTTGATTCGCGCCCGCCGTTTCGCTAGTTCAACCGTTCGTCAGCTTGCGTAACATTCTGTAAAACCAACGTCGCAATGCTCATTCAAAAAGTTCGTGGCCCAGGCGAGCTCAAGTACAACTCGTTATTCAGCCCAGCGTGATTAGCCGGTACAGAAACAGGGTTTTCTGTCCATGGCCAACTGTTGCCCGAAGAAAACAAGGATCGATATAAAGAACAGGAGCATGTATGAAGCGAACAATCAGCTATTGCCTGGTCTATCTCGCTACCAGCGTTCTGCTCGCCGGTTGCAATCTGGTGGTGTTCAACCCCAAGGGCGATGTTGCCCGCGATGAACGCGACCTGATCATTCTCGCCACGGGCCTGATGCTGTTGGTGGTGATCCCGGTCATCGTCATGACCTTCCTGTTCGCCTATCGCTACCGCGCGACCAACAAGAAGGCCCGTTATTCGCCGCGTTGGGCCAGTTCGCACAAGATCGAAGCGGTGGTCTGGGGCGTGCCGTTCCTGATTATTTGCGTGCTCGGCTGGGTGACCTGGGAAACCACCCATGCACTCGATCCCTATCGCCCGTTGGACTCCGACGTGCCGCACCTCAATGTGCAAGTGGTGGCAACGGACTGGAAATGGCTGTTCATCTACCCCGATCTGGGCATTGCCTCGGTCAATGAACTGGCGATACCGGTGAATACGCCGGTGAGTTTTACCGTCACTTCCGACGCGGCCATGACTTCATTCTTTATTCCGGCACTCGGTGGGCAGATATATGCCATGGCCGGCATGCAGACCAAGTTGCATTTGATCGCCAATGAAATCGGCCAGTATCGCGGGATTGCCGCGAACTATAACGGCCACGGTTTTTCCGACATGCACTTCAGCACCCTGGCACTCAACGGCGCGGATTACGAAGCGTGGGTCAACAAAGTCAAAGCGGCGCCCGGGCAACTTGATCAAGCCAGTTATGCCGAGTTGGCCAAGCCTTCAGTGGCGCACAAGATCACTTATTACTCGGCTGTGCAGGAGCGACTGTTTCTCGACATCGTCGACAAGTACGAAGGAATGAACAAAGCACCGCGCAAGAAGGAAACCCAAGTGCAACGCAACAGCGACGATGTGCGCGTCAATCAACAACCGAGTCTGCTGGCCGAGGAGCGTTAAATCATGTTCGGGAAACTTTCATGGGACGCGGTTCCATTGCACGAGCCGATTGTCATGTACACCCTGGCTATCGTCGGCCTGATGGGTTTTGCCCTGGTCGGTACCGTCACCTGGAAGCGCAAGTGGGGCTACCTGTGGCGCGAGTGGTTCACTTCGGTGGATCACAAGAAAATCGGCTGCATGTACATCATCGTCGCGTTGGTCATGCTGCTGCGCGGTTTCTCCGACGCGATCATGATGCGCACCCAGCAGGCCATGGCATCCAGTGGCGGGCCGGGTTATCTGCCGCCGGAACACTACGACCAGATCTTCACTGCCCACGGCGTGATCATGATTTTCTTCATGGCCATGCCGTTCGTGGTCGGCCTGATGAACATCGTCGTGCCACTGCAGATCGGCGCCCGCGACGTCGCCTACCCGTTCCTCAACGCGCTGAGTTTCTGGCTGTTCGTGGTTGGCGCGGCACTGGTGAACATCTCGCTGGGCGTCGGTGAATTTGCCCGCACCGGTTGGGTCGCCTACCCGCCCCTGTCCGAACTTGGCTACAGCCCCGGGGTCGGGGTGGATTACTACATCTGGTCATTACAGATATCCGGCATAGGGACGCTGTTAACCGGGGTCAATTTCTTCGTGACCATTCTCAAGATGCGCACCGAAGGCATGACCCTGTTCAAGATGCCGGTGTTCACCTGGAACGCACTGTGCACCTCGATCCTGATTCTTGCTGCATTCCCGATCCTTACCGCCACCCTGTTGATGCTGACCCTCGATCGATATCTGGGCATGCATTTTTTCACCAACGAGGCCGGCGGCAACCCGATGATGTACGTCAACCTCATCTGGGCCTGGGGCCATCCGGAGGTGTACATCCTGATCCTGCCGGCGTTCGGGATCTTCTCGGAGATCGCCGCGACCTTCAGCAGCAAGCGCCTGTTCGGCTATGTCTCGCTGGTGTGGGCGACGATTGCGATCACGATCCTGTCGTTCATCGTCTGGCTGCACCACTTCTTCACCATGGGCGCGGGGGCCAACGTCAATGCGTTCTTCGGCATCATGACGATGATCATTGCAGTGCCGACCGGGGTGAAGATCTTCACCTGGCTGTTCACCATGTATCGCGGCCGCGTGCGCTTCGAAACGCCGATGCTGTGGACGCTGGGCTTTATCGTCACGTTCAGTATCGGCGGCATGACCGGCGTGCTGCTGGCGGTGCCCGGGGCCGACTTCCTGCTGCACAACAGCCTGTTCCTGATCGCGCACTTCCATAACGTGATCATCGGCGGCGCGGTGTTCGGCTACATGGCCGGGCTGACTTACTGGTTCCCCAAGGCGTTCGGTTTCCGCCTCAACGACCGCCTCGGGCGCATTGCGTTCTGGTGCTGGCTGGTCGGTTTCTACTTCGCGTTCATGCCGTCCTACGTGCTCGGTTTCATGGGCATGACCCGGCGCCTGAACCATTTCGACAACCCGGCCTGGCAACCGTGGCTGCTGCTGGAACTGTTTGGCGTCGGCATCATTCTTTGTGGCGTCTCCGCGCAGGCGTTGCAGCTCTACGTGAGCATTCGCAACCGCGCGAAACTGCGCGACCTCACCGGCGACCCGTGGGACGGCCGCACGCTGGAATGGGCCACGGCCTCGCCGCCGCCGTTCTACAACTTCGCCGAGCAACCGAAAGTCAACGATCTCGACGCCTATTGGGGCATGAAGGAGCGCGGCGTCAGCACCCTCAGTCACACCGACTACCGCGCCATCCATATGCCGCGCAACACCTCCGCCGGCCTGGTGATCAGTGTCTTCGCGCTGATCTGCAGCTTCGCCCTGGTGTGGCATATCTGGTGGCTGGCGATCTTCGGCCTGGTCGCTTCGGTGGTGGCAATGGTCGTGCGCAGCTATGACGAAGACATCGACTATTTCGTCCCGGCGCAGGAAGTGGCGCGGATTGAAAAAGCGCGTCTCAAAGACTTGGCGGAGGCTTGAACATGTCCAATATCGTTCTGGATAAAGACATCGCGCACAGCCATGAACATGGCCATGAAGACGCGGGCTCGATGCGCATTTTCGGTTTCTGGATCTACCTGATGACCGACTGCATCCTGTTTGCGACGCTGTTCGCAGGCTATGCCGTACTGCGTGACAGCGTGGCTGGCGGGCCCTCGACCGTCGACATTTTCGAATTGCCCTATGTCCTTGCCGAAACCGCGTTGCTGCTGCTCAGCAGCATCACATACGGCTACGCGATGCTGGCGATGAACCGCAATGACAAAGCCCATGTGCTGCGCTGGCTTGGCGTCACCTTCGTGCTGGGTTGCGGCTTCATCGCCATGGAAATCAACGAATTCCATCATCTGATCGCAGAAGGCTACGGGCCGGATCGCAGCGGTTTCCTCACCGCGTTCTTCACCCTCGTCGGCACCCACGGCGCGCACGTGCTCAGTGGTCTGGTGTGGATGGCGGTGTTGATGCTGCAAGTAAGCAGCCGGGGCCTGACCAACACCAATACGACACGCTTGAGTTGCCTGAGTCTGTTCTGGCACTTCCTCGATGTGGTGTGGATCTGCGTATTTACCGTGGTTTATCTGCTGGGGGTGGTGTGACATGTATAACCAGAGTCCGATTCATAGCAGTGCCGGCACCAGCCATGGCACTAGTCGTTCATACATGGTCGGTTTCATTATTTCAGTGATCCTGACCGTCATTCCCTTTGGCCTGGTCATGTACCCGACGTTGCCACGCAGCGTCACCGCTTGGGTAGTGGTTGCACTTGGCGTGGTGCAGGTCTTCGCCCACCTCAAATATTTCCTGCATCTGGACACCGCCAAGGAGCAACGCTGGAACCTCAGAGCGCTGATCTTCTCGGTGGTGATCATTCTTCTGCTGGTGGGGCTTTCGCTATGGATCATGGACAGCATTCACCACAACATGCTGGCGCACTGAAGCAATGGCGGCTGTCGCTGAATGTCGGGCTGGAACTGACCAAGCCCGGCATCATCGTCGGCAATCTGGCTTCGGTGTTCGGCGGTTATCTGCTTGCCGCCGGTGGCCGCCCGGTGTCCCTGGCGCATTTCTTGGCCGCCCTGCTCGGCACCGCGCTGGTCATCGCTTGCGGTTGCGTGATCAACAACTGCGTCGACCGCGATATCGACCGGCGCATGGTGCGCACCTGTCATCGGGCGCTGGCCGTTCGCGCTGTGTCGTTGCCCAGTGCGTTTTGCTACGCGACGGTGCTGGGTGTGATCGGCTTCGGTTTGCTGTGGCTCGGCACCACAGCATTGGCCTGCGCCATGGCGGCAGTCGGTCTGATCGTTTATGCGGGCGTTTATACCTGCCTGATGAAACGCCGTTCGCACTGGGGCACGCTGGTCGGCAGCCTGTCCGGGGCCATGCCGCCGGTGGTCGGTTATTGCGCCGTGACCGGCAGCTTCGATGCCACGGCGCTGATGCTCATCGTGGTGTTTTGCTGCTGGCAGATGCCCCACTCCCACGCGATCACCGTCATGCGCCATGAAGACTTTCGTGCCGCCGGATTGCCAACCTTGACGCTCAGACAGGCACGACGCGAGATCAACCTGTACATGGTCGCGTTCCTGATCAGCGCGGCGATATTGGGCTGGGTTGCGGCTATCAATGTTTCTTATCCGCTGGTGGTACTTGGCCTGGGCGGCTACTGGTTTTATCTGACGTTGCGACCGGTGCGAACCACCAATCCGAAAGTCTGGGCGCGGCGCATTTTCAGCGTATCGATCCTGCTGATCCTGGCGCTGAATCTTTCCCTCGCGTTGAACGCCTTACTGCCCTCGCCCTCTGCGCTCTACCACTCATCGGGCGTGGGGGAAAATCATCAAACGCAGGTGCGGGGCGGGTTATCAGAATCGGTAACGACTGCCTTTACAGACCACCTGGAGGAAACCCATGGCTAACGATCCTTCAACAATTGATTGCGCCTGCCCGGGCTGCACCTGCAAATGCAGCGGCGAGCAAACCTTCGAGCGTGACGGCAAGCAGTTTTGCAGTCAGGCCTGCGCGGATCTTCACCCGAAGGGCCAACCCTGCCCGTCCTCGACCTGCCATTGCGAGCAGAACCTTGGGGCCGATGAGCGCAATGTCAGTGACTCGAAACTGGATCAGGCAGTCGAGGAAACCTTTCCCGCCAGCGATCCGATTTCCCCGTGATCCGCCAGGGGTGCTCGCCTTCGAGGCACTTTTTTACATCAGCAGGAGACAACGAAATGGACGAGGAAACCATCCGCAAGATCGCCTACAGGCTTTGGGAGGAACAAGGTCGGCCGCACGGAAGTGATTTCGAGCACTGGTTGCAGGCGCGCGCAGAACTGGATGCGTTCGATTCCGATGGCTTGCCAGGTTCGGTCGCCAGCAGCGTAGCGCCGCCGGCACCACGGAAAAAGGCCAAGCCTGGGACCGTTGCTCCCGCGACCAGAACCCGCAAAAAAACCACGTCTGCTGCTAAATGACCGATCTTCAAAGGCGCGCGCTTGCGGGAGGAATGGGCTCGTGAAGCGCGGCATCAATCTGGTGCTGGCGGCCTTCGCGTTGACGGCGTTGTCCTACGGTCTGGCACGCTTCGCCTATGGCCTGCTGCTGCCACAGATTCGTCAGGATCTGGCACTGAGTGTTTCCGCCGCTGGATGGATCGGCGGCAGTGCATTTGCGGCGTATTGCGTGGGCATCGTCGCGACGTTTGTGTGCAACGGCAAAGTGAGTCCGCGTGGGTTGACGGTAATGGCCGGCGCGGCGGCGGCGCTCGGGATGGGTTTGATTGTGCTCGCGTCGTCGGGATTGACGTTGGGTTGCGGCGTGGCCCTGGCGGGATTGAGCACCGGTTTGACCTCGCCGCCATTGGCCAGCGCAGTGGCGGCGCGTCTTGATGATGCGGATCGACCGCGAGCCAATGGTTTCATCAATGCCGGGACGGCGGCCGGGATTGTCTTTTCCGGCGTGGCAGCGATAGTGGCTGCAGGACAATGGCGCCAGCTCTATGCGCTTTTCGCCTTGATCGGCGTCGGCGTAACGGTGTGGCTCTGGTTTGCGGTACCGCGCCGGGAGGTACATGACGTCGCGCAGAATTTTTCTCTGCCAATGTTGCGTCGGCCGGGCGTACTGCCGCTGTGCGTCAGTGCCTTTCTGATGGGGTTGGCGAGCACGGCGATCTGGACATTCGGTGCCGACATTCTGCGCAGCGAGGCTGGATTTTCCGATCAGTCGATTGCCTGGGCCTGGATCGTGTTGGGCGCCGCGGGCATCAGTGGTTGCGCAACCGGTGTGCTTACAGACCGCTTTGGTGTCGCACGCATGCAGCATTTGGCGCTCGCAGGGATCGCGGCCGGCACGCTGGGACTTGTCACCACTGGCGCTTCTGCCATTTACGGCCTCGCCGCGATGAGCCTGTTTGGCGCGGCCTACATCGTTTCTTCAGGCGTTTATCTGTTGCAAGGCATCCGCTTGTTCCCGGATCGCCCGGACTTGGGATTGGGCATTCCGTTTCTGGTGCTGGCACTCGGTCAGACCGCCGGCACACCGATTTTCGGTGCAGTGCTGGAGGCGACGGGTGTGACCGTTGCCCTTTGTGTTTTCGCGGCGGCCGCCTGCGTCGCCATGCTGCTGAGCCCCCGAGGTGGTGAAAGTCCGCGCAGGCAAATGTGCGGATCAGGAATGGCCTGAGGCTTGGAGCGCCAATGATTTTTATCGTCAGGAGTAGAAACCATGGCCGTAAACATCAGCAATCTCACCCTCTCCACTCCGGTTCCCGTCTCGGCGACCAATCCGGTCGCACTGGAGCTCAACGGAGCCCAGGCGATCGCGCAATTCCCCAGTATCGTCACGATCCTGCCGGACGGATCACTGCAACTGTCCGCCCCCACCAAAGGCGCCTCGAGCAAGAGCACTCACCGCACCCGCTGCGAATGGAAGGAAGCGACCTACTGGTCGCTGGCCAGCGCCGCTGACCACCTCAACTATCAGGAGATGAGCGTGACCAAGGTCAACTCAGCGCAGAAAGTGGTGATCTCGCAAATGCATGTGAAAAACGACGACAGCCCGGCCATCAAGGTGTTCTGGCAAAAAGGCAACATCACCATGGGCTTCCGCCAGAGCTTCAATCAGACCACTCCGGTCAACACCACGGTGCTCAAGGGCGTGCCGCTGGGGGCGAAGTTCAAGATCACCATTCGCGCCAACTCTGCCGGCGTAGCTCGAGTCACCGTTGACTACAACGGCGTTGTCGGTACATCAGGTGATTTGCAGCTCGACTCAACCTGGAATTCGCAGGTGTTCAATTTCCACGGCGGGGTCTACAACCAGATCGACTACACCGACGCCACGCCGCCAGAGGATGGCTCGATCTGCATCATCAGTGATTTGTTGATTTCGCATACTTAGGCGCTGAAACGAGCAAGGGCCTGCGTCAGCTTTCGCTGGCAGGCCCTTGTCAGAGCTGAGCTTGATGTTGGGTTTTCAGCCTCCTCTTCGACTTCGAAATTGCCTGCGTCCTAACGTCGCAGCCTTCAGCTATTGGCAAATCCTGCGCAAGCCGTAGAATCCCGCGCGCTCTTGCAAGCGCGCGTCTGGTCACAGACGCGAACTTGCAGGGCTGGCCATGTCGTCCGACGCCACCGCCCTGCCCGATCGGCAGACATTTGCACAACACCTGTTCCAGCCTGGCAACCGCATGCGCAGAGGCGCACGTTGCGCTGTTCGATTTCTTGAGGTTTTTATGTCTCCGCGTTTGCTGGCCATGGCGCTGGCGCCCCTGCTCGGGCTGTTCATTATTGCTCTGGGCAACGGTTTTCTGTCTTCCCTGACCACCCTTCGCCTGGACGCCGCCGGCGCCTCGGCGACGATGATCGGAATTGTTTCGTCGGCCTATTTCATCGGCCTGACGCTGGGCGCGGTGTTCAACGACCGGCTGATTCTGCGCATCGGCCATATTCGTGCCTACGGCAGCTTCGCCTCGCTGATTGCCGTGACGATCCTGTTGCAAGGTCTGTTTTATGACACCTGGGGCTGGCTGGTCCTGCGCCTGATCAACGGCTGGGCGACGGTCGGTGTGTTTCTGGTGATCGAAAGCTGGCTGCTGCTGGCCGGTGACGAGAAGATTCGCGGGCGCTTGCTCGCGCTGTACATGATCGTGCTTTATGGCGCTGGCGTTCTGGGCCAGGCGACGCTGGGGACCATCACCGGCATGAGCGACAGCGCGCCGTTCATGGTCGCTGGCATGCTCGCTGCGTTGTCGGTGCTGCCGATCGTGATCCTGCCGCGCGTCTCGCCGCTGCTCGATCAGGTCGAGCCACTCAAGCCCCGGCAACTGCTGGGCGTGACGCCGACCGGGCTGGTCGGCTGTTTCGGTTCGGGCGTGACCATCGCGGCGATCTACACCTTGTTGCCGCTGTATCTGCAACGCAGAGGTCTGGACGTCGGTGAAGTCGGCAGCATGATGGCCTGGACGATTCTCGGCGCGATGCTGCTGCAGTATCCGGTCGGACGCTGGTCCGACCGCACCGATCGCTTGCAGGTGCTGACGCTGCTGACGGTGGCGTGCACCGCGTTATCACTGGTGATTGTGCTGCTGCCGCTGTCTTCGACAATGCTCGCGGCGATGCTGTTTCTGCTCGGTGGCGGCGTCTTCGCGCTGTACCCGGTGGCCGTCAGCCACGCGGCCGACCGCGCCCCGGCCGAAGCGCTGGTGCCGATGATTCAGGGTTTGCTGCTGATCAACTCGCTGGGCTCGGCCATCAGCCCGATGATGATCTCGCCGGTGATGAACTCGTTCGGCGCCAACGGCCTGTTCTGGGTCTTCGCAGTGGTCAATCTGAGCATGGTCAGCTTTTTCTTCTGGCGCCGCGGCAAACGCCCGGTGCCAGCCAACCCCGCCCCGTTCACGGCGGCAGCCACCTATTCGCCGACGGGTGCGGAGTTGCGGGTCACCGAGGATTTGCGCGTCGCCGCTGAGGAGCACCCGGCGATGATGGATGCGATCAGCGGAGAATTGGTGACGCAACCGCGGTGACCGCTGATCAGCAACTGCCCGGCGGGATGCCGTCCTTGTTGAAGTCCTTCAAGCGCTCGCGCTCTTCCTCGGTGGAATGCGCCGGGGTTGTTTGATCCGGTACTTCTTCCGGCACTTCGGTTTTTTCTTCAGTCATGGCTTTGCCCTCGTTGTCGATGCTATTTCGGCATCGGCGAGGGCTGGCAGTTCCGGATTTTCAGCTCCACCGCAGCCATGCGCTTGAGTTGCGGCGAACATTCCCTTCGACGAACAGCGCAAGATGCCTGCCTCAAGAGCGGGCACGCTCGATCAGCATCCTCTGCAACGTGTTGTCCTTCACCCAGTAATGGTGGAACAGCCCCGCCAGCGCGTGCAGGCCGATCAGCCAGTAGCCGGCACTGCCAATCCATTCGTGCCAGTACTTCAGTTGTTTGGCCAGGTCCGGATCAATAGCCACCGGCGCCGGCACATGGAAGCCGAAGTACGGAAACGGCTTATCGCCCGCCGCGAGCATCAGCCACGCGAGGAGCGGTGTGACAATCATCAATCCATACAGCGCCAGGTGTGTCAGGTGCGCGATTGCGGTCTGCCACGCCGGTGGCTTGGGGATGATCGGCGGACGCGGAGTCAGGCGGCCGATCAGGCGAATCCACACCAAGGCGAAGATGCTGGCGCCAAACAGGCCATGCAGGCCCATCAGCATGCTGCGCCCCTCACTGCCCTTGGGCAGATAGCCCTTGATTTCGACGCACGCATACACCCCGACGAACAACGCCAGCATCAGCCAGTGCAGAATGATTGAGAGTTTTCCATAACGGGTTACAGCGGTGTCGCGGATCATAGGAAACGCCTCGTGTTTGTTGTGGAGCGACGATCATCTCGCTGGCCTACCGTGCTTGCCCAGCCTTAAGACAGTCTGAAGATTGGCGCTGCGCTTAACGGTTTTTCATCTTCAGACTTCGTTAAGAAATGGCTTGGATACTGCGCTCAAACCCATTGAGGGAGGCGCTCTGCCCATGCCCGAATTCGACTGGAACATCCCGCTGCCCTTGCGCTTCGGCGAGGCCGAATCGTTGCCGATGACGCTGAGAAACGCGTTGCCGGTGGACGAGTTGCGCGCGCCCTTCGAAGCCTTTATCCAGCAGCGTTTCCGCACCGCTCACGGTGCCGAAATCCGCCATTTCATGCCCGAGCTGTTCGGCATGCACAACAGCGACGGCCAGTTGTGCGCCGTGGCCGGGGTCCGTCGAGCGCATCAACAGGCACTGTTTCTCGAGCGCTATCTGGATGAACCGATCCAGTCGTTGATCAGTGCCGCCGGTCGTGCAGTGGATCGCAAGGTCATTGTCGAAGTCGGCAACCTCGCCGCCAGCGATACCGGCAGTGCGCGCCTGAGCATCATCGCCATCACCTATCTGCTGGCCATGGGCGGCCTGGAATGGGTGACCTTCACCGGCAACATCGGGCTGGTCAACAGCTTCCATCGCCTGGGTTTGAAGCCCGTGACATTGTGCGCCGCTGATCCACAGCGACTGGGTGACGAGCGTCAACACTGGGGCAGTTATTACGAAAGCAAACCCTGGGTGCACGTCGGCAACATTCGCGCGGGATTTGTTCATCTGCGCAATATTGGCCTGTTCACTCGCCTGGGTTTGCCGACTTCCGTTGAAGGAGCCTGCCATGTCGCTTGAAATGCAGCGCTTCCAGGAAACCCTGCGCGACCATGCCCGGCGCAATGACAACGCCTCAGCCCTGTGGGGCGACACGCTGAGAATAGATTACGCCACGCTGTATGCCGAGGTGTTGTATCGCCAGGAGCGGCTGCGCGATGAGCAGGTGCGGGTGATCGCGCTGGCGCTGGACAACGGCGTCGACGCGATGCTGTGGGATCTGGCTGTGTTGTTCGAAGGCTTGACCTGCGTAACGCTGCCGCCGTTTTTCAGTGCCGCGCAGCGCGCCCATTGTCTGGAGCAGAGCCAGGCCGAACGGGTGATCGCCGAGCCGGAACTGCAAGCCGAGCTGCTGGCGGCGGGCTATGAATTACGAGGTGAATTCTGGTGTCGCTCGTTCAATGGCCCGAGTCGCATGCCGGCGGGCACCGCGAAACTCACGTTTACCTCCGGGACCACCGGCACGCCGAAAGGGGTGTGCCTGAGCGCCGACAGCTTCCTGCGCGTTGCCCGGGAGCTTGATCAGGCAAGCGCAGCCACTGGACCGGAGCACCATCTGGCGCTGTTGCCTTTGGCGATCCTGCTGGAGAACCTGGGCTGTTATGCCGCGCTGTACGCCGGTGCGGTGTTGAGCCTGCCAAGCCAGACAACCCTCGGCATTCAAGGCGCCAGCGGCATCGACGTTGCGCGCCTGCTCGGTTATCTGGCCAAGCGTGCGCCGGAGAGCCTGATACTCGTACCACAGCTTCTGCAAGTTCTGGTCAGCGCCGCTGAACAGAACGCTTTCGATCCGCAAACTTTGCTCTTCGCCGCGGTCGGTGGCGCGCGGGTGTCAGCGGATCTGCTGCACCGCGCGCAACGGGTCGGGTTAGCGGTTTACGAGGGATACGGCTTGTCCGAATGCGCCTCGGTCGTATGCCTCAATCGCCCCGGCGCGCGCCGTCCGGGCAGCGTCGGGCGCCCTCTGCCTCATATTCAGGTTCGGTTGGCCGAAGACGGTGAAGTGCTGATCAAGGGTTCGGTGTTGCTCGGTTATCTGGGGGAGCCGGCGTATACAGATCAATGGTGGCCGAGTGGCGATCTGGGCGAGTTCGATCCGGAAGGCTTTCTTTATCTCAAGGGCCGCAAAAAACACCAATTCGTCACCAGCTACGGGCGAAACGTCAACCCGGAATGGGTCGAGTCGGAACTGACCCAGCGCCGCCACATCGCTCAGGCGTTCGTCTATGGCGAGGCGATGCCGCACAACCACGCCCTGCTCTGGCCGCATCGTCCCGATTGCACCGACAGCGAAATGGCCGCCGCCGTCGCCGAAGCGAACGCGGCCCTGCCCGATTACGCCCAGGTGCACCAATGGACGCGCCTGTCGCAGCCCTTCACTGCGGCCAACGGCCTGCTCACCGCCAATGGCCGGCCGCGCCGTGACGCCATCATCGCGCAGTACCGCACGCAACTGACCGAATCCGCCACTTCCGAGGAATCCGCATAATGAGTTTTTTCGACACCCTGCAAGAAGCCACGCAACGGGAACGCCACGAGCTGTTCAACCTGCCGATCATCGTCGATGCGTTGCAAGGCAAGGTCAGCCTCGACAGCTATCGGGCGTTTCTTGCCCAGGCTTACTACCACGTGCGCCACACCGTGCCGCTGATGATGGCTTGCGGTGCACGCCTGCCGACACGCCTGGAATGGCTGCGCAAAGCGGTGTGCGAGTACATTGAAGATGAATACGGCCACGAGCAGTGGGTGCTCAACGACATTGCCGCCTGTGGTGGTGATCGCGACGCCGTGCGCGATGGTCAGCCGTCGTTATCGATCGAGCTGATGGTCAGTTTTCTCTACGATCTGATCGCCCGGGGCAATCCGGTGGGTCTGTTCGGCATGGTAAACGTGCTCGAAGGCACCAGCATTGCCCTGGCCACCCACGCGGCGGGGAGCATTCGCGATCGCCTGGCGCTGCCGGAAACGGCATTCAGCTATCTGAACTCCCACGGTTCGCTCGACATCGAGCACATGCAGACCTATCGGCGGTTGATGAATCAGCTGCAAGACCCTGACGATCAAGCGGCGGTCATTCATGCCTCGAAAGTCGTCTATCGCCTTTACGCCGACATGTTCCGTGGTCTGCCGCGCGACGCTGAGGTTCAACATGCAGCTGCATGAAGCCCGCGTGGTGCTGACCGGTGCCAGTGGCGGCATCGGCCTGGCCATCGCCAGTGCCTTGTGCGCCGCCGGTGCCAGGGTATTGGCCGTGGCGCGGCATCAGGAGGCGCTGCTGCCGCTGCTTGAGCGATATCCGCAGAACCTGTGCTGGGTAGCCGCCGACCTGACCTTCCTCAGCGATCGGCGCAAAGTGTTGGCCGCCGCCGACGCCATTGGCGGCATCAACCTGCTGATCAACGCTGCCGGGGTCAATCACTTCGCCATGCTCGAACAGCTCGATGACGGTGACATCAACGCGATGCTGGCGGTGAACATCAGCGCGCCAATCTGCCTGACCAAGATGCTGTTGCCGCAGCTCAAGCAGGCTGACAGCGCGATGGTGGTCAACGTCGGCTCGACCTATGGCTCGATCGGTTACCCCGGTTACGCCAGTTATTGCGCGAGCAAATTTGCCCTGCGCGGATTCTCCGAGGCATTGCGCCGCGAGCTGGCCGACACGCGGGTCAGCGTGTTGTATGTCGCGCCCCGGGCCACCCGCACCTCGATGAACAGCGCCGCTGCGCAAGCCTTGAACGATGCCCTCAAGGCCAGCGTTGACGATCCGCAGACCGTGGCGTCGGCAGTGATGCATGCGATTGCCGGCGATCGTCGTGACCTGTACCTAGGCTGGCCGGAGCGGTTTTTCATCCGTTTGAACAGCTTACTGCCGCATCTGGTGGATCGCGGCTTGCGCAAGCAATTGCCACTGATCCGCCGTCTCAGTGAAAAACCTGATAACGAGGCTCCAACGCCATGAAAAAACTCTCCACATGCCTGCTGTTTGCCGCCCTCAGTCAAAGTGTCTGGGCGCTTGAGCCGGCTGATCAGCAACGTCTCACCGGAATCCAGCAGAACTGGGCGCACATTCAATACGAGGTCGCGGAAAAGCAGCGCGCCGCGGCGTTCGAGCAATTGGCCAGCGAAGCCAACGCGTTCACCACGCAACGTCCGAATGTGGCCGAAGCCTGGATCTGGAAAGGCATCGTCACCAGCAGTTGGGCCGGTGCCGAGGGCGGGCTCGGTGCCCTGGGCAAAGCCAAGGACGCCAAGGCGGATCTGGAAAAATCCCTGACGCTTGACCCCAAGGCCCTGCAAGGCTCGGCCTATACCAGCCTCGCTGCACTGTACGACCGCGTACCGGGCTGGCCGATCGGCTTCGGCGACAGCGACAAGGCCGAGCAATTGCTCAAACAAGCCCTGCAGCTCAACCCCGATGGCATCGACAGTCTGTACTTCTGGGGCGACCATCTCTACCGTCAGAAGCGCTACGCTGAAGCCAAGGCAGCGCTGATCAAGGCCAGACAAGCCGCACCTCGTGCGGGCCGCGAAAGTGCCGATGCCGGGCGTCGTAAAGAGATCGACACCTTGCTGGTGGACGTGAACAAGAAACTCGACTGAAAGGAGTGCGCGTGCGTTTATTACTGATCGAGGATGACGTGGCGCTGGGTGAAGGCATTTACCAGGCGTTGGGTCGCGAGGGTTACACGGTCGACTGGCTCAAAGATGGCAGCAGCGCCTTGCACGCGCTGCTCAGCGAAACGTTTGATGTCGCCGTGCTGGACCTCGGCCTGCCGCGCATGGATGGCCTCGAAGTGTTGCGCCGCCTGCGTGACAGCGGTTCGAACCTGCCGGTGTTGATTCTCACCGCGCGCGATGCCACCGAAGACCGCATTGCCGGACTCGACGCCGGTGCTGACGATTACCTGGTCAAGCCCTTCGACCTCGCCGAACTCAAAGCCCGCCTGCGTGCCCTGTTGCGCCGCAGTGCCGGGCGCGCCCAGGCGCTGATCGAACACGCCGGCATCAGCCTCAACCCCGGCACCCAGCAGGTCAGTTATCAAGGCCAACCGGTCGCGCTCACCCCCAAGGAATATCAGCTGCTGCACGAACTGCTGTCGCCGCCGGGCCGGGTGATGACCCGCGATCAATTGATCCAGTTGCTTTACGGCTGGAATGAAGAAGCGGAAAGCAACACCCTCGAAGTGCACATTCATCACCTGCGCAAGAAGTTCTCTACCGACCTGATCCGCACCATCCGCGGCGTGGGTTATCTGGTGGAGGAACGTCGATGACCTCGATCCGCCGGCGCACGCTGACCCTGATCATCGGCCTGTTACTGGCCGGTCTGGCGGTACTCAGCCTCTTCAATGTGCATGACAGCAACCACGAAATCGCCGAGGTCTACGACGCGCAATTGGCGCAGAACGCACGCCTGTTGCAGGGCGTAATGCGTATGCCGATGGCGAGTACCGAGCACGCGCAGTTGTATCAGGCGTTCAATCAGGCTCTCGGGGAAGCCAAGCCCCGGGTTGACGGACATCCTTACGAAAGCAAAATCGCCTTTCAGGTGTGGAACCCGCAAGGCGAGGTGCTGGTACATACCGCCAGTGCGCCCTCCTTCACTGCGCCGCCGACGAGAACGGGGTTCAGCGATGTGGTCGATCTGAAAGGTCGGCAATGGCGAGCGTTCATGCTGGAAGACAAGCAGAACGGCCTGCGCATCTGGGTCGGCGAGCGCGACGATGTGCGCACCGACCTGGTCGACCGCATCGTACGCCACACGCTGTGGCCGAACATGCTCGGCAGCCTGATCCTCGCCGCGATGATCTGGCTGGCCATTGGCTGGGGGCTCAAGCCCCTGGCAGACATGGCGGCGACTCTGCGCGCCCGTCACAGTGGTTCACTTGAGCCGCTGCAACTGACGCCCCTGCCCAGTGAGCTGGAGCCAATGCAGGCAGCGCTCAATCGCATGCTCGCGCAGATTCAGGAAGTGCTCGGCCGGGAGCGTCGCTTTATCGCCGATGCCGCGCATGAAATGCGCACGCCGCTGGCGGTGCTGCGGGTGCATGCGCAAAATCTGCAGGAGGCCGGTACCGAAGAGGAGCGTCGTGAGTCACTTGAGTTTCTGATCTCCGGAGTCGACCGCACGAGCCGACTGGTCAATCAGCTGCTGACCATGGCGCGTCTTGAACCCAAACCAAATCCGCCGCCACTGCAACGCATTGATCTCAGCGAAACCGTACGCAACAGCCTGGTGCAATTGACACCGTGGTTGCTGAGCAAACACCTTGAGTTGATCTTCGAGGTCAGCGACCAACCGTTTCATGTCCTCGCCGACCCCGCCGCCATCGATATCGCGCTGAATAACCTGATCACCAACGCGGCGAATTTCTCCCCCGAACACGGTGCGATCACCGTGCACCTGAGCAAGTCTGATGGCTTCTGTCATTTGACGGTCGACGATCAAGGGCCGGGAATCGATGAATCGGACAGAGAGCGATTGTTCGAGCGTTTCTACAGCCGTGGCACGGCGCATGGCGCCGGGTTGGGGTTGACCATTGTCAACACCATCGCGGTGCGACTGAACGGACGGATTGAACTGACAAACCGCGCAGAGGGCGGTTTGAGGGCGACGTTATCGATTCCGGCGGGGGAATGATCATCCGATTGATTCAGCTGTATGCCGCCGGCCCCAAATACCTGCTGCTCAGCGCTCTGCTCTACGCGCCTGGCTCGTTGATTCAGCTGGGCACGTTGAAAACGCGCCAGGGCCAGCCGCTCAGCGGTCCGGAAACGGGTGTGTTGATCATCATCTGGGCCGTCGCGATTTACGCTGGCCGGATGTTGTGGGCCGGAACGCTGACTTTGTAAGGTGCACCAGCGTTTGCGCTAGACCGCCAGTACGCTGCAGGGAACCTGGTACAGAATATGTTCGGTGGTACTTCCCAGCAGTTTTTCCAGCCCGTGACGTTGAACCCTGCCCATCACAATCACGTCCACATCGTGCTCTTCGGCAAACTCACTGATCGCCGCCACGGGATGTCCCTCCCTGCTATGCCTGTGCTCGGCCATCACACCGAATTTCCTCGCCAAAGCGCTGTAATGCACTTGCAGTTCCTGGCGCCGGGCATTCATCAATTCCGAAACCGTCCAGTTGTTCACCACTTCCTCCAGATAGTTTTGCGAGACGTCATAGGCATATAACAGGTGCAACTCTGCACCAAACTGAGTGGCGAAGGATGTGGCCTGTTCGACGATCCGGTCATTGAGAGCGCCCCCATCATCTTCGCTTGCAGCTACATCCACTGCCGCTACGACCTTGCGCGGCAGACCCGGGCCAGCAGCGCCCAACAAGTAGACCGGCACCGGACAATCACGCAGCAGCTGCCAATCCAATGGGGTAAACAAAGCGCGTTTGAGTAAGGATTCGTGCTGCTCTTCCTTGATCAGCAAGTCGGGCTGGTTCACGGTGACGTGATCGAGGATCTCCCGTTTCATGTCTTCGGACCAGCCAACCTCCGTCGTCACCCGCAAACCTTCGGCTCGCAGGCTGGCAGCCTGGCTTGCCAGCCACTCGTGATGGTCCTGCAAATAGGCCGCACGGGCCCTTGCCCGATCCCCTTCCTCCAGCAGCGACAGGAAATCCCACCATTTGATCAAGGCTGCGATGTGCAGCGACGCGCCGCTGGCTTTAGCCAGGGCGGCGGCCTGGCTTATCGCCGGGGAATGGCGCAGGGCCGGGTTGATGATCAGCAACAAGTGTTGATATTGGCTCATGTTTGTCTCCAGAGAGATGGACGTCTGCGCTCATGTCACACGCAGCTGACCCGGGCCGAAAGAACCGGACAACAACGTCAACCCAAGTTGCGCCATAGCCCGGCGACTTCCTTGATAAATGTCATATGCAAGGCCCCTGGTGCTCGTCCTCCCCCTGAAGAACCTGAATATCGAGGCTTGTCCACCACCCTTGCGCAAGCGCCTGGAAAACCGACAAAGCGGCGATGAAACTGGCGAGCGACATTGATCTGGATCAATCGCTGCGACGACAAACTGGATCGAAATAGAGTCATGACTCGGCTGCGCCCGCATCTCGGATCAGGGACAGTCACAAGCTGCTCGAACGCGTGAAAGTTACAGATGCGGCCACAGGGTGACAGGTCCGCAACCCACCCTCATTCTTGCTTTGCGAGGTTCACGATATGGTCATCCATGATTCAGCCATGACAACCGCCAATGTCCCCGACGCGATCGATGACAGTGGCGCACTGTTTCACGAAGCCGATCGGCTCAGCGAACGGGCCTATGCCGTCCTTGAAGAGCCGTTTTCTCCAGACACCATGCACAAGTTCACTGAAGCGAGGAAACGTGCCGATGAGAAATATCGGCACGCCTGGCAACAATGGCATTACGCACACGGCGGGCGCAGTCACTGATTGATTACCCCCAACCGAATACCATCAACTGCTGCGATGACCGGTCAGGCTGTGGCAGGCATTGCCTTGACCATCATCAAACTGCAAGGAGCCCGGTTCATCAGGCATTCGGCCGTGCCGCCGATAAAGCCGTCCAGCGCTTGATGGTGACAGATGCCGAGCACCAGCAGGTCGAACGCGTTTTGCCGGGCGAAGTCTTCGATCACCCGGTACGGGACACCTGAGAGCAGGTGGCTATGCTGTTCATCGAGACCATAGCGCTCGGCCAGCGTATCGAAGGCTTCCTGCTGAGTGTCGTTGATCGCATCGCACAAGCTGTGGTCCAGGCTCAAGTTCGGCACGCTCATCGCCGCATCACCCACCACTGACCAATTGCTCACATTCAACAAGTGCAGCGACGCATCGCATTTAGCTGCCAATGTCGATGCAACGCGAAGTATCCGGTCATTGAGCCCTTGGGTCAGATCCTCGAGATGCGACAGGTCAATGGCCGCCAGTATCTTCAAGGGTTTCGGATGTGCGGCCTCGGTGACCAGATGCACGCAGGCGGGACAATCTCGTACCAATAGCCAGTCCAACGGCTGGTGAAACGTTTGATTGAGTGCCGAAACATGGTGAGCGTCCTTGATCACCAGATCGACATGAAAGTCATTGATGTATTCAAGTACATGCGCCGGCGTGGCCCTGGCCCAGACCACTTCGGTGCTGACTTGCACGCCGGCGCCACGTTGAAACCGGACCTGCTGTTCCAGCCACTTGCGATGCATCTGCAAATAGCCTTCACGCGCTTGCGCCATGGAGTCGTGATCGAACAGACCGGCCAACGCCAGGGACTGGACATGATCGAACGCCACGATGTGCAGCAACGCGCCACTGGCCCGAGCAAGTGCCTGGGCGCGATCAAACGCCGGGGTGCGGGTCATTTCGGCAGGTGCGATCAACAGAATGCGTTTGAGCCTGAACATCACGAGTGTTTCCAGTCAGCGCCATCGGACGATTCTGCAACTCTGCCAACCGCCACGCTTGATATGCATCAAGTCTCCCCATTAACCCTGCAATACAAGAGCGGCGAAGAGCCCGACGCTTCTGTGAGTTCCCTCCCCGCCGTTCGTCCGTAATCACGCTGACACGCCAAACGAAAAGTACATGCGCTGCGAAGACTTCTATGCTTATCACACTCATTGGAGGCTGCTAATCCATGCTTGAAGCCCACTCGCCCCCGCCGATTCTCAAAACTGCCTGTTCCAACTGCAGTGTGGTCGAGTTATGCCTGCCGCTTGGTTTGACGGGCCCGGAGGTCGAGCGGCTCGACACGCTGATCGTGCAGCGATACAAGGTGAAGAAAGGTGCCGCGCTCTACCGGACCGGGGACCCGCTGCGCTCGCTGTACGCCGTGCGAATAGGTTCGTTCAAGACCAGCGTGGTCTCCGTCGATGGCCGCGAGCAAGTGACCGGTTTTCATATTCCCGGCGAAATGCTCGGGCTCGACGCCATCAGCATCGATCAACACGCGTGTACTGCGTATGCGCTGGAAGACAGCGAAGTCTGTCCGATTCACTTCGCACAGCTGGAAAAACTCGCGCAAAGCCTTCCCTCCCTGCAGCACAACCTCAACAAGTTGCTGAGCCGGGAAATCGTGCGCGATCACAGCATGTTGATGCTCATGGGCAACATGAACTCCGATGAGCGCCTGGCGGCTTTCCTGCTCAACCTCTCGCAACGCCTGAGCTCCCGTGGCTATTCCTCGAAAGAGTTCGTGCTGAAAATGCGCCGCGAAGAAATCGGCTCCTACCTTGGGCTGCGTCTGGAAACCATTTGCCGCGGCATTGCCCACTTGCGCGATCAGGGTTTGGTGGAAATCACCGCACGCGACGTAAAAATCCGCAACATGGACGGCCTCAAGCAGATGGTGTCGGGCTGCAACCGCCAGACTCATTGAGCCCGTCCATGCCCGCCTGAGAAGGCCCGTACTGCCATGGCTGTGGCAGCCATCACAACAGGCAAGCGGTCATGTATCAGAACCTCGCCCTGCTTGCCGCTTTTCTTCTGACCTACAGCATATTTGCCGGGCGATTCGAGTCACGTCTGCTCAATGGACCACTGATGTTCATGCTGGCGGGTCTGATTCTCGGCCCGGCGTTTCTGGGCATTCTGCAACCACGGATCGACAGTCACGGTCTCAGGATCCTTGCTGAACTGACATTGGCGATCGTCCTGTTCAGTGATGCAGCCAATGCCGATCTCAAGGTGCTCAAGGCGCACGAAGGATTACCGCTGCGCTTGCTGTTGATCGGTCTGCCGCTGACCATGCTGAGCGGCTGGCTGCTGGGCATCTGGCTGTTCCCGCAGGCGCCCTTGATCGAGTTGGCATTACTGGCAATCCTTCTGGCCCCCACAGACGCAGCGCTGGGCAAGGCTGTCGTGAGCAATCCCAAGGTTGCGGCGCCCGTGCGCGAGGGATTGAACGTGGAAAGCGGGCTCAACGACGGCATTTGTGTTCCGGTGTTGTTGATGTTCCTGGCCTTGTTGATCGAAGAGCATACGCAGTCCCCCCTCTCGCTGGCGATAGAGCTGTTTTTCGAGGAGCTTGGTATCGGCGCGCTCATCGGCGGCACCCTGACTTTCATGGCCTGGCTGATGCAGCGCTACTCTGGAAAACATCACTGGCAGACACCGATGTGGTCGCAGCTGACGCTGCCCGGGTTGGCGGTGCTTTGCTTTGCCACCGCACAGACACTGGGTGGTAGCGGGTTTATCGCCGCATTCGTCGGCGGGCTGCTCGCCAGCTATCTGTTTGCTGAACAAAAACATGACCTGCTCAAGGCCAGTGAAGAGTTCGCCAGCCTGCTGTCGATCATCACCTGGGTCGTGTTCGGCGCGCTGGTGATCCCTTCGGTCTGGAGCAGTTTCACGGTCGATGTCTGGCTGTATGCGTTGCTCAGTCTGACCGTGATTCGCATCGTGCCGGTACTTGTCAGCCTGGCGGGAACCGGCTTCGATTTCGAAACCCGCCTGTTCATCGGCTGGTTCGGCCCGCGAGGTTTGGCCAGCATCGTCTTCGCCATAATGATTTTGGACTACCCTCTGCAAACCGGTCGGACGTTGGTAGCCGTGGCGGCCTGTACCGTTTTACTCAGCGTGCTGCTCCATGGCTTGAGTGCCAATCCATGGGTGTCACGGCTGGCAAATCGGATTGATTGATAATTGTCAGAAATGCCACCGTCTGCCGCGACTAGGGTTGTGAGGAAAACGTGATCAAGCGTCTGCCCGAACACCCCTGACAGCAAAAGGAATGGGCAGGCGCATGAGCCTTTTCAGGCGGTTGCTCAGATAGCCCGTCGCCATTTTCGTCGGCAGCCTGAGCCTGTCTCCCAGTGCGTTCGATGGCTGAGCGGTGACGCGTTGCGCAAATCGAGGGAACTCCGATGGCCGACTCAAGCAAGAAAATGAGCCTCATGGGGCTCACCACACTGGTGACGGTGAACATGATGGGCTCAGGCATCATCATGTTGCCGACGAGCATGGCCCAACTCGGGGCTGTTTCATTGCTGTCATGGATCGTCACCGCTGTCGGCTCGATGGCTATCGCGTACTGCTTTTCCCAATGCGGCATCTTCTGCCTGCGCTCAGGCGGGCTATCCGCCTACACCGAAGAGGCGCATGCAAAGTCAGGCTTTTTTCTGTGCTCTTACCTGTACTTCCTGTCGCTGGCCATCGCCAACGTGGCGGTGGCCATTTCGGCAGTGGGCTACATGACGTCGTTCATGCCCTGGCTGGGAAGCGGCGCCATTCCTTTATTCGTTGGAACGGTCGGCCTGCTCTGGCTGACCACCGTGGCGAATTTCGGCGGCCCAGGCATCACCGGCAGGATTGGCGCGGTTACGGTGTGGGGGGTGATCATTCCTGTAGCGGGCTTGAGCATCATCGGTTGGTTCTGGTTCAAACCCGAGCTGATCATCGCCGCCTGGAACCCGAATCAGCTACCGATATCCGAGGCCATCAGCAAAGCGATTCCCCTCACGCTCTGGGCGTTTCTCGGCATGGAGTCGGCAGCCCAGGCCTCAGATGCGGTGGAAAACCCCAAGCGCACCGTACCGCTGGCCTGTCTGTTCGGCACATTGGGCGCAGCGGTGGTCTATGTGCTCTCGACGACGGTCATTCAGGGCATTATTCCCAACGCCGAACTGGCCAACTCGTCAGCGCCTTTCGCGCTCGTTTATGCGCACATGTTCAATCCCCTGGTCGGCAACATCATCATGGCGCTCGCGGTAATGGCCTGTGTCGGCTCGCTGCTGGGCTGGCAGTTCACCTTGGCGCAAACGGCCAAGGTGACCGCTGATCAGGGCATGTTTCCAAAACTGTTCTGCAAGGTCAGCGCTCGCAACGCCCCCATCGTCGGGATGCTGGTCTGCAGCGTCCTGCAGACCTTGATGGCGCTGTCGACCATTTCGCCGAACGCGAGTGCGCAGTTTGGAAAACTCGTCAGCCTCGCCGCGGTGACCAACCTGATTCCCTACGTGACGGCAGCCACCGGGCTGCTGGTCATGATGTACAAAGCCAGAGTCAGCGCCGCCGTATACACGCGCAATACCCTGCTGTTAGTGGTTGCCGTGGCCTATTCCTTGTATGCGCTGTATGCCTGCGGCAAGGACGCGGTGTTCGGCGGCATCCTGGTCCTGGTGTTCGGCTACCTGCTTTACGGTTTCCTTGCCAAACGTTTTGTCGATGCCCCTGCGCCTGTCGGCCCCCGGCCTGATAACCCTTGATCGAAGTCTTCGGTACAGCACAGAAATCTGAATTCGAGGAACCGCGCGCATGAACGTGAAACTGATCAGAGCCCACCACCTGCTGCTCGCCTGCGTCCTTGCGCTGCTACCGGTAGTGACCCATGGCAACACGCTGGAGCGCATCCGTGCCAGTCAAGCGATCACCCTTGGCTACGTGCCTGACTTCATGCCGTTCAGTGATCAGGCCGCCGATAAAGCCAGCGGCTATGCCATCGATCTCTGTCTGAAAATAGCCGAGAGGGTAAGGATCGATCTGAATCTGCCGGCGCTGAAAATCCAGTACCAAGCGGTCTCGCTCAACGACGAGATGAGCGCTGTCAGTTCCGGCAGGATCGACATTCTTTGTACTCCGACCCCACCCACGCTGGCGCGGCGCAGGATCGTCAGTTACTCGGTGCCGATTTACACCGCTGGCCTCTCGGCTGTGGTGCGCCAGGATGCGTCCGAAACCTTGCTCAATGTGCTGAATGGCAAAGTGGCCCATACCGGGCCAACATGGCGAGCCACGGTGAACCGTGGTCTGGCCAATCAGACCTATGCCGCCATCGCCGGCGGGGTCACGGAGACGTGGATACAACAGCAGATGCGATTGCTGGGTGTAGTAGCCGCGCTGGTCACGGTAGAGAACGCAGAAGCCGGTCTGAATCTGGTTGCCAATGGCAAAGCCGATGCGTTTTTCGCTGAACGCATGATGCTCAAGCATCTGCTGACCAGAAATTATCCATCGGGCAACCTGGTGCTGCTGGAGCGGATTTTCGAGTACGCACCGACGGCGATGGCAGTGGATCGAGAGGATGAGGATTTCCGTCTGCTGGTCGACACGGCGCTAAGTGAAATGTACCGATCCGGCGAAATTGAACAGGCATTCGACAAACATCTGGGCGGCGCCAGCAGTGCCGCCAAAAAGCTCTTCAGGATCTATGCAATACCCTAGCGAGCCAGCGAACAGGCCGGCTCGCTACGCTGCGATCATGCTCACCGCACAGGCTCTTTCCTCACCGCCAGAATGCTCCCCGGCACCGAATACAAGGCGCGCTCGGTGGTGCTGCCGATCACGCGTTCGATGCCCACGCGATGAACCGTGCCCATCACCACCACGTCGGCCAGGTACTGCTCGACGAACTCATTGATGACCTGCACTGGATGGCCCATGACGAAGTGTCGACGCTCAGGGGGCACACCGTGGCGATCGGCAAGGGCGACAAAAGCCTGATGCAGTGTCTGACGCAGTTCGTTCGCCAAATCTTCGTTCCAGCCACCGTTGACCACTGGCGCTTCGCCGTTGAAGGCAGCGGACAAATCGTAGGCACAGAGCAGGTGCAACGGCACGTCGCATTGCAACGCCAAAGCGTTCGCCGACCGTATGATCACGTCGTTCAAGCCACTGATTTGGGTATCCGGATCGAACGGGTCCACGGCTGCCACGACACGATGCGGCAACGCATAGCGAATCTGATTGACCAGATGCACGGGAATCGGACACTCACGCAGCAGGTGACAATCGAGCGGCGTGATGAACACGCGCTTGAGCGCTGGTTCCAGTCGCACATCCTTGATCAACAGGTCGGGCTTGAGCACATGGACGGTCTTGAGGATGTCCAGCAGCGGATGGCTGGAAAAGACCACATCAACCGTGCCGTCCAGCCCCTGGTTGCTGAGTTGCTCGAGCTCATCGGCCACCCAGCGACGGTAGCGCCGCTGATAGCGCTGAGCATCCACGTCATCGATTTTTTCCTCCCACAGATGGGTGATCGGCACCGGCGAAACAAAGGCCCGCACATCCAGCGCCGCCCCGCTCGCCTTGGCCAGCGCGATGGCACGCAGCATCGCCGCCGATTGATGCAGCGTCTGGTCGGCGACCAGCAACAGACGTTCATATTGGCCCATCACACACCTCCGCTCGGCACCGGCGCGGTGGGCCGGCAGGCTTCAAGACTGCGCCCGCTCGCCCTTGCCCGGCGTTGATTTACATCAAGCCCGGGTCAATGAAAGAGGCGTCTGATGTAGATCAGATGTCGCCGTGGGCAACCGCGTAGAAGGAAGGCAAGCGGACGCTTTTTCAGCGTCCGCCAGCCTTTCGAACCGGATGGAGAATGATCATGCTCACCGTCAAAGACCACAACGATCAGGCCGTGGCCGCTTATGCGGCGGTCGCCGGACAATACTGGATTGAGGCGCTCAAGGACGGCCGCCATGTATTGATCCGGCCCCTCACGGAAAAGGATCGCCTGCGCGAATACGACTTCATCAAGCGCCTGTCGCCCGAATCCAGGCACATGCGTTTTCTCGCCCAGATCAGCGAACCCGGCACCGCTCTGCTAGACCAGTTGATGGACACCGATAACAAACAGCGCACCGCCTTCATTGCACTGGTTCACGAGAACGGCAAGTTGATCGAAATCGGCATCAGCCGCTATGCCGGCACAGGCGCCCATCAATGCGAGTGCGCGGTGACGGTCGCCGATGAATGGCAGCACTTGGGGCTGGGCACGTTGCTGATGGAGCATCTGATCAAGGCAGCCCGCCGCAACGGATTCCGCCAGATGTACTCGGTCGATGCCGCCAGTAACGCGGCGATGCGCGATCTGGCCAAAAGCCTGGGCTTCGAAACCCACAATGATCCGGACGACGCACGCCAGGTCATTCATCGTCTTGACCTGTAAATGAATCGCCCCGAGGTGAGTCGGCCAACGACGCACCTCGGGGCGATCGTGTTTCAGGATTGCAGTGTGGGTTGCGGCTTGATCGCCAACACACTGCAAGGTGCCCGATGCAGCAGCTGTTCGGCGGTGGTGCCTAACAACTTGCTCAAGCCGTGGTGCTGCACTGTGCCCATGACAATGACGTCAATCTGCTTGTCGATGGCGAACCCGCAGATACTGCGCACCGGTGCGCCCTCGATGAAGTGCCGGCATGAGACCGGCACGCCGTGGCGCTCGGCCAAGGCCGTAAATGCCTCACGCTGCGCAGTGCCCAGCGCTTCATGAATCCCGGTGGCCAACGGCAATGCGCCGAACCCCATTTCCGTGGCGCAAACCGCCGTCCAGTCGTAAACATGCACCACATCAAGACCGGCATCGCACTGCGCGGCCAGTTGGGCGGCGGCATCGATGATTTGATCGTTGAACAGGCAGTCCTGCTCTTCGCTGCGCAAGACATCGACGATGGCCAGCACACGGCGCGGGCGCGGATGGGTGTCGTCGGTCGCCAGATGCACCGGCACCGGGCAATCGCGCAACAGTTGCCAGTCCAGCGGGGTGTAGAAAATACGCTCCAGCACGGACTCGTGCTGCACATCCTTGATGATCAATAGCAACGGCATTTCGTTGATGAACTGCAGGATCTCGGCGAAGGGATCCTGGACCCACATCACTTCGCTGGTGACCATGATCTGATGCCTCGCCAGCAATGAAGCCTGCTCTGCGAGCCACTGCCGGTGAGTGCGCAGATAACCATCGCGGGCGAGGCGGATCTGCTCGGGGGCAAACAGCCCTGCCACGGCCAGCGCCTGCAAGTAGTCGAAGGCCACGATGTGCAGCGGCAACTGCATGGCCTGGGCCAGCGCAGCCGCGCGCTCGAACGCCGGCGTGCGCTCCATGGCTGAAGGAGCGATCAACAGTAAACGCGGAGTCTGTGACATGGGATACCTCGGCATGCGGCCAGCCAGGAGAAACAGACTTCAGGGTGAATGCTGTGGCCATTGGCAGCTTGATCTTTATCAGCAAGAGCACCGATTGCGCTCAAAACAGCACAGTGCCCGCCCACATGGCCAAGGTCAGCAATATCTGGCCCGGGATCACGCAGGCAGCGAAACGCCTGCCGCCGCTGACCCACGCCACCACGCATTTGCTCACCGAGTTACTGCTGACGGCAATCAGCGCTGGCACCGCTATCGAGTCATAAGGCACCTGGCCCGCCTTGGCCAGGCTGGCGATGGACGCTGTGGCAGAGTGCGCATCGGCAAAGCCCGAAAGCATTGCGGTCAGCCACAAGCCTGCCTGACCAAAGTGGCTGAGCATGGCCGAGGAGACGAATGTGATGCCGGTAAGGGTCAGTGTCACGATGACCGCGAGTTTCAGATTGAACGCTCCTGCCGTGTCGACCGGCTTGCTGCGGCTCCCTCGCGTGGGGTCGGGGAATATCAGGCAGGCGCCGTACAACATCGTAGCGATCAAGCCGAAGAGCAGTGGCGCCCATAAACTGTTCAGCAGATCCGCATCAACCATCGTCAGGATCAGGCCGATCTGTATCACCGTCGCGAGATTGGAAAAAATCGCCGCCGCGCTGAGGATGCGGATGTTGTCCGGCTCATGGGCAAGGCGTTGGCCCATGGTCGCGATCGTCACGGTACTGGAGGCGAAGCCGGATGCAATCGCGCTGATGACGTAGCCATAGCGCGAGCCCAGGGCGCGCACGGCAATGTGGCCGAACGCGCCGACCAGCATCAGCAACACCGTCACGGTACAAATGGTGCGCAGATTGATCGCGGCGTACGGGCCGATATATCGGTCCGGTGCCAAAGGCAGTATCACCAGCGCTGCGATCAGCAGGATCAGGCCATCACGCATTTCCGTTTCGGACAACTGGCTGTTGGCAAAGTGATGCAGCGCCTGGCGATACGCCAAAAGGCCCGCGATCACCACGCCAAGGGCAATGGCCAGCGCCGGCGCGGTTGCGCACAACGCGCCCAGAACCAGCACCGCGATCAATGCCACCTCGCTGGTCACCCCGGGATCGTCGCTCTGACTGCGCCAGTACGCGACGCTGGTCAGCAACGTGACACAGACAGCGATGATCCCCAGCAGCAGGCCACCGCCGACTTGTAGCGCGACATATCCCAACAGCGCGGTAATGGCGAACGTGCGCAAGCCGGCGCAGTGTCGCGCATCGCCAGTACCCTTGTGCCGTTCACGCTCAAGACCGATGAGCATGCCGATCCCCAACGCCGCAGCGGCGCCGGACAGATCAAAAACCTCATTCATGGGTAGCGTCCCGCAGGGTTTGCGCACCCTGCTCGGCTTATGGCGAGCATTCAACACTTGCGCTGATGCGGCGAGCCGTTGCCGGCCTTGCTGGCAACGGCTGGGCAAACGCATTCGGCCACTCGTGAGGGGCGTTGATACGGGCCTCAAGCACCTCGACAAATTCCTGCGCAGCCTTGAGGCTCATGAAGCCCACATCCCAGTCATCCATGTGCACGACCCAGCCGTGGGGAGCGTGTTTTTCAGTGATCTTGATGTTCATGGAAACCCCGGTTTCAGCGGCACGCCAAGGTGCTTTCAAGGAGTGATTGCGACTTTCATGACCCCGTCGCGTTGATGAGCGAACAACTCATACGCCTGCTCGATGTCGTCCAGTCTGAAACGGTGAGTCACCAGCGGTGACAGATCGACGGCACCGCTCTGCACCACGGCCATCAGTCGACGCATGCGTTCCTTGCCGCCCGGGCACAGAGTGGAAACGATGCTGTAATCGCCCAATCCGGCGGCAAACGCGCCGAGCGGGATGTGCAGATCGCTGGAATACACCCCGAGGCTGGACAAACGCCCGCCCGGGCGCAGCACCCGCAATGCCGACTCGAACGTGCCTTGGGTGCCCAGCGCTTCGATGGACACATCCACGCCACGGCCATCGGTCAACGCCATGATCTGTTCCACCACATTGCCGTCCTTGAAATTGACGGTATGGGTCGCGCCCAGTCGGTGCGCCATGGCCATGCGTTCGGCCACCGCGTCGACACCGATAATCGTGGTGGCGCCCTTCAGGCGTGCTCCGGCCACGGCGCAGAGGCCGATCGGGCCCAATGCAAATACCGCGACAGCGTCGCCGATGGCGATCTCGCCGCGCTCCGCCCCCGAGAACCCGGTGGACATGATGTCCGGGCACATCAGCACCTGTTCATCGCTCAACTCATCGGGGATCGGGCACAGGTTGGCCTGTGCATCCGGCACCAACACGTACTCGGCCTGGCAACCGTCGATCGTGTTGCCAAACTTCCAGCCGCCGATGGCCTTGAAGCCGTGCCGAGTGTCGGGGCCGTCCTGCGAGCCGCAGCCACACAGGCACGCGTAACTGTGCCCGCTGGGGGTGATGGCCCCGGCGATCACCCGCTGCCCTTCGACAAAACCGCGTACTTGCGAGCCCAATCGCTCAATGATGCCGACCGGTTCGTGGCCGATGGTCAGTCCTCTGGCCACAGGGTATTCGCCGCGCAGGATATGCACGTCGGTGCCGCAAATGGTTGTGGTGGTCACGCGGATCAACGCATCCAGCGGCCCGACCTCGGGAATCGGCTTGTCATCGAGCACGATGCGGTTTTTTTCAACGAATATTGCGGCTTTCATGGTGGCCATGATGGCTTTCCCTACGCCGACAGGTGAGTGCAGAGCAGAGCTTGAGCCGCGGCGGCAGGGTCGTAGTTGATAATGGTCAACTATCCGCGGATCAGTGGTCTCGCTCGACCGTACATCCGCTCACGACTACGCGGTGATGTCTGGTTGATAAATATCAACCCCGCCCTGCTGGCTCGCTCCAGGATAAGCGCATGCCCCACTACTCACTGATTCCAGGCATGCAGCGCAATGCCTGGGTGACCACCCACGGGAGTCCAGTCATGTCTGAGCAATCGCGGTTGATGCTGGTCGTGTCGCCGCTGATGAAAAACAGTCCGGCGTTCGACCGCGCCGCCGCACTGGCCAAAGCGTCGGATGCCGCACTGCATATTGTCGCGTTTGATTATCTGGAGGGCCTGGCGACCGCAGGAATGGTCAACGAGCAAGCCCTGGAGCAGATGCGCCTGGGCTATGTCGAACGCCATCATCAATGGCTCGAAGACCAGGCCCGGCCGCTGCGCAAGATCGGAGTGACCGTCACCACGGAAGTCGTCTGGGTGGACAATCCCTTGAAGGAAATCCTCATTCATTTGAAGGAACAGCCGATGGCTGTCCTTATAAAGGCTCTGGAGCACGAATCAGTTCTGTCGCGACTGATGTTCACCCCGCTGGACATCCACCTGTTGCGCGAATGCCCGGTGCCGCTGCATTTTGTCAGCCACGCTCAAAACGCTCTGCCACGCCGAATCGTCGCAGCGGTCGACCCCTTCCATCGTGATGGCCAATACCAGGGCCTCAACGATCGGATCCTGCGCGAAGCAGCAAGACTGGCCAGTGTCTGCAATGGCAGCCTGGACGTGATTTATGCCCATGACCTGTCATCGATCAGCGCTGCCGAGTTCGGCTTCAATAACGCGTCCGCGATCTTTTCTTCCACCGCAGCCAAGAAACTGTTCGACGCCCAAGGCGAAGCTTTCCAGGCGGTGGCTGAACGTAACAACATTCCGGCAGAGAACCAGCACATGATTGTGGGCGATCCCGCCAAGGTGCTTTCCAGCTATGCCGATGCGTACGACATCGATGTGATCGTAATGGGCCGCGTCACTCACCGAGGAATCGCCCGACTGGTTGGCAGTACGGTCGAGCATCTGTTGTACAAAATGCCTTGTAGTGTGTGGGTGGTGGCGCCGGAAACGCTTACTCGCTGATGGATGCAGTCGACGCTGAAGAAAGGAGTGGATTTCCAAGCACCAGACGGTGACGGAATGGCCAGTCAGGAGCGTGGAAAACATTTCCATTGCACAATAAATAAGGGCTTGCATGACATATGTCATGCAAGCCCTTGATATTTATGGTGCCCGAAGCCGGAATCGAACCGGCACGCCCTTACGAGCGGGGGATTTTAAGTCCATTATTTTTTCCTTATAAATCATAACCTTATGGTGATGATTTTTCCGCACCACACAAATTCTCTGTTCGTTTTAGGGTAGTGAAACCAGGACCTCAAAACAAATTGCGGAAAGAATTCGGGCCGCCGGAAGCCCGTATTTCAAGCAAAGGCAGTCGGATGTAGGTCTGTAGAAATGGCCTTGAAGCTATTACCGGTTACAGGTCTACACTGAATCCGCTGAGGCCCACGCCTTCGGCAAAACGTCCCACGGCGGTCAAGCTGGCCCAGGTGCGCAGTGACTCACGTCGCGAGCGCACCGGCACCCAGCGTGCGCCGCGTGTTGTTCGACCAGGGCGCGCAACACTTCTTCGTGAATACCTTCAATGATCACTGCTCGCGCTCCTGACGCCGCGCCGTGGCCTCTGCCTCGAAGGTCTTATACAAACCTTCGATACTGGCCGCGTTCAGCACCTTGACCCTCTCCAGGCCCAGCACGAAACCTTCGGCACGATCACTGGCGCGAAACAGGTCGTCAGCCGTGTGTGCCAGTTCAATTTGGTGCAGCAGTTTCAGGGTTTGCACCTCCACTGCGTTCGGCAGTTTCAGTGCCGCCAATGCATCAGTCATGCGTACTCCCACGTCCAGAGATCAACCAGATATAGAGGGAATGGTAGACCAGCCCTGGGGGGACCGGCTTCCACGGCCACAAAAAAAGGCCCCCACACCGGGGTCGGGTGTGGGGGCCGATTGAACATAGGCTGGAATTCTGCCTATCGGTAGGCCACTACGAATTTCTGAGTCGCATGATCGCGTCGGTGAGCGCTTGTGCATTTCTGTCCAATGTTTCCAAGGCCGCGACGGCGTTATCGGCAACATCGTCTGCGCCAGTTCCTGAGATCCAATGGGTGATCTCTTCGATCGCTGCACCGAGGGCATGCTGGTTGTGCAGTAGTGATGTCAGGGCATCTGCCGTGGCGATATTGCAGTCTGATGCATATGACATGGATTCGTCCTTGAGCGAGAGATTTGGAGATCCTAGTTCATATCGCCATTGGCTCAAGCTAGGTAAGTCTCGTCGAGCAGCCTATTGAGCTACCCTCAGTCGGTGCTAATGAAGTGTGATGGAAGCTCTATCCAAATGGCAGCTCTCTGTGTAAAGCGGTCATCCTATGTCTATAGCAGCTATGGTGGTTCACTACTCATGCCAACCCAGAAAGATAAACTTGAGGCTCACGCATCTCACTTGCTCGATGCCTTTATTCAGATGCGCCAAAGGTACTCGATCCTTGCCCCGATGCTTTACGACGACGCTGTAGTAGCCAATCGTGGCTCGGGAAAGCGGGGTATGGGATTTAGCATCCTCAAACACTCATTATTCCTTTCATGCATACAGGACATAGCAAAACTGACGCTTGATGACGACCGGCGAACTCCGAGCCTACACAATCATATTCGGGAGCTAGCCGACGATGGGGTGAGACAGACACTGCGCGAACAGTTTGCTGCTTGGCAACTTCCTGCGGCTGAGGGCGAAAGTGACCCGGAGATAATTGAAGCTCTCAGACGCATTGAGCTGAGTGAAGAGGCCGAGCGTGGAGCCCAATTCGATGAACTGTATTGCGAGGCCACTGGCCTATGGGCAGCGTTGTCTACTAGCCCAAAGATGAAGTCATTCCAAACCATCCGCGACAAGGTTTCTGCGCATACAGAAGTGCGCTGTGTGGCAGACAGATATCAGTTTGTTGACATCAGCAAATTAGGCATTAAGTGGAGCGACATAAAGGAAACCATCGAGCAGATGCAAAGGCTTGTGGAGATTATTGGGATGCTAATCCGCAATGCCGGATTTGCATGGGAATCGCTCGATGAGCAATTGAACCGTGCGAGCGAATGTTTTTGGAGCGTCGACGAAAGCGGACGTTGATCGCGCGGCGAGTTGAAGTTGGGGACAGCTTTCCAGCTGGCACTGACCGAAAGACCCTGCGCCTTTGAATAATTTGAAGGCGGCCGATTGAGATTGAACTGCTCACTTACAAGCCCCCCTTTTCCGCACCAGAACAGTGCGCCAGTCCCATCTCAGTCCCATATGGCCATTTTTGAGACGCAAAAAACCACAAACCCCCGACTTTCTCTAGGAAAATCAGGGGTTTGCGTTTGTAGAATATGGCGATGAAGGAGAGATTCGAACTCCCCCCTAACGACTGCCAACATTCATTGCGATATCTTGGCAATGGCAGCTTTC
>NZ_JBTYHF010000006.1:0-437345 GCF_054871425.1 Pseudomonas glycinis | reverse complement strand
AAAAGCGGACAGTTATGCAGGGTTAGCAACCCTTCCTTGTAGCTTTATGGCGTCTACGAAACTAGGGGCGATTTAAAGCACGCCGTTTTTCAGCAACCATCTGCATGTTTTGCCCCGTAGGTTGCTTGGTCCACAGTGTATTTTTCTCCAGCACTCGAGGAAAGTTGCTTAATGAGGCCTTTGCACGAGAACCCCATCATATTGAGATACTGCTTCGCAGACCTCACCGCCTGCTGGTTCCAATCAATGTTCATGCTGTCCACTGCTATCGTAGCGTCAGAAACGTCGAAACCCTCTCCAGCATCAGATGAAAGCTGATGAATAAGCCCATTCCGTGAGAAGCCCGTCATGCTGAGATATTGCTTCGCAGATCTGACTGCATTATTTTGAGGTCCAGTCAAATCTCCAGCCCATGAGGGAGCAGCAGCAAAAAAAGTGACAGCCAATATTACTTTCAAAAAATTCATCGGAATATCTCCAGAACCCATGCAGCGCCTCTAACGGCCTTAAAATTCTTGTCTTACGGCTCAACTTCACATGACACGTCCCTTCGAGGGGACTGAGCGAATTTCCTCGGCTTTCATCTGGTCAACCAGTGCCTGCAGCTGCGGCGATAGGCCAAGAATCACGTTTATTGCGAGAGTCATTTTTTCCTTGATTACTGAGCTACCGGACGACGTTGAACTCAACAGACTCGTGGCTAACTAGAAAAGCCGCCTTCTTGTCGACGCCATTTACCTTTAAGACATAGGTTAGACGTACTGAGCCGTTCGGAGCTTCGTAAAAGCCTTGGTTGGCAATTGTAGCGCCGGGCAGTTTCTCAGCCAATTGGCCTGCACAAAGAGGTTCAGCATACGCACGGGAAACCGGCTCACTCGTAGCCGGCGTGCCCATCTCGATCTGTGTCCGAGTGTAGAAGGTGTTGTAAAGCTGGCCGCTTCTCACATCTTTGCACTGTACATAAAACTTCGGGTCCACTGGGTCAGAGTCGGTATTGGGCATCGCATACTCAACTGAGGAGCACTTCTCCTGCCTGCGGTGCATTTCAACCAGCGGAGCGAGCAGCGGTTGCCACTTAGCAAACTTGTCCAGTTTCTTACAACCTTCCCCGCAGCCGCCGATCTTTTCGGGAATGGCACCAGGTGTGATCGGAGCAAGGTGAAGTACAGCTGCTGGCTTGGATTCCTGACCACAGCCGGCCAAAAGCGCGGTGACGCTTAAAACGATGAGATATTTCAATGCGGAGTTTCCTTTTTCCGTCAATTAGTATTTTCGAGGCTTCGCTTGGCTGAGTTGACGCAATCGCCGTATCCGCTAGCGTCCTCGCTGTCATCGTAAACTTCATCGCAGATCTGCTTCGCTTGCTGCGTCGAGGATGCTGTATGTGCCGGTGGATTGCAGGCTGAAGTATTCGCCGCGATTATCGCGGCGATAATCAAACCTAAAGCTATCAGCGTATGACGGGGCTCCATGCTTCGGTTTCCTCGAACAGTTTGTCAGTCGTTGTCCTTACCTACCGTCACTCCATCCACTGTCAGGGTCAGGAAAACAGGCAAAGTCGAGCCGTTCTTGATATCCCACACATAAAAGTGCTTGCCAGGAGTGCCCATGATCTGTGAGTTGTCCTCGACCTGGCGTCTCGCCTGCTCATCCGGCGCGTTTACCTGGACGGCGTAACACGGACGGCCGGTATCTAAGTCATACGGACCAGCCTGTCGCCGAAATCTAGAGCCGGGGGGCAGACTGATTTTGTGCTCGTTTTTGTCACTGCTCATGATCTTTTCCTCGACCTCGATGCTGCATTGATAAAGCGTTCATAAGTCCACGGCCATGGACGCCTCAAGCTAGGCCACAAGCAAGCTTCTTGACGGGCAATATTAAGACACCTGAAGGGCAGCAATCGGCCATTAGCTGCCGCTCACGAACACCTGCTTTCGGGCAAGCGCAGCCTCTCAGAGAATGAGGTGTCTCTCCTGACGATCCGCCGAGCAAGCTCTAGGGAGAATAATCTGCCAGGTTGAAAGTTCGCGCAAAACCTACATACTTGTTAAGTCCTTTCGCTCATAGCGTACTGCTATATTGAGATGCCAAAGCCTCGTATAAAGCTGCTTTCCATAAATTTTTTTTATTCGCTCGTTCAACTACAGCTATCCTGGCAAACTCCTTAGCTCTCGAAGATAAATCTTCACTATAACTAAGCAAGTCTGCTATTTCGGATGCTGCGCGCTTTGCATATCGACTCTCAAGCTCCAAATCTTGGAAATAATTCGTTATTCTTTTCTTTAATTCTGGAGACCAATGCGCTGGGGGATCTACGAAAAACTTCGCCACTGGTAGTGCGCCCCCTTTCAACTGAGCATAGAGCCATGGTTCGCTAGAGAGAATTGAATGCTCAAAATACGGGTGTAAAGATTCATTTTTTTTTGATATTACAGAAGTCCCCTTGCTTTTATTGCATTTCATACAAGCTGGCACTAGGTTATCTACAAGAACAGAAAAAATTGGATATCGAGACTTACAGGCAAAATGATCAACACTGTCGACATGAGTCAAATCACACAGCGGGCACATACTAAGAGGTATACTGTTTAGAATTTTGTCATAATAAACTCTCCCATTACTATCGGGACCAACCATGCACTGCGTGTAAAGCTGTTTGAAGTGACCTTTAGTTAGAGAGTTAATTATAGTTTGCCAGTCTTTCCCATGTTCGCAGGATTTCAAGCATGATAAATTCTCCATCGCTGCGTGGCCGACATAACTCCGAAACTCAGCTAGGATATCGTTCTTTGAGTCAACGAATCTGGCTCGAAGCCCGGCATCTTTAATACTGCTAACACAGGCATCGAAAACGTCAACTGAGTTAATATTCAGCTTGGGCAGGATATTCATTCACTCAATCCCCGACTGACTTTTCGACTCAAGCATTGCTCTTAATATTAACTGCCCTTCCAGCCCTAAATGTCCGGAATAGTCAGATAGAATTTCTTCGAATGACTGTCCATTTTGTACTGAGCTCGCTAAAATATCATGAAACCCGGACTTTATTGATTCTAACCCAAATACTGATTTGGTGAGTGCCCCAACGTTTTCCCCAAAAGTCTCTCTTTCGGGCGGATCAATCCGCTGTTGATCGCCGTTTCGCGTCAATACGAAAGCACATGAATTTGGCACCTCTTGCAAGACCACTGGTGAATGTGTGGCGATAAGAGCAATAGCGTTGCGATCCATTAGGAGATCAGCCAACGCCCTCATGAATGCAGAAAGCAGCGGTGGGTGTAGGTGGGTCTCTGGCTCATCCATCAGGACAAGCGTTTTTTCTTCTACTACGTCAACCAAATGCGTAATTGTGTGCAAAATTATAAAATGGCCTGAACTGGCGCTTCTTATTTTTTCAATAATTTTATCTTTAACCCACTCAAAAGGCTGCAAGGAAAGTTCGGCTAGGTTCATTTCGGCAAAATTCAAATCTGACTCTAGTCGTTTGATCGCTGCGACCCACCTACTGCGCTTTCGTTCTTGGCTCCAGCAGGACTCAATAGACTCTAATGTTTCAGCGAGGAAATCTGAGGGCCCCTTTGCTATCGCGGAAATTTCTCCGTTATCGCAAATAACTCTACGCTTCATACCGATATAAAAGTAAGCTACGCCTTCAGATCTATTTTGACGATTATCGGGTGGCATGAACGTATCAAATGCGCTGAAAGAAACAGAAACCACGCTACTGAAATACTGCTCGGGCATTTCTGAATACAATCCTGCCACACTTACCAGAAAACCTCCATTGCAATCCTGAGCTCTATTAACAATACTTGAAACCATAGAGTTAAGGATCGTTGTTTTGCCAGCTCCATTCCTTCCAATAAGAACATGTATGTTAGTTGGCGGCATCAAGCCAGGCTCAACGTTAAAACCTAACGCTATATTGCTGCCATCATTTTTTGAGTAGTTATAGGAAAACTTGTAAGAAGTGAGGGGCGGAAGCCCTCTGGCAATTCTTTTATATTGAGGAAAAGCTGCCAGGCCCACCGTTCTTAATAGTGAGTAACGGAAAACCTCATGTTTCTGCGACTGGCGTAATATCGCATCCATCCACGAGGCGTCACGCATTGATTCCAATATATTATTAACATCGCTTAGACTAAAGTTCTCATGTAGAATTTCATAATAGGCAATATCTTGGCCTATCGAGAAAAAATTCTTTGGAAGACCTAATAGCTCTTTACCTTTAAGGGCATCCCGAGTCCATCCAGCCGGTTGATCTTCATACCCGATTTTTACTTCACCAAGGCGGAGCACCGAACCTTGGCAGAGCACAGACACTGAAAATGTTGTCTTGAAACTATAATCGTCCCAACTGCTAGGCAACAAATAAATCCAGCCTGACGATGGGTGCTTATTATAGTCACTCTCTACTAATATTCTGTACACAAACTTCCCTTTTATATGTTATTCACGATTAAGGATTTGACGCCTGCCCATCGTCTCATTCGACGCCGCTCAACTCCAGCGCTCCGCCTTGCCTACTAATTGGAATATGTTCCTTCCATATCTTCCAATTCGCGAAAAACCTTGAACTTCGTCGCACTAGCAAGTGACGACACGTGCGCACCAGTAGCTATCCAACGCCATTTTTTACATCTACGGGAGGCCTTACCTCGCTCGCGATAACCGGTTATGGCTGACAGCTTCTGATCGATAGATGTCATCGGCGTCCAGCCACTTTCGGTCGGAAACTGCTATTAAGTTTGTACGCGCCAATAAAGCATGGTAATTTTACACGTACTACTCATCGAGCTTTATGCGCCCAGCGATTTTTTCAACTAGAGCTTTCGCCGTCACAGGCTTATCATGCACCCTTCTCCAAATACTTGCAGCTGTGAAGAACCCAGCAATACTAGCTGCAGATATAAATATCGTCTTCCACGTATTCGCAGCAAAGACAAAGTCATTAAAGCTGCTTGCGGTCAATGAAGCCATCAGGCTTAGGAGTATGCCTAAATAAGTCACCCAGTCCCTTGATCTAGTTAGTCCTTGATGATAGTCTTTTATTATTCGATATAGCTTGTCCTCGGTAATATTTATAACATGAGTATCCGTGTTTTGGGATATTCCAGTATAGTTGATTCCGTTCGACTCAGGAATAATAACCCTTGGAGCAGCAACGTCACCTGCCTCATCGCTTTCCATATTTTTGCCCCCCCCTAAATACCTTCACGCCACCAAAGCTGTAAGATCAAGTGATTGGTCCCTGCAATGCTTGTGTTTACCATTAGCATCTCCACCACGCCTGAGTTATTAACTTTGGCAAGTTCGTAAGGGGTATTTAATGCCGTCCCCAAAGAATTACTCCAGTTAATCAGCGTCATCAATGAGCGGCCATTCTCTCGGGTAAAGGTGACGTTTTGTGTCCCTGCGGCCTGTTGAAACATAATGGTCAACGGAAGCGTAGTTAAAGACCCTCCATATTCTGGCCCTAACTCAATATCTATCTCACATTTCATAGAACCAGGAATAATGAGGTTAAATGTCGAAATCAACCGTTTACCATTTAATCGAATTTTTTGAGTCATAATACTATTCTCAGATTATTAAGTCGGTTGTGAAGGGTTATGGCAGTAAAACGAATCTCGCCGGGTCGACTACATCGACCGGCATGAAACCACCGCCTTTTTTGAAACTCATGTTATGGACGAAATTTTTCATGGCATCTGATGGATCGATAGCTACGAGATTTAGAGAGCCTAAAGTAAAGCGCGAGAATGCAACACTCAAAATAGGTAGTTCCTCTAAATGACCAGTTGAACCGTTAAGTACCTTATCATTTGCGGTGACGATCACAATCTCATCGGGCAATATTGCTAGGAGTTCGAGTCCCACTCGTAATGCACAGCTGCACACATAGTCTTGATGCAAATCATTAAAACGTCCGACTGGCATTGCCTTGGTCGACAGCTTTCCACTTTTTAGCAGAGATTTTATTTCTTTCGGAATGACGCTGGCCCCGTGAACGGATAACCGACATTCGACTGTACCGCTTTCATGAGCAACCAACTGAATAGCTGATCCTAATTGCGCAATCTCTGCGAAAGGCTCCAATGCCTCGATCGCATCCAGCTTAGCCTGGCGATCACCATTGAGAATACGCTCAGCCAAATCTTTTTCCTGCGCCCACTCAGAATGGTTTATTTCCCATTCTCTGAATTCTGCCAGGTAGCGGTCTGAATCCATCACTTTGGCGGCCTCAACCTTGGACATTAGAGCTGCCCGCTGACGCGTTTCCAACTTCAGCAAGCGGCCCCAGAAGTTTGGGCTATAGCGTGCATACTTTTCAAAAGCAGCTTTTTCTAGCAAGTCACTTAACTGCGGGGCTGTAGGCTCAGGCTTGGACCGCATCTGTCTCCAGTTAACCTCCTCACCACACTCTTTGTGCATGGATAGAAGGACTTCGAGATAGTTTTCGTACACGTCGACCTCGTGCGCGGCTTGTTCAAGCGCTTCCATTCGAGCGTACTCCTTGCTTTGCCGCTCGAGATCACGCTGCCGACGATGAGCGTTGCGCTCTGATCTTCTTGCTGACGCTTGCAGCGACCGTACTGTTCCCTTCCAACCCATGACCACCCTCCTTAGCCAATTCATAGTGATGGCACATTAACACAAGATAACGCTGCTCCATGATCGCTTTACGGACTCACACCGTTTTCATTAATACCCCAGAGACAATTTGTAGCGAAACGCCAGAGAAACCCTTGTAATGGAGGACAGCTATTGGCCGAGGCTGTGTAAAAACGTTTTCGAGCGCGACGTGTACTCGAAACTGGAGCGAAAATCGCGCATTTGCGTGAATCCACATCTGCTGATTTGTCGATAAATGTCAGATTTAACGTAGACGCGCGCACTTCAATTTTGACGAAGCGTTTTTACATACTCTGGGCCGGTTGCTGCCGGATACAACTGGCAGCTATTGGCCGATTGCTGCCCGTCGCCATGCGCGCCCTGCTGGCAGACCATGCATTAGCCTCACAAAACAGCGCCGAATACACCTGAACTCTCCGCAATCTCCCCTTCCCCCCGCAAAAAATCCACAAACGCCCTCAGCGGCGAAGGCATGTGACGGCGGCCGTGGTAGTAAAGAAACGGGCCGTCGAAGGCCTGCCACCAGTCCTCGAGAATCGGCACCAGTCGACCATCGGAGAGCGGCTCGCGCAGGAAGTCCTCGAAGGTATAGACGATGCCCAGCCCGTTGATGGCCGAGCGAATTTTCAGATCGTGCGACGACGTCAGCAGTTGCCCCTGAGGCGGGATACGCACGATACGGCCGTCTCGATGGAACTCGAATACGCCGACTTTGCCACTCTCGAACCGATGGCCAAGCAGGTCATGGCTCGGCAGTTCTTCGGGGTGAGTAGGCGTACCGCGTTCAGCCAGATAGCGCGGGGCGGCGGCTGCAACGAAGCGTTGGCGACGCGGGCCGATGGGCACGGCAATCATGTCCTTGGCCAGGCTCTCTTCATAGCGCACGCCGGCGTCATACCCGCCAGCGTTGACGTCGACAAAGGTGTTATCCATGACGACTTCGACACTGACCCCTGGATAAAGGCGCAGAAAACGCGCCAGCAGGTCGGGCAACAGAAAACGTGCCACCGGCACTGGCACATTGAGCTTGAGCGTGCCGACCGGGCGCTGAGCGTCGTCGTCGAGATCGTTGAAAGCGGCGTCGATTTCCTGCAAGGCCGGGCGCAGGCGCTCGAGCAATCGCTCGCCGGCGGCCGTCGGCGTGACGCTGCGCGTGGTTCGATTGAGCAGGCGCACGCCCAGGTCGCTTTCCAGCCGACGCATGCAATCGCTCAGCGATGAGGCGGACAAGCCCCGCTTTTGCGCGGCAGCACGAAATCCCCCCGCCTCGACCACCGCAGCAAATATCGACACATCGGTAAGGTTTGGTTTACGCATGGACGCTTCCTCTGTAAGCGGCTGACTGTACGCCATGCCGTACGGGCCATCCACCAATGCCCGACTTATCCTCGCGCATTCGTACACCGATACTGCTCACTCGCCCCCGCCAACCGGGAACCTGTCACGCGAATGAGAATCCCCCGATGAGCCATTCACCCGCTGCGCCGAGCAATACCGCGACCCAACGCCTCCTCATGGCCGCCCGAATGCTGTTCGCCATTTCCGCGATGGCCGGCACACTGGCTGCGCAGGCGACTTCCCGAACGGAGCCGAAGCCGGACTGGTCAACCCACGATATGCCCAGCCAGAAAGGCCGCATTGTGCTGGTGACCGGAGGGACCAGCGGCATGGGCTATGAAGACGCGCTGGCCCTGACGCGCGCCGGTGCCGAGGTGATCATCGCCGCACGCAACGCCGAGCGCGGCCGCGAAGCAATCACGAAAATCAAGCAAGCCGTGCCCGAGGCGCGCGTGCAATTCGAAACGCTGGACCTTGCCAATCTGCAATCGGTGCGCGACCTCGCCAACCGTCTGCAAGGGCGCCTGCCGAGGCTCGACGTGCTGATCAACAATGCTGCGATCATGTCGCCGCCTGTTCGAGGCGTTTCCGCCGATGGCTACGAGATGCAACTGGCGACCAATTACCTGGGGCATTTCGCCCTGACCGGCCTGCTGATGCCCCTGCTACGCAAAAGCGACGATGGTCGGGTGGTCAGCCTGTCGAGCATTGCCGCCGGGCGCGCAAGCCTGAACTTCGATGACCTGCAGGCTGAGCGCAGTTACGACCCTTTCGCCAGCTACAGCCAATCGAAACTGGCGGTTCTAAAGTGGAGTATTGAGCTGCAGCAGCGCAGCGATGCCGCCGGTTGGGGGATACGCAGCATCGCCGCGCACCCCGGCGTTGCCGTGACGGAGCTGATCGCCCGGGGGCCTGGCCTGGACAGTGAATTCGGCAAACAATGGGCTGTAGAGCGGGACCTGTATCATTCCGCAGCGCAGGGCGCGCTGCCCACGCTGTATGCGGCGACGGCGCTGGAGGCGGTTGGCGGCGCCTACTACGGCCCAACCGGTGATAACGAAAAGCGCGGGCCGCTGGGCTTCGCCAAGATGCCGCCGGCCGCTGCCGATCGCTCGAATTCGGCGACACTGTGGCAACTCTCCGAGCGACTGACCGGCGTCACCTACCGCTGACCGCCAGGCACGGGCAGGCCCCGTGCCATTGCCCCGCCACTCCCACAGGAGCGCAACATGGATACGTCTCTTCTTGCCCACCGCGCCGGCGCCATCATCAATGCCGAGGCTCACGAGCTGCGCCCTGCGCTCAACGGTTTTCTGCTGTTCGTTTGCCTGTTCGCCGGCTATTTCATGCTCCGTCCGATCCGCGAATCGATGGGCATCACTGCCGGCGTGGAGAACTTGCAGTGGCTGTTCACCGCGACCTTCCTGGTCATGCTGGCGGCCGTGCCGCTGTTCGCCTGGCTCAGCGCACGCGTGCCGCGCCTGCATTTCGTGGACTGGGTATACGGATTCTTCTGCACCAATCTGCTGTTGTTCGCCGCCTTGTTCCTGGGCGAGGAAAGCCCTTGGCTGGCGCGCGTGTTTTACGTGTGGATATCGGTCTACAACCTGTTTGTCGTATCGGTCGCCTGGAGCCTGATGGCCGATGTCTTCGACAGTGCCCAGGCCAAACGTCTGTTCGCGTTCATCGCGGCGGGCGCCAGCGTCGGCGGCCTGAGTGGCCCTGCGCTAAGCGCCTTGCTGATCGGTCCGCTGGGCGAGTCCGGCTTGATGCTGCTGGCCGCTGCTCTGCTGGCCGCTGCGATGTGGTTCAAGCGCCAGCTGATGCGCTGGCGTGAACGGGGTGGCGCAGGACGCCCCGATGCCGCGCCGAGCGAAAGCCCTCGCAGGCCGTTGCCGGGCAATCCGTTCAGCGGTATTACGGCCGTTCTGAAATCACCCTATCTGCTCGGCATTTGCGGCTTTGTGGTGCTGCTGGCGACAGTCTCCACCTTCCTTTACTTCGAGCAGGCACGCGTCGTCGCCGAACACTTCCCGGACCGCGAGGCGCAGGTGCGCGTGTTCGGCATCATCGACTTTGTCGTGCAGGCGGGCGCCCTGCTCTGTCAGCTGTTCATCACTGGACGCCTCGCGCAGAGGCTCGGCGTCGGCGTGCTGTTGGCCATGGTGCCGCTGGTCATGTGCGCGGGATTTATCGGGCTGATCTTCGCCCCCGGCTTTGGTCTGATCGCCGCGCTGATGATCGTGCGCCGCATCGGTGAGTACGCCTTCGTGCGCCCAGGCCGAGAGATGCTGTTTGCCCCGCTCGATGCCGAAAGCAAGTACAAGGCAAAGAACTTCATCGACACCGTGGTCTACCGCGCCGGCGATGCCATCAGTGCCTGGGCGAAAAGCGCGCTGGACGCCCTCGGCCAAGGTGCAGGCATGGCGGCGCTGGTCGGCGCATTGTGTGCACTGCTGTGGGGGCTGCTGGGGTGGCGGCTCGGCGAGCGGGCGGACCGCCGAGCCAATTTGTCGGCGGCGCGGCAAAACCCCGCCTAGCGTTTAACGGTCATTGACTGAGACAGGCATTGCCGTAGAATCGCCCGCCCAAAAAATCAGCTTGCAGAGCGAGAAGGAGCTTCGATGCAACGGGTGATGATTGTTGGTCAGCCTGGGTCTGGCAAAAGTACGTTGGCACGCAAGCTGGGTAAGCGCACGGGGTTGCCGGTCGTGCATATCGACAAGATCCATTGGCAGCCAGGCTGGATCGAGCGAAGCCCGGATGAGAAGACCCGACTCTGCCTGGAGGTCGAGGCGCGTGATCGCTGGATATTCGAAGGTGGCCATTCAACCACTTGGGAAAATCGCATCGCCCGTGCAGATCTGCTGATCTGGATCGATCGTTCGCCACCGCTTCGATTCTTGCGCGTCCTGCGTAGAACGCTGCTCAACCACGGTCAGTCTAGGCCTGACTTGCCGGAAAACTGCCCCGAACAGCTGGCGAATCTGCCGGAGTTTCTAAAGTTCATGTGGCGGACGAGAAAAACCTCGCGAGCCAAAATGCGCCAATTCGTGTCAACGGCGCCATCGGCTTGCCGGGTGGTTCATCTGCGGTCCAATCGAGAGACGAGGATTTTTCTCGAAAGCATTCGCCATGCACAGGGCCAGTCTTTGCAGACTGACTGACGGCTGACCGCTCCACCAGGGAACTGCCGGTGCCAGGCATCGTCCGAGCTTAAGCGTTTAAGCAAACTGCTCGCCACGAGGTTTCCGTTTGAAAGCTGCCATCGTCAAAAAATACCGTCTGATCATCAAGACCCTGGGTTACGTGGGCTGGTCTTTGTTCTGGTTGCTGCTCTGGGACATCGCCGTCACCGTCGACTTCATGCTGTTTCTCAACGCCAAGCTGAACCTGCCGTTGATGCCGCTGACCTTGCTCGGTTCGGCGTTGATCGTGTTGATCAGTTTTCGCAACAGCAGCGCTTACAACCGCTGGTGGGAAGCGCGGACGCTGTGGGGATCGATGATCAACAATTCCCGCAGCTTTGCCAGGCAGGTGCTGACGCTGCTGGACGATGCTGGTGGCGAGGTGAACCCGGTCAAATCCACGCTGCTGCGCCGCCACGTCGCTTACGTAAATTGCCTCGCCGCGCATCTGCAAGGCCAGCCATGTCCCGACGAGGTGCGGGCGTTTATTCCCGCCGAAGAATTCGCCCGCAGTGGCACGACCAATAACTTTGCCAACGATATCCTCACCGGCTCGGCGACTTTGCTCGCTCGCGAATACAAGGCCGGGCACCTGGACAGTATTCGCCTGGCGCGGCTCGAGTCGACGCTGGTGGATCTGTCCAACAGCCAAGGCGGCATGGAGCGGATCGCCAATACCCCGCTGCCCTACCCTTATGTGTATTTCCCACGGCTGTTCATTTCCCTGTTCTGCCTGATCGTCCCGATAGGTCTGGTGGAATCCCTCGGCTGGTTCACGCCGCTGGCGTCGACTGTGGTCGGGTTCATGCTGCTGGCCATCGAGCGCATCGGCACCGATCTGCAAAGCCCGTTTCGCCACAGCGAACACCAGATTCAAATGGAAGCGCTGTGCGAAACCATCGAAAAGAATTTGCAGTCAATGCAGCGTGATTCGTTGGGGGATGTACGCAGGGTTGAAGAGCACGCTTGAGGCGCTGCTTTAGCAGCAGCGCTTTTCATCAGATGCGGAGCAGCTATTGACGAGTGTCCGCCTCCTCGGCCGGGTAAAACTCGCCCTGCTTGCCCATTTCTTCGAGTCGTTCGCGCGCTACCGCCTCAACACGTGCCACTGCCTCTCGATCGTCAGGGTCAACCAACTGCAAGCACAGGCGTCGGACATTCTGATCATGGGTTCCCTCGCTGAGCATTTCGTGGGTGAAGACTTTTTCAGCACGCCATAGGCATAACTGGGTATGGGTCCCGCCGAGCCATATCTCGTTGATTGATCCAAGATCAGTGGTTGCCAGTTGATCCACGGTGATTGTCTTATCCATTGCGCCGTACCTTGAAAATGCTTGTACAGGTACGACTGGCAGGCATAGCGAGTCGTTCAAGTCGTCGACAGTCCACCCACGCCCCACTCTCACTTGTTCGGAAGATTCTTATGAAATCGCCAAAAATCGAAGATTACATCGCTCAATGGCCATTACTGGGCGTGGACTCCGCTGCCCCTTGGGCGGTGGTTCAGGATTGCGAGAGCCGGATTCTGGAATTGCTTGAAACGCTCGGCCCGGGATACCGGCGCCACAACAATTGTGCGATTCATGAAACCGCCATCGTTGAGCAAGGCGCCGTTCTCAAAGGCGCAATCATCATCGGCGCGGGCTGTCTCGTAGCAGCGGGCGCTTACCTCCGTGGAGGCGTTTACCTGGGCAGAAACTGCATTGTTGGCCCCAGCTGTGAGCTGAAAAGTACCTTCATGCTCGATGGCAGCAAGCTTGCCCACTTCAACTTCGTCGGCGACTCATTGATTGGTGAAGCGGTCAATATTGAAGCCGGCGCGATCATCGCCAACTATCGTAACGAACTGGACGGGGCTGATATCAGGATCCGCCATGAAGATCAGGTGATCGACACAGGCGTCAGCAAGTTCGCAGCGCTGGTGGGTGACGGCTGCAAGATTGGCGCAAATGCTGTGATTGCTCCTGGCGCTTTGTTGCGGCCCCACACACGTGTTCCTCGTCTGGGGTTGATTGATCAGTTTGCTTATGAGTGAAACCAATTTTGGCGAGAGTACGTCTTCGGCCAATGGCATCCATCTTCATAGGCGCGTCCGTTATGCCCGCTTTCATAACATCGATTTTTCCTGGCCCAGATCCCAAACACCTCTTGCACAAAGGATGACCGCTTTGGGCCGAAATCGGCCAATAGCAAAAATCCGACCTTCGCCACCCCACCGACTGACACCTTGTTCAATCAGAATGCTTGGGCAAAGTCTGCTTGTGCACGCGATTTCTTGGTTCACCTCCAGCCATTTCGTATGATGAGCAATCTAAGTTTGGGATGCTTGGCGTGAAACCGTCATCAAAAAAAGCTTCAACCACTCCGCCCGTACCAACCGGCGTCACCCAGAATTTAAGCGATGCTGTAAGTCAGCTTTCTTGGGACGACTTGCGAATCATCAAAACGCTAAGCGAATGCGGTAATAGAGCCACGACAGCGAAACGGTTGGGGATCAATGTATCCACCGTATCGCGTCGCGTGGCTCAAGTGGAAAAGACACTTGGGGTCGCCCTATTTGACCACCGTCGCTCTGGGTACATGCTCACGCCAGAAGGCATCGAGTTAAGGGCGCTCGCCGAACGCGTCGAGCTTGATATCGTCAGCGTTACACGTCGGGTTTCTCGGGCAGGTCAAGGGCCACAGGGAAAGCTTCGGATCACTACCAGCGACTCCCTGCTTTTGTATTTCCTCACACCGATCATCGCCGACTTCAAGGCGCTTAATGAAGGAATTGCCATCGAGGTGCTGGTCGGCAACGAGACGTTAAGTCTCGCCCGCGATGAATCTGACGTAGCGGTAAGAGCGACCAAAAAACCTGCCGAAAGTCTCGTCGGGCGCAAGCTCGCTTCGATCGCATGGGCGCCTTATGGCAGCATAAAACACGCGACTACTACCCCCTTCGCAGAAGGCCAGCGATGGGTGTCGTATTCCGCAGGATTATGTGGACTGAAGGCCAAAAGCTACGTCGAAGACAGAATCGGCGCCGACTGTATTTCTTATCGTACGGACTCCGTCGCGGCCGCGAGCGTCGCTATTGCGGCAGGACTTGGTTACGGCTTTCTTCCGTGCATGCTGGGAGACATTACGCCTGGGTTAACACGCGTAGGGCCAGTTGTGCGCGAACTACAGGACGAGCTCTGGCTGCTTACGCATCAGGACATTCGAAAGTCATGGAGAGTCAAAGCATTCATGACTTTTTGTGCAGCAGCCGTAGCGCATCAAAAGCCTTTGATCGAAGGGCAATTGGATCTCCCGGTTGCGCAGGGCGAAACCGGGAGCGTCTCTTAGTCGGCGCGAGATCCGATGACAGCTTTGCAGACAATTTCAATCAGCTGTGAACGTTGAGCCAACCTGGATACACCGATGATATTGCTCGCGCACTGTGGCCGCTCAGTGCGATATGCGGCTTTGCGCACATCACCTACGACGGCGAATGCCGCGTCCATATCCAATACGTACAGCGTTTCTTCGACGACATCATCAAGGGTTGCTCCATAGAGCGCGAGCAGCTTGGCGATATTGTCGTAGGAGGCGCGCATTTGCTCTCCTATCGACGAGAAATCGCTGGGTTTACCCTCGCTATTCAGGGGCGCGGGAGCAACGAGATTACCCTCCTCATCGTGGTTGAACTGACCCGAGATATAGATCTCGTTTCCGACTTTTCTGGCCTGGGGATAGCCGTAGCCCTCCTCCCATGAGACTCCCCAGTAAGCGGTGTTTTTGCCGTGCGGTTGTGAGGCAGCCATTGCTTTCTCCTTGCAGATGACGAATCGAATGATGTCGATTCGAGTTGTCGGGAGGCAAAGGCTAGCATCGGGAACGCGACCGGGAATGTGCATTTTTGCGCCTCCAGTAGCGCAAAATTGCGCCCCCATCCCGTCGTGCCTTCCGTTAGATTTTTCCCATCGACTGACCGCTGGATTGAGCTGATCAACCGGCTAATGGGAAAAAGGAATCAGGATGAACAAGGAAACATGCGCGTCCTCACAAAAGGATCCGGCTAAACAAACCGGACAATTGAAACCCTGGCAGATCCAGCGCGCCAAGCAGCTGATGCTCGATAACCTGGACGCACATATCTCCGTGGCAGCTATCGCACAGGCGTGTGCGCTGTCGCGCAGCCATTTCACTCGTCAGTTCAAAAAAAGCACTCTCGTCTCACCCAAAGAATGGATGCGAGAGCAAAGGATTCTACGGGGCAAGCAGCTGCTTCAGACGTCAAGATTGTTGGTTGCAGAGATCGCACTAGAATGTGGTTTCTTTGATCAGTCTCACTTCAGTCGAACATTTGTGCAAACCGAAGGCGTGACTCCCAGGGCTTGGAAACAGAACAGTCAATCGCCTGCGCTGTGATTTGATGAGCTGCATAACGGGGCTAATTCGTACTTGCAGATTTAACCCCAGAATGCTGCGAATGGAGATAACAGAATCAGTCCGCCGACGACAACCCCATGCTAAACCACTCTCTACCTTGAAACGGCCGTCATTCATTAAGTCCAACACGAACACGCCAATCCGATGACCTATCAAATCGATAATCAAGTCCATGGTCCTTTCTCATAACAATCTTTGCATGAGAAGTCAGAACTCGCTTTTAACTCATAGCTGCTGGTCAGGTCAGCAATTGCAACTCTGCGCAGACATTGCACAGGATGTGCGTTGGATTATATCCAGACGTCGTTCAAAGCCGTTCTTTCGCCATCTTCATGCCCCGTGTTCAAGATGCCTCGCGGCTCGACCATCATCAGCTTGGCTTCACCTTGGGCAGCCGTGCGATGTTCCACGCCGCGGGGTACCACATAGAGTTCACCTGGATTCACATAGACACAGCCTTCCAGCAGATCAATGCGCAAGGTGCCTTCCAAAACAAGAAATGCTTCATCGGTCTCAGGATGCGAGTGCCAGATGAATTCGCCTTCGATTCGCACAACCTTGAACTGGTAGTCATTCATCTCTGCCACAACCCTGGGACTCCATTGTTGTTCGATCAGCGAAGCCTTATGTGCCAGGTTTACAGGAACTGATGAATATTGATGACGGAGCTCTGCCATGACGAATCCTCTGTGGTTGAAGTCGCCAGCCTATAGAGCAAGGAATAGGGTCTCTTGTACGATCCTGCAACTCAGCGTGCGGCGCGCAATCGTTCCAGCCAGCGCATGGGCGGGATGCCGTAACAGCGGGTGAAATGTCGCGTCATATGACTTTGATCGTGAAACCCCGCGACGAGCGCTGCATCGACCAGGGTAAAACCTTCAACCACCAATGAGCGGAACCGGTCCAGGCGGCGCAGGGTGACAAATCGGTAAGGACTCGTACCGTAAAGCGTTCTGAAGTCGCGTGACAGGCTCCAGCGTTCGCGCCCGCTGGCACACTCGAGCATCTCCAGCGTGATGCATGAATCCAAGTGTTCCAGGATGAACGCTCTGGCACGCTCGGCTGCGCGGTAATCCAGGCGCTTGCGCCCGCGCGGCTTGCCCGCGACGGCACGCAACGCCATTGCCAAGTCATACAGCGCGTCCTGTTGCTCCAATGCTTCCAGCGGATGATCCACTGCTTGCACAAATGTTTCACTGGCATGTAACAGCCGTGGGTCGTTTGAAAGCCCCCCCGTGATAAAAGGCAAGGGCTCGCCACCCAGGATGTTTTGAATCATTGCCGGATCAATGTAAGCCATCCGATAACGAAAGCCTGCATCAGTCCCGGCCATGCCATCGTGAAGTTCGTCTGGATGAAGCACGAGCGTATTGCCGGGGATACCGTGGCGCAACGAGCCTACATAGTGAAAGCTCTGGACGCCCGCCAACGTGCGGCCGATGGAGTAGGTGTCATGTCGATGAGGATCGTAGCCGTGGCTGCCGAACCACGCTTCAATACGCTCGATTCCTCCTGGTTGAACACTGCGGATGACCCAGTCAGTGCTGTCTGGTTGGCCTTTTTTCCTATCCATGAATGCGTACGTTCCCGAGTCTGTTCGGTCGTGGTGATCCGTCTGCCGAGAATATACAAGTGCAAGTATTGGCTGTCTGCTTTTGCCTGAAAGCAGTCCATGGTTCCAGTCCTGTCACTGAACCGTCACGCCTGTTCCCTAGGCTCTACCAGTCCCTTCCGTCGCCCAAGAGCCCGCATTCCAAAATGCCGCCCATCACCGCCACCTCCCCACTCCGCCAAAAGATCATCCTGCGCTCCGACAACCTCACCTCTTCCGACTTCGGCGCCCTGTTTTCCAGGCTCTTCGGCAACCGCTACGCCGATACTCCGCCGCCGCCCTCCAACATCATCATCGGCGGGGTCTACGGGCGGCACGACGGGGTGAGTTTTCGGCGTATGCATTACCACGGCGATTTCAGCGTCACCCTCCCCGACCCGCAGAACGAAATCACTTTCGTCATCCCCACCGCCGGCAAGATCGTTTTCAACCACGCCACCGAGTCCATCGGCATGGAGCATGTCGGCCTGGCAATCGACAAGGCGGACATCCGTTCGATGCGCTTTGTGGACGATCACGCGCACCACGGGATTTCGATCAATCGTCAGCAGCTCACCGAGCGGTTGTCGGCGCTGCTGGAGAAACCGGTCGTGCAGAAGATCGTGTTTGAGCCAAGCGTGGATCTGAATACCCCGGTATTTCAGGGCCTCAAGGCGTTGATTGATCTGGCCACGGGCACTGAGTTCGATGCCTTGATCAACAGCGGCACGTTGATGCCGTCACGGTTGCGCGAGATGTTGATCGATGCGGTGCTGGAGGCGTGGCCGCACAATTTCACCGAGGCTTTACGGGGGCCGGCGCCGTGTGTGGCGCCGCGACATGTGAAGGTGGCGATGGAGTTTATTCAGGCGCATCCGCAGCAGTTGGTCAGTGGCGTGGATCTGGCGCGGTTGAGCCATGTCAGCCAGCGCGCCTTGCAGGAAGGTTTTCGGCGTTTTGTCGGGATGTCGATCGTGGCGTATCAGCGGCAGGTGCGTTTGCAGCGGGCATATGAGGCGTTGGCGCGCGGGCATGCAGGCTCTGTGACGGAGGTGGCGTTGCGTTTTGGCTTCAGCAATGTCGGGCGCTTTTGTCAGTATTTTCAGAGTGCTTACGGCGTAAGCCCAGCGGAGTTGAAGGCCAGGCGTTGACCATTCGGTCCGGTGAAACCTGCATTTGATTGAACAGCAGGAATCTCAGGGCGACTAACCCAGACAGGTCGTTTGACGGCACCGCCGATTCAAGCGGCGTTTACCTGGCTGCGACCGACGGTGCGTTTCTGCGCGCGTCGGTGCAGGCTTCGCAAGGGGGTTTCCATGACCGAGGATTTCATCGGCTTTTTCACGGCTCACACGATTTTAGGAATTTCACTGGCGAACTGGGTGCTGGCATTTCTCGCCGCGACGCTCAGTTATCTGCTGACCACCACAGCGATCCGCTTCGTTTTCCGCAAGGTGCAGGCGCGGGCCAGCGCCGGCAACGGGCATCTGACTTACATGGCCAGCGAAGTGCTGGCGGCGACCAGCACCACGTTGCTGCTGTTGGCATCGATTCTGGTCGGCATCGGCTTGCTGGATTTGCCCGAGCGCTGGCTCGGGCGGGTCAGCAGTTTGTGGTTCGTGGTGGCGGCGTTGCAGGTCGGCCTGTGGACCAACCGCGCTTTGGCGCTGGGGTTGCATCGTTATTTTTCGCGGCATAACGCGACCGGCACTTTTCAGGCGAGCGCCCTGGCGACCCTGAGCCTGTGGGGCGTCAAGGTGTTGCTGTGGGCGGTGATTCTGCTGGCGATGCTGTCGAACCTGGGCGTCAACATCACTGCATTCGTGGCCAGCCTCGGTGTCGGCGGTATCGCGGTGGCGCTGGCGGTGCAGAACATTCTCGGCGACGTGTTCGCCTCGCTGTCGATTGCCGTCGACAAGCCGTTTGAGGTGGGCGATTTCATCGTCGTCGGCACGCTGGCCGGTACGGTCGAGCACGTCGGCCTGAAGACCACGCGCATCCGCAGTCTCGGCGGTGAGCAGATTGTCATGGCCAACGCCGACATGATCGGCAGCACCATTCAGAACTACAAACGCTTGCAGGAACGTCGAGTGGTGTTCGAGTTTCGTCTGACTTACGAGTGCACCAGCGAACAGATCCGCCAGATCACTCAACGCGTTGAAAGCATCATCAAGAACGAAAAACAGGCACGCTTCGACCGTTGCCATTTCCGCAGTTTTGGTGAGAGCGCTCTGGAGTTCGAAACGGTGTACATCGTTCTGGACGCTAGTTACAACGTCTACATGGACGTGCAGCAACGCATCAATCTGGCAATCATGGAAGCGGTGGCCGAGCTGGACGCGACGTTCGCCTTCCCGGCGCGCACCGTGCATGTCGCCTCGCTGCCCGAACCCACCGCGCCACCGGCACGCACACCGCAACCTTCGCGTGCGCAGCATGCTTGAGCGCAAGAGCCCGGCAATTTGCCGGGCTCGCTGTGTTCAAAACGCGTAACTGGCCTTGAGTCCGCCATTGAAACCATGGCTGTCACCGCCACCGTTGGCGCCGACCTCAGCGCCTACACTCAGGGCGCCGAGGTTGGCCATCAGATTAACGCCGCCGCTGAACTGGTCGCGGTTGTCGAACGCCGCGCGCTGCTCGATATCCAGCCCCAGCAGCTGGCCTTCGCTGTCGACTTGCTGATTGCCGAGCGCACGTTCATAGCCCACGCGAACACCCGGGACCAACTGCCACGCACCCATCGTCACCGGGGCAAATGACACGTCGAGATTGGCCACTGCGCTGCGGCGGGTCTGCTCGATGCCATCGACGTCGAGCGCCAGCTCACTGCCCTTCTCTTTGAAACCTTGCAAGTCGAGATGACTGACGCGAAAGCCCAGGCTCGGTTCGACAATCACGCTGCTGAGCGGCAGGCGATAACCCAACGCCACGGTCGCGCCAGTGAGATTGCCGTGAGTGTCGCCCTTGGCAGTGCCGAGACCACCGCCGAGCTCGCGTTTGCTGTCGTAGTCGACGTAACCGGCGCTGGCGTTGGCATCGACAAACATGCCGCGCTCAAGGCTGGTGAGGCCGTAACGCGCACCGAGGTTGAGGAAGGTGAAGTCAGTATCGGCCTCGCCTCCCGCGCCGCCCACGCTGCCCTTGCTGTAGCCAAAGCCGCCGCGTGCGCTGAGTTGTTCGTTGAAGCGCTGGGTGATGCCGAGCATCAGGCCCTGGCTGTGTTCGTTGCTGCTCTCGGCATGGGCCGAGCCGTCCGTGCCGAGGTAGCCGGCAAGCGCGGTACTCCAGAGGCGGTATTGGCCAACCTTCAAATCGCTGCCACTGGCGAACGGTGCGGCGGCTTGTTCGATCATCGCGTTCTGCCGCAAGAGATAGCTGGCCGCATCAGCGTGGACCTGTCCACCGACTTGAGATTCGACACCGCCCAGAGTGCCGGCGTCGATCGCCGATTGCAGGTAGTAGTTATAGGCGCTGTAGGTACCGGACAGCTCGGAGTTCTGCAACTGCCGCAGCAATTCGGCACCAGCGGCGGCGTTGCCGACCAGCCCGGCCTGCCCCGGCAAGCTGTTGTACTCGACCAGTTTGCCGCGCAGTACGTAAATGGTTTCCTGGGACAGACCGAGGCCCTGCTTGAGGTAGTTGTCCATGCTGCCGTACTCAGCGGCGACCTGGTCGAGACCGGCCTGCAAGTAACTGGCCTGCACCCCGAGCAGCGGCCCGTAGACAGCGGCCATGCTCGGCGGCAGCGCTTTCAGGGTCGCGGCGACACGGGCGGCGGTGTAGTCGTTGGTCGCCAGATAATTGGCCATGATCGTCGCCTCATCGACGCCAGCGATGCTCTGCAACACGGCGGCGGTCCAGCCGGTGCGGTCCTTGCCGGCGGTACAGTGGAACAGCTGCGCGGCGTCGACACTGGCCAACTCATTGAACAACTGGCCGAACTGCCCGCGCATGCCGGCATCGCTGACGAAAGCGCGGTTGGTGTCCTCCATCATCGCCACCGCTTCGGCGGCGCTGTGGAACGAGATATTGGTGATGTCCGCACCCGAGGTGGTGCTGCCGATGATGTCGATATTGCGGTAGGCCGCGCCCGTGATCATCGTGTCGGGCGTAGCGGCAATTTCGCTGGGCGTGCGCAAGTCGTAAATGGCTTTGATGCCGAGGCCATTGAGTGTCGCCAGATCCGCCGCCGACGGCGTCAATGCGTTGGAGCGGTAGAACACGCCGCTGCGCATAACGCCGTCGTGGGCGGTGGAGTACGCGGTGGTGATGCCGGCGATGTCGCGAAAGTTGTCGATGCCGGACAAGCGCGGCGTATCAAGGGTGACAGGCTCGGCCGCGTGGGCAGCGGCGATGGACAGGCTCAGAACGGACAGCGAACACAGAAGACGTTGGAACACAGTGCAGCCTCATGAAATCAGCGTTGGGCTGGTCACTATGGGCAGACGAGTGGGAGGGAATATGACAGTTTCGGCTGGCTACAAAATGCCTGCGCGAATGGGCCGTGGAGTGCGTGATCGGTCCATCAATCCTGCTTGGATATGTTGAAGATCCCTGTGGCGGCGAGCCTGCTCATGAAAGCGGCGTGTCAGCCGATTATATTCAAACTGAAAAAAAGCTTTCGCGAGCAGGCTCGCTCCCACAGGGTTTGGGGAAGTATCCGTTTTTTCAATTTGTCGCGGGCAATGCCAACCCCTTATAAGACTGCCATCACTTTCAAGAACAAGAGGCTGTACCCATGAGCAACGCCTGGAACGAAGGTTATTTCACCGACGAAGGCTACACCTACAGCTATAGCCGGGAGATCAATCCGGTGTTCCTGCGTTACTGCCTGTTGTTGCGTGGGTTCGCCACGCTGGAAAGCACCGACGGCGTGCACTGCGAACTGGGCTTCGGTCAGGGCGTGTCGATCAACATCCACGCCACCGCCAACCCGGGTTCGTTTGTCGGTACGGACTTTCACCCGGGTATGGCCGCCCATGCCATCGACCTCGCGACTGCCGCCAACAATGGCGCGCGTCTGTATGACGACAGCTTCGAACAACTGCTGGCGCGCAACGATCTGCCGCAGTTCGACAGCATCAGCCTGCACGGTATCTGGACCTGGGTGAGCCGCGACAACCAGAAGCTGATCGTCGAATTCGCCCGCCGTCACCTGAAACCGGGCGGCATGCTCTACGTCAGCTACAACTGCTTCCCCGGCTGGTCGCCGTCGGCGCCGCTGCGCAATCTGTTCAGCCTGCATGACCGTTTCGCCAACGCCTCGGCGCGCTCCGATGAGCGTATTGACGCCGCACTGGAGTTTTCCGAAGCGCTGCTCGCGGCCAATCCGAAGTATGCCGCTGGGGCACCGAGCCTCGGCGCGCGGCTGCAGAGCATCAAGGGTCAGGATCGTCACTACGTCGCCCACGAATATTTCAACCGCGACTGGAACTGCATGTACTTCGCCGACATGGTCGACGCGCTGGCCCCGGCCAAACTCGACTACGCCACCACGGCAGTGCCGCTGGACTCAATCGACCCGCTCAACCTGAGCGCCGAAGGCATGGACTTTCTGGAAACCATCGAACACCCGATCATGCGCGAGCAAGCGCGGGACTACTTCGTCAACCAGCACTTCCGCCGCGATCTGTACGTGCGTGGCGCGACGCGCCTGTCCGCTGCCGAACGCCGGGCGAGGATGCTGCACAGCCGTTTCGCGTTGCTGCAACCCTGGGAAACTGTCGCGGGTTCGGTCACCGGGCCTGCCGGCGAAGCGACCCTGCAAGCGGAAATCTACGGCCCGGTGCTCGATGCCCTGGCGGCGCAGAACTACGCGGCCAAATCCATGCGCCAATTGCTCTCCGAGACTGCAATGGCTTACGACGACCTCGAACAAGCCCTGGCCGTGCTGATCGGTATGGGCGCGGTCGCTCCGTGCCAGAGCGAGGCCGCCGAGTCGCAGGTCAGCGGTCGCTGCGCCGCGCTCAATCTGCAACTGTGCAAACGCTCGCTGTACGGCGCCAACATCCAGACCCTGGCCAGCCCGGTGACCGGCGGTGGCGTGACGGTCAGCCGCTTCCAGCAGTTGTTCCTGATCTCGATCAAACAGGGCAAACAGCAGCCGGCCGAATGGGCGCAACTGGCGTGGGGGGTGATCAGCGAACAAGGTGAAGTGCTGGTCGACAATGGCCAGCCGCTGCTCACTGCCGAAGCCAATATCGCTGCGTTGACCGCACAGGCGCAGGTGTTTGCCGAGCAGACGCTGGTGGTGCTGAGGGCGCTTAAAATCGCTTGATTGCAAACGAACCAAGGTGGGAGCTAGCCTGCTCGCGAAAGCGCTGGATCAGCCGCCAAATCGGTGACTGACGTACCGCATTCGCGAGCAGGCTCGCTCCCACATTGGTCGAGGAACGTGGCTAAGCCAACCGTCCTGTTTGCGGAACTTTCCGCCCTCTGCCGCCCGTCCTGCCACTCGGCAAAAAACGAAATTTCTGCTGCGCGCCCTCCTCACAAACTATGCATGCGCCAACGCCCACAAGGGCAAGGCGCGATAGCCTGGTCTGAGGAAAATTTGAATGTTCATACATAACAAGCGACTTCAGTACACCGTTCGAGTGGCCGAGCCCAACCCGGGTCTGGCCAATCTGCTGTTGGAACAATTCGGGGGCGCCAATGGCGAACTGGCTGCGGCAGCGCGCTATTTCACCCAAGCCTTGGCTGAAGAAGATCCGGGGCGCAAAGACCTTCTGCTGGACATCGCCACCGAAGAGTTGAGTCACCTTGAGGTGGTCGGCTCGATCATCGTCATGCTCAACAAAGGCGCCAAGGGCCAACTGGCAGAGGGCGTTCAAGAGGAAGGCGAGCTGTACCGCGCGCTGAATGGCGCCGGCAATGACTCGCATATCACCAGCCTGCTTTATGGTGCCGGCGCGCCTCTGGTCAATTCGGCTGGTGTGCCGTGGACGGCGGCCTACGTTGACTCGATCACCGAGCCGACCGCCGACTTCCGATCCAACATCGCAGCCGAAGCGCGGGCGAAAATTCTCTACGAACGCTTGATCAACATCACCGATGATCCGGGTGTCAAAGAGGCGCTGGGCTTCTTGATGACGCGGGAAATCGCCCATCAACAGTCCTTCGAAAAAGCCCTGCATTCGATCCAGCCGAACTTCCCGCAGGGCAAACTGCCGGGCATGCCGGAGTTCACCAACAAGTACTTCAATATGTCTGGCGAGCCCAACGTTCGTGGTCCGTGGAACGAGGGCGGTGCGTGGGAGTACGTGGAAACTCCAGAGCCGGCAGTTGACGGCGGTGACGGTCTGGCGACCGTCAGCCTCCCTGCTGACGACGCAGAGGTCCTGGAAGCCATGAAGATCCGCACGGCGTCTGACCCACTCAGCGAGCCGGTGACCGGTGCTGATCTGGGCTCCGGTTACGTGCAAGGCAAAGATGTCTGAACCCCGTCCGGCGGCCCCGGATCGGGGTCGCCACTTGCTCAAGGTGATCAACATGAAAAACAGCAAAGTCTCGGCACTGACCTCTGAACATTTTCAACGTTTGATGGAGCACGCATACGCCGGTTTTGAGCTGGACTGCAAACAGGCCTGTCGGGGATTGAAAGTCAGCATGGCGGTGAATGTATTTGGCCTGGGCACCCTGCTGCCGAATAATTTCGCTGAGGAGACTGCCGTCCCGCCAGCGGACGCACATCCAGCCGTCGACGACGCCTTGCCCACGATGCCGGTGGTCGCCAAGCGCGTATTGGCGCAGCGCAACCGTTCAATCGACGGGGCGGAAAGTTTTCATCGGTAACAGGAGCGCGACATGAGAACTTATAAAAACCTGAGTTTCCCCTCAAGCCTGGGTGTCGCCCCGGGACTCCAGTTTCTGCTGGGCTGTGCGATATTCGCCGGCGGAACGCTGATCCTGATGAGCGAACTGGCGGCAACCTTCTTTGCGATGTGAGCCTGGTTTCGCTATCGGGCATTCAAAACAGCACCGGCGCCGCTTCTCTCATGAAGATCTCAACGGTCTTCGGCCCTATCCCCTCGAACTCGGACAGGCGCTTCTCCAGCGCCTTACGATCCGCGCTCGCCGCCACGATGTTGCTCACCTTACCGGCGTACTCGCTGTTGAGCTTGTTGGCCAGCGCGAGCAGTCGCGACGCCGTGCTTTCATCGTAGCGAACGTAACGCGCCTGCCCCAGCATCGACACCAATTGACGGTGTGTGCACTGCGCGAGCTTTTGCGGGGTGTCGTTGTGATGCTGCTCTACTATGACTTGATACGCCTTGGCGGCGATGGCGCCCTGAATCCTTTTGCCCATCAGAAAACTGGCAAGCAGCCATTTGAACAGGCCGGTTTCGTTGGCATTGTGCAGGTCGATGTTCAAGTCACCGGCGGTGATGATTTCGCTCACAAGTCTCACCTCAAGGCGCGCTTCAATTACAGATGTTGACCCGGCACGGCTTGGAACGATTCAATCGCGACCGCCTGGCCAAGGCAGTAAATTGAATTCCAGGTGGAAAAGGATGGTCATCTTTCAAGAGATGAGAGATGACAAGCATAAGGACCCTCAAATGCTCGGTCGTAAGATGCCCAAAACCAAGGGGCATGACGCCGCACAAACCGCTCCCATCAAAGCTGCCAGCGAGATCGCCGCTTTCCGCCTGACAGTCATCTTCATGCTGACGGTCATTCTGGCGTTTCTCGGCGTGGAGGGATGGCGAACCTGGCGTGACTATCATGCAGCCTTCTCGTCGGCGCGTGATTCGGTCACCAACCTCGCGCGGGCAACCGCACAACACGCTGAAGACGCCATCCGCCAGGTCGATGTGCTGACCGCCGCCCTGGGCGAGCGCGTCGAAGGTGATGGCCTGCAAATCATAGACGTACCGCGCATCCACAACTTGCTGGTCCAACAAGCCAAGTTGATGCCGCAGTTACATGGACTGTTTATCTACGGCCCGGACGGCAAATGGATTGTCACCGACAAGGAAATGATCCCGGACCCGGCGAACAATGCCGATCGCGACTACTTCCAATATCACCGCGCCAACACTGATCGAAATGTGCGTATCGGTGATGTCGTCAAGAGCAAATCCACCGACGACCTGATCATCCCGATTTCCCGCCGCTTGAATAACCCGGACGGCTCCTTCGCCGGCGTGCTGCTGGGGACGATCAAGGTCAGTTATTTCGTCGACTATTACGGCGATTTCAAGATCGACGACAAGGGTGCCCTGGTGCTGGCGCTGCGCAACGGCACCATTCTCGTGCGTCGTCCTTTCATCGCTTCGGTCATCGGTCAGAGCCTCGCCGACAGTGAGGTGTTCAAGAACTACCTGCCCTTTTCCAGTCAAGGGATCGCCGAGGTCCGAGCGGTCGTCGACGGCACCCAGCGTCTGTATGGTTACAGAGCTTTGAGCACCTATCCGTTGGTGGTCGAAACCGGCCTTTCCCGCGAATCGATCATTGCGCCGTGGCGCTGGGACCTGATCAAAACCGGTTTCGTGTTGATGTCGGTGATTACCGCGTTCACGGTCTTCGGACTGATCGTCTTGAGGCAACTGCGTCAACGGATGGTGATGGAAAAGGATCTGCGCCGGGCACACCAGGCCATGAAGGACATGGCTTTGACCGACAGCCTGACCGGGCTGGCCAACCGTCGGCGACTGGACACTGCTTTGATTGACGAAATTCGCCTGGCCAGACGTCAGGGTTCGTCGATCTCACTGATCATGATCGATGTCGATCACTTCAAACTCTACAACGACAGCTACGGGCACGCGGCGGGTGACGATTGCCTGAGCGCCGTCGGCCAGGCGATTGCGCAAGCAGTAAAACGGCCGGGTGATCTCGCCGTGCGCTATGGCGGCGAGGAGTTCTCCGTGCTGCTGCCCAACACCGATATTCGCGGGGCGGCGCTTGTGGCGCAGGAAATTCTTGAGGCCATTCGATCCTTGCGGATGGAGCACAAAGCCCATCCGCTGGGTCACGTCACCGCCAGCGCAGGTATTGCGGTTGGCAAGCCGGCCGAACATGAAGTGAGCCCCGCCACTCTTATCGAGTCGGCTGACAAACTGCTTTATGCCGCGAAGCAGAAAGGCAGGGATCGCTACTGTATCGGCGAGGAAGTGCTCGGCGCCTAGCCACCGCTCTTCAACGGGAGCGCAGCATCACGGCAGCGCGAACCCGCTGCACGCCAAACACCGTCATGCGCAGAAATTCGTGGTGACTGACCGGCAAGTGCTGGCAGTCCAGGCCGCGCTTGAGTTTGCTGTGGTCGACATCAGGATCGTGCAAGTAAACGAAGTCCTCGTCGCACCCGGTGATGATGACCCAATGCGGCGCTTTCAAGCGGGTGAATCGGTAGCTGCTGATCAGCACCAGCGGTTTGTATCCGGCCGCCAACGCCTCGCCGATCTGCAGATATTCACCCAGCACCTGCTCGACTTGCGTGGCAGCCAGGTCTTGGGCAAAGCCGTCCTCGACCAGTTTCATGATCGACTTCTTCTCCGTGCTGCGTACGCCGTGAAGAAAAAGCGAGCCCGCGTGACTGACTTCCAGGCGCACATCGAAACCGCGCCGCCAGGCCGCCAATGCCAGGCCCTGAGGACTGCAGCCACCGTGCCCCGCCGTCATGAAAATGGTGGTTGCCTCGCGCCACAGCTGGATTTCCTCCGCTCGGGTCATGGCACGGGTCTGATCGATGGCAGACATCGCCATCAGCAAGCACGCGGCGCCGCAGGTGAACTCGGTGGTCTGCTGGTAATACGGGACTTGACGTGCGGGGGCAGGTGTTTCGCGCAGGATGCGTTTCTCGTAGCGCAACGCCTCGCAGTGGTCCTCGTAGTAGTCCTCGACGCTGGCAAAGCGCTGATAGCCGTTGGCTTCGTAGAGGCGGATGGCAGCGCTGTTGTCAGCGCGCACCTCCAGACGCAGCCATGCGCAGTTGCGCGCCAATGCGCAGGCCTGGGCCTGTTCCAGCAGACGCTGGCCAAGCTCATGCCCGCGCCACGCAGGCCTGACGGCAATCGAATACAGGCGTCCGAGTGAGGTGCCACGGTGAAAAAGCACCAGTGCGTAACCGCAAAGGATTGCGCCTGAGGTAACGACAATCAACGCGGCATTGGCTCGACTGAGCATCCAGCTGAAGTTGCGCTGATTCAACCGGTCGAGGGTAAAACACACCCGCTCCAATTCGACCAGATCGTCGATATCGTCCGTGGATGCAAAGCGAAAATCAAAAGACATGACCGCACCGTAAAGTTTGAGTAACGAACCGGGACAGACCGAAAGGCCCGTGATTTATTGAAGCGGCGTCTTCTTCAACAGGGATTCATTACTCATGTCAGCGGTGCAAGCCAACGTGAACGAAGTATTAGACAAAACCGAGCATTCGACAATCTCCCTCAGCGAGGAACCTCCCAGTCTCAAACCCTCGGGAAGTCGATTGCTCATCCTGGTCGAACGCAAGGATGACTGGGCTGATTACTTGCCCAGCGAGAGCCTGATGCTGGCGCAGGATTACCTTGAACACAGCGATGATTTTCCTCATCGCACCCAGGTCATCAACCTCTGCCGCAATTACAAATACCTCGGTCAGGGCTATTACTGCTCATTGCTCGCCGAGGCGCGTGGGCACAAGGTTTTTCCCTCGGTGCGCACCGTCAGCGAGTTGGCGCGCAAAGCGCTTTACGGGGTCGGGCTGAATGATCTGCAACGCACCCTGGAGCGGGCGCTTGCCAACCACCCGTACGGCGAAACCGAGGCCTTCACGCTGTCGCTGTACTTCGGCAAGGCCTCGATCGAGCCGCTGCAAGAGATCGGCCGTCAGCTGTTCGAGGCGTTCCCCTGCCCTATCCTGCTGGTGGAATTCCGCCGTGGTGAGACCTGGCAGATCGCAGGCATCAAGGCCGGGGCGCTGCACAAGCTTCGCGACGAACAGCAGCATGTCTTCGCTGACGCACTGGATGCCTTCAATCGCAGAACGTGGCGTCAGCCGGCCTCCAAACGTGTGGCCCGCTACGACCTGGCCATCCTCCATGATCCTGACGAAGCCCTGCCGCCTTCTAATCCCGAGGCATTGCAGCGTTTCATCGCTGCGGGCGAACAGCTGGGTATCGATGTCGAGTTGATCGAGAAAAAAGACTACGCGCGTCTTGCTGAATTCGACGCGCTGTTCATTCGCGAAACCACGCGAGTGGATGATCACACCTATCGGTTTGCCAAGAAGGCTGAAAGCGAAGGCCTCGTGGTGATTGACGATCCGTCGTCGATCCTGCGCTGCACCAACAAGGTCTATCTGGCCGACCTGCTCAAGCGTCGCGGGCTGGGCATGCCGGCAACGGAAATACTCTACAAGGATCGTCCGCAGGAGCTCGAAAACGCAGGGCGTCGCCTCGGTTTTCCCTTGGTATTGAAAATCCCCGATGGCTGTTTTTCACGGGGTGTGATCAAGGTCGCCGATGCACAAGCGCTGGCCACTGCCGCACAGGAGTTATTCGAACACTCGGTGCTGCTGCTCGCGCAGGAGTACTGCTACACCGAGTACGACTGGCGCGTCGGCGTGCTCAATGGCGAGGCGCTTTATGCCTGTAGATACTTCATGTCCAAGGGGCATTGGCAGATTTACAACCACAAGGCGCTGCCCGGCGAGATCAACGGGATGTGCGAGGCGGTGCCCGTCGAGCAAGCTCCGCCGGCAGTCGTGCAGCTCGCCGTACAGACTGCGCGGCTGATCGGCGACGGCCTCTACGGCGTCGACCTCAAGCAGGCGGGCGATCGGGTCCTGGTCATCGAAGTGAACGACAACCCCAACCTCGATGCGGGTATCGAAGACGCGGTGCTGGGCGACGAACTTTATCGGCGCGTGCTGCAAGCGTTCACGCAAAGGCTCGAGCTCAAACACCGTGGCCAAGCGTGGTGAGCAATGATTGAAGGCTATGGCATTGATTGCGGCGCCCTGCACAGGACATCTGGAGAACAGGCGACTGTCTGGCTGTGTGTCGCCCCGGACGCAGCCGAGCAACTGGATCTGCACAGACGCCTGGGCATTGGCCCACAAGCGATAGAGTCGTCGCTGGACCCTGACGAAGTAGCCCGCATCGAGGTCAAGCCTGATCACCTGTTTATGATATGGAAGCGCCCGGAAAGCTTCGACGGGCGCGCATTCAACGTTTCGTCCTTCGGAGTGGTGCTGAGCGAAAAACGCCTGGTGGTCATCTGCGCGAGCAACTCGCTGCTCTCGGGTCTTGAGCACGATGCGCAAATGACCGGGCCGCTGGACGTGCTGATGGCGTTACTCGCCGAAAGCGTTCACCACTATCTCGGGCATTTGCGCGTGGTCAAACAGATCGCGCGGGAGATTCAGCAGCAATTCACCCGGGCGATGGACAATCAGCAATTGGCGCAGATGTACAACCTGAGCGAAAGCCTCGTGTACTACGTCAATGCGATTCAAAGTAACGGAGCGGTGCTGACGCTGCTGCGCAACCACGGCCAGCGTCAGGGCTTCAGCGACAGTCAACTGGCTGCGCTGAATGATCTAATCGTGGAAAACGAACAAAGCTTCCAGCAGGCCAGAATTCACGCCAAGGTGTTTGCCAACCTCATCGAATCCCACGGCAATCTTGCCAACAACAGCATGAACCGGGCCCTGCGCAAGCTGACGCTGATCAACGTCGTGTTCCTTCCCTTGAACCTGATCGCCGGCATCGGTGGCATGTCGGAGTTCAGCATGATGACGTCCGGCGTTCCCTGGTGGATGTCCTTTCCCGTGCTGATCGCCTGCATGGGCCTCGTGGGTGCGGGGATGGTGCTGGTATTGCGGCGCATGGCCTGAATTCAGAGCACATTCTGCTAACGCCTGCGCCGCACCCGAAGGTCAATTGGTCCGGCTGACTACCCGGATATCGGTAATCCCTACCCGCTCAGCCTGCTCGAGAATCTGTTCTGGCGTCGAATCCGCCGTGGGCATGACCAGGCTGTTTTCCGCATCGCCCAGATGCAGTTCCAGCAGATGCATCGCCGCGTCGTGCTCGGCCAGTTGCGCTTCCTTGAGTTCGAGCAGATAAGTACGAGGCTCGCCGTTGAAACGGTATTCGATGTGATAGGTGTACATGATGTCGTCCGCGTCGGTGAGAAAAGGCAGTGTTTATCCTGACGCGACGGTCAGTTTTTAGTTCAACCTGACTGCCATTTTGCGTTTGCGAACAAACTTTTTGCGCAGCGAAGCGTCCTCTTCTTAACTCTCCATAACAGCTGATCACAGCTAAGGACTGGCAATGACCTTTTTCATCTTCCTTCTGGCCTGCGCGGCGGCGGCAACCACTGGCGTGATGTTCAAACCCGGCCCGTGGTACGAATCGCTGACCAAACCCTCTTTCACCCCGCCCAACTGGGCCTTTCCCGTAGCGTGGACGATCATCTACCTGCTGCTGGCCTGGGCCGGTTATCGCCTGAGCCTGATCCCCGGCAGCCAAACGGTGCTGGCCTTGTGGGCCGCGCAAATCGCCCTGAACACGCTGTGGACGCCGGTGTTCTTCGGCGCGCATCAGGTGCTGGCGGCGCTGGTGATTCTGGCGGTGTTGTGGGTGGTGGTCGCGGTGATGGTCGTGCTCGCCCTGCAACTGGACGTGGTCACCGGGCTGATTCTGTTCCCGTATCTGGCGTGGCTATGCGTCGCGGCGGCGCTGAACGCCTCGATCCTGATGAAGAATCGCCTGTGAGCGACTTCCCATGGCCGCAAGGCGAGCGCGAACTGGCGCAGGTTCGCGCGTTCAACAAAAAGCTCGCCTGGCTGCCGCGTTTCAAGATCCGCAATCGCCTTACCCCGAGGTTGATTCAGGCGTTGCTGCGGGCGGGTCAGCTCGGCGGCGACGGCAAGCTGCGCCAGCATGGGCTGACCGCCGAACGCAAGATCATCGACACGGTGCCCGTGCGCATCATCCGCCCCAAGGGCAAAACCAGAGGCGTGGTGCTGGATTTCCATGGTGGCGGCTGGGTGATCGGCAATGCGCAGATGAACGACAACTTCAACATCGCCATCGTCAACACCTGCGACGTGGCGGTGGTGTCGGTTGATTATCGGCTGGCGGTGTCGACGCCAATCGAGGGCTTGCTGGAGGACTGTCTACGGGCCACTCGCGGCATCTTGAACGATGGCGAATTTGCCGGGCTGCCCGTAGTCGTCGTCGGTGAATCGGCCGGCGGGCATTTGGCGGCGGCCACCCTGCTCGCGCTCAAATCTTCGCCGCAACTGCTGCAACGGATCTGCGGCGCGCTGCTGTATTACGGCGTCTACGACCTGACCGGCACGCCCAGCGTACGCACCGCATCCGCCGATACTCTGGTGCTCGACGGCCCCGGCATGGTCGAAGCGTTGCGCCTGCTCACGCCGGATATCAGCGACGAACAACGACGCCAGCCACCGCTGTCGCCGCTGTACGGCGATTTCAGCGGACTGCCACCAGCACTGCTGTTTGCCGGTGACCTCGATCCGCTGCTGGATGACACGCGGCTCATCGCTGAACGCTGGCAACACGCGGCGCCGGTGGAGATGTACGTGCTGCCGGAATGTCCGCATGGCTTCATCCACTTCCCCACCGCCACTGCTGACCATGTGCTGGCTTACAGCAGGCAGTGGATTTCGGCACGAGTGGCAAGCTACTCAGCGAAATCCGCCGAAATCAGCCCCGCGCTTTCGTAGCTGCCGATCAACTCATCAAACAACGCAATATCCCCTCGGCTGCGTGCAATCAACTGCGCACCAGCCACCGCTGCATAAATCGCCCGCGCCCGCGCCTCGCAGCTGTCTTCGTCGGCAGCTCCTGCAGCGATCAACACCTGGGTCAGCCACTCAATGTTGACCTCTGCGAATTTCTTCACCTGGTCCTTCACCGGGTCTGGCAGATCCTGGTATTCGGCAGCCATGAAGCTGACGAGGCACAGCCGATTACCGTTTTCCAGCGAAGTGCGGAAGATCGACGGGTACAACTTCAGGGATTGATGCGGCTCGGGATTGGCCTCACGAATGTCGTCCAGCGCCTTGGCCGCGTCTTGCCAGTAACGCTCGGCGACTGCCGCGCCGAGGTCGGCCTTGCTGGGAAAGTGGTAGTAGATGCTGGCGTTCTTGATACCCACCACTGCACCGATGCTACGGAAGTTGATGCCGTTGTAGCCGTGGGTCTGCGCCGCTGTTTTGGCGGCGTCCAGAATCGCTTCGCGTGCGTTCACGCTCATGTCTGTGTCCTCGCTGACTATCGGTCAATGGGGCGGAGTGTACCCGCGAAAGATTTACCTGCCAATTGGCAGGTAGGGGATTGACAAGAATAAATTCTGGTCGCAGTCTCTGCCTACCAACTGACAGGCAGAGCAACTGAAATGACCGCTAACTCGACTCAAAACGACGCTCACTCCATTTCCGCATTGAAAATCTACGACTGGTACAACGGCCCCTACCCGGCCCGCGTGCGCATCGCCCTGGCGGAAAAATCGCTATTGGCCCGCACCGAATTCGTCTCGGTAAATCTGTGGAAAGGCGAACACAAGAACCCCGAGTTCTTGCGCTTGAACTACTCCGGAACGCTGCCAGTGCTGGAGCTGGAAGACGGCACGCTGCTCGCCGAATGCACGGCCATCACGCAATACCTGGACGTTCTCGATGGCAACCCTGTCCTCACCGGCCGCACACCGATTGAGCAAGGACGAATCCACATGCTGACCAAACGTGCCGAGATCGAATTTCTCGATGCCGTCAGCGTGTATTTCCACCATGCAACCCCAGGACTTGGCCCGGAAGTGGAGCTGTACCAGAACGCTGAATGGGGCATGCGCATGCGGGACAAGGCTGTGCGCGGCATGCGCTATTTCGACGACTTGCTGCGTGATCAGCCGTTCGTGGCCGGCACCAGTTTTTCCATGGCGGACATCGCCGTGTTGGGCGGGATGATCTTCTCGGCGCTGGTTGAGCTGGAAGTCCCGGAAGACTGCACGGCACTGCGCGAATGGCACGCGCGCATGCAGCAACGTCCGAGTGTGCAGCAATGGCGCGCGATGGTTGAGCGCGGCGAACCGTAAAAAACCAGACCAGCAAAAAGGCGCCTTGATCGGCGCCTTTTTCGTTGTCAGCTTACCTTGATCACAACCTTGCCAAACGCCCCCTTCGCCAGATGCTCATAGGCCTCGCGCGCCTGTTCGAACGGATACACATGGTCGATCACCGGGCGAATGTCGTGCTCGGCGAGGAACACGTTCATCCGGTCGAACGATGAACGCGGTGCCACCGCGATGCCGCGAATGGTGGTCTGGCGGAAGATCAGCGGCATCAGGTTCAGCTCGACAGTCTGCCCTGTCAGAAAGCCGATCTGCGCTATCCGCCCCGAGGCCTTGGTCGCTGCTACCGACTGATTGATGCCATTGCCTCCCGCCACATCAAGGAGCAGGTCCACACCCTTGCCCTCGGTGAGTTTGAGCACCTCGTCCGCCCAGTTCGGCGTGCTGCGGTAGTTGATACCGGCGACCGCGCCCAGACGTTTTACCGCGTGCAGGTTTTCATCGCTGCTTGAGGTTGCGATGACCTTGGCGCCCAGCGCGGTGGCGATCTGCACGGCGAAAATCGATACGCCGCCGGTGCCCTGCACCAACACAGTCTGGCCCGGTTGAATAGCGCCGAAATCCACCAGCGCATACCACGCGGTGAGTGCGGCGATCGGCAGCGTCGCCGCCTGTTCATCGCTCATGTTGGCCGGCGCGCCGACGGCGCTGTCCTGATGAATGATCATGTACTCGGCGAGGCCACCGGGCAGCGGCGAACCGAAGCAGTAATCCGGCTCGTTCGGCCCCGGCTCGCCGTCAAGCCAGCGCGAGTACAGATGCGAATTGACCCGGTCGCCGACCTTGAAGCGTGTCACGCCGTCGCCGATCGCAACCACCGTGCCGACGGCATCGCTGACCGGAATCAACGGTTTTGGCACCATGTGCGGCTCATAGATGCCGTCAACGATCGCCTTGTCACGAAAATTCAGCGACACGGCGCCGACCTTGACCAGCAGTTCGCCAGCCTTGGGCTGCGGCGTTGGCGTCTCGCTGAGTTGCAGATTGTCGAGCCCGAAATCTTTCAGTAACCACGCTTTCATGGTGAGTCTCCAAATGCGTTATTGGCCGCAAACCCTCAGCAGGTTTGCCTTGGGGCCATGATTGGCTTTTACAGCAGCGCAATAAATGCTTGGAACCAGACAGGATTGTTCTATTCTCAGGCAACAAATCCAGATACTGAAGCTCAGCGGAAAAGTCATGGAATTACTGCAATCGATGCGCCTGTTCGCCCGGCTGGCGGAGCTGGGCAGTTTCACCAAAGCCGCCGAGTCGCTGGATATCGGCCGGCCGCAGGTCACTCGCTATATTCAGGAACTGGAAACATCGCTGGGCGTTCGCCTGTTCCAGCGCACTACGAGGAAAGTCGCACTCACTGCCGAGGGTGAACTTTTCTATCAGCGGGTACAGGAAATCCTCGCCGAGATCACCGCCACCACCACGATGTTCGATCGCACCGGAGCCACGCTGTCCGGCCGCCTGCGCATCGATATCCCCACTGCGTTCGCACAACTGGAACTCATCAAGAGCCTGCGCGAATTCACCGACACCTACCCCGGCATCGACATGGTGCTGGGCGTCACCGATCGTGCGGTTGATCTGGTCGGCGAAGGCATCGACTGTGCGCTGCGCATCGGCGAGCTGCCCGACTCAACCCTGATCGCCCGCCCTATCGCCTTGGCGACCATGGTCACCTGCGCCGCGCCCGAATACCTGCGCGACCACGGCACGCCGGAAACGCTTGGAGATCTGGCGAACCATCAAGGCGTGAACTTTCTCTCGGGCCAGAACAACCGCACCTTGCCCTGGCAGTTTTCAGTTGAGGGCAAACAGAAAAGCTACGTCAGCCGCAAAGGCATTACCGTCACCGAGTCGAACGCTTACGTGCAGTGTGGCGTGTCGGGCTTCGGCATTATCCAGGCGCCGGGCATCGCGGTCGCCGAGCATTTGGCTAGCGGTGCTCTGGTGGAAATTCTGCAACCGCTGCGCCCGCTGCCTCGGCCGGTATCGCTGCTGTACCCGAGCCGCACGCATTTGCCGGCGCAGGTGCAGGTGTTTATCGAATGGTTGCAGGTGCGGTTTGTGCAGTTGTATGCGGGGTGGGTGGAAGGTTGAATCTGGCTCTATCGCGCAGTTTCTGCAGCGTGCGCACCTAGGATTTAACACTGATCCCGCGAGCAGCAAAGACTTCACGCGCAGCCGTTATACCGTTCAAGGCGCTGGGAAATCCTGCGTATACGGTCATTTGCAAGATCACATCGACCACCGCCTCCGGTGTGCACCCGACGTTCAGGGCACCGCCGATATGCACTTTCAGTTGTGGCTGGGCGTTGCCCAGTGCGGTCAATGCCGCAACGGTTGCCAGCTCACGAGTGCAGTGATCGAGCCCGGGGCGGGCGAAGACATCGCCGTAGGCAAAACTCAGAATCCAGTCCGCAAGCTCTGGAGCAGTATCCTTCAATGAATCAACCACTGCCTGACCAGGTCCGCCAGTAATCTGCGTCAGAGCGGCTTCTCCGCGCGCTCGACGATCGGTCATCTCCACCGGCGCTGCGACACTGGTCACGCTGGCGCCAATCAATGTGGCGGACAGCAAACGATTGAATCCGGGAAGTTTACGGATCATGGTGATGCTCCTTTTGCTCGAGTTGGTGGTAGATCTGAATCTTGTTATCCAGAACCTCCAGGGACTGGCTCAACTGGCTGATCTGCGCTTGCACGTCCCGGCGATGCTGCTCGAGAAGTTCGCGGCGTTCTGCCAGGGTCGAGTCGCCTGATCGACGCAATTCGGCATACCGCAGCATTTGCTGGATCGGCATTCCGGTCGCCTTCAGCCGGAGCAGAAACTCGGCCCACAGCACATCCTTCTCGGCGTACACCCGGTGGCCATTGCCACCGCGCCCAACCGGATCGAACAGCCCGATGCGCTCGTAATAGCGGATCGTGTGAGCGCTCAAATCAAGGCGTTTGGCCAACTTTGAAATTGTCAGTTCTGGATTCATGTCATCACCGTAAAGGTTTGAGTGCGCTCTAAGTCAATGGCTATTTTCCATCAAGCAGAATCAGGCAAATCGCCGACAGTATCCGCTTAACGCCGACACCGACCTGCCCCCTAATCTGAACCCATGCAGAACACACCACTGCAACGGGTTAACCAGAGACTGATCTGAACGACCCGGACCTCAATCGAAATTTGACCGGAGTCACCGCCATGAAAACTGTAAGCCAACTGATCGCCGTCGCCACCTTCGCCCTCAGCGCCAGCGCATTCGCCGTACCGAGCAATCAGGAAGATCGTTTCTTCACCCAGGTCAACGAACCACAGCAGACTGTTGCTGCCGATGGCTCGGAACGTACGCCGCAGGGCCAGGCTCTGGCTGAAAACGGCCGCAACCGCCTCGAGGAACAAGGCTTGGTTGAAGACGGTTATGACAAGACCCCGCAAGGCCAGGCCATCGCTGCTGACGGCTCAGACCGCACCCCACTGGGTGAGGCCCTCGCCGCTGATGGATCGGACCGTACACCGGGTCGTCGCGCAGCTTAAGCGCGTGTTGCCGAGACAGGAAAAGTCCTGCGGGTTTGAGACCTGCAGGACTTTTCCGTCTTTTGAGGCAAGACCTGATCGAAAACTCTATTGATAGGAACAGGCAATACTTCGATCCGATTCGGCATCGTCCGCCAGCGTTATCCGCCCTAGCATGGCCTCTCCAATTGCTGCTGGAGTACAAATTCATGAAGACCCTTTTCATCACCGGTGTCAGCAGCGGCTTCGGCCAGGCGCTGGCCAAGGAAGCGCTCGCTCAAGGTCACAGGATTATCGGCACAGTGCGCAGTGAATCCGCTCTGGCAGCCTTCGAAGCGCTGTCGCCCGACCGCGCGCATGGGGTGCTGCTGGACGTTACCGAGTTCGATGCCATCGATAAGGTGGTTGCGGCAGTGGAGGATCGCCACGGCCCGGTGGACGTGCTGGTCAACAACGCCGGTTATGGCCATGAGGGGATTTTCGAAGAGTCATCGCTGCAGGAACTGCGCCGCCAATTCGACGTCAACGTGTTCGGCGCGGTGGCGGTGACCAAGGCCTTCGTCCCGTATTTCCGCCAGCGCCGCGCGGGGCATATCCTCAACATCACCTCCATGGGTGGCTACATCACCATGCCGGGGATCGCCTATTACTGCGGCAGCAAGTTCGCTCTGGAGGGCATCTCCGACACCTTGAGCAAGGAGCTTGCGCCCTTCAATATTTTTGTCACCGCTGTGGCGCCGGGGTCATTTCGCACCGACTGGGCAGGCCGCTCGATGCAACGCACGCCGCGTAGCATCAGTGACTACGATGCAAGCTTCGATCCGGTGCGCAAGGCCCGGGAGGAGAAAAGTGGCCATCAGTTGGGCGATCCGCAGAAAGCTGCACGGGTCATGCTGACGATCATCGACAGTCCAAACCCGCCGGCTCACCTGCTATTGGGCAGTGATGCGCTGGTGCTGGTGCGTGACAAGTTGCAGCAGACGGCGGAGAGTATTGAGCAATGGGCAGCGCTTAGCCGCTCGACGGATGGCTGAAAGATCAAAAGCACCCTCACCCCAGCCCTCTCCCGGAGGGAGAGGGAGCCGATCGCGGGTGGATTCAACTCCTGAGCCTGCCTCGAAGATTTCCGCAGGGCTTATTACTCTAGAACAGCGCGGTCAGCATTCGGCGCGATATTTCAGGTCGGCAGATCCCGATCAAACACCACGGTCAGTCCCCTCTCCCTCTGGGAGAGGGCTAGGGTGAGGGCTCTGTCTGACACCCCGCCAATCAGCCAGACAGGTTCAAACCCGCCTTTTCACAAGGAAACCCACAGCCCATGCCGAAACCGAAAGACCTAATCACAGCGCGCATGGTCCAGCTAATGAGCAAGCTCGCCCCGCTGGAAGGTTACAACCTGAGCCCGCTGGACGATGTGCGTTTCCTGCGTTCCAACCGACCGCTGACCCGCACGCCGGTGTTGTACGAACCCGGCATCGTGATCCTTTGTCAGGGGCGCAAACGCGGCTATCTCGGGGACGAGATCTATGTCTACGACGCCCAGCATTATCTGGTGGTGTCGGTGCCGGTACCCTTCACCATGGAAACCGACGCCAGCGAAGCCGAGCCAATGCTCGCGGTGTACGTGCGCCTGGATTTCGCTTTGGCTGGCGAGCTGATTCAGCAGGTCGATGAACTGTGGGATTTCCCCAGATCCCAACCGATGGGCATGTACGCCTCGCCGCTCGACGAACCGCTACGCCGGTCAACCCTGCGTTTTCTTGAAGTGATGAGCGACGATGCCGACGCGCAAATCCTCGGCCCGGCGATGCTGCGCGAACTCTACTACCGTATCCTCACCGGCGAACAAGGTGGCACCCTGCGCGCCGCCATCGCCCAACAAGGCCAGTTCGGCAAAGTGACCCGCGCCATCCACAAGATCCACAGTTGCTATCAGCAACATCTCGACGTAGAAACCCTGGCAGAAGAAGCGCAAATGAGCGTGCCGAATTTTCATCTGCACTTTCGCAAGGTTACCGATTCCTCGCCGATGCAGTATCTGAAGTCGACGCGATTGCACCAGGCGCGATTGCTGATGCTGCGCAACGACCTGACTGCGGCAAAAACTGCATTTCTGGTCGGCTACGAAAGCGCCTCGCAATTCAGCCGCGACTTCAAACGCCTCTTCGGCCGCACACCGCTAGCGGAAGTTGCGTGGATGAAACAGGCCTATGCGCTGCCGGCACCGACGAGTGCTTCGCCGTTTGTGTCTTCGCATTGATTTTCAGTGCCACGCTCCGCGCACTTATCGCAGCAAATTCCCCATCCGCATAGTGCTTGCCCCCTCCTGCGTTTCCTCGCCCAATCACACAGGTCAGCCACCTGCATCAGGATGGGATCATGAACACCACGGCCATTCCCGAAGGTTTTATTCCATTCACCCGCAGCAGTCCGTTGCTGGATCTGCTCGGCCCGATCTACGCCAGGGGTCAGGGGCTGCACTTGGAATTGGGTTTACTGACCGACTCCCGCCATGCCAATGGTCGCGGCACTTTGCATGGTGGTGTATTGGCGACTTTGGCCGATGTCGGGATGGGCTACGCCATGGCCTTTTCCAGCGATCCGCCGCAGCCGTTGATCACCGCGAGCATGACCCTGGATTATCTCGGTGCGGTGCAAATCAACGAGTGGCTCGAAGTGCGTCTTGAACACTCCAAAAAGGGCCGCCAACTGGCGTTTGCTGGCGTCAGTCTGCACGTCGGTGAGCGAACGGTTGCGCGCGCCAGTGCCGTGTTCGCGGTGCCGCTGAGCTGAAGCGCGAAACCTCAGTCTGACGCTTCAGAATCATCCCGCGCTGGAACAGGAATTTGCCATGAGGGTTTTTTGCCGACCTGGCTATCGAACGTGCGTCGCGCTTGGCGGAAACCCTCGACGTTTTCCACCACCCAAGTCCAGATCGGCGACATCCGCACCAGCAAGCCCATGCCCAATGGCGTCAGCTCGTACTCGACGTGCGGCGGCACCTGGTCGAGCTCGCGCCGGGTCAGCAGGCCGTCGCGTTCCAGCGCACGCAGGGTTTTGGTCAACATGCGCTGAGTCACGCCGGTCATCTGCCGTTTGATCTCAGCGTGACGCATCGTGCCGTACACCCCCAAGGCATGCAGGATGCCCAAAGACCAGCGACTGCCGGCGTGCGCGAGCACTTCGCGGCGCACGCCATCATCGTCTCGTCTGAGCGTCTGGCAGATTGCTTCTGCCTCACTGAGCGCTTGCTGATCAGTCATTTCTTCACTTGGTATCACGCGTGTGCCTTCTTCTGAGTGCTGCCCGATCGTGCCAGCATTTGCCGATCTTACATGCAGATCTCAGGAGACATCATGACCGAATTGAGCCACCCTTCCCCGCAATCCATTCTTGTCCTGGGCGCAGGCGAGCTCGGCCTGCCGGTTTTGCGCAACCTTGCGCGAGTGGCAAAGCGCTCGCCCGGCAGCACGATCAGCGTCCTGCTCAGGGCCTCGACGATCGACAGTCAGTTGCCGGCAAAGAAAGCCGAAATCGATGAACTGCGCAGTCTCGGCGTGCAGATGGTGGCGGCAGATCTGGTCAACGATTCGATCGACCAACTGGCCGAAGTCTTCGCACCTTTCGATGCCGTCATCGGCTGCGCCGGCATGGTCGCTGGTCGTGAGACGCCGATGAAGCTGGCGACCGCTGCGCTCAAGTCGGGCATCAAACGCTACTTTCCCTGGCAGTTTGGCGTGGACTTCGAAGTGATCGGCCGGGGCAGTCCGCAGGATCTGTTCGATGCTCAGCTCGACGTGCGCGAACTGCTGCGCGCGCAGGACAAAACCGAATGGGTGATCATCTCGACCGGCATGTTTACCAGTTTCCTCTTCGAGCCGGTGTTTGAAGTCGTTGATTTCGACAACGACACCGTTAACGCCCTGGGCAGCCTGGACACCAGCGTGACGCTGACGACCCCGGACGACATCGGCAAACTGACTGCAGAAATCGTTTTCTTCGAACCGCCTTTTCGCAACGAGATCGTGTATCTGTCGGGCGACACGCTGACCTATGATCAGGTCGCGGGCCTTCTCGAACGCGTGCTCGGACGGCCCTTCAAGCGTAACGTCTGGACGGTGCCGCACCTGATGCAGGAACTGGAAAAAGACCCCACTCACCACATCAAAAAATACCGCGCGGTGTTTGCCCAAGGTCGAGGTGTGGCGTGGCCGAAAGCGGGCACGTTCAATGAGCAGCGGGCGATACAGGTCACGACGGCCGAGCAGTGGGCGCGGGAAAATCTTGCGAACGAGTGAAAGCAGATTTTGCGCAGCGGGGCGTTGTGGGCGCTTTATACTCCCGCAAGCACCAGCTCCGCTGCCCGCTCACCAATAACGACGCACGGCGCCATCGTGTTGCCAACGGTGATGCGCGGCATGATCGAAGCATCTGCAACGCGCAGCCCGTCGATCCCGTACACGCGTAATTGGTGGTCAACCACCGACAGCGCATCGCGGCCCATTTTTGCCGTACACGACAGGTGCCAGTAGGTCATCGCCGAGTTGCGGATGAACTGTTCCATAGCGCGGTGTTCTCTCGGCCCGGGCACGACTTCGCGCTTGATCAGCCCATCGAAGGCCTGGCTGTTGCCGAGCGCCCGGCACAGTTCGATCGACGCATGGGCTGCGGCCATGTCCTCGGGCTCGCTCAGGGAGTTCGGCTCAATGATCGGTGCACCCAGCGGCCCTGCACCCGATAGCCGCAGGCGTCCGCGACTGGCCGGTCTGGCCAACCCGGCGAACATCGTCCAACCATGTTCCGGCGGTTGAATGGCGACCTCAGGCGGAGACGGTACCGCAAATGCCAGCTGACACTGCAACAGATCCGGGGCTTCCAGGCGACTGTCGCTTTTCCAGTACAAGGTGGTTTCGCATCCGCTGCCAGCGACCGCCTGGGGTTGTCGGTACTCCCACGTACAGCCGAAAGCCAGGTGATCCTGCAAATTCTCGCCGACACCGGGTAAATGAACGACCGGTGCGATGCCGTGTTTTCGCAGTTCATCCGCCGGGCCGATGCCCGACTGCATGAGCACTTTCGGTGATTGCACCGCGCCCATGGACAGAATGACTTCAGCTGCGGCATGAAAGCGCCGCCGCTCGCCGGCGATCAACACTTCGACACCGACGGCACGGGTGCCGACCAGCAACACGCGGATCACCAACGCCCCGGTCAGCACCGTCAGGTTCGGACAGTGCAAGCGTGGCCGGATGTAGGCGTCGTAAACCGACTCGCGCTTGCCCTGTTTGATGCGCAAGTCGGTGACAGCGATCCCTCCTGCGCCTTCCATCATCTCGCCATTGGGGCTGTCGAATCGAGGGATGCCCAGATCGCCGGCCGCCTCCAGCGTTGCCAACGCAAGGGGTTGAGGTGTGGCCGGCTGCTCGACATGTACCGGCCCACCTGAACCACGCCGGGTGGCGTCCGGGCTGCCTTGCCAGTTTTCGATCCTGCGGTAGTAATCGAGCACCGATGCGTAGCCCCAGGCCGGGTCGCCAGACTCGGCAGCAAAATGCTCCCAATCGGCGCGATGGCCGCGCGACCAGACCATCACGTTGATGCTCGAACCTCCGCCGAGCCCCTTGCCCATGCTCAACGGTAGCCGTCGACCGTTCAAGCGTGGATCGGTTTGGCCCTCGAATGCCCAGTCGCGCGCAGAGCCGAGGTTCAGCGGCCATTGCGCCGGTTCGGTCACCTCGGGGCCCGAATAGTCTTCGCCGGCCTCAATCAGCAGAACCCGTGCGCCTGACTCATCGGCAAGCCGCGCAGCGACCACGCAGCCCGACGTGCCGGCACCACAGACAATGAAGTCATAGTTGTGATCGCTTCGAGGGTCCATACGCCCGCTCCCCTTCGCTGCCGCGATCACTGTTCAGCAACGCTGTGCACGGCTTTGAGAATCACCGCCGCGACTTGCGCCGGCTGCGACTGCTGCGGGACATGGCTGGCGTGCACCTCTGCAAGGGTCGCACCGATACGCTTGGCGGCAGAACGCTGGACGTCGGGATGAATCATCCGGTCTTCGGTAGCGAGCAGGTACCAGGACGGCTTGGTTTTCCAGGACGAAACGGTGGTTTTATCTTCGAAAGCCGAGGCCTTGATCGGCCCTTGCGTGGCAGTCATGACGGCAGTTTGCGCGGCCGGCAGATCCTGAGCGAAGTCCTTGGCCATGCCTTCGGGGGTCAGATAGAGGAAGCCGTTACCGTCGGCCTTGATCTGACTGATGCCCGGCGGCGTCGGTGCGCCTTTACCCTGTTCGCCACTGGTTTGCCCGGCCTCTGGCGCGAAGGCGGCGACATACACCAGCGCGCTGACTTTCTGGTCGTTACCGGCTTCGGTGATCACCGTGCCGCCCCACGAGTGACCGACCAGCACCACCTTGCCCTGCTGGTTGTTCAGCGCGCGGCGCGTGGCGGCAACGTCGTCGGCCAGCGAGGTGAGCGGGTTTTGCACAACGGTAACGGCCAAGCCTTTGGCTTGCAGCAGTGGCACCACTTTGGCCCAGTCGGAACCGTCGGCGAAGGCGCCGTGTACGATCACCACCGAAGGCGTTGTATCCTGCGCGTGGCTGGCGCCGGCCATGAAGGTACTGGCCAGGGCAAAGGCGACGGTGGCGAATTTCGATTTGATTGTTTTCATTGGATGAGCTCCTGTTCGGGAGTTCAGATTCTGCTGACTGGCCTGCGTTGTGGGCATCGGTCAATTATCCGACCCCGGGGCATTTTTCATGGATAGTGGCTTGCAACTGGACATCTCACTGGACGGCGCATTGGCAACCATCGCCCAGGTCGGTGACCTCAGCATGGGGCAACCGCTCGGTCACTCCCGGCGCGTTGCCGCTTTGGCGCGGATGCTCGCGCAGGCATGCCACGGCGACGGTGAGCATCTGCAGGTTGCAGAGCAGATTGCCTTGCTGCGCTGGTCTGGGTGCACGGCCAATGCCGAAGGCTTTGCCGACCTGCTGGGCGACGACGTCGATGGTCGCCGCGCAATGCTCGATCTGACCCTGGGCAATGAGCAGATGAACGCGGTGCATCAGGCAACCCCGCTGGCCGTGGTGCACTGTGAAGTGTCCGGTGCAATCGCCAAAACCCTCCAGCTCGGAACCGCCGTCGAAGCGGGCCTGTGTCGGGTGTTCGAAACTTACGACGGCACTGGCCGACCGTTGGGCGTAAGCCATGAACACATCCCGGAGGTCGCCTATCAGGTGGTCATGGCCGGTGATTTGGATATTCTCACTCGCGCTCACGGCCTGGACGCGGCGTTGCGCTGGATCAACGAGCAGTCGGATCGGCGCTATCCAGCGTCGCTGGTGTCGTTGCTGGTGGCCAATGCCAAGGACTGGCTGGCGGATCTGGAAACGCTTTGCACAAAAGTTGAACCCGCGCCTGAGCAGCGTCATGTCGCACTGACTTTGGTCGGAGACATCATTGACTTGAAGCTGCCATGGCTGGCCGGGCATTCGCGTCAGGTCGCGCATGTTGCCATGGAAGCTGCGCGCCTGTGGGGGCTGAGTGAGCCGACGCTGACACACATTGGCAAGTCCGCGCTGATTTACGGTCTCGGCCGCGCAGCCGTTTCCAATCATCTTTGGAATAGCCCAGGGCCGCTGCCCTACGGTGCGGCAGAGCGAGTGCGCCTGGTGCCTTATTGGACGCAACAGGCGCTCCGACCGGTAGCGGAATTGGCCGCGGCCGCCGAGATAGCCACCCACGCTTATGAACGACTCGACGGCAGCGGCTATTTTCGCGGGGTGGCGGGTGATGCACTGAATGCCGGACATCGGCTGTTCGCCACCTCGGTTGCCTGGGTAGCGTTGAGGCAAGCCCGGCCTTGGCGAACAGCCCACGACGAAGCCGCAGCAGCCACGCTACTCAAACAGGATGCTGGCCGTGGCCTGTTCGATAACGATGTCTGCGAAGCCGTCATTGCTGCCGCCAGTGGCGAGCGTCGCCTGCGGCAACCCAAGCCTTCGCTGCTGACAGCCCGTGAGTGCCGCATTCTTCTGGAGATCAGCCGTGGCGCCAGCAACAAACAAGTCGCGCAACTGTTGGCTATCAGTCCGAGCACGGTGCGCACGCACATGGAAAGCATCTTTCGCAAACTGCAATGTTCGACCCGGGCAGCCGCCACTCTGAAGGGGCTGACACTGGGCTTGATCGCCTGAGTCCACCCGGTCAAGCCTGATCAGCCTGCCTGGCGCGAGCCAGTTCGATGAATGCCCTGGCGGCCGCAGAGGGATTGCGGCGGTTCGGGTAGTACAGGCACAACCTGTCTCGGGGCGGCGTCCAGTCCTCGAGTACCTGCACGAACTCGCCGGTGCGGATTTCGTCACGAACGTCCTGCTCCATGAAAAAGCCCAGCCCCATGCCCGCCTGCACCGCGACCTTGACCACGCTCGATTCATCCAGCGTAAGCGGACCGTTCACATCCAGACGGGTAACTTCTCCGTCCCGCTCGAAATACCAGGGGAAAATCGCCCCGTTCGGTAGTCGCACACGGATACATCGATGCCCGGGCAGATCGGACGGCGTGCGCGGTTTGCCGTGTTGTGCAAAATAACCCGGCGAACCGACCACCGCGTAACGTTGCGGCGGGCCGACAGGCACCACAATCACGTCGTTGGGCACCAGGCCTGCCGAGCGCACGCCGAAATCGAAGCCGTCAGCCACGATATCCACCAGCCGGCCTTCGGTTACAAGGTCAATATGGACTTTCGGATGCTGCTGCAAAAACTCGATCACCAGTGGCAGCAGCGCCGAACGCGCAGCGCTGGCGAAGGCGTTGATGCGCAACGTGCCCGAGGGCCCAGCGTTCTGCGAGCGCACTGCGTCGAGTGCCGCACGCAAATCCTGCAAGGCTGGCCCCACCTGTTCGAGAAACACTCTCCCCGCTTCGGTGATGGCGACGCTGCGGGTGGTGCGGTTGAACAGTCGCGTTTCGAGGCGCGCTTCCAGTTGCGCAATGGTGTTGCTCAGCGCGGTGGTGGAGACGTCGAGATCAATGGCGGCCTGGCGAAACGACCCCCTTCGAGCCACGGCTATGACGGCGTCCAGTTCATTGAGGGCCAAGCGATCCTGAACCATGCATTGTCCTGTTTTTCGGGATAGGTCATTAAGGTTTGTCCCAGTTGAACAAACTATCTGTGGCGCAGCAAGATAACTCCAGTTAATCAATCAGGAGTCAGCCAATGAACCTTCAACATCCCGCCGTCGTGCAGACGCATGTCACGGTCATCGACGAGAAAGAAATCTACGACGCGCCCCATCAATTCCGAGCGCTGGAGATTTCGCCATGCTGAATTCAGGATTGACTGGCAAGCGGGTCCTCGTCACCGGCGGTACCAAAGGAATCGGCAAAGCCGTTGTGGATTGGTTCATAGCCGAGGGCGCGAAAGTCATCACCTCGGCTCGGCAAGTGGACGTCCAAATGCCGGGCGCACTGCTGGTCGCGGCTGATCTTTCGACCCGGGAAGGTTGTGACGTACTCATCGCAGCGGTCCAACAGCAACTGGGCGGCGTCGACATAGTGGTTCATGTCCTGGGTGGCTCGTCGGCCCCCGGTGGTGGTTTTGCAGCGCTGGACGAGGAGCAGTGGCAACGCGAGCTCAATCTGAATTTGCTGCCAGCGGTGCGCCTCGATCGCGCCCTGCTCCCGGGCATGCTCGAGCGTCGGGATGGCGTGGTGATCCATGTCACCTCCATCCAGAGTCGACTGCCACTGCCGGAATCCACCACAGCGTACGCGGCGGCCAAGGCTGCGCTGTCGACCTACAGCAAGAGCCTGTCGAAAGAGGTGTCGCCCAAAGGGATCCGTGTGGTTCGGGTTTCCCCGGGCTGGGTAGAAACCGAAGCATCGGTGGCATTCGCCGAGCGACTCGCGCAGGAGGCAGGCACTGACTATCAGGGTGGCAAGGACATCATCATGCAAGCCTTGGGCGGTATCCCGCTCGGCCGCCCATCGACGCCAGCTGAAGTGGCTGAGCTGATCGGGTTTGTGGCGTCGCCGCGAGCGGCGTCGATCACAGGAAGTGAATTTGTGATCGACGGCGGGACCATCCCGACAATCTAGCCGCCAGCCTGCGGGTCAAGGACGACTCGCTGAATCCGACCGGCACGCTTACATCCGATGCTGCTCCAGCAAAAAATCCACAAACAAGCGCACCCGCACCGGCATCGCCGCGCCGCCCACGAACACCGCATGAATCGGTTCCTCATCGCCCGGGTTAAACGTTTGCAGCAGCGGGATCAGCGCGCCGCGCTGCAAGTCTTCCCTGACGGTGAACTCGCCAATCCGCGCAATACCGGCGCCGAGTCTGGCGAACTGGGCCAGTGCTTCGCCGCTGCTGCATTCGATGTTGCCGCTGACTTTCAGCGAGAACTCCTTGCCGTCGCGGATAAACGGCCAGTTGGCTTCGGCGCGGCGGAAGTTGAAGCGCAGGCAGTTGTGCTTGAGCAGGTCTTCCGGTTCGAGAGGTGTGCCGTGGCGTTTCAGGTAATCGGGCGATGCGACCACGACCTGGCCGGTGTGGCCGAGTCGGCGTGCGGTCAACGGGCTGTCGGGCAGATGGCCGAAGCGGATGGCGACATCCGCCTGGCCGGCGAGGATGTCGACTACTTCGTCGCCAAGGCTGAGGTCGACGACGATGTTCGGGTAACGGGCGGTGAAGGCTGCGACCAGCGGCACAATGGTCAGCCGTCCATGGCCAAGGGCGGCACTGACACGCAAGCGGCCCTTGGGTACGCCTTGATCGGTAATGGCCCCTTCGACCTCGTCCATGTCGGCGAGAATCCGCCGGGCACCGCGCAGGAAGGCTTCGCCCTCGGCGGTAAACGTCAGCGCGCGGGTGGTGCGCAGCAACAGACGAGTGCCGAGTCGCTGTTCAGCACGGGCGATGATCCGACTGACCGCCGAAGGCGTCAGCCCCAACGCGCGCGCAGCTGCTGAGAGGCTGCCCTCCTGCGCTACGGTAACAAACACGCTCATTTCCCCTGATCTACCGTTGAAGTCCATTCGTGCCTCTTACGCAAAGGTGATTGCCAGAATCGCCATCTACCGCCTGAAAACGATGGATCGTAGCATTGGCGGCATAGATGAGGAGACTTTCCATGCGTATCAATCCACCACTTGTTGCACTCGCTGTCGGCGCCTTTGGCATCGGCGTCACCGAGTTCGCGCCGATGGGCATGTTGCCCGGCATCGCTGCCGATCTCGGCGTTTCCATTCCCGCTGCGGGGTTGTTGGTCAGTGCCTACGCCTTGGGCGTGCTGCTCGGCGCGCCGCTGATGACCCTGACCACTGGCAAGATCCCGCGGCGCTATCTGCTGATCGGGCTGATGGCGATTTTCACCCTGGGTAACCTGATGTCGGCGCTGGCTACCGACTACTACAGCCTGATGGTCGCCAGGGTGATCACCTCGCTCAATCACGGCGCATTCTTTGGGGTCGGCTCTGTGGTCGCCGCCAGTGTGGTCGCGCCGGAAAAACGTGCCGGCGCCGTGGCGGCGATGTTCATGGGCCTGACGTTGGCGACTATCGGCGGCGTGCCGCTGGCGGCGTGGTTTGGTGAGCTGTTCGGCTGGCGCACGGCGTTCTGGGGCATTACCGGTCTCGGCGTGCTGACCATGATCGCCTTGTGGTTCGCCCTGCCCAATCTGAAAGCAGAGCAAGGCGCGGGTGCACTGGCGGAAATACGAGTATTGGGCCGCGGTCCGGTGCTGGCCGCACTGGCCCTGACCGTGGTCGGCTCGAGTGCGATGTTCACCGTGTTCACTTACATCGCGCCGATCCTCAGCAGCGAAACCCAGGCCTCCGCCGCGTTCATCACCGCCATGCTGGTGTTGTTCGGAATCGGTTTGACCCTGGGCAACATGTGGGGTGGCAAGGCTGCCGACCGTTCGATCGACCGCACCCTGATCGTGTCGCTGAGCGCATTGATTGTGGTGTTGCTCGCATTCACTGTGCTGATGCGCTGGCCGCTGCCGGCCGCGGTGGCCATTCTGATCTGGGGTATCGCCAGCTTCGCTCTGGTGCCGCCGCTGCAGATGCGCGTGATGGAAGCCGCCAAGGACGCGCCGAATCTGGCTTCGGCGGTGAACATCGGTGCGTTCAATTTTGGCAACGCGATCGGCGCGGCGCTGGGTGGCGCGGTGATCAATGCCGGGCTGGGTTATCCGGCGATTTCCCTGGCCGGCGCGGCGATGGCTGGTCTGGGCCTGCTGATGGTGCTGACGTTCGCCTGGCGCTCCAGAGCCAGTGCCGCTGCGCTGGCGTAAGTCTTCGCAGCGCTACGCCCCGCCCTGCTGATATTCGCGGGGCGTGCAGCCGAACTCGCGACGGAACACCGTGTGCAGATATTGCGCAGACTTGAAGCCGCAGGCTTGGGCAATGTCGGCAATCGCCGCATCGGTGTTCTTCAAACCGCTGGTAGCCGCCGCCAGTTTGAAACGCAGAATCTCGTCATGCACGCTGCAACCGCGCTCAGCGCGGAAATGCGCTTCCAGCGACGAGCGCGACACCCCGACATAGGCCGCCACTTGCGCGGTCTTGATGCCCTGACAAGCATATTGGCGGATGAACAGCAGCGCTTGCATGACGTAGGGATTGCCCAGCGGTTGATGCAGGCTCGACACCTGCACGTTGACCGCGTCCGGCGGAATCAGAATCTGCGTACCGGTGGACGGCATGCCGTGGAGCATCTGGTGCAGCAATTGCGCAGCGGTGCGGCCCATGGTTTCGGTGCCCTGAATCACTGAACTCAGCGGTACGCGAGTCAGGCTGCGGGTCAGCGGGTCGTTATCGATGCCGATCAGCGCGACCTGCTCCGGCACGGCAATGCCGGCGGTCAGGCAGGCTTGCAGCAACTGCCGGGCGCGGGCGTCGCTGACGGCGATGATGCCGATCGGTTTGGGCAGGCTGTGCAGCCAGGCGATCAGCTGTTCGACGGCGCTGTCCCACAGCGGCGCGCTGGTGCCCATGCCGCGATAGATCTCGGCGTGGAGGCCGTCTCGTTGCATCAGTTTGCGAAAGGCTTTTTCCCGCTCCTGCGCCCAGCGATTGGCCTGCGCTTCCGGCAGGCTGAAACAGGCAAAGCGCTGCAATCCCGCCTCGACCAGATGCGAATAAGCCAGAGTGATCAGTGCGTTGTTATCAGTGGCAACGTAGGGAATCGCTTTCGGATAAGCGCGTGCATCCTCGTAGGAACCGCCCACCGCTACCACCGGCAAATGAATGTCGGCCAGCGCCTCGCCAATCAGCGGATCGTCGAAGTCGGCAATGATCCCGTCACCCTGCCAGCGCTCGATGCCTTTCAGGCGGCAGAGAAAGTCCTCTTCCAGAAACAGGTCCCAGGAAGCGCGGGTGCTGCTCAGGTAGTTGCCGATGCCGCTGATGATTCCACGGTCGTAGATCTTGCTGCCGTTGAACAACAGGGCGATGCGGTGCACGGGCGGTAGGCTTTTCATTGTTTTTAGGCTGTTCCGGGTCACTTCGTCGCGGCGACGATGGACACAGACTAGGCCCGCGAGCGCTGAAGCTCAATACGCAAAATCGCACTCGCAGTTGAGGCTTTTCATAATCAGCGGGCACGGGGCCGTTGCTAGTATCGAGACACCGCCAAGAACAACAAGGACAAGGTCCATGCAGTATTTCCCCAATATCGAGCCGGTTCGCTACGAAGGCCCGAACAGTGATTCGCCCCTCGCTTTCCGCCACTACGACGCCGACAAACTGATCCTCGGCAAACCCATGCGCGAACACCTGCGCATGGCCGCCTGCTACTGGCACACCTTCGTCTGGCCGGGCTCCGATGTGTTCGGTGCCGGCACCTTCAAACGCCCGTGGCAACGCAGTGGCGAACCGATGGAACTGGCTATCGGCAAGGCTCAAGCCGCATTCGAGTTCTTCAGCAAACTGGGCATCGATTACTACTGCTTTCACGACACGGACGTCGCCCCCGAAGGCAACTCGCTGAAGGAGTACCGCGAACACTTCGCGCAAATGATCGACCGCCTCGAACAGCATCAGGAACAAAGCGGCATCAAGCTGCTCTGGGGCACCGCCAACTGCTTCAGCAATCCGCGTTTCGCCGCCGGTGCCGCGAGCAATCCCGATCCGGAAGTGTTCGCCTGCGCAGCCGCGCAAGTGTTCAGCGCGATGAACGCCACCCATCGGCTCAAGGGTTCCAACTACGTGCTGTGGGGCGGTCGTGAAGGCTACGAAACCCTGCTCAACACCGATCTGAAAAGCGAGCGCGAACAACTCGGGCGCTTCATGCGCATGGTGGTCGAGCACAAGCACAAGATCGGTTTCACCGGCGACCTGCTGATCGAGCCCAAGCCGCAGGAGCCGACCAAGCACCAATACGATTACGACAGCGCCACGGTGTTCGGCTTCCTCCAGCAGTACGGCCTGGAGAAGGAAATCAAGGTCAACATCGAGGCCAACCACGCGACCCTGGCCGGCCACAGCTTTCATCACGAAATCGCCACGGCTGCCTCGCTGGGGATCTTCGGCAGCATCGACGCCAACCGTGGCGATCCGCAGAACGGCTGGGACACCGACCAGTTCCCCAACAGCGTCGAAGAAATGACCCTGGCGACCTATGAAATCCTCAAGGCCGGCGGTTTCAAGAATGGCGGCTTCAATTTCGACTCCAAGGTGCGCCGGCAGAGCCTCGACGAGATCGACCTGTTCCACGGCCACGTTGGCGCCATGGACGTTCTTGCCTTGTCGCTGGAACGCGCCGCCGCGATGGTCGAGAACGATCAATTGCAAACCCTCAAGGACCAACGCTACGCCGGCTGGCGTCAGCCGTTCGGGCAAGCGGTGATGGCAGGAGACTTCAATCTTGAGTCACTGGCAGAGCACGCGTTTACCAACGAGTTGAACCCGCAAGCCGTCAGCGGCCGCCAGGAAATGCTCGAAAACATCGTCAACCGTTACCTGTATCGCTGATCGCCAAGGGAAGCTGCCGACGCAAAAACGCTGTGACAATTGCACGACAATTCTGTGCCTGCTGCGTCGGCAGATTCTCTACAGTTCTACCAGCCCGATTCATCGTCAGGCCGTGTCTTTCCAACAAAAATAAAAGGACGCACCACCATGAAGAACTTGAAACGTACGCTGTTGGCCAGTGCCCTGGCGTTGTTGGCCCTGCCGGTAATGGCCGACGCCACCCACCCGAAAATCGGTTTCTCCATTGACGATCTGCGTCTGGAACGCTGGTCGCGCGACCGCGATTACTTCGTCGCGGCGGCGGAAAAAATGGACGCCAAAGTCTTCGTGCAATCGGCGGACGCCAACGAGCAGAAGCAGATTTCGCAGATCGAAAACCTCATCTCTCGCGGCGTCGATGTGATCGTCATCGTGCCTTTCAACGCGACAGTGCTGACCAACGCCGTGGCCGAGGCGAAGAAAGCCGGGATCAAAGTGGTGTCTTACGACCGGCTGATTCTCAACGCCGATGTCGACGCCTATATCTCCTTCGATAACGAAAAGGTCGGCGAAATGCAGGCCGGCGGCGTGCTGAAAGCGGCGCCCAAGGGCAATTACTTCTTGCTGGGTGGCGCGCCCACCGACAACAACGCCAAGATCCTCCGTGAAGGCCAGATGAAGGTGCTGCAACCGGCCATTGACAAGGGCGATATCAAGATCGTCGGCCAGCAGTGGGTCAAGGAATGGAACCCGACCGAAGCGCTGAGCATCGTTGAAAACGCCCTGACCCGTAACAACAACAAAATCGACGGCATCGTCGCCTCCAACGACGCTACCGCTGGCGGCGCCATCCAGGCATTGGCCGCGCAGCAACTGGCCGGCAAGGTGCCGATTTCCGGTCAGGACGCCGACCTCGCAGCGGTCAAACGCGTGATCGCCGGCACGCAAACCATGACCGTGTACAAACCGCTGAAACTCATCGCCTCCGAAGCGGCCAAGCTCTCGGTGCAACTGGCACGCAACGAGAAACCGGCCTACACCTCGCAGTACGACAACGGCAGCAAAAAGGTCGACACCATCCTGCTTACGCCAACGCCGTTGACCAAGGACAACATCGACTTGCTCGAACAGGACGGCTTCTACACCAAGGCGCAGATTGCCGGGCAGTGATCCGGTCGTAAATCTTGATCAGACCTGTGGGAGCGAGCCTGCTCGCGAAAGCGGAGTGTCAGTCAGTAAAGCTCTGGCTGAAAAGGCCCCTTCGCGAGCAGGCTCGCTCCCACACAGGTTCAGTGGTGTTTGAGTTCCTGGTATACGAGCCTTTTCCATGTCCGACTATCTGCTGCAAATGAACGGCATCGTCAAAACCTTCGGCGGTGTCAAAGCGCTCAACGGCATCGACATCAAGGTCCGGCCCGGTGAATGCGTGGGCCTGTGCGGCGAGAATGGCGCCGGCAAGTCGACGCTGATGAAGATCCTTTCGGCGGTCTATCCCCATGGCACCTGGGACGGCGAAATCCTCTGGGACGGGCAACCGCTCCGGGCGCAATCGATCAGCGAAACCGAAGCCGCCGGCATCGTCATCATCCATCAGGAACTGACCCTGGTGCCGGACCTGTCGGTGACGGAAAACATCTTCATGGGCCATGAGCTGACGCTGCCGGGCGGGCGCATGAACTACCCGGCGATGATCCACCGCGCCGAAGCCTTGATGCGTGAATTGAAAGTGCCGGACATGAACGTTTCGCTGCCGGTTTCGCAGTACGGCGGTGGTTATCAGCAACTGGTGGAAATCGCCAAGGCCCTGAACAAACAGGCGCTTCTGCTGATCCTCGACGAACCCTCCTCGGCCCTGAGCCGCTCGGAAATCGAAGTGCTGCTCGACATCATCCGCGACCTCAAAGCCAAGGGGGTCGCCTGCGTCTACATCTCGCACAAACTCGATGAAGTCGCCGCCGTGTGCGACACCATTTCGGTGATCCGCGACGGCAAACACATCGCCACCACCGCCATGGCCGACATGGACATTCCACAGATCATCACGCAGATGGTCGGCCGCGAAATGAGCAACCTCTACCCCAGCGAGCCGCATGAGATTGGCGAGGTGATTTTCGAGGCGCGCCACATCACTTGCTACGACGTCGACAACCCCAAGCGCAAACGGGTCGACGACATTTCCTTCAGCCTCAAGCGCGGCGAGATTCTTGGCATTGCCGGGCTGGTCGGGGCCGGCCGCACCGAGCTGGTCACCGCACTGTTCGGCGCCTACCCCGGACGTCATGAAGGCGAAGTCTGGCTGGACGGCCGACCGATCGACACGCGCACGCCGCTGAAAGCGATCCGCGCCGGCCTGTGCCTGGTGCCTGAAGATCGCAAGCGCCAGGGCATCATTCCTGACCTCGGCGTCGGCCAGAACATCACCCTCGCCGTGCTCGAGAGCTATTCGAAAATGACCCGCATCGATGCCGAAGCCGAACTGGGCTGCATCGACCGGGAAATCTCCCGCCTGCATCTGAAGACCGCAAGTCCGTCCCTGCCGATCACCAGCCTGTCGGGCGGCAATCAGCAAAAAGCCGTACTGGCCAAGATGCTGCTGGCCAAACCGCGCGTGCTGATTCTCGACGAGCCGACCCGAGGCGTGGACGTCGGCGCCAAGTATGAGATCTACAAGTTGATGGGCGCGCTGGCCGCCGAAGGCGTGTCGATCATCATGGTTTCATCGGAACTGGCCGAAGTGCTCGGCGTCTCCGACCGCGTGCTGGTGATCGGCGAAGGCCAGTTGCGCGGCGATTTCGTCAACCATGAGCTGACCCAGGAACAGGTACTCGCCGCTGCCCTCAGCCAGCCGGGCAGCCATAACAATAATGATCGGAAAACCGCGTAAATGAATCAGGTCAAACAACTGTTCACCCGCTACAAGATGCTCGCGCTGGTATTCGCCGTGGTGCTGATCTGGCTGTTCTTCAGCTGGCAGACCGAGGGCGGCTTCCTCACCCCGCGCAACCTCTCCAACCTGCTGCGGCAGATGTCGATTACCGGCATCCTCGCCTGCGGCATGGTGCTGGTGATTATCAGCGGCGAGATCGATTTGTCGGTGGGTTCATTGCTCGGCCTGCTCGGCGGCCTCGCGGCGATACTCGATGTGGTCTATCACATTCCGCTGCTGGCGAATCTGAGTCTGGTTGCCCTGTGCGGCCTGATGATCGGTCTCGCCAACGGCTACATGGCGGCGTACTTGCGCATCCCGTCATTTATCGTCGGCCTCGGTGGCATGTTGGCGTTTCGCGGGATTTTGCTGGGGATCACCGGCGGCACCACCATCGCCCCGGTATCGCCGGAGCTGGTCTATGTCGGCCAAGGTTATCTGCCCCACGCGATCGGCACTGGCCTGGGTGTGCTGCTGTTTGTGCTGACGGTGTTCCTGACCTGGAAACAACGACGCAATCGCGCCCTGCATGGCCTGGCGGCGCATTCACTGGTTCGTGATGTTGTGCGCGTGCTGGTGATCGGCGCGGTGCTGGCCGGTTTTGTTCAGACCCTCAATAGCTATGACGGCATTCCCGTGCCGGTGCTGCTGTTGCTGATTCTGCTCGGGGTGTTCAGTTACGTCACCAGCCAGACCGTGTTCGGCCGCCGGGTCTATTCGGTCGGCAGCAACATGGAAGCCACGCGCCTGTCAGGCATCAATGTGCAGGCGGTCAAGCTGTGGATCTTCGGCATCATGGGCGTGATGTGCGCCCTCGCCGGCGTGGTCAACACCGCACGCCTCGCCGCCGGCTCACCGTCCGCCGGCAGCATGGGCGAGCTCGACGCCATCGCCGCCTGCTTCATCGGCGGCACCTCCATGCGCGGCGGCTCCGGCACCGTCTACGGCGCCCTCCTCGGCGCGCTGGTGATCACCAGTCTGGACAACGGCATGTCCATGCTCGACGTCGATAGCTACTGGCAGATGATCGTCAAGGGCAGCATTCTGGTGTTGGCGGTCTGGGTGGATGTGAGTACGCGCACGGCGCGGCGTTGAACGCGGGGCCGACCTGGAGGATTTTGTTGATGTGGGTAACCTACTACACGGCATTACCGCTGATTCCATTATCAGTCGCTGCCGTGGCGATTTACACGACGCCCCTGTTCATTGCGCTTTTTTCCACCCTTTATGGAGGTGAGCCTTTATCACTGCGTGGCCGGGTGGCGATAGGATCTCCATCAACACCGCTACCGCCAAGGCTTATCAAATCGCGCCCACGGCACTGATCGGCACGTTTGATTACGCCTACCTGGTTTTTGCCTGTCTTTGGGGTTACGTGGTGTTCCACGAGGTCCCGGATATTTTTACATGGGCAGGAATGGCGTTGATTTTGATTGCCGGCTTGCTGGTAATCCGCGCCCAGAAAGACGGCCAGTAACTTCTCCTGTGACAGTTGACAGTCGGGCCTTCTGACAGTGTTTTGCCCTTTCTCGTCAATTCCCCGGCAAATCAGATATTTCTGCCTAGACTTGAACATGTCTCGGCACTTGAACGCGTTCAGCGCGTCGAGCGGTCATCACAATAAAAACAAGAGGAATCACCCAGATGCTCAGATCTCTGTTCAGCGCACTTGCCTGCGCTTTGGCGGTAAGCAGCATGAACCCGGCCATGGCGGCAGACCCGGTGATCATCAAGTTCTCGCATGTGGTCGCTGACCAGACGCCCAAGGGGCAAGGTGCGTTGCTGTTCAAGAAACTGGTCGAGGAACGTTTGCCGGGCAAGGTCAAAGTCGAGGTGTATCCCAACTCCTCGCTCTTTGGTGATGGCAAGGAAATGGAAGCCCTGTTGCTCGGCGATGTACAGATGATTGCGCCGTCGCTGGCCAAGTTCGAGCAGTACACCAAGTCAGTGCAGTTGTTCGACCTGCCCTTCCTCTTCAATGACATCAACGCTGTCGACCGCTTTCAACTGAGCCCGCAGGGTCAGGGCCTGCTCAAATCCATGGAAAGCAAAAACATCACCGGCCTGGCTTATTGGCACAACGGCATGAAACAACTGTCGGCCAACAAGCCACTGCGTGTACCGGCGGATGCGCGCGGCCTGAAGTTCCGGGTGCAGGCCTCGGCGGTGCTGGAGGAGCAGTTCAAGGCGGTGCGCGCCAATCCGCGCAAGATGAGTTTTGCCGAGGTATACCAAGGCCTGCAGACCGGTGTGGTCAACGGCGCAGAGAATCCTTACTCGAACATCTACAGCCAGAAGATGCATGAAGTGCAGAAATACATCACCGAATCCAACCACGGTGTACTGGACTACATGCTGATCACCAACACCAAATTCTGGAACGGCCTGCCGCCCGACGTGCGCAGCGAACTGGACAAGATCGTCGTGGAAGTCACCACCCACGTGAACAAGGAAGCCCAGCAACTGAACGAGGGTGACAAACAGCGCATCCTTGCAGCCAAAACCACGGAAATCATCACGCTTACGCCAGAAGAACGTGCGCAATGGCGCGACGCGATGAAACCGGTGTGGAAGAAGTTCGAAGGCGAAATCGGCGCTGAGCTGATCTCTGCCGCCGAAGCCGCAAACCAGGCGCAATAATCGCAAGGCAGGCGCCGCTGCGTCGGCGCCTGCCCGTCTTCACTCGACGTGAGATGCCATCCATGAAAGCGCTTCGGCGAATCTGGGAACACTTCGAGGAAGGCTTCATCGTCTTCCTTCTGGCGGCCATGACCCTCGTCACGTTTGTCTACGTGATCCTCAACAACTTCTACAGCCTGTTTTACTGGCTCGCCGATCATTGGCCGGCGGCCAGTGTTCCGCTGTTCGCCGTTGGCGATCAGATCATGGGCATGGCGCAGGCCATGACCTGGAGCACCGCCCTGACCAAAGCGCTGTTCGGCTGGCTGATTTTTTTCGGCCTGGCGTATGGCGTGCGCACCGCCGGGCATATCGGTGTCGACGCACTGGTCAAACTGGCGCGCAGATCGGTACAGCGTTACATCGGCATCCTCGCCTGCCTGTGCTGTCTGGCCTACGCGGGGCTGCTGGCCGTCGCCAGCTTCGAATGGATCGAAACCTTGATGAACGCCGGTATCGGTGCAGAGGATCTCGGCCATTTCGGCGTCATGCAGTGGCATATCGGGTTGATCGTGCCGCTGGGCTTCGCGCTGGTGTTCATCCGCTTCGCTGAAATTCTCTTGCGCATCCTGCTCAACCGTCAGACCGGCCTCGGCCTGGCCGATGAAGCGGCCGACGCGCTGAAACTTGCCGAACACGAGGAAGACAAGCCATGACCATTGCCTTCCTGTTCGTGGCCCTGTTCGCCTTGATGTTCATCGGCGTGCCGATCGCCATCTCACTGGGCCTGGCCGGCTCCCTGACGATCATTTTCTTCAGTCCCGACTCGGTGCGCTCGCTGGCGATCAAACTGTTCGAGACCTCGGAACACTACACGCTGCTGGCCATTCCGTTTTTCCTGCTGGCCGGGGCCTTCATGACCACCGGCGGCGTCGCCCGCCGGCTGATCGACTTCGCCAACGCCTGTGTCGGGCATATTCGCGGCGGCCTGGCCATCGCGGCGGTGCTGGCCTGCATGCTGTTCGCCGCCCTCTCCGGTTCAAGTCCCGCCACGGTCGCTGCGGTGGGCTCGATTGCGATTGCCGGGATGGTCCGTTCCGGCTATCCGCAGGCGTTCGGCGCAGGGATCATCTGCAACGCCGGTACGCTGGGCATCCTGATCCCGCCGTCGATCGTGATGGTGGTTTACGCCGCCGCTACAGAAACCTCCGTGGGCAAGCTGTTCATGGCCGGCGTGGTGCCTGGCCTGCTGCTGGGCACGGCGTTGATGGTGGCGATCTACATCGTCGCGGTGAAGAAAAATCTCCCCGCCTTGCCGCGTGCGACGCTTCGCGAGTTTCTGAGTACGGCACGCCAGGCAATATGGGGCCTGTTGCTGATGGTGATCATCCTCGGCGGCATCTATTCGGGCATGTTCACCCCGACCGAAGCTGCCGCAGTGGCAGCCGTCTATTCGGCCTTCATCGCTTTGTTCGTCTACAAGGATCTGACCTTTCGCGAGACCCCCAAGGTTCTGCTCGACTCGGCCAAGCTGAGCATCATGCTGATGTTCATCATTGCCAACGCCATGCTGTTCGCCCACGTGCTGACCACCGAACAGTTACCTCAACAAATCACCGCCTGGGTGATCGACGCCGGCCTGACGCCGGTGACGTTCCTGCTGGTGGTCAACATTGTGCTGCTGATTGCCGGCGCGTTCATGGAACCGTCAGCGATCATCCTGATCCTGGCGCCCATCCTTTTTCCTATCGCGATGAAACTGGGCATCGATCCGATTCACCTCGGCATCATCATGGTGGTCAACCTTGAGATCGGCCTGATCACGCCACCGGTGGGCCTGAACCTGTTCGTGACCTCGGCGGTGACCGGCATGTCCTTGCCCGCCACAGTCAAAGCCGCAATGCCGTGGTTGTCGATTTTGCTGTTGTTCCTGATCCTGATTACTTACGTGCCATGGATCTCACTGGTGCTGCCGAACTGGCTGGGGATGAACTGACGTCGTGACGATCACGTTCAGCCGGGACCGGCTAGAGTGCAATCACTCTGCTTAAAACCATAACAAGACGGAGAAGTGCCCCCATGCGAGTCAAAACACGCTTTGCCCTGCTGGCCGCCGCCACGCTGACCCTTAGCAGTGCTGCGCAGGCCGCGCCCGTGTTCATCAATATCCTCACCGGCGGAACCAGTGGGGTTTACTACCCGATCGGGGTCGGTCTGTCGCAAATCTACAGCGACGGTATTGCCGGCTCGAAGACATCGGTGCAGGCCACCAAAGCGTCGGTAGAAAACCTCAACCTGCTACAGGCCGGTCGCGGCGAATTGGCCCTGGCTTTGGGCGACTCAGTGGCCGACGCCAAAAACGGCGTGGAGGACGCCGGTTTCAAAGCCCCACTGACCAAATTGCGCGCCTTGGGCGGTGCCTATCCCAATTACATTCAAATCGTCGCCAGCAAAGAGTCGGGGATCAAAACCCTCGCCGATCTAAAGGGCAAGACCATCTCGGTGGGCGCCCCAAAATCCGGGACTGAATTGAATGCGCGGGCGATATTCAAAGCGGCCGGCCTGACCTACGAGGACATGGGCAAGGTGCAATATCTGCCGTTTGCCGAATCGGTGGAATTGATCAAGAACCGGCAACTGGACGCCACCCTGCAATCGTCGGGACTGGGCATGGCCGCCATTCGTGACCTGTCGTCGGTGATGCCGCTGAACTACGTGGCGATCCCGAGTGAAGTGGTGGCAAAAATCGGCAATCCGGCCTACCAGAGCGCAATGATCCCGGCCAACACCTACGACGGACAGGCCGAAGCCGTGCCCACCGTGGCAATCACCAATATTCTGGTGACCCGCGCCGACCTGCCGGATGACGTCGTCTATGACATGACCCGCCTGCTGTTCGAAAACCTGGGGCGCTTGGGTAACTCCCATTCGGCGGCCAAGGACATCAAGCTGGAAGCGGCTGCGAAAAACCTGCCGATCGCGCTGCACCCCGGCGCCGAACGCTACTACAAGGAAAAAGGCGCTTTATAAGCGCTTGTGCGCAGTGGCGTGACGGCCACTGCAGCGTCGATTCCTTTGTGTGGTCATGAGGAAGGCAGCCAATGAGTGACGAGCATCACGGTATTTCCGCGAACCCACGAGACTGGCCGAAAACCCTGTTTTACGTAGCGTTGCTGTTCTCGATTTTCCAGATCGTCACCGCAGCCTTTTCTCCTCTCTCCAGCCAGGTGCTGCGTGCGGTGCACGTCGGTTTCCTGCTGTGGGTGGTGTTTCTCAGTTATCCCGTACGCGGCGCAGACCGTCCGTGGCAACCGCTGGCCTGGCTGCTGAGCCTGGCCGCCATCGCTACCGCGCTGTATCAATGGGTGTTCGAGGCCGATCTGATCCAGCGCTCCGGTGACCTCACCTCGGCCGACCTGATGATCGGCATCGTATTGATTGCCCTGGTCTTCGAAGCCGCGCGACGGGTGATGGGCATTGCGCTGCCGGTGATTTGCGGGCTGTTCCTGGCGTACGGCCTGTTCGGGGAATACCTGCCCGGCGAACTGGCCCATCGCGGCTACGGTTTCGACCAGATCATCAATCAACTGTCGTTCGGCACCGAAGGGCTGTACGGCACGCCGACCTACGTATCGGCGACCTACATTTTCCTGTTCATCCTGTTTGGCGCGTTTCTTGAGCAAGCCGGCATGATCAAGCTGTTTACCGACTTCGCCATGGGCTTGTTCGGTCACAAGCTGGGAGGCCCGGCGAAAGTGGCCGTGGCCTCGTCGGCCTTGATGGGGACGATCACCGGCTCCGGGATCGCCAACGTCGTCACCACCGGCCAATTCACGATTCCGCTGATGAAGCGCTTTGGCTATCGCGCCGCGTTCGCCGGCGGCGTGGAAGCCACCTCCAGCATGGGCAGCCAGATCATGCCTCCGGTGATGGGCGCGGTCGCCTTCATCATGGCTGAAACCATCAACGTGCCCTTCGTCGAGATCGCCAAGGCAGCGCTGATACCGGCCCTGCTGTATTTCGGTTCGGTATTCTGGATGGTCCATCTGGAAGCCAAGCGCTCCAACCTCAAGGGTCTGCCCAAAGACCAATGCCCCAGCGCATGGGGCGCGGTGAAAGCCCGCTGGTATTTGCTGATTCCTCTGCTGGTCCTGGTTTACCTGCTGTTTTCCGGGCGCACGCCGCTGTTCTCGGGCATGGTAGGCCTGGCATTGACTGCCATCGTGATTCTTGGCTCGGCGATCATTTTCCGGGTGCACAGCTTTGGCCTGCGCTGTGCGTTCTGGATTGCCCTGGGCGTGCTCTGCACAGGTTTTTTCCAGCTTGGCATCGCGGTGATTTTCGCGGTCATTGCCGTCCTGGTGCTGGTCTGCGCTTTCATCAAGGGCGGTCGCGAAACGCTGCTGATCTGCCTGCACGCGCTGGTCGAGGGCGCCCGCCACGCGGTACCGGTAGGCATCGCCTGCGCACTGGTCGGCGTCATTATCGGCATCGTTTCGCTCACTGGCGTCGCTTCGACGTTCGCTGGCTACATTCTCGCCATCGGCCGCGACAACCTGCTGCTGTCGCTGATCCTGACGATGATCACTTGCCTGGTGCTGGGGATGGGCATTCCGACCATTCCCAACTACATCATCACCAGCTCGATCGCCGCGCCCGCCCTGCTGGAGCTGGGCGTGCCACTGATCGTGTCGCACATGTTCGTGTTCTACTTTGGCATCCTCGCCGACCTGACCCCGCCGGTCGCCCTCGCCTGTTTTGCCGCCGCACCGATCGCCAAGGAAAGCGGCTTCAAGATCAGCCTGTGGGCCGTGCGCATTGCGCTGGCCGGTTTCGTCATCCCGTTCATGGCGGTCTACAACCCGGCGCTGATGCTGCAAGGCGACAACTTGTGGGCAACTGCCTACATGCTGATCAAGACTCTTCTGGCGGTTGGTCTCTGGGGCATGGCGTCTACCGGTTTTCTGCAACAGAAAATGCTGATCTGGGAACGGGTGCTCAGTCTCGGCGCCGGCGCCCTGCTGATCGTGGCACTGCCGGTGACCGATGAAATCGGCTTCGCACTCGGGATTCTGGTAATCGTGCAACACGTCTGGCGCTCGCGGCGCGCAGCAACGGCCAATGCATGATCGGCTTGTGCCTGGGTCTGGCCGGCAGTATCTGGGCACAGTTGCCGGTAGCGAACTTCACCCTGGCATGGAACCACAGCATCGAAAAGATCCGCTGGGAGGAAGACTACCGCGTCACGGCCCAAGGGCTGGTTCTTGAGCAGGCCAGGGTTCGCGGCAACGGCGCGGGCATGGAAATACCCGACGATGCCCGGCTGGAGAACGGCAGTTGGCATTTCCGACGCCACTTGCCGCCGCTGCAACCACTGCAATTGGGCCGAACCCCGGAGGCCGGTGATTACCAGTTATGCATGGATGGCAAGTGCGAATTGGTCAGCCGATGGGTTGGGCCGGCCAGGATCAGCCAGCCGTTTTTGCAGCTGTGGGGTTGCGAAATGACTTCGTCATCGCATGATGGTTAGCCAGGAAGCCGTGGCGAGCTGTCGCCAACATCGCCACGTTTCGCGGATTACTTGTGCGCCAGCAACGATTTACGTTCGGCCTTGGCGTGCTTCATGGCGGCGATTTCCCGCTCGCACGCTTCGACATCGAAGGAGTTGTCCCACTTGGCAATGGCAATGGTGCCAATGCCGTTGCCGATCAGGTTGGTCACCGCTCGCGCCTCGTTGAGGAAGCGGTCGATGCCCAACAGCAACACCAGGCCCACCAGAGGAATGGAGTGAATGGTGGTGAGCGTGGCCGCCAAGGTCACGAATCCTGCCCCCGCCACACCGGCCGAGCCCTTGGAGGTCAGCAGGAACACGCCGAGCAGAATCATCTGATCCATGAAGGTCAGCGGCGTGTTGGTCGCCTGGGCGATGAAGATCGCCGCCATGGTCAGGTAAATGCAGGTGCCGTCCGCGTTGAAGGTGTAGCCCGTCGGCAGGACCATGCCGACCACGGATTTCTTGCAGCCGAGCTTTTCCAGTTTGACCATCATTCGCGGCAGCACCGCTTCGGTCGAACAGGTGCCCAGGGTGATCAGGATTTCATCTTTGAAATAACGCAAAAACTGCATCAGCGGCATGCCCGACCATCGCGCCACCGCCCCCAAAACAACGACGATGAAAATCAGCGTGGTGATGTACAGCGCGACCAGCAACTGCCCCAGCGACAGCAGAGTGCCGATGCCGTATTTACCGATAGTGAACGCCATGCCAGCCCCCGCGCCCAACGGCGCCAGACGCATGACCATCGCGACGATTTTGAACAGACCTTGCAGGAACAGATCGATGGTGTTGATCAGCGGTTTGCTGGTTTCGCCCATTTGCACCAAGGCGACGCCCATCAGCACCGACAACAGAATCACTTGCAGCATGACGCCATTGGAGAAAGCGCCGAGGAAGGTATGCGGAATGATATTGAGGAAGAACTCGACCAGACCGCCCTGCTCGCTCGCCGCCTGGCTGTATTTGTTGACAGCGCTGCCATCGAGGGTTCCGGCGTTGATGTTCATGCCGGCACCGGGCTTGACCACATTGACTACGATCAGGCCGACCACCAGAGCGATGGTGGAAAGAATCTCGAAGTAGATCAGCGCTTTCACACCGATCCGTCCGACCTCCTTGATGCTGCCCATCTTGGCGATGCCGACCACCACCGTGCCGAAAATGATCGGCGCCAGGAGCATCTTGATCAGCTTGATGAAACCGTCGGCAAACGGCTGCAGCTTGGCGCCGATGTCGGGCACGAAGTATCCGATGGCAGCGCCGATGACGATGCCGATCAGCACTTGCACATAGAGCTGGCTGTACCAGCGTGATTTTGAAGTTTCCACGGAAGCACCTCATTTTATTGTTGTGGTGGGCATGTGGCTTTGGCGTCGAGGATGACGCCTGAAGCTGCGGCCTCGGCAAAACGAGGCCGCAGGTGAAACCGAATCAGCCCTCGCCCAGTTCGCGCATGACGGCATACAGCGCAGATTTGGCTTCGAAGCCGACACCCGGGATATCCGGCAGCCCGACGTAGCCGTTTTCCACGCGAATGCCATCGGCAAACCCGCCGAATGGCTGGAACACGTCCGGGTACGATTCGTTGCCGCCCAAGTGCAGACCGGCGGCGATGTTCAACGACATCTGGTGACCACCATGCGGCACCACGCGGCGCGAAGACCAACCCAGCTCTTCCATCACTTTCAGCGTGCGCATGTACTCGACGAGACCGTAGGACAGCGCGCAGTCGAATTGCAGGTAGTCGCGGTCAGGGCGCATGCCGCCGTGGCGCAACAGGTTGCGGGCATCCTGGTGAGAGAACAGGTTTTCGCCGGTGGCCATCGGCAGTTCGTAGTGATTGGCCAACTCAGCCTGGAGCGCATAATCCAGCGGGTCGCCGACTTCTTCGTACCAGAACAGGTTGTACTTCTTGATCGCTTCGGCGTAGGCGATACCGGTCTGCAGATCGAAGCGGCCGTTGGCGTCGACCGCCAGGCGCTGGCCGTCGCCCACCACTTCGAGCACCGCTTCGATGCGGCGGATATCTTCGTCCAGCGGCACCGCGCCAATCTTCATCTTGACCACGTCGTAGCCACGGTCCAGGTAGCTCTGCATTTCGGCCTTGAGTTTGCTCTGGTCCTTGCCCGGGTAGTAATAACCACCCGCCGCATACACCCAGACTTTGTCATCGGCCACACCGTTGCGATAACGATCGGCAAGCAGGCGATACAGCGGCTTGCCTTCGATCTTCGCCACCGCATCCCACACCGCCATATCGATGGTGCCGACCGCTACCGAACGCTCGCCATGGCCGCCCGGTTTTTCGTTGGTCATCAGGGTTTTCCAGATGGCGAACGGATCGAGGTTATTGTTCTCGTGATCGATCAGGGTTTCCGGGTCGGCTTCAGTGATCCGCGCCAGAAAACGGTCGCGCATCAACGCGCCCTGGCCGTAGCGACCGTTGGAGTTGAAGCCGTAACCGATGACCGGTTTGCCGTCGCGAATCACGTCGGTAATGACCGCGACGACCGAGCAGGTCATCTTCGAAAAATCGATGTAGGCATTGGCGATCGGGGAAGCAATGGAGACGGTTTTTTCACGGATATCGACGATACGCATGACGGGTTCCTCTTGTTGTGGTGACCCAACGTTATGCTTTGCGACGACACCCGCCCAATGCTATTAATGCCGCGCCCTATGCACAGGAGGCATTGCCCTTGGAACTGGTTTGGCTTGAGGATTTTTCAGCACTGGCCGAGTACGGCAGCTTTGTCCGGGCCGCCGAAGCGCGCCATGTGACGCAGCCGGCGTTCAGTCGCCGAGTGCGCTCGCTGGAGAACTGGATGGGTGTCGAATTGTTCGTGCGCACCCCGCAAGGCGCGACGTTGACCGAGGCCGGCCGGCAGATTCTGCCCAGCGCCCAGGAAGCGGCAAGACGCCTTTACCGCATGCGCTCCGAGGCCCAGGAAGTGGCTGGCATGGCGGCGAAAACCTTGCAGTTCGCCGCCACTCATTCGCTGTCATTCACCTTCTTCCCACGCTGGTTGCGCAGCGCCGAAAGTGGCGCGCCGATCGATGCGGTTCGCCTGCATTCCGACAGCATGGCCGTGTGCGAACAGATGCTGATTCATGGCCAGGTGCAGTTCCTGCTATGCCATCGCCACCCCGACGTTCCGCCGTTACTGGCGCCGGATCAGTTCATTGGCAAGAAGGTTGGCGAGGACGTACTTGTGCCGCTGGCGAGTGCTTCAGCACAGTTCGGCACGTCGCCTGAAACCCTGCCCTATCTGGCCTACACCCACGAATCGGGCCTGGGCCGAATCGTCGCCCACAGGTTGCATGGCAAGGCTGATTATCTGCACTTGAAACCGTTGTTCAGCAGCCACTTGGCCGCAGTGCTGATGTCGATGGCGCTGGAAAGCAAAGGCGTGGCCTGGCTGCCAAAAAGCCTGACCGAACAGGAAATGGCTGATGGGCGTCTGGTCAGGGCACTGGATGAAAGTTGGGATATTCCACTGGAAATACACCTGACTCGCCCGACGGCACCGATCAGCCCTTCGGCCGAGGAATTCTGGGCGAAGCTGGGCGGCTGACACCGCTAGCGATAACGGGCAGATGCTCAATCCACCCGGTTCAACTGCGGTAGCTTCCATTTATCGGACAGCACATCTTCCCTGGGCTGATACAGGCGCAACAGCACATAAAAGCCGCCCTTGGGCGCCGGCAACCAGTTGGCTGCGTGCTCGCCTGTTGGCTTGTCATGCGAGATCGGAATGGTGATCGAGCCGTCTGCGGCGACCTTCAGGCCTTGGGTGTCGGTGCCGACCTTGTAGCGGTTGATCGGGTTGTCGACGAGCATTTTGTCGTTGGCGTCGTACATGGTGAGCGACCAGAAGGCGTCGACCGGCGGCGCTGAGGCCAGCTTGATTTCGTAGCGATGAGCCCCTGTGAGCGGCTGATTCTTGCTATCGGTGAAGCGGATCGGGTACATCGCTTCGCGTTCACCCTGGCCGCCGAGATAAGGCCCCGCGACCATCGCGCGCAATGGGTAGTTGTAGCCGAAGCTGTCGAGACCGGTCACCCAGTTCCAGCCGTTGCGAATCGACGAAGTGCTGGCCAGCGAGGCAATGGCCACGTACGGCGCGACCTTCAAACCTTCTTCCAGGCCTTTGCGCGTGGCCGGATCGAGTTTTTCCGGCGAGAAGCCTTTGTCGGTCAGACCGATACGGGCGAACTGGACGAACAACGCCGCGTCGGCCGGCTTCACCGGGTTATCCTTCAATGCCGCGGCCAGTTCCGTGAAGAAGCCCAGCGAATCTTCCGTCTGCGGTAATGCTGGCAGGGTCTGGGCGGCCGGTGCCTTGCCGCTGAGGGGCGCGACACTGAACTGCTTCTGCAACGCCAGAATCGGTGCAACGTCTTCGCCCTGCTTGACCTGCATGCGGCCCCATAACCAGATTTTTCCGGTCGAAACGTCAAGGCGCTTGGCATCCTTGGGCAACTCGCCTGTCCAGCCCGGCGGCACCAGCACAAACTTGCCGGCCCGGGTGCCCGTAGTGCGCCGCCCGACGTAGTGCTCCAGTTCCTGCCACATGTTGAACACATCGACCACGTAATAACGGTCCTGCGTATCAGGCACGCTGAGTACGTAGGGCTCGGTCAGATCAAGCACGGCGCTCATGTAATAGGTGTCGTTGTTGGCGGTGGGCATGTCCTTGGCCGACGGTGAGGCCAAAGCTGTGGCCCAGCCGATCTGATTAAGACCGGCGCGATAACTGGTGGCGGGCTTGGGACTCGGAACGCTGGTGTACTCGCGCGCTACCCGTTCCATGCGCACCAGCGGATAACCCCAGTTGTAAGCCGAAATCGCCAGGCTGTAGCCATCGGCGTGCATGCCTTTTTCGACAGCGTCGGGTGTCGCCGGCGTGCTGAGCAGCAAATCCGGTGCCGCGGCCTGCGCCGGCATCACGCCGCCCAGTGCAACACAGAGTGGCAGGGCACAAAACAGCAGCTTGCGAGGTGGGGACATGATCAGAATCCTTTCACGGAGATCGACGTGCCGAAAACCGGCCGATTGACTGAGGCGTGAAAGAACCGTAGGCACAGAGTCGGCAGCCGTCAAACTGATGCGCGGGAATATTCATGTGGGCGACAGCTGGATGGCCGGATCGAAAAGCCGCCCCGTTCAGAGGCGGGTGACGAGCACTTTTTGGGGTCGACTTGATTCCGGCGGCGCGGCAGCCCCTCACCCCAGCCCTCTCCCGAGGGAGAGGGAGCCGATTCGGGTGCTGTTCTAGAACTGAGTTCGACTCGGTATTTCAGGTCGGCGAATTTCTCTGCTAAACCACTCGGTCGGTCCCCTCTCCCTCCGAGGAGAATAAGAGAGCCGATTTGGGTGCTGTTCAAAACCTGAGTTCGACCCGGTATTTCAGGTCGGCGAATTTCTACTGAACACCTCGGTCAGTCCCCTCTCCCCCCGGGAGAGGGTTAGGGTGAGGGGCTTTTGGCCTTTGACTCGATTTATGCGACCGTGAGCCCCGTCCATAGCTCCGAAACCGCCCAAAGTCGCTCAGCCAGCTCAGCATCCGCCGCCCATTTCGCAACACCCTTGCGGCCTGCTTCCGGTTCATTGATCGGCGCAACATTGCAGTCTTCGCAATACACGCCACCCAAATCCGCAAGCAACGCACTTGTCGCACACCACAACCCCGTCGCCGCGCCCTGCTCCAGCGTTTTCAGCCCGTTGTGGGCATCCAACCGTGGTCGACCGTGTTCATCCACGGCGTCGAATGCGGCAAGTTCCGCCGTGCTCAAGTGCCGTGCCAGATCCGTCAGAATCTGCCCTGGATGCAATGAAAACGCGCGAACGCCATGACTGCGCCCGCGACGATCGAGCGCCATGGCGAACAAGGCATTGGCCGTTTTCGACTGGCCATAGGCGACCCATTTGTCATACGGCCGTTGCAGGAAATCGATGTCATCAAAGTCGACTCCGGCAATCTGATGCCCGCGCGATGACACCGACAGCACCCGCGCCTGTCCAGCCTTGACCAGCGCGGGCCAGAGGCCGCAGGTCAGGCGGTAATGACCGAGATGGTTGGTCGCGAACTGGCTTTCATGGCCATCGGCATCGCGCAGCAACGGCGCGGCCATGATTCCGGCGCAGTTGATCAGCAATGACACTGGCTGACCCGCGCTGACCACGCTGTGGCTGAACGCCGCCACCGACTCGGCCTGCATGAGGTCCATGGGCATCACGCGGACACCGTCCACTCCAGCCAATGCAGCCTCAGCTCGCGCGGTATCTCTGGCCGGCACGATAATTTGCGCCCCTGCCGCCGCGAGGCTTTTTACCGTCAGCAGACCGAGGCCGGAATAGCCGCCGGTGACCACAGCGAGCTGCCCGCGCAGATCGATGCCCGCCATGACTTCAGCCGCTGTGCTGGCGGCGTTGAACGGTGATTGCACAGGTTGTTGAAGCGTGGCCATGGGCGTAATCCTGAGTGAGCTATCGAAGGCCTTCATTCTTGGCTAAGCTCTCGGGATGAACCAGTCTGATAAATCCAGGTTTCTGTCGTGATCATCCAAAATCCTGCTGGCGACCCACTTTCTGCCGTATTGGCACTCTCGGAACTGCGCGCAGCCTGCTCGGTTCGCTTGCAAGCGGGCGGTGTCTGGGCGCTGCGTTTCCAACCCATCGAACTTAAATTCAACGTTGTGCGACGAGGCGAATGCTGGCTGCGCATGCAAGGCGTGCCGGCGCGCCTGTTGCAGGCCGGCGACTGTTTTGTGGTGTCGCGCACGCCGTTCATTCTGGCCAGCGGCCCCGACATCGAGGCGGTGAATGCAGCGGAGGTTTTTGCCCATGACGGCGCCTCGGCGACCTTTGGCGTCGGCGAGGAAGTCGAGTTGCTGGGCGGCAGTGTGTCGCTATCGGGACCCGGTGCAACCGAACTGCTCGACGTGCTGCCGACCTCGCTGATCATTCGCGCCGAGGCCACAGGCGCCTCGTCGTTCGGTTGGCTGCTGGATGAACTGGAGCGCGAGTGGCCATCCCATCAGGCCGGCTCGCAGGCGATGTGCAACGACCTGCTGCGGCTGATCTTCATCCATGCGCTGCGCCATCACATCAACAGCGCGGATGCCGAACAATTGGCCTGGCTGGGCGGGCTACGGGAACCGGCGATTGCCGGCGTCTTACGCGCCGTTCACGGTGCCCCGGAAAAACCTTGGCGCCTGACGCAAATGGCCGAGATGGCCTGCATGTCGCGATCGGGTTTCGCCGCGTTATTCAAAAATTGCATGGGTGTAGCGCCGGTCGAGTACGCCACGCGCTGGCGGATGCGCGTCGCCGCGTTTCGCTTGCGCAATGGCCGGGACACTGTGGCGACCGTTGCTGCTTCACTGGGCTATCTGTCCGACGCGGCGTTTGGCGCTGCATTCCGCCGCGTGCACGGAATATCGCCGGGGCAATACCGGCGCGATCCACTCCTGTAGCCCAACGATCGAGGTTATGATCGCGACACCCGCCGCCAAGGACATCCGCCGATGCCTGCCATGAAAACCCGCCCCACCCCCGCGCCATTGCTCAAGCCCGGCGAAACCGTGGTGCTGTTCGATGGCGTGTGCAAACTGTGCAACGGCTGGGCGCGGTTTCTGATTCGCCATGACCACCAGCGCCATGTGCGTCTGGCGACCGTGCAATCGCCCGAGGGCCAGGCCTTGCTGGCGTGGGCCGGTTTGCCCCTGGACGAGTTCGACACCATGGCGGTGATCCGCGACCGCAATTATTGGGAGCGATCAGATGCATTCCTGGAAGTGGTCGGGCAACTGCCAATGCGCTGGCAGCCGCTGAAACTGCTGCGCATCTTCCCGCGTCGTCTGCGCGACTGGGCTTACGATCGCATCGCGCTGAACCGCTATCGGCTGTTCGGCAAGTACGACACTTGTCTGCTGCCGACTGCGGATCATGAAAGCCGTTTTCTAAAAGCCCACGGCTGACCCGATCAGTTGCAGCGGCGTCATCTTCGTCACCATCATCAGCACGATGACAAACATTCCGGCGAACCCGGCGACGCCCATCCAGAACCACCAGCGGTACGTGCTCGCGTAGCGATCATCCAGAGGCAGGCTACCTTCGCCCGCGCTCAGCGCCATGCTCTGCAAACGCTTTTGCAATACCAGCACCGGCAGCCACAACGCGCCGACACAGAAGAAAATGATCAGCGAAGTCAGCAGCCATTCGGTGCTCATCGAAAGCCCCGAGAGCCGCATCAGCAGGTAGCCGGTAATGACCTGCACAAACCCGGCCGGCGTGGTGATCCACGTATCAAAGCGCACCACCATTCGTGCGACATGGGCGATCACTTGCGGGTTGCCGCTGCGGCTGGCGGCGATCAGGTACAGGTAGGAGCCCATGCCGAAACCAAAGAGGAAAATCGCCGCAATGACGTGCAGGTACTTCAGGCAGAGATAGAGCATCTCAACGCTGTCCCTCGGAGAATTGAACCGAAAGGCTCAAGTTTGCCGGATCGTTGATCGCCGCCAGATATTCATCGACGCTGATTTCGCCAACACACGGCCGCGCGCCAGGTTGCGGTGCATAACCCCGCGCCATTTTGATTGCCAGGGCGACGGCGGCGCAGCTGGGGATTTCCGGGCCTTTGTCATTCAGTGCGGTGAGTTGCGCGGTCATGCTCAGCGGCTGGCCGTCGACGTCGACACCGCGAACATCGATGTACATCGCGCTCTTGCCATCACCGAAGCGTTCGAACCGCGTTCCCAGTCGATGCAGGCGCGCCGCCCAGCGCGCATGATCGCGCACCAGACCGAAGCGCAAGGCTTGCGCGAGCAAGGCGTTGGCGACACCGCCGAGCTTCAGGCCGGCGCCTGCCTTGAAGCGCAGCGTCTGTGCGCCATAGCGGCGTGCGAAAATATCCATGTCCGGCACATCGACATTGGCCAGCACCCGCTTGCCCAGTTGCGGCATGCTGCGCAGGGTCAGATCGAGCCAACCCAATACTTCGTGAGCCTGGCCGTTCTTCAACTGTTTGATCGGTTTGCCTGCGTAGGCGAGCACGCCTTCGACCGTGGACAGCCCCGGCATTTTTGCCGAGGAAGAAATGCCATGCTCGATCGAGTCGATTCGCGCAAAACGTGAGCGCTGCTGATCGATGATCGCCGAAGACAAGGTCGGCACCGAACTGCAACCGCTGAGCACGGCCACACCCGCCTCCCTGGCGCGGGCGTCGAGCACATCGATGCCGTTGACGAAGGTGCGGCAGTCAGCCAGATCGCAGTAATTGACCCCGGCGCTGATGCAGCTTTCAGCCACTGCGTAGGATTGCCCCTGAAACGGCCCGCCGGTGTGCACCACCAACTGAATATTCAACGCGCGCAACGCCGCTTGAAAATCCGCGCCCATCGCATCACCGCACCAGCCTTCGCAAGCTCGGCCCGACTGCGCTTGCAGCTCTTCGACCTTGTGTTGCAGCTTGCGTGCATTGCGGCCCGACAGCAGCAGCTCAATCTCTGGCATGAGCGCCAGATGCCGACAAACGATACTGCCGAAATTGCCGTAACCACCGACGACCATCACCCTGAATGCCATTGCCCTGTCCCTGTTCCAGCCCAAACGTGTGGCGCAGAGGATATAGGGCGCAGCGGCGACCAGACATTTATTTTGCAACCGGGTATCACCGCGTCCGCTCGTCCCAGGCAAAAAGAATGAACCCAACGCACCTCTCGCCGCCTAACGCACAGACCATCAGGAGTTAAGCCTATGCAAATCGAAACCGTGTGGATCGTATTGGCGGTCATTCTCGTGCTGATCGAGCTTTGGGCCATCAACCGGGTGCGCAAAAGCGAGGGGAAATCGAGCAATAAAGGCGTGTGGATCGTGCTGATCGTGTTCGTGCCGCTGTTCGGCCTGATCGCCTGGGCGTTGGCGGGGCCCAAGCATATCGGTCGCGGCTCGCCTTCCCAGGCCAGCCGCTAACCAACGACGCAGGCCCGTCTCAAGCATCACCCGCAGCCCGGCTTTTGCCGGGCTTGTTATATGCAATGCCCGCCGCGCGGATTTCTTGCAGGCTGCACGAAAGCATTGTGCCTGCTTCGATGCCAGCCCTTGATTTAGAAGGGTTGCGCTTGATCGGCGAGTTGGCATGAGTCATGCGATAGCCTCTTCCTGAATACACAGCAGGGCGAAAAAAAGAACGCTGTGTTCAATCCGTGAAAAGCAGAGGCCTCAAAAATGAATGCTATCGACCTTCTCAAAGCCGACCATGAAAAAGTCAAAGCCATCCTCAGCCAACTGAGTGAGTCCACCGACCGCGCGCTGAAAAAACGCGTCGAGTTGCTGGGCAAACTGGAAATGGAAATCACCATCCACACCCGCCTCGAAGAAGAGATTCTCTATCCTGCGTTCAAGGAAGCCGGCAGCAAGGAAGAAGACATCATGTATTACGAAGCCAAGGAAGAGCACCGCACCGTGGATTCGCTGGTACTGCCTGATCTGAAAGAAACCGATCCAGGCACCCCGGAATTTGCCGGTCGGGTCAAAGTGGTCAAGGAATTGCTGGAGCACCACATCGAAGAGGAAGAACAGGAAATGTTCCCGAAAGCGCAGAAGCTTCTGGGCAAGGCAAAACTCGAGGAGCTGGGTGCGCAAATGGAAGCCATGAAGGCAAACCACAAAAAGGAAATGGCGGCCAACAAGATCGCCGCGTAAAGCGCTGAAGACACCAAAGCCCGGCAGCGATGCCGGGCTTTTTTGTGCGCCCAAATTGGCACTCGCTCTCACATTGGATATTTGGCGTTCGGGAGTTTCTGAGCAAGCCACGAAACCTGTGGGAGCGAGCCTGCTCGCGAAGGCGTCAGGTCAACCAGATCATCCATGACTGACACTGCGCTTTCGCGAGCAGGCTCGCTCCCACAGGGTCAGTGTCGGTCTTGATGCAGGTTGTGCTCAAACCGCCCAAGGTGGCCCGGTCTCGAATTTCGCTTCGATCCACTCCTTGAACGCCACCACCGCCGCCGCTGGAAACCGCGATGACGGCCTGACCAGATAGACGCCGCCCGCCGAATCCAGATGCCAGTCGGGCAGCACGTGAATCAGCCGTCCTGCCGCCAGATCGCGGCTCATCAGCCAGTCGCCGGCACCGAGTATGCCGGCGTCGGCGCGGGCGGCGGCGAGCAGGGATTCGCTGTCGCTGGCGGTCAGGTTGCCGTGTGGCGTGATGGTCTGCACCTCGTTGCCGCGATGCAGGCGCCACAGCGGGAAAGACGCCAGCCCGCTGAAGCGCAGGCAATTGTGCTGCAGCAGGTCCTGCGGGGTTTGCGGCATGCCGTGGGCCTCGATGTAGGCCGGCGATGCGCAGAGAATCCGTCGATGGTCACTGAGCTTCTTCGCGATCAGCCGATTGTCCTCAAGCTCGCCGATGCGAATAGCCGCGTCGAAGCCCTGCTCGATGATGTCGACGAGGCCTTCGCTGTAATCGGCCACCAGAGAAACCTGCGGATGGGCCTTGAGAAATTCCGGCAGCAGCGGCCCCAGCCACAAGCGCCCCATCGCCGCCGGCAACGCCAGGCGCAGGGTGCCGCGCACTTCGCTGGCGCCCTGCACCGCTTGCTGCTGCGCTTCGTTCATCAACTCGACGGCTGCGCGCAGGCGCTGTTCGAGTTGCAGGCCAGCCTCGGTGATACGCACGTGTCGCGTCGAGCGCTCCACCAACCGCACGCCCAGTCGCTTTTCCATCGCCGCAAGGCGCTTGGAAACGATGGTCGGATGACGCTGCAACAAACGCCCCGCCGCGACAAACGAGCCTTGCGCGGCGACGGCCAGGAAAGCAGCGATCTCATCGCTGTGCGGGTTGCTCAGAACATCCAGATTCATGGTTTTAAAATGATCGCCCCTGATGATCGGCCCGATTCAAGATCGGCGTGCGCTTGTGCCGCGTCAGCCAATGAATAACGCGCGCGAATTTGCGGCGTGATGATACCGGCGGCAACAGCGGCCAGCACATCTTGCGCGCGCTCCTGATATTCAGCTGTCGTGGCGGTGTGCGCGGCCAGCGACGGACGGGTCAGGAACAGCGAGCCCTTGGCGTTCAGCGTGGCCATTTCCACCGCCGCCGGCGCGCCGGTCTGCGCGCCGAACGAGACCATCAATCCGCGTGGGCGCAAGCTGTCCAGCGAGGCCTGAAAAGACACCCGACCAATCGGGTCATATACCACATCGACCTTGCGCCCCTCGGTGATACGCACCACATCGGCGGCGAGAGTCTCGGCATCGAACACCAGTACTTCGTCACAACCGGACGCGCGCGCCTTGTCGACACTGGCCTGCTTCGACACCACACCGATCACCCTTGCGCCAAGGTGTTTGGCCCATGGCACCATGATTTCCCCCAGACCTCCCGCGACGCCGTAAACCAGCATTGTCGTGCCCGGCCCGACCGGGTAAGTCGCCTTCAGCAGATACTGCGCGGTGATGCCTTTAAACAACACCGCCGCCGCATCTTCGAACGACAACTCATCGGGGATCTTCACCAGCCGCTCTGCCGGAAACAGCCGCGCCGAGGCGTAACCGCCCAAGGGGCCGGTGGCGTAAGCGACCCGATCACCGACGCGGACATTGCTCACACCGGCACCGACCGCCGCCACCCGACCCGCGCCTTCCAGCCCCAGCCCCGACGGCAACGCCACGGGCACTGCACCTTTGCGCTGGCTGACATCCAGGTAATTGACGCCCACCGCCGCTTGCTCCAGCCAGACCTCGCCGGACCCGGGGGCCTGTTCGCTGACAGCGTGCAATTGCAGGACATCCGGTGCGCCCGTTGCGGTGAAGCGGATTGCGTTGGCCATGGTCATCTCCATTCATTTGTTAAGCGTTGAGCTCAGTCTGAAAGCGCAGCATTTAACGAACAACCCAGCCTGAATGCAGTTCATTGCTGCAAAGGCTGCAGCAATACACACATAAAAAAGGAGCGGCACGTGCTGCCGCTCCTCTTTCAACAATCAATCGAACGCGCCGTTGAGCACCTCGTAGATCAGCCCGGTGGCCAGCGCAACGAGAATGAGGTCAGTGCCCGCCTGTCGCCATTCGTAGCCGTCATAACGAGGCAGATGTTCGAGCATTCGCCCGTCCAGCTTCTTGGCGATGCCCGGGGGCAAGGGTTTACCCCGCGCCAGATTCTTTTGAATACCCGGCGGCAGCGGCGGCCCCGGATTCCAGTATTCGCCGCGATAACCATCGATGATGCCGAGAATATTGCCGCGATCGAAACTCGGGCCGCCACCATTGCCAGAGTGTTGCTGGCCCTTGTTGCCATTGCCTTGGCCGCCCCCGCCCTGTTTGCCGTGATCCTGCATGTTTTGCGGTTTGCCCTTGCCGTTCCCCTGGCCGCCCTGACCACCCTGCCCCTTGCCATTGCCGGGGTCGGCCAGTGCCGTCGTGCTGCCGATTACCAGCGCGAGGCAAGACAACGCGGTAATCAATCTGCGAGCTTTTCTCATGTGCGATTCCTTCGGTTGGGGGATGCTCTAGAGTATGGGCGAATGTGCTCAGCTTAGTGGATTTCTTCTTGCTGACCACTCGGCCTTGCGTCAGGATTCCCACCCTCTCCACCCCCGATCGAAAAATCATGAATCGCCAAAAGAAGCTGCAGCAGTTGTTCAAGGAAAAAGCCAAGAAGGCCAACGCCAAACTGGCGCCGAAAAAGCCCAAATACATCTGCAAGGCTGATCGCCTGAAGCTGGAAGACGAAGCCGCGCAGGCTTCAGTGGAAAATACCGAGAGCTGAGTCAGGCTTTTTGCCGCGACGTCAGCCAGGTCATCAGCGCCGCCAGCACCAGCAATGCCGCGCTGGCGAAAAACGTCAGCCGATAGCCACTGCCGTCGAACAGCAGACCACCGATGGTAGAACCCGAGGCAATCGACAACTGCACCACCGCCACCATCAGCCCACCGCCTGCTTCGGCATCGTCGGGCAGCGTGCGCGCCAGCCACGACCACCAGCCTACCGGCGCCGCCGTGGCGATCAATCCCCACAAGCCCAGCAACACGAACGTCGCGACCACTGAACCGCCCATTCCTATGAGCGCCACCGCGATGATCGCCATTAACAGCGGGATGGCGATCACTACTCTGTACAGACCTGACTTCAGCACCGACCCGATGATCACCGTGCCGATAAACCCGGCCATACCGATGACCAGCAAAATCATCGACAGCATCGAAACGTCGACCCGGGTCACGGTCTCCAGAAACGGTCGCAAGTAGGTGAACAGAACAAACTGGCCCATGAAGAACAGACCTGCGCCGAGCATGCCCAACGCCACCCGGCGGCTTTTGAACAACGCAAAGACATTGGCTGCGCTGGCTTTGCGTGGCGCGGCCGGGAGCGCGGGCAAGCTGATCCACTGCCAAAGCAGCGCAATCAAAGCCACGGGTATCAGGCAGAAAAACGCCCCGCGCCAGCCAATCACACTGCCCAGATAACTGCCCAACGGCGCCGCCACGACGGTCGCCAGGGCATTGCCGCCGTTAAAAATTGCCAATGCCTTGGGCACGCTGGCGGACGGCACCAGACGCATGGCCAACGCCGCTGACATCGACCAGAAGCCGCCAATCACCACACCGATCAATGCGCGGCCAATCATGTACACCGTGTAATTGGGCGCCAGACCCACCACCAAACCGGAGGCGCACATCAGCGCCGTCAACAGCAGCAACAGGCGCTTGCGATCCATCGAGCCGGCGAGTCTGCTGATCGTCAGGCTGGTCAGCACCGCGAACGCGCCGGAGATGGCAATGCCATAGCCGGCCAGGCCTTCACTGATAAGCAAGTCCGTAGCCATTGGCGTGAGCAGACTGACCGGCATGAACTCTGAGGCGATCAGGGCGAAGACGCACAAGGTCATCGCGAACACACCGCTCCAGTACGCCGGTTGTTCGCCGTCAGTGGACGCTTCGATGGGCTGGGCTGTCGGGGTGTCGATTACTTGAGCCGTCATGCGAAAACCTGTCTTGAAGAAGAAATCATCGAGGCACTTCTGCCCCGTTACTCAGGCTGCAAAGCTTGACGGATCAGGCTTAACTTGATTAGTAGCGGTAATCTTCATGTGCTTTTGAGAAAAATTCAGCAATGAGCAACGCCAAAGTCAACGACCTGCAGGCCTTTCTGGCGGTGGCCCAGGAGCAAAGCTTCACCAAGGCTGCCGCCCGCCTCGGCGTCACGCCGTCTGCGCTGAGTCATACGGTGCGCGCGCTGGAGCAGCGTCTGGGTATCCGCTTGCTCGCTCGTACGACGCGCAATGTCTCGCCGACCGAGGCTGGCGAACGCTTGATGCACTCAATTGCGCCGCTGTTCGAGCAGATCAGCGCCGAGCTCGAAGCCCTCGGCGAATTGCGCGACAAGCCCAGCGGTACGATCCGGATTTCCTGCACGGACGATCAGATTGAGTTGTGCATTCGGCCGATGCTTGCAAAGTTTTTGCAGGACTATCCGGATATCACGTTGGAGTTTTACGTCGATTACGGATTTACCAATGTGGTCAAGGAACGCTTCGATGCAGGCATCCGTCTCGGTGAATCGATCAGCAAAGACATGATCGCCGTGCGCATCGGCCCGGACTGGCGCCTGGCCGTGGTGGCCTCGCCAGGTTACTTCGCTCGCCACCCGGCACCCACCACGCCGCACCAGTTGACGGAGCACACCTGCATCAACATCCGCCACCAACCGGCCGGCGCGATTTACGCCTGGGAGTTTGCGCACCAGGGTCAGGACTTCAGCGTGAAGGTCGACGGGCAACTGGTGTTCAACAGCATCATGCATGTGCTCAACGCCGCCGTGGACGGCATCGGCGTGGCGTACGTGCCCGAACAATTGGTCGCGCCGTATCTGGCCGACGGGCGATTGGTGGAAGTGCTGGAAGAATGGTGCCCAACGTTTCAGGGCTATCACTTGTATTACCCGAACAGACGCCAGAGCTCCGCAGCGTTTGCAGCGTTTGTCGAAGCGCTGAAATACAACCGCTGACAAACGCAACTCTTCAATCCAACTCAAATCCCTGTGGGAGCGGGCTTGCCCGCGAAGGCGCCGGCACATTCAAAATCATCATCGCCTGTCACACCGCTTTCGCGAGCAAGCTCGCTCCCACAATGGTCCGGGCAAGTTGACAATCTTCAGCGCAACCAAAATCCCTGTGGGAGCGGGCTTGCCCGCGAAGGCGCCGGCACATTCAAAATCATCATCGCCTGTCACACCGCTTTCGCGAGCAAGCTCGCTCCCACAATGGTCCGGTGCAAGGCCACAATCTTCAGCGCAACCAAAATCCCTGTGGGAGCGGGCTTGCCCGCGAAGGCGCCAGATCAGATACATCCACGTTGAATGACACACCGATATCGCGAGCAAGCTCGCTCCCACAGGGAATGCAGGTGAACAGAAGGCTTCAACCCATCTGAATTTTCCCGCCAACCTGCCCCCTAAATTCTGAGCGGTCGATACACGTCCGCCGATGCAAGGAGGGTCAGCATGCATGTCGGATAACCAAACGCCTTTGCCGCGCAACACACAGGAATCCACCCAAACATTATTGAGCCGTTTGCTCATGGCACGCGGGCCCGGCGGTCAGGAGGACGAGGTCCGGGCGATCTGCATGGAAGAACTGCGGCGCCATTGCGACGAGGTCTGGACCGATCGGGCCGGCAATGTCATCGGCCTGCTCAAGGGCCGCGAACCCGATCCGGACGGCGAGCACGCTGTGCGCATCATGGGCCACATGGACGAGATCGCCATGCTGGTCAAACGCGTCGAGCCGGACGGTACGTTGCGGGTGGTTGCCCTCGGCGGTGCGAATCCGGTGAATTTCGGAGTGTGTCCGGTGGATATTCTCGGCGATGCGCAAACCCTGCCCGGCGTGCTCTCATTCGGCTCGATGCACGCCACCACAGGTTCGCCGCAGGGCCAGGATGTGATGAGCGGCGCGGTGGAGTGGAAAGACGTGCACATCATCACCCGCCACGACCCGCAAGCTCTGCAAAACATGGGCGTGCGTCCTGGTACTCGGGTTGTGCTCAGCCAGCACTGGCGTACGCCGTTCCGGGTCGGCGATGCCACCGCTGCGCATTTTCTCGATGACCGCGCGCCTGTCGTCGCCATGCTCCAGGCCGCCGAGCAACTCAAGCGCAGCCCGACCGAATTGGCGCACGACACCTACTTTGTCTTCACCACCCTCGAAGAAGAAAGCAACGCCGGCGCAATGTACGCCGCTGCGCACCTGCCCGGCGACACCACAATCGCGGTGGAAGTCGGCCCGGTGATGAGCGAGTACGCAACGCGATTGAGCGTCGACCCGATCATCGATACCGGCGACCAGAAAGGCTATTACTCGCGCGGCGTGGTCATGGCCTTGGCCGACGCAGCAAAGCGTTGCGGCTTCGATCCACAGTTCGCCCTGCTGGTGGACTTCGCCTCCGACGCCAGCGCGGTGATGAGCTCAGGCATCAGCGCCCAGGCCGGATGCATCGCAATCCCGACCGAGAATACCCATGGGTTCGAACTGGTCGTGGATGGCGCGATTGAAGCGTGCGCGCAGACGTTGGTCGAATATTTGAAAGGCCTGCAGAATGAGGTATCGACCTGACCCGCAGTCCAATAAAAAGGGAGGCCCATTGCAGGCCTCCCTTGTTTTTCACCATCAAGAAGTACCCAACCCCTGTGACAAATCGGAAGACGAAGGCCGCGCCGTTTCCGGCTTGGTCTCCACTTCGGTTTGTTCAGTGGTCCGAGTCACCGTGTCACGAACGGCTTCGTATCCCTCCTGAGCTTTCTGCTTGGCCTTGTCGACCATGCCAGCGCTGGTACGGCCCATGTAGCGCTGTTCAGTGGACGTAGTCGGCAATGCCGCGCCGAGCAATGCACCGAGCGCAACCCCGGCGGCAGCCACCATCAGTGGTTGCTCCTTGAGCAGGTGGCTGAATTGCTGGCCGAGCACTTGCGAATTACGCGACAGTCGATCACTGGCGTCATGCATCGCATGGGTCAAATTTTCCTTCGCCGCACCGACGTTTTCCCCGAGGTGGCTGGCCTTGCCTTTCAGCGTCTGGTAGCCGTCCTTCAGTGAGTCAGTGGTCGAATGCAAATGCGCGCGGGCGCTGTCGATGCCGTCGGCCAAACCGTCGGCCCACTCGCCGGCCTTGTCCTGATCCGGCCCGCTGCGATAGGTCGGTTGCGGCACTGGCGGGCGATTCTGGCTGATCATCAGCCAGAGCAGCCCCACGGAAGTCAGCACCGCAGGTACCGGGTTATTGCGCACGCTGGTGCCGAGGTTGGTGAAGAACGTCGAGCCGTTGCTCTGCATCATTCCCCAGGCCTGATCGATCATTTGCCCGGGAGTGAATTTGCTCTCGAGTTGATCGACGATGTTGCCGATGCTCGCGCGTTGCGCATCGATTTCGCGCTCGATCTGCTCCGGGCTTTTTTCCGCTTCGATATCCAGTTCGCTTTTCATGAGACTTTCCTCCGCAGCGCTTCCTGATCCTTGTTCAAGGCGTCGAGGGTGCGATCAGGTTTGAAGTGAGATGGCTCGAATTGCTTCTTCCCGGATTGCAGCATGGCGAAGCCAATGATCATCACCACCACGCCGACGATCAGCGCGGCCAGCCATGGCGCCATGAACATACTCAGGCCGTACACCGCCGACATCAGCAGAATAATAAAGCCGGCGAGGAACACGATCGCACCACCGGCAACCGCACCGATGCCCGCCTTCAGCGTGCTGAGGCTGTTCTGCAGTTCGGCTTTTGCCAATGCCAGTTCCTTGGTGAACAACGCTGGCACCTCTCGGGACAGTTGTCGCAACAGACCGACCACCGAAGCGTCATCCGTTTGGCCGAGGGGCCTTGCCCCGCTCAGATCAGATTCATCTCTGTTCATCACAGTTCTCCTTTGGCGTCGGGTGCGTGCGGTACGGAAGCCGCGGCAAAATCAGCGGGGTGATCGCTGTCACTGGGCGAGGTCGGGGTGATGCCGGTGGCCAGTCCCGGATTGGCGTGGGCCGATGACGGTACTGACGATTCATAGGGTCGCTGCGCACCGTAATCGGCTGGCGGTGGCGTCGATGTCGTGCCCGCCGCCGGATCGTGCTCGGCGCTGACCGTCGCTGCTGCGGCCGTGCCGGCTTTGAGAAACCGCGACAGGCCGAAACCGATGGCGATGCTGCCGGCGATGAATAGCCCCGGATTGCTGCGCGCCAGATCCGCCGCATCGTGCAGCAACTGCTCGGCACTCTTGCCGCGCAGGTTGCCCGCCAGCCCGGTCATGGAATCCGCCATGTCCGTCAGGTAGTCGGACATGCCCAGCGTGTCCTTGTCGTGCAACTCCGAGACGAAGCTCTTTGCGCCTTGGGCCAATGCTTCTATCTGTTCGGCCGCGGTGTCGCGGTACTGTCCGAATTGCGCGTCGGCCTGTTGCCGCGCGCCGCCAATTGCTTCGTTGACGTCGTCCTTCAAATGTTCAAAACCCTGTCCAGGCTTGCTGTTCGGATCACCTGATTCAAAGCCTGCCCTGCTGTCTTGAGTATTCATGTGGCCCCTCGCGTTCTGACTTGAAAACGGAAAAACGGAGCTACACGGCAACATTGCCTCGAGCCCCCACATAGAAGATGACGGAGCAGCTTGCGCGAGAGTTCAAAGAGGTTGATGAGTGTGCGACATCAGGTCTGGATCAGCGACGAAAGGTTGCGCTTGGCACGATTGCGTTGAGCTTCTGCGCCTGGCTGCGGTCAAGACAAGGCACAAGCATTTATCTGCAACACGACGCTGAAACCCGCAACAACGCCGATAGATGGCAGAATCCCCACACCCTGATCACTTCGGAGACCGCAATGCTTCGCCTGTTTGAAGAAAGGCTCGACCCCTTCCCGCCCGACGAGGCGCCGCCACCGCCAGTCGGCCTGATGCGCTTCTTGTGGGCGTGCACCCGGGGCGCGCGCGGCTACATTCTGGCCTTCGCCCTGCTCAGCGCCAGCGTGTCGATCTACGAGGCATGGCTGTTTTCGTTCCTTGGGCAAGTGGTGGATCTGCTCTCGACCTGGCAATCCGGCGGCGCTGCTGGTGATGAGGAAAGCCGCGTGTTGTGGGGCATCGGCATTGTGCTGGTAGTCAGCATCGGACTAGTGGCGCTGCGCACGATGGTCCAGCACCAGATCCTTGCGATCAATCTGCCGCTGCGCCTGCGCTGGGACTTTCACCGGTTGATGCTGCGGCAAAGTCTGTCGTTCTTCTCCGACGAGTTCTCCGGCCGGGTGACGACCAAGGTCATGCAGACTGCGTTGTCGGTGCGCGAGGTGCTGTTCACCTTGATCGAAATCCTCCCCGGCATTGGCGTGTACTTCATCGCGATCATTGCGCTGGCTGGTGGCTTTGCGCTGAAGCTGATGCTGCCGTTTCTGGCGTGGATCGTTTTGTTCGGGCTGGCGATGGTGTATTTCGTCCCGCGTCTGGGCAAAGTCGGCCAAGAACAGGCCGATGCACGCTCGTCGATGACCGGGCGGATTGCCGACGCCTACACCAACATCACCACGGTCAAACTGTTCTCGCACTCCAAGCGTGAAGCGCACTTTGCCCGTGCGGCAATGGAAGATTTCAAGCTCACCGGATTCCGCCAGATGCGGCTGGTCAGCCAGTTCGAAATCGTCAATCAGGCGCTGGTGGTGGCGTTGATTCTCGGCGCTGGCGGTTATGCATTGTGGCTGTGGCATCAGGGCGAAGTCGGCACCGGCGCCGTCGCGGCGATCACCGCCATGGCGCTGCGCATCAATGGCATGTCGCACTGGATCATGTGGCAGATGACTTCGCTGTTCGAAAACATCGGCACCGTCCAGGACGGGATGGCCACGCTGACCAGCGGCCCGAAAGTCCAGGACGCGCCGGATGCCAAAGTGCTGGAGCCGGCCGGCGGCGAGGTGGTTTTCGACAATGTCAGCTTCAACTACAACGGCGAACGACAGGTGCTCGACGGCTTGACCCTGCATATTCGCCCCGGCGAAAAAATCGGTCTGGTCGGCCGCTCCGGTGCAGGCAAGTCGACACTGATCAACCTGCTGCTGCGCTTCTATGACGTTGATCGCGGCGAGATCCGCATCGATGGGCAGAACATAGCCGAGGTCACCCAGGACAGCCTGCGCAGCGTGATCGGCATGGTCACCCAGGACACGTCGCTGTTGCACCGTTCGATCCGCGACAACATCGCCTACGGTCGCCCGGACGCCACCGACGAAGACATCCACCGCGCGGCGGTGAACGCTCAGGCCGATGGTTTTATCAGCCAGTTGAGCGACAAGCAGGGCCACAGCGGTTACGACACGCTGGTCGGCGAACGCGGCATCAAGCTTTCGGGCGGCCAGCGACAACGCATCGCCATCGCCCGGGTGATGCTGAAGAACGCACCGATCCTGCTGCTCGACGAAGCCACCAGCGCACTGGATTCCGAAGTTGAAGTCGCGATTCAGGAAAGCCTCGATGAAATGATGCAGGGCAAAACCGTGATCGCCATCGCCCACCGCTTGTCGACCATTGCAGCGATGGACCGGCTGATCGTCATGGACGAAGGCCGCATCATCGAACAAGGCACCCACGCGCAACTGCTCGAGAAGAACGGCACCTATGCGCGGTTGTGGCAGCACCAGAGCGGCGGCTTTCTGGGTGAGGATCGGGGTTTGGTTGAGGTGATGGAGGAGTGATCAGGCTGGAGGGCCGGGGCCGGCCCTCCATCGATTGGCCTAGATGGTGACGGGGCTTTCGGTATTAACCGGAAGCTTTACGCGAAACACGGTTCCGCCTTCCAGGTCAGAGCTGACCTCGATCGAGCCGGCATGCGAGGCGACGATTTCCGAAGCGATAAACAGGCCTAGACCGAGCCCGGCAACCGGCCCGTGATCAACCACGGAGCGCTGCGAGAAGCGCCCCATCGGGTTGAAGATGAACGGCAATACATCCTCCGGGATCGGTTCGCCGCCGTTATGTACGGTGAACACCGCGCAATCCTCCCGCGCTTCCAGTGCAACCGTAACCGGAAACTGATTATCGCCGTGGGTCACCGCATTGCTGATGATGTTGGAAAACACCTGTTCCATCCTGGCGCCATCGAACGCTCCCATCACCGCTTCCGTCGCATCGAACCGCACGTTGGCCTGCGGATGAAAGGCGCGGATTTCCTCGATCACCCGCTCGCACACAGGGCTGAGATCGATCAGGGATTTTTTCACCGGAATCCCCGGCCCCATCTGGCAACGCGTCAGATCCAGCAGGTCGCCCACGATCTGGCTGGCGCGCTGCACGCTGGCGTAGATCTGCCTGGCCACTTTGCCGGTGCGCGGGTCGGTGGCTTCGGTACGACGCAACATATCCGCACCGAGCAGAATCGCCCCCAGCGGCGTGCGCAAGTCATGGCCGAGAATCCCCAGAAACACGTTGCGCGACGCCTCGACGGCGCGCGAGTAGCTGGCAATCGACTCGGCCAGCGCCTGATCGATGGCTTCGTGAAAGCGTGTCATGTCGTCGACATTCACTGATTTGCCATCCTTGACCTGACGCAGCCATTGGGTCAGCACACTGGTGCGCAGCGCGCGGTATTCCGACACCATCTGATCGATGGTAAAACCGGCCATCAACCGCGTCACCGCGTGGGTTTCCGCAGCTGTTTCTTCATCGTCGCGCGGCGCTTGGCCCTGGGCTTTGGCGATTTGTTCGCTCATGGTCTGCTTGGTCCGCAGATCGATCACGATGGCGCGCAACATCTGCTCGGCGTGATCGCGCAGTGCGACGTTATCGAGTTCCGCACCTGGTGTCTCGATGGTGCGGGCGAAATCTTCCCAGGCCTGCAGGATCGGCTCTAGGTTTTCGAGAATGAAATCTGGCAGGCGCATGGCTGTAGTCCGCAGGGGAAATCCATCAACGCCAGCAGCTGAGCCGGCGCAGATTTCGGAAAGGGCAATTCAGGAGTACAGAAAGTACGGCTGAGGGGATGCAGCCTACCACCAAAGCGCTGGGCTAACGTTGGAGGAAAATCGGTGTGCTGAAGAGGTTGCGGTCGGCATGAGATGATCGCTGCGCCCGCAACGAACGCCTCTGAAGCGACTACGGCTACGGACTCCTTGCGATGAGAGAAGTCCGTTTTAAGAGGTTATCCGTTGAGAGTCTTTACTCCAGGCATCGCTTGGGCGTCAGTCGAGTTTGCTTGGTGTTCGGCACCTCAGCACTGACATCTGCCTGTTTACGGCTGCTGAATTCAATCGGATAAGGCCCGGTCTGCGCCAGAGCTGCCTGCACACGGCTGACAAAGGCCGCGTCGTCCAGGGTGTAGAAAACCCACACCTGACGCTTTCCGCCGGTGACCGTGCACCCCCACTTTGCGAACCCATCCGCCGTTACGGCCGCCTTAATCAGGCGGTCCACCTGCATCATCCGCGCGGATTCCTTCGAACTCGGCAGGAAGCGATCCGACACGTATTTCCAGCTGATGCGAGCCTTGTAAGGAAATGCCTGGGTATCCTTGAGATTCAAGTCGGAAGGCATGCGAAAACTCGCTGGCATTGGCTCGTCAGGAAAATCAGACGGTTGGAAATCGCTGTCGCCTGGCACGGCCACTTGCCGTTGCGGATTGTCAGCAGGATCATCACTGAGCAATATTCTGAGCGCTTCAGCTTGGCGCTCTTTCCGCTCGCTCATGCATTTGGCGTAGGCCGTTGTATGCGCTGGACCGGCATCCAGACAAGGATCGCGCTCTACCGGTTTTGGAGTATGGGAGCGCGTGCAGCCGGTCGTGATCAGGCTTGCCAGCACCAATAAAACAACGGCTGGCCAGATTTCAGGGCGCAGGGAAGCGTGGGGAGTGACTTTCAAGTGGCCTTCCTTGGATGAGCTGTAGTACAAGACATATGGAAAACGGCGCATTTTGCCTGCCATCCCTGGCCCATGAACAGGCCAAAGCGGAATTAAAGTGGCAACTCATCACAAACAGTGCTCGACCAGCCACAGCCGCTTGTGATGAACAGCCACATACTCCCTCAGATGCCTACGCTGGCACCGTTGCCCGGTACGCCAAAATCGCCACCCGGAAAAGCACCACCCTCAATGTGATACACGCTCGGCTCTGCGGAAAAATAATCCTCCAGACCCAGCATGAAGCGCTGGTGGTCTTCGCTTTCTTCAAACCCCGGCGAGTGATCCTCAAGCGATTGCCAGCGCACGATCAAATTGAATTGCTCGGGGGTTTCAATACCTTGCGCCAGCATGTGGCCGCCATATCCCTTGGCGCGGGTGAGCAACGGTTCGACTTCGGCAAATGCGCGTCGGAAGGCTTCAGTCTGATGCGGGTGAACGGGCAGCACAGCGATCTCGTAAACCATGATGTTTCTCCAAAATCAGTGAGCGGATTCAGACGATGAGTGAAGGCTCGACGGCGATGGCGATTTTTCCCAGCAGACCGTTGTTGGCGCTCTCCAGTCGAGCGTGGGCGAGCGGGATGTCGGCGAGGGAATAGACCGCGCCAACATGGGGCCGCAACTGGCCGCGCTCGACCAACGCGCTCAGTTCATCGAGCTTGCCGCGATTCTGCCGGGTGAAAACGAAGTGGTAGCTGGCGTTCTTGCCCCAGGCCTGAACGAGGTTTTGTGGCTGCGCGATGTCGACGATCGAGACGACGCGGCCAAGCTGGGCAAGCGCGTCGGCACTGCGAGACAGGGTATCGCCGCCGATGGTGTCGAACACCACATCAACGCCATGCCCGGCGGTTTCGCGCATGATCGCTTCGACGTAGTCCTCTTGGGTGTAATCGATCACCACGTCGGCACCCAGGCTGCGGACGAAGTCGGCGTTGGCCTCGCGCACGGTGGTGAACACTCTGGCGCCCATGGCTTTGGCCACCTGAATCGCCACATGGCCGACCCCGCCCGCGCCGCCGTGGATCAGAATGCTTTCGCCAACGCGGAGCACGGCGCGCACGGTCAGCGCTTCCCAAACCGTACCGCCGACCAGACTCAGACTAGCCGCCTCAAGGTGGCTCAGCGATGCAGGCTTTCTGGCGATGATGCTTTCAGCAGCCACGTGGTACTCGGCATAGCTGCCCTGCCCGTCGAATATCTGCGGGGTGTACCAGACTTCGTCGCCCGGCGCGAAAGCGCTGACGCCCGGCCCGATGGCTTCAACCACGCCCGACACGTCGTGACCGGTAATGGCCGGCAGCGGCACCAGATCGGGATAGTCACCGCGCCGAACCTGATAATCCAGCGGATTGATGGAAGTAGCGTGCACTCGGACCAGCACTTGGCCCGCTTGCGGAACCGGTTTTGGAACGTCGCTGAGTTCGAACGAATCAGGACCGCCGAAGGATTTCAAAATCATCGCTTTCATGGCAAAACCTCGTATCGATAAAGAGGGATATCGAGAATTCTCGATATCCTAGAGTAAAAAAAATTTACAGCTCTTTCCCTATGATCTCTGCAAGCGCGCTGATAGCAGCCTCATTGCGTTTGTAGTAGGTCCATTGACCGATGCGCCGCACCTCAACCAGCCCCACTCGCTGCAACGTGGCCAGGTAACTCGACACCGTAGACTGCGACAGGCCGATACCTTCCTGGATGCTGCTGACGCAGACACCCTCGACGAGAACGTCACCCTCATCCTGCGGGGGGAAATTCTTGACGGGATCCTTCAGGCCTTCAAGGATCTTGAGGCGCGTCGGGTTCGAGAGGGCTTTGAAGATTTCGATCAGTTCCATGCGCCGAGGATATCGAGATTTTTCGATATGTCAATGCGCGATATTGATCTGATTGGCAGTCGGCGACAGGCGGCAACGGGATCCGATTTGCCACCCTGCCGTGCGGCTCAGCCTTGGGGCGCATCCAGCAACACCCACAACCGCACGATTTTCCCTTCGCTGATTTCCGCCACGTCGACACCGCTGACAACAGTTGACCCAGCGCTCAGGCCCGCATGCCAGCGCAGGTAACCCAAGCCATGATGCCCAACCGCCGGCCCCTCGGGAACAAAAGCGAAGTCCGCCCCGAACTGATCCAGCAACGCACCGGCCACCTCTGAAATCGCCGCCCGCCCGGTGACGGTGCCAGTCGGTTCGTACATCGTCGGTGTGTCTGCAAAAAGCTCCTGCACCGCCGCAATGCGCTTCTGTGCATCGCGCTCGTTGAACACGCGCTGCAGGTTGGCCCGCAGCAAGGCGTCGTAGTTTTCCACGTCATTGATATTTCGCGAATCTGAGCCAGACATTTTTGAATCCTCGATTGGTATGTGAAGCCCGGTTGCCCGAGCTCAGCGGTCAACCATGTTTGACCAGGTTCAAGGCTGGCAGCGGTCCGCCCGGGAACTGTGCAAGCATTCCCTGCTGCACACCGCCCAGGTCGATGCCGTAAAAACCCAGTTGAGTAATCAGCTCTGCAACTTTGGTTTTGCTCGCGGCATCTTCACCGGAATAAAACAGCACCCGCTTGCCGCCCTCGGCGGAGGGATCGCTCAGCAGAGCCGCGAGCAAATGGTTGAAGGCCTTGACCATGTGCGCACCGGGCAGCATCTGCGCCACCACTTGCGAAGACGGCTGGCCGCCCAGATCGAACGGCTTGAACAGTGGTGCCTCGATCGGGTTGTTGGCGTCGATCACGATACGTCCATCCCAAGGCCCGAGATCGCGTACCGCGTCGGGGATCTTCGACCAGTTCACCGCCAGAAAAACAATGTCCGCCTGACTGGCTTGCTGAGCCGTCACCGCTTGTGCGAGTGGACCCAATTCGTCGACCAAACCGGCAAGGCTCTGCGGCCCACGGCTGTTGGCCAGACTGACCGGCAGGCCTGCGTTGACGAGCAACCGAGCGATGGCGGTGCCGATGGAGCCTGTACCAATGATGCTGATAGTCATGATGCTCTCCTTACGCTGTGAAGCCGCCGTCGACGATTAATTCTGCGCCGGTGACAAACCCGGCGTCCGCACTGGCCAGGTACGCCACCGCGCTGGCAACATCCTTGCCCTCGCCGTACCGCCCCATGGCGATGTTCGGGCGTAGGAAGTCCGCAATGGGCCCGTCGGCCGGGTTCATGTCGCTGTCGGTCGGGCCAGGATGGACGGTGTTCACAGTGATGCCGCGCGGCCCAAGATCGCGCACCAGTCCACGACTGAAACCGGTCAGCGCACCTTTGCTCAGGGTGTAGACGGAGGCGGTAGCGAACGCAGCGTATTGCACCATCGAGCTGCCGATGTGAATGATGCGACCGCCCTGCCCCATGTGTTTGAGCGCTTGCTGAGTGGCGACGAAGACGCCGGTCACGTTCACCGCAAGGATGCGTTGAAAGTCCTCAAAGGCGATGTCCTCGGGGGCACCGAGCAGGCTGATACCAGCGTTGTTCACCAGAATGTCGATCTTGCCAAAACGCTGTGCAACCTCGGCAATCGCTGCACGTACAGCCTCGGGATTGCCCGCATCGGCCGCCAGCGCCACAGCCTGGCCGCCCGCCGCGACGATTTCCTGCACCACCGCTTCGGCGCGATCTGGCGATGCGTTGTAGGTGATAGCGACGGTGGCGCCATCTGCCGCGAGGCGCTTGGCGATTGCTGCGCCGATGCTGCGTGAGCCACCGGTCACGATGGCGATTTTGCCGGTCAGTGGAAGCGTGGAAGTGTTCATGGTCGAGCCTCTGGGTGGTTGGAGTTGATGAGGCTATGAAACGCCTTTTGATCTTCCACCAGTAGTGGAAGCCCACTAGAATCACTTTCAATTATTCGTTGAAGGTGCGCAGATGGAAACCTTAGGCAATTTGCTCTCATTCGTGCGCAGCGCCGAGGCGGGAAGCTTCTCTGCGGCGGCGCGGCGCCTGGGCCTGACTCCCGCGGCGGTCAGTCGCAATGTCGCGCAACTGGAGGCCAACCTCGGCGTACGCTTGTTTCAGCGCAGCACGCGCAAACTCACGCTGACCGAAGCGGGAGAACGCTTTCTGGCCAACGTCGGTTCGGGACTGGAAATTGTTCAAGCGGCGATTGCCGATGTGGCCGGCAATGCCGGAGAGCCTTCAGGCCTTTTGCGTCTGAGCGCAGCACCCGGTTTCGCCAGGGATTTTCTGTTGCCGCTGATGCCCCAGTTTCTCAAGCAATACCCCGCCGTGACCCCTGAATGGCACGTCGACAATCGCCAGGTCGATCTCATCGCGGACGGGTTTGATGCGGCCATCGGTGGCGGCATCGAGCTGGCGCAAGGTGTGGTGGCCAGGGCCATCGCCCCGGCGCATCTGATTCTGGTGGCATCGAAGGAATACCTCTCGGCACACAAGCGCATCCGGCACATCGAAGAGCTGGCGACGCTGGATCATCTGGCCATGCGCTCGGTGCAGACCGGCAAGGTGCGCAGCTGGATGCTGCAAGGCCCCGACGGGCAACGAGCACCGCTGGAGTTGGCGCCGCGCCTGTTGGTCAACGATCCGCAAGCGCTGTGTCAGTGCGCGCGCTTGGGATTGGGGGTTGCGCTGTTGGCGGTTCCGGATGTGCTGCCTTATCTGCAGGACGGCACGCTGGAAAGGGTTTTGCCGGGTTGGCATGTCGATGCGGGGCAGATCTATTTGTACTTTTCCAGCCAGAAACTGTTGCCGGCCAAAACCCGGGCGTTTGTGGATTTTCTGGTCGGTCAGGCTCGAGCGGATGGGTGGGCCGCTCTTTTCGATGCTCGGGCTTAAAAGGCAAGTCATACGACCTCTAAATCCGAAGTAGCACCACGCCTAAGCGGTTTATAAAGTCTTTCAAGCTTGCCGCCTCTACTTGATTACGGTACAAACTTGGCAGTTGTACGACAACATAATAAAAACCTGAGCCACCCCGAGTGGCTATCATTTTTGAGAGCTGCCATGTCCCGTCCTGATTTTGCGCCAACCGTACCGCCACCCTTCCCCCGTTATCTCGCCGTGATCATTCTGTTGTGCATGGGCTGTGCGTTCGCCGGCAACCACGTCGCGGCACGGGTGGCTTTTGATGACGGCGCGGGCGTATTGCTGGCGATTCTGATGCGCTCGGGCGGGACTTTGCTGGTGCTGGCCATTCTCGTCCTGTGGCAGCGGCAAAGCCTGCGCCTGCCGACGGGCGCGTGGCGTTGGCAACTGTTGTTGGGCCTGCTGATTACTGCGCAGAGCCTGTGTCTGTACTCCGCTGTCGCGCGGGTCCCGGTCGCTCTGGCGCTGCTGGTGGCCAACGTGTTTCCGATCCTGCTGGCCTTGCTGACCTGGGCGCTGGGCGGCCCACGCCCAACCGCGCGCACCGCGATGTTGATGGGCTTGATTCTCGTTGGGCTGGTGTTCGTGCTGGACGTTCCCGGACGTCTGTCAGACAGCGCCAGCGTCGGCCCGGAATGGCTACTGGGCGTCGCACTCGCCTTCTGCGCCGCCAGCGTCTTCGCCTGCGCGCTGTGGATCACCGACCACAAACTGTCGCAAGTGCGCGGCTCGGTGCGCAGCCTGCTGACCATCTTCATCGTCTTCAGCAGCGTCAACCTGGCCGGCCTGACCGGTGCCCTCCCCGGCGGACTCAACCTCCCCGCCACCTCAACCGGCTGGCTGGCCCTTGCCACGCTTGTCGTACTCTATGGGACCGGCTTCATTGTGTTGTTCATCTCCGTACCCCGACTGGACATGCCACGCAACGCCCCGGTGATGAATATCGAACCACTGGCGACGTTGTTGATGGGCTGGATTGTGCTGGATCAAATGCTCAGCAGAGGGCAGATCGTCGGTGGAGTGATTGTGGTGAGCGGGATTGTTTTGCTGACGTATCGCAAAGTGCCGGTGAAGGTTGGGGTGAAGGCTGAGGTTTGAGGGGATGTGGTGGCGGGACTCATGGTTGGCGAGTCCTGCTTATCGCTCCCGGCTCGATACCGGATCAGCAGAATTGCAGGCTCTCTAGGTCTACCTGGGCATAGCTTCCTATTTCACCCTTGTAGAGATAAATCGCAGTTACCTCCAGCTCCGTTCGTAAGAATTCCGCCAGCGTTCTGAGTCTGGTGCTTGTGGTCATGGCAGGGCGTACAACCGTCGCGCTACCGGGTTGGTCATCGTAAGTTCTGACGAGAAACTGATCGACACCATCCAGAATCAGGTAATTGAACCCTCGATACTCATAGCCTGCGTCGTAGTCGACATCATCGAAACGGTCGGCCTTTTCTATTCTCAAGACGCCGCCCCGCTAATTCGACTCAGCGAAATTGAAACGGTCTGGCGCCTGAAAAGTAGATGGCGCTCCATCAACGTCATTTACCAACTACCGTACGGGATGCCGAACTTATCAATGTAACGCTTGGCCTTTTCACTCACGGGATAGGCATAGCGCCCGCCATGCTTGCCCTGCTCCGGGCCGAGAGGTTCGAGTTCGCCTTGAGCATGGGAGACTTTTATCGGGCGGTGGCAGGAGTCCCTGACCCACGCTTGAAGCACTCCCCCCGGGGCGAGCCCCACAAGCAGCGTTGCGGAGTAACGTGCGGTTCTTTCGGGAGTCTTCGGGCACCGCTGATGTGTGGACTGCACCATCAGTTGCCTCGCTTCCTCTGGAATCTCTATGAAGCCTTTATAGGTTTTCTGCTCCGATATCGACTGCCAACGGACAAAAATCATTCGAGGAAGGTCAGCACCGGTAACCATAACTCCAGAACCACCGACTGTTCCCCAACCACGGGCAGACTCCGTCCCATCTTCTGGTTCGCCTCCGGGAGCGGATTTTCCACCGACTCTGAAAAACATTCTGTTATTGATATCCAGCACCGAGCTGTCCTCAACCCAGATCTTCATGTAATTCGGCTCAACGAACCCTATTTGCCACCAAGGAGACTTGGGGTCATTTTCCCCACTTTCGAAACCTCCTCTCTGGCAGCCCATTAACAATAAGGCGACAAGCAGAGCGATTACAGACTTCATTACCAGAGCTTCCAATCAGCTACGTGAGGATGTTGTACACGGATCGCGTCTTCCGTCGGGGCGTTGATGTAAACAGCATCAATACCGCTCCCGTCTCTTCTTCCAAGGGGATGATTCCAGTTTGCAGAGGTATGAATGTACTTCAGCTTGAGCAAAGCCTCTTCTTCAGCAGTTGTTCTGTAGTTTCCGGTGAGAAATCGGTCACAAAGAGGTTGCAGCTCTGCCGGCACGGAGTATTCGTCATCTTCCGGTATATCAATGAATTGAACACCCTTTTCTTTTGCCAGCTGATACATGACTCTTAAATAAACTCTCGAAAGTTTACCACTCACCGGACGTTTCAATTGTAGAGCGGCATATACGCGCTTCTGCCCCGGTGAAAGCCTGTCTTGATGCTCCTGCGGAATTTCGAAGGAAGCCGGGGTGACAATATCCAGCAGATGCGCAGGCCATCCTTTAGCAAGCCACTCGCTTTTTACGCGCGCGGCGTCGTGATAAATCGACGTCGTTGAAACGTCTACGTACCGAGGTACATCGAGAGTTTGCATCGGACTGACAAGCACGCGTTCCTCTACTTCATCAAGATAGCTGCCGCCAACATCCGAATGAACCCCGGGAAGAGTGTACTCAGGGTGCGCGGGCTTCACTCGGCTGAGCGCAAAATTAGCGCGACACTCATCACGCGCTACGAGATGTACGACATCCGTGAAGTATTGACGGTCCAGGTAAAGCCTCACACCGGGAGCTATAGGACTTTTCACCCGGCCAAGATTGGTGAAGCCGGCAATTGAGGGCACCGTGTCAAAGAGCCCGATGAAACCCATTTTGATGCCGTTTCCGTATTTATTATCAAAGGTGCGACTGAAATCTGCGGCGTTCCGGTTTAGGAGATCTCCTAAAGCTCCTTGCTTACCCCGCACCACTTCATTTGCGAAGTGCCGTGCAGCAGCAGCCCCACGACTGAAGCCAAATGTATCGAACGTCAGGGACGCAATTTCACTGTCGGGGTTCTCTTGCAGTGCCTCTTCGATAGCTTGTTTTATCTGCGTGAAGGACGCTTGTACGCGACTCGTAACACCAGTCTCACCTCGCCCCGTTCCAGCACCTACAGCACTATCCATCTGATTGCTTTCAGTGCCTATACCTTCGACATATATTGGGCTTGAGACGTACTTAAGAAAGCCATCGCCTTCGGCTTTCTGGGTCTTTTTATACAGAGAAAACAATTTCCTGATATTCGTAGGCCCGGCGCCATAACTACTATCCGGGTCACTCATGTAAGGCATACAGCTAGCTGGTATATCCTCAGGCGCAATCGGATGCTGAGCGCCGCACAACAACCCCGCAGCAGAGTTGTTCGCATTGTTGCCTGTGCCATCAAAGAAAACCCCGATCCTCAACGCAATGCCTATCTTCTCAGGCTCGCGCGCGGGCTCTTTACCGTGTTTCTCATACTCGGCCCAATGCTGGGCGTGTAGGTCGACGGGTTTGGCTTGTTCGTAGCGGTAGTTTTTCGGCGGGTTTGGAACGTAACCACTCAATCCTTGATTCCTTGTTCTGATCCTTGAAGAACGGCCCGAAGGGTGACAGTCGAGCCCGGGTGGTGCAAGCCGTGGCCGTGTGCCAGCCATGGCGCGCCCGGGGATTGCGACGAGGTTTTGCGCTCGTCGCATTGCGGGTCATTTGGCTATTTCGACTTTATCCAAAGCCTGATTTACCGCGATCTCGCCAAGCATGACGACCTGAGCGATGCCTAGCAGGGTTTTGCGGCGCGGGTTGTCGAGCAGCGCGGCGAAGTCGTAGAGCATGGTGGTGGCCGAGCCGAGGGATTCGCTGGCATTGGCCAGCAGGGACTCGGTGTCGTATTTCGGGTTGGCGAGGAACATCTGTTCCGGGGTGTTGGTGCTGGCCAGGATGTCTGCCGGGCCGAGGTAGTGATCGAGGGCGCGTTCGGCGGCTTCGTGAAGCTTTTTCGAGGCGCTGGTTTCGTAGGGCGATGCGGGGTCGGTGGTTGGGGGATTGGGTGTGACTTTGAACATGGTGAAACTCCTGATTATTCGTCTGGAGCTACCAACATCACTTGCAGATGATGGGTGGCAGCTGTGTGCGGGTCTGCAAGACCGGGAAATCAGGAACCCGGCAGACCCGAAGGTCTCCCGCACAAAGCCGCCATTGAGCGGACACGAACAAGTGTCCTTTGGCAGGGCTATGCGACTGATTCCGACGGGCTTGCAGACCCGATCACTGATGAGCAGTGACAGGAATCAAGTTACGGAGGGAACGGCAGACGCACAAGCCGGCGGATTCTGGCGTAGTCGTAGGGAATGACGCAAGGCGTTGTAGCCGTTTGCTTAAGGCTGGAGTTACTGTTTAAACGGGCTGAGGGTTTTCTGTTTATGTAGTGGTGAATGAGCTGACGTCATCTCGAGCAGGCTCGCTCCTTGGTATTGGGACGTTGATTAACCAACACGAGCCTCACACCATCCGCCGCGAATCCCGCCGTACCGCCTGCGGCGGCACGCCAAAGCCGCGCATGAACACCTCGCGCATGTGCCGGCGGTCACGAAACCCGGTTTCTCTGGCAACCACATCCAGACTGTGACTGCTTTGCTCGATCAGCAAACGCGCTGCTTCCAGCCTTAGGCTCTCTATCGCCTTGGCTGGAGACTGGCCGGTTTCGGCGGTGAACACGCGGGTGAATTGCCGCGGACTCAGGTGCACCACTTCGGCCAGTTCTTCGACGCTCAGCGGGCGATTGAGGTGCTTGCGCGCGTAATCCAGCGCACTCTGAATGCGGTCGGATTTGGGCGACAGCGAGAGCAGTTCCGAATGCTGCGACTGCCCTCCGGACCTACGCTGATGCATCACCAGTCGATGGGCGACCGAGCGGGCGATTTCGCTGCCCAGATCCTTCTCGACCATACCCAGCGCCATGTCGACACCAGCGGTCATGCCCGCCGATGTCCACACCGGGCCGTCGATGATGAAGATGCGGTCGTCCTCGACATTCACCGATGGATGCATCCTGCGCAGCGCCGGGGCGAACGCCCAGTGCGTGGTCACGCGGCGGTTATCCAGCACTCCGGCCTGCGCCAGTACGAACGAGCCGGTGCAGATGCCGGCCACGCGGCGTGCGCCGTCGGCGAGCCCGCGCACGCTGTGCAGCACGTCAGCACCGGGCGGCGTCAGCGGTGTCAGCGTGCCAGCCACCAGCCAACTGTCGGCCAGCCCCGCTTGCGTCAGCGGCAACGTATCGACGTGCAAGCCCAGCGAGGAGCTGACGATGCCGCCGGCCTGGGAAAAATTTTGCACCTTGTACACGGCTTTGCCGGTGACGATGTTGGCGAACTCGAACACCGACTGGGTCGCCAGCGCCATGACCTGAAAACCTTCCGAGAGCAGATAGCCGACTCGATGCATGGTCGCGCTCCGTTTGTTGAATGTCCTGAAACACTACCACATACGTCATTCAGGTCGGAGCAGGTTTTCTCCATCATGGCTTGCATACCAATCAATCCACTCGCGGGACGCAGCTCATGAAACTTGAAGCGAACACGATCTTCATCACCGGCGGCACTTCCGGCATCGGCCGCGCACTGGCCGAGGCCCTGCATCAGCGCGGCAACAAGGTCATCATCGCTGGTCGTCGCCAGACCCTGCTGGCAGAGATTGCCCAAGCGAATCCGGGTATCGACACCGTGCAGCTGGACATCAACGATGCGCGGCAGATCAAGGACGTCGCCGCCGAAGTCATCCGCCGCCATCCGTCGTTGAATGTAATCATCAACAACGCCGGGATCATGCCCTTCGACAACGCGGGTTCCGGCGACTACGACGATGCGCAGGCCGTCGGTCTGTTGCAGACCAACCTGCTCGGCCCAGTGCGCGTCAGCGCGGCGTTCGTCGAACACCTCAAGCGCCAGCCCGAGGGCTACATCATCAACAACAGCTCGGTACTGGCCTACCTGCCGCTGGCGACCACGGCGCTGTATTCAGCGACCAAAGCGGCTATCCATTCCTACTCGCTGTCGCAGCGTTTCATGCTGCGCGACACCAGCGTCAAGGTCCTGGAAATCGCGCCGCCTTGGGTTGATACCGACCTGATTCACAAGAGCGGCGACGAGCGCGCCATGCCGCTGGGCGAGTTTATCGAGGAAACCCTGATCAAGCTGGAAACCGCCACCACCGAAGTGCTGGTTGATCGAGTCTTGCCGCTGCGAGCCAACCAGGGCGCGAACGAGCACGGGTTGATCGAGCAATTCAACCTGTCGCTGCTGGAAAATCCTATTCCGGTGGCCTGAACTCACCGACAGAAACACCCGGGCTCAATGCCCGGGTAGCCTGGCTGTTGATCATGTTCATTCACAACGCGGCAAGCCAAACACCACCCGCGCCCCGCTCGGCTCATTGCGCTCGGCCCACAATTTGCCGCCGTGTCCTTCAATGATCGTGCGGCAAATCGACAGGCCCATGCCCAGCCCGGTGGATTTGGTAGTGTAGAACGCCGTGAACACTTGCTCCGCCCGCTCGCAGGCAAAGCCCGGCCCTGAATCGCTGACACTGATGTGCACGTTATCACCCAGCGCCTCACTGCGAATCAGCAGACGTCGCTGCCCCTCTGCCATGATCGTCATGGCTTCGAGGCTGTTGATGATCAGGTTAAGCAGCACCTGTTGCAGTTCGACCCGGTCCGCCACTACGAAAGGCAAATCTGCCGCCAGCTCAACGCTGACTTCGGCGCCGTGCTTGAGCGCTTCGCCACGGCTGAAACCGACCATTTCTTCAATCAGCAGATTGAGGCTGACAGGCTGACGCTGCGGTGGCGTTTTGTGAATCAGCGCGCGGATGCGCCCGAGTACGTCGGCGGCGCGGTTGCCGTCGAGAATGATATGCCGCAGGCCCTGCTCGACTTCGTTGATATTTGGTGGCTTTGCACCGAGCCAGCGCAACGCGGCATTGGCATGGGTCACCGTGGCGGCGATCGGCTGATTGACTTCGTGGGCAATCGATGCGGCCAACTGGCCCATGGTTGCCACACGATTGGCGTGGGCCAGTTCCGTTTGCACCTGACGATAACGACGCTCGCCTTCGCGCACTTGCTCTTCAGCCAGCTTGCGTTCGCTGATATCCAGCACAAAGGCCAGGCCCTGTTGCTGACTCGCTTCGAAGGCGGCCAGACCGACAATCACCGGCAGCCGACTGCCGTCCTTGCGGATGTACTCCTTTTCGAATGGCTGGGCCCGGCCGGTGTGGATCGCCGTTGCCAGTGCAATATCGCTGTTAGCGCGCATCGCCGGCGGGGTCATGTCACGCCAATGGACATTGCCCGAAAGCAACTCATCACGGGTGTAACCGACCATGCGCAGGAACGCGTCGTTGGCCTCGATGATTTCCCCTTTCACGCCCCAGACGATGATGCCGATGATGTTGGCGTCGACCAGCCGACGGATCTTCGCTTCTCGCTCGGCGAGGTCGCGGTACAGGCGCGCGTTGTCCAGCGAGATCGCTGCCTGCGACGCCACCAGGCGCAACACGGCGAGACGCGTCGGGCTGAACACCCCGGCGGACAGGTTGTTTTCCAGATACAGCGCCCCGGCGACCCGCGCCTGATTCATCAATGCCAGGCAAAGGATCGAGCGCGCGCCTCGTTGCTGAACGTATGGATCAGCGGCGAACAGCGGATCGGCAACCGCGTCGTCCAGGCACAGGTTTTCGCCGGTGCGCAGCGTCTGGTAGAGCACCGACTCTGCCAGCGCCACCGTGTGCAGCGGCGCGTTGCACAACTGCGTGGCACCGTCGCCGATACGGGTTCGCGCAGCGACATAGGGAACGTCGGCGTTCAACAAAATAAGCAGGCCATGCTCGGCCCCGGCCTGTTCGATCGCGGTGCGCATCACCGTTTCGATCAAACGGTCCAGGACGATCTCGCCGGAGACTGCTTGAGAGACCTTGAGCACCGTTGCCAGGTCGAGATGTTCAACTGGCGTAATGAGCGTGGTGACCGGATTCGGTTGCGCCTCTTCGGCACGCAGAAAACGATGACGTCGCTCCAGCTCCCGCACCTTGCCAGCAGCCCCCCAACGCAGATAGGCATAACGTGCGTCGCGCAGGTAGACGCGGGATATCCTGGCCAGACCGCGAGCGCTGTAGAACCGTGCGGCCAGTTCGTTGGCCAGCGCTTGGATATGGAGCAAACCATTGTCCTGAGCCAATTGAATGGCTTGCTCGTACTGCAATTCGGCTTCGAGCAACTGCCCGGTGACGCGCGCCATTTCCGCGCCGACCAGCGCCACCTGACTGGCGAAGGTCTCTGCACACAAGCGCGCCCACGTCTGCAACTGTTCATGATGTTGACCCAGACGCTGCAAAGCACCGGCGTCAGTTTCGCCGTGGGCCGCCAAGGTCAAAGCCGCGTAGAAATGGTATTCGGCCTCCTCGAAAAACGCCGAAACCACCCACAAAAGTCCCTGCGCCTGGGCCGCGCACTCAGCGGCCGCCGCGTAATCCCCGGCGAGATAACGCGCCTGCAACTTGCGTACCCAGTACTTGCCGCGCGCCAGCGCCAGATCCGCCGAACCGGCCAGATGCGCTTCGACAGCTGTTTCATCGAACCCCTCATCGTCGAAACAGCCGAACGTCGGCGTCTGCCCGCGCAGCATGCGGATCAGCGTCAACTGGCAGCGCATGAAATCCGCCACCAGACCGAAACCGACCTTTTGTGCATAGACCAGCCCTGATTCCGCTTGCGCCTGCACCTCGGCCAGCGGCTCGCCGATAAACAACAGATCGGAAATCAGGCTGTTTCCAGCGAACGCTGCATACGGCAGATCGCCGCTGCGATGGGCCGCGTTGAGCGCACGGCGCAACAGTTCGCGGCACTCGCGCACTGGCCGCATCCAGCGCACCACGAAGATCGAGAAGCACAACCAAGTGCTCGCTTCATAACGCGTGAGCCCGCGCCGATCAACCAGATCGCAGCCCAGACGGCCAAATCGATAACCAGCGGCATAGTCGCCAAAACGCGGCCCCGACATGCGCCCGAAGTTGGCATAGAGCAGGCAGGAGGCGTCGCAGTTGCCATATTGCAGGCTCAGGCTGATCGCTTTGCAAATGGTCAGGCTGGCGAGGTTCAGATCCGACTGCACCGCCGGCGCGAAGAGTTTGCCCAGCGCATCGAGGGTGGCCCGCGCGGCAGGATCCTCCATCAGCGGCAAGTCGATCATCTGCTCGATACTGCGCCCGCGCAGCCTGGTCCAGACCTGCTGATATTCGTCGCGCACCTGAATATCGTCCGGACGCGCTGGCCAATCGATGCCGACCTGACGCAGAAAGGCCAGACACACCGTCACCGCCCGGTCACTGCGATCGAGCAGCAAGTAGACATCCATCTGCATGCACGCCACCGCCGCGCGCTCGACGGTGGTCACGGCGCGCTCGGCCAATGTCGCCAGGCGCGAGTCGGCAAGCTGCAGTTGGCCGGTGAGAAATTCGCACTCGGCACGGTCCAGCTCCAGAGCGAAACCCAGTTCATGCCGACTGTCATAACCCTGCTCGCCCAACAGTTCTGCGCCGGCCCCCAGATAGGTCAGTGCTGAGGTATAAGCGGTCGAGGCCTTCGCTCGCTGGCCGGCGAGCAGGTTGAACTCGGCCAGCTGCTCGCGCTCGGCACGCAGGCTGATCAGATGCGCACCGCGATTGAGCTGGCCGACAATCTCGAAGATCGCCTCCTCGCGCCGCTCACCCTGGGTTTGCAGTGCCAGCAGCCGGCCGATGCGCAGGTGCATTTGCGCCCGTTCGGTTTCCGCGATCAGCGAATACGCCGCCTCATGGATGCGATCATGCACAAACCTGTAGGCACCGTCCTGACGCTCGACCAACTCCAGCCGCACCGCCGGCGACAATGCGGAGTGAACGTGAGGCACCGGCACATCAAGGACTGTGGCCAGCGTGTCGAGACGCGCGACGTTGCCCAGGCAGGCCAGTTGTTGCAGCGCCTGGCGGGTTTCCTGGGGCAGCCGCGCCAGTTTGCCGACCATCAAATCGACGACATTGTCGGTGTAGCCCTTGCCGTTGATCAGGTGCACATCCCACCGCCAGCGCTGGCGCGCAGGCTCGTATGTCAGCAGCTTCTCCTCGGCCAGGGCGTGCAGAAACTGGATGACGAAGAACGGATTGCCAGCGGTCTTGTCCAGTACCAGCCGCGCCAGCGCGACAATGCTCGCCGGCGGGCAGCGCAGTGACTCGCTGATCAGTTGTTCGATGTGCGCGCCAGCCAGTGGCGCCAGACGAATTTCGTCAATGTGTACGTCGGCGTGATGCAGGGTCTTGAGTGTGCGGCTGAGTGGGTGATCGCCATCTACCTCGTTGTCGCGATAAGCACCGACCAGCAGCAGATGAGGGGTCTCTGCGCGACTGAGCATATCTTCGAGCAGATCAAGGGTGGCCGCGTCGAGCCATTGCAGGTCGTCAAGGAACAGCGCCAACGGATGCTCGGCCTGAGCGAACACGCCGATAAAACGCTGCAAGACCTGAAGGAACCGCTGCTGCGCCTGTTGCGGCTCCAACTCAGGCACGGGCGGCGGCTCGCCGATGATCAGCTTGAGTTCGGGGATCAGATCGGTGATCAACCGCGCATTCGCTTCCAGTGCCCGCAACAGTGCTTCGCGCCAGCCCGCCAGTACGTCGGTGCGCTTGCCCAATAGCGTCCGCACCAGCCCCTGAAAGGCCTGAACCAGGGTCGAATAAGGCACGTCGCGCTGGTACTGGTCGAACTTGCCGGCGGCGAACAAGCCACGCGACGGCACCAGCACCTTGTGCAGTTCACTGACCACCGACGATTTGCCGATGCCGGAATAGCCGGATACCAGCACCAGTGTCGGCGCGCCTGTCTGCACCACATTGGCGAAGGCATCGATCAACGTTTGCACTTCGTGTTCGCGGCCGTAGAGTTTTTCCAGAATCAGCAAGCGCTCGCAGGCGCCCTGCTCGTTCAACGTGAACGTCTCGATCTGCCGCATACGGCGCCAGTCATCGAGGCAACGGCGCAAGTCATGCTCGACACCGGCTGCGCTCTGATAGCGTTCCTCGGCCGTTTTCGCCAGCAGTTTCATGACCAGTCGCGAGAACATCGGCGGCACCGTCGCCACCCGTTCACACACGGGCATTGGCAGCCGCGCGATATGGCAATGCACCCACTCCGTCGGGTCATTTGCACTGAACGGCAGCGAGCCGGTGAGCATCTGGTAAAGCGTCACGCCAAAGGCATACAGATCACTACGCGAATCAATCGAACGATTCATCCGCCCGGTTTGTTCCGGCGCCATGTAGGCCAGCGTCCCGGCGATAGATTCCGGTGGCGTGGGCGCTTGCCGCTCCCGTGGCAAGCGCGTGGCCAGGCCGAAGCCGGTCAGCCGCGCCTGCCCATCATGACAATGGACAAAAACATGCTGCGGTTTCAGGTCTTTGTGCACCAGACCACGCTGATGCATATGGCCCAGTGCCTTGGCGATGTTCGTGGCCAATTCCAGACAGGTTTCGATATCCAGCGGGGCGACCAGCAACCGCGACAACGGCTCGCCGCCCGGATCGTCGAACAGCAGACGAACTCGGGTGCCCGTACGCTCGAAAGCTGTCGGCTGCAACGCCCAGGCAGGATTGAGGTCGTCCCTGAGGCTGTATTCATGCGCCAGACGCTCCAGGGTGCTCGGCAATGGCTGCCCCATCGCCGGACGCACCGCCAGTAGGCTGCCATCATTCGAACCGCGCTCACGGGACAGCACCCGCTCGCCGTCGTCCCACAAAATCTGTTTTCTGCTGGCCATCTGCGTCAACACTGCTCAGGTTTTTTGCCGCACGGTGAGTTGCACGTCGCCAGCGCTCAGGGGTTGCGCTGGACAGGCTCGATGCCCAGCGCTTCTGCGATACGCACCAGATCGGCCACTGAACGTGCGGCCATTTTGCGCATGACCTGGCCACGGTGGACCTTGACCGTGACCTCGCTGAGGTTGAGCTGTCCGGCAATCTGTTTGTTCATCAGCCCGGCAATGACGAAGCCGAGCACTTCGCGCTCACGTGCGGTCAGGGTTTGGTAAGCCCGACACAAAACGGCGCCGGAGTGTTCGGCTGCCAGCCGCGCACGGTCGCGAGCCAACGCACTGGCCACGGCGTCGAGCATGTCCTGATCACGGAACGGCTTGGCCAGAAAATCCACCGCGCCGGCCTTCATCGCCTTGACGCTCATGGCGATGTCGCCGTGGCCGGTCATGAACACCACGGGGATGCGCAAGCCGTTTTTTTCCATCTGTTCCTGAAACGTCAGGCCACTTTCGCCGCGCAGGCGCACGTCGAGCACCAGGCAACCGGGTACCTCACGTTGCGCTTGCGCGAGAAAATCTCCGGCGCTGTCGAAGGTTTGCACCTGGAGGCCGATCGAGCGCAGCAAGCTGTCGAGCGCTTGGCGCATCGAGGCATCGTCATCGACCACGTACACCACTGGCTCGCCGAGCACGCCGGGACTTTGCGCAGGGCTGGAATGCGACCACAAGGTCATTGTGTCTCCTCGGCGAGATCGCAGCACGCGTTGGGCTGGTCAATAAATCTAGTTCAGGATGGCCACCGCAGCCAGACACCTGCCGGACGGTCAGCAATCAGGCTAACAGTCAGCGCCATTGCCGGCCGGCCAGAAACCCCTGAAAATCGGCCAGGCTGAGGCAGTCCGCCGCCAGCGCTGCAAACAGGCAGGCCCGCGATGTCCACTCATCCCGCTTTTACAACGGCTCCGCGCGACGTGGTGTTCATCGCCTACCCACGCCTGAGCCTGCTCGATCTCAGCGGTGCGCAAACCGTGTTCTGGGCCGCGAGCAAAGCCATGGCCGAGCGCGGGCAGTCTGGATATCAACTGCACACCGCCAGCCTCAACGGTGGCTTGATCCAGACCGTCGAAGGGCTGGCCATCGACACCCAAGCGTTAACCACGCTCGACACCGCCGCGCTGGACACGCTGGTCGTGCCCGGCGCCCCTGACATCTGCCAGACCCTTGAGGAGCACCGCGAACTGAGCGACTGGCTGCAGGACCATGCTCACCTCGCCCGCCGCGTGGTCTCGGTGTGCAGTGGTGCGTTTCTGCTGGCTCAGGCCGGATTGCTCGACGCCCGCCGCGCTGCCACTCACTGGGCGATGTGCGACGCTTTGCGCGATCGCTTTCCAGCGGTCGAGGTAGATGCCGACGCGATCTTCATTCAGCAAGGCAAGGTCTGGACCTCGGCCGGAGTCACCGCCGGGATCGATCTGGCGCTGGCGCTGGTCGAGGCCGATTGCGGCCGTGAAGTGACGTTGCAAGTCGCGCGGGAACTGGTGGTGTACATCAAACGCCCCGGCGGCCAGGCGCAATACAGCACGCTGCTGCAATCGCAGGCGCAGGACGCTGCGATGTTCGATGATCTGCACCTTTGGCTCATGGAGCGCCTCGGCGATCCGAATCTGACGGTGGAGCGCCTCGCCGAGCAAGCCGCAATGAGCCTGCGCAACTTCACGCGGGTCTATAAAGCGCGCACCGGGCGCACACCGTCGAAAGCGCTCGAGCTGTTCCGACTCGAAGCGGCCAAACGCCTACTGGAAAACTCCCCGCACAAAATCGAACGAATCGCCCGCCTCTGCGGCTTCAACGATGAAGAACGCCTGCGCGCCTGCTTCCAGCGCCACCTGTCGATCTCCCCGCGCGACTACCGCAGTCGCTTCAGCCGCGATGGCTGAACCGCTATACCTACGTATAGTTTTGCCCGCTGGCCATCAGCGTATGGTGCAAGAACGACAGGAGTCACCAAGCTCGGCCGCCCGGCCCGGGAGCGTTATGTACAAGACGCATGTCATTGCGGTAGTGGACGACGACGAGGCAATGCGCACATCGCTGAGCAGCCTGCTGCGGGCGTCGGGGTATCAGGTGTTCTGCTATGCGGCGCCAGCGGACTACCTTGACTCGGACGGGCCGGCGCAGACTGATTGTGTGATCTCCGATATTCAGATGCCGGGCATGAGTGGTTTGCAGATGCTGGATGCACTGCGGGCGCAAGGCTGGCGGATGCCGGTGATATTTGTGTCGGCGGATCAGAGTGGTTTGCTTTGCGCCAAGTTTCGGGAAGCCGATGTCGTTGCCTGCCTGCGTAAACCCTTCGCGGCGGACGAGCTACTTGCCTGGGTTGAGTTTGCACCGCGTAAATCTGAAAACACTTGATAAGGCCCTCATCGCATTGAATTGCGTGTCGCCTGGATTTATCGCCTCCTATCGACTCGGTCGATCAGGCCGATTTCTGACAGAAGACAACACGGTCGGCTCCCTCTCCTCGAGGAGAGGGCTGGGAGCGAGGGGAAGCTCCAGAGATTACGGAGGTAGTTGAGCTACCCCATTTCCTTAAGCGCTGACTTGATCACACGGAAATGAGAGGCGCCTCAGAATCTAGAATCAAAGCGCCACTAATTGCCACTGCAAACTCCGCCTGTCACCCTCCACCCCGTTCAAAAAGGACCAGAACAAGGAACCAAGGATTGAGCGGCTACGTCCCCAACCCACCCAAGGGTTACCGCAACACCGGCGTCGAACCTGTCGACCTAAACGCCCAACACTGGGCGCAATACAAAGAACTCCCGCCAGCGCCAGACGCGAAACCCGACCTCAAAGGTTGCGTCTTCGCCAAAAGCTGCAACCTGCCCGACGGCGAAATCAACCACAGCAACCCGACAGGGTTCGTTCCCGTCGAAAAGTTGGCCGACTATGGGCTATGGGCCGTTTTGGCCACTGGCGCAGCGATTACCGCCGAAGGCACGTCCCTTCAGTTTGTCGGCGGCTCCGCAACTGGCAGTGCCGTTGCCCAACGGCTGGGTGGCTCACTCGCGCTAGGCCTACTCGACGGCGCAGGCTGGGCATCGCTGACCACCTAGAATGGGGCAATAAGACCCTACAAGCCGAGCACCTGCTCGCGCTACAACGGAAGATAAACGGCTACATCGCTTTCATCGAAAGCGGTGAGATCTATAACAAGATTCCCGCTGCACTCGGCAAGTCACTTGTAATCCGTGTTTACGGCAAGTACGAGGTTTCGGAGCAGGGGGAATTGTTCTTCGAGCGCGTGGCCGAGCTCCTGAGAAAAATGGGAATCGGTTTTGAGTTCGTTTTCAAAGCAGACTAAGCGCTATGTCATTTGTGATCCCAGTGTTGACAAGTAATTTTTTCACCTGCCAGCCGAGGCGTTTTTCTGCTGATCTACGGCCAACAGTGGAAGAGCCAAAAAGCCCGTCTACGACGCGACTTGCTTGAAACTCTCCGCCCCACGGCGCAACGGCCTTGAGATCGGCCTAAACAGATTCGGGTCTCCGATATTCTGAAAAGGTGAGATGAGCAGGCACGTACAGCGCATAAACACGACTTGGCAAGCACGTTTAAATTACACCGATTTCTCCTCCAAAAAGCCTACAACGCCTTGCGCCGCTGCCTACGGGTACTTCAGAATCCGCCGGCTTGTGCGTCTAGGCTGCGGGTCCTATCGTTTGTCGGTCACTGAAATAGGTGATCGGGTTTGGTAGCCCGCAGTGTTAGATATACAGATCTGCCGTCGAGATTTCTGTCTCGGATTTGCGGTGGCCATGTATAGGGCGTCCTAGGGCGCGCCGGATCCTAACACCCGGTCTACCAACCTGTGCATGGCCGCCACCCTTCGTTTGGTAGCGAAAGGGTGAAGCCTCCCTTAAATGTGTTAGGAGCTTCATCAATGTTCAAAGTAACCCCAAACCCGCCGGAAGCGGATTCAATCCCGTACGACCCTGCTCTGGAACCTCAGCGGATAAAAGATGCGGCTGCTCGCGCCATCAACTTTTACCTCGACCCTCAGACGCTCAAAACCACCATTCCCAAGCGCCAGCCAGGCAGGATCTTTCTCATTGACCCGACGGTGGATGAGGAAACGTTGCTCGTCGAAGCCTGTGAATCGCTGGCAGCCGCCAATGACATGGCCCGCGAAATCGGCGGCGTGATTGACCATCCACAGCGTCGATCGCTGCTGATGTTGCAGCAGGTGATCATGTTGAGTGAGCTCATCGTCAATCGCGTGCTCGACAGCCGACGCGTGTCGAACTAGCCGGCCATCGAGGCATGAGGGGGCGTGCTCCCCTCACTGCCAGCGGACGCGCCACAGCCGTGGCGCGTCGTCCTCATACCCAGACGCTCAAGCGGCGCTCATCGGAGTTTCAGCTGATGTCACAGACACCGTCCCATCCGCCGGTCACCGAATCGGTATCGCCTTATGAATCCTTCCATTCAAAAAAACTTCACGACGCCGCCGAGCGCGCGCTCGACCATTACCTCGCGCCGGCCAAGATCAACGCCACGCCCTACAGTCCCAACACGTTGTTTATGGTCAATCCTGAGTCCGACACAGAATCACTGTTGGTCAACGCTTGCGAATCCCTGGCTTCCGCCACGGTGATGCTCAGCGATTTCGCCGGAATGCTGGAGGGTTCACGACGCAATACCCTGTTGGGCATCGCGCAGGTGGTCATGCTAGGAGAATTGGCCGTCAACAAAGCGTTGGATAACGTAGTGCCCACAGACTGAACAACGGCATCGGCCGCGCAGGCGTGCTGGCACCTGCGCTGCGTCGCCCATTTCAGCGAGCCAGGTGGGCGCTGTCCAAGCTGACCAGAAAGCTGCGAATGTTGTTCTGCACCGCGCGGTTGATCGATTCCTTGATTCTCACCAGCTCCGAAAAAGGCATAACCCGAAAGGACTTCGCCGATCGCGGCGATGTTCGTTTCGAACAACACCTCGCCCGGTATTCCCACCTCGCCCCCCATACCTTCGTATACCCCCCTTCCACCCATGCGTAGCCCACGCACACCGATGGACAACTGCGCTCGCAGCCTCCCCGCCCTAGCATGGCTCTACACAGCGGGCGATTGAGCGCCAGGCAGTACGGCAAGCAGTTACGGCGGCCAGTGATCGTCACGCCAGAGTCCGCATCGGACTCGGGCGTCATCCATCCATCAGCGTCAGGGAGCACATTATGAAACAGCAATTATTGGTGATCGGTGCAGGGTTCGGCGGGCTGTGGAGTGCGCTGAGCGCTGCGCGTTTGCTGGATATGCATGCCCGTCAGGATGTCGAGATCACGCTGCTCGCCCCGCAAGCCGAATTGCGTATTCGCCCGCGCTTCTACGAGCCGGACGTGCACAGCATGTACGCGCCGCTCGACGCGCTGTTCGATGCGGTGGGTGTGCGCTTCGTCAAAGGCACCGCTGAAAGCATCGACGCCCGGGCGCGCCGAGTCGGCTACCGCGACGAGGCCGGGCGTCCGGGTGAACTGGCCTACGATCGGCTGGTTCTCGCCAGCGGCAGCCAGCTCGCTCGGCCTCCGGTGCCTGGCCTCAAGGAGCATGCGTTCGATGTCGATCAGATCGAATCCTCGGCGCGTCTGGAACGTCATCTCATCGCCCTCGGCAACCAACCGCCCAGCGTTGCGCGCAACACCGTGGTGGTCGCGGGTGGCGGTTTCACCGGGATTGAAACTGCGACGGGAATGCCGGCGCGCCTGCGTGCGATCCTCGGTGAGGATCAAGACCTGCGCGTGATCATTGTCGATCGCAGCAAGGACATCGCCGCGACCATGGGTGATGGCATTCGCCCGTCGATCATCGAGGCGTCCAATGACCTGGGTATCGAATGGATCGTCGATGCCAGCGTTGCCGCTGTGGATGCCAATGGCGTCACCCTCGCCGATGGCCGCCACATCGAAAGCCAGACCGTGATCTGGACCGTAGGTTTCCGCGCCAGCCCGCTCACCGAACAACTCGACGCCGAACGCGATGGCCAGGGCCGCCTGCACGTCGATGGCAACCTCAAGGTGCACGGCATCGATCACGTCTTTGCCGCTGGTGATGTCGCTCGCGCCGCCACAGACGACTTCGGCAACTATGCTGCGATGTCTTGCCAGCACGCGATCAGCCTGGGTCGCTACGCCGGCAACAACGCCGCCGCCGATCTCCTCGGCGTCGCTCCGACAATGTATCGCCAGCCCAAGTACGTGACTTGCCTGGATCTGGGCGCCTGGGGCGCGGTATACACCGAAGGCTGGGATCGTCAGCTGAAGCTGGTGAAGGCCGAAGCCAAAGAGCTGAAGACGCAGATCAACACGGTGTGGATCTACCCGCCCGCCGCAGATCGTCGCGCTGCCCTCGCGGCCGCCGATCCGCTGATCCCTGTAGCCTGATTTCACCTCCGCTTTAGCCCTGAAAACAAGGAGAACACCATGACCCTGCATCTGGATTCCTTCACCGCCAACCGCGCGGTGGCCCTGCAAACGCAAAGCGAAGAACTGGTGCCGTCGCGCTACGCCCTGCGCCTGGGCGACATTGACGTGATGGTGATCAGCGACGGCGTGTTGCCGTTGCCGACCCAGACCATGTCAACCAATGCCGACCCCGCCGACCGTGCCGCCTGGTTCAAGGAAATGTATCTGGGCCCTGACGCCTTCGACTGGGCGCTCAACGTGCTGGTGGTGCGTAGCGGCGAACAAGTCATCCTCGTCGACGCCGGCCTCGGTGGCCAATTCCCCGGTTTCCCGCGTGCCGGGCAGTTCCCCAAGCGCCTGGCCGCTGCCGGGGTGGATCTCGCCGACATCACTGATATCGTCATCACGCACATGCACATGGACCATATCGGCGGCCTGCTGGTCGACTCGGTGAAGAGCCGTCTGCGTCACGACGTGCGCATCCACGTCACCGCGGCCGAAGTGAATTTCTGGTCCACGCCAGACTTCACCAGCACCGACATGCCCGCACCAGTACCAGACGTCCTGCGCAGCACCGCCAACGCGTTCATCGACCACTATGAAAGCAAGTTGCACATCTTCGAAGACGAATGTCAGGTTGCACCTGGCGTAGTTGCAAAACTCACCGGTGGTCATACGCCAGGGCACTGCGTGGTCTACGTCAACTCCGGTGGCGAGCGCCTGACCTTTGCCGGTGACGCATTGTTCCCGGTGGCGTTCGATCACCCCGACTGGCACAACGGTTTCGAACACGATCCGGCCAAATCGGTGGAAGTGCGCGTGCGCATGCTCAAGGAAGCCGCCGCCAGCGGCGAGCTGTTCGTCGCCACGCATCTGGCCTTCCCTTCGGTGGGTCGGGTCGCGATCAATGGTGCTGCTTTCCGTTGGATACCTGCGATTTGGGATTACTGATTGCGCGCCTGAAATCTTCGCCCGGCTTCTGCCGGGCGAAACCTTTTTCACCGCCATTGCTACGCAGAGCCGTGCGGGCGGTGACCATCCTTCGGTTGCTGTGTACCCTTTCTGCATCAAACAAATCTGTGCAGAGGACAGAGCGTTGGCATATCTGGATTGGGTGCAATGGCCGGCGATGCTGGTCACCGTTCTGGCCGCGTGGCTGATCGGTTCGCAACGACCGCAACGGCGCAAGAGCGGCTTCGTTTGTTTCAGTCTGAGCAATTTGCTGTGGGTGATCTGGGGCGTCCATGCCGGGGCTTACGCGCTGATCGTTCTGCAGCTCTGCCTGTTCCTGATGAACCTGCGCGGCTTCATGAAGAACCGCGTTTTAGAGCGCTGAGTGACGCTGATCATCCGGCCAGAAAATCCTTTGAATTTTTCTTGTCGGACAAAATCATTTACGTATGAGCGTAAGGAGGAACTCATGCGTAGCACCGATATTTTCGTCATCGAATACAAACATCACGACCAGCCAAAATCATTCGTCATCCGCGCCAAGAGTATGCGCAACGCCGACGCTTGGCATTGGGCGAGCTGTGACGCCGGTATTGCGCCGATTCCGAAACCGGGTAAACCACCGTTGAAAGTGGTTTCCAAACCCCAGGCCGAGCGTTATGGGATCACCGACGTGAAATGGCGCGAGACGGCAGCGCTGGACTGGACGGAGGCTTAGGCAAATCGGGTCGCCTGGCTGAGCTTGTACGTCAGCCAGGCGCCCCAGAACAGACTGCTGAAAAACCGTGTTGCATCGCCGAATCCGGCGTCATGCAGCAGTGCCTGAACCGCCGCCTCCGAGTGCGGCGGATCAGCGCCCTGCAAAATCTTTCCGAGTTTCGCCTGCACCTCGTCAGCGGTTGCGCCCTGCTGTCGCCAGCGCTGGCTCCAGGCTTGCAGTAGCAATGGCTGACTGGCGTAAGCGTAATGATTGCCGGCCACGATCAATGGCGCGCCGGGTTTGAGGCGGGCCTGAATGGAGCGCAGTATTTGTTGCTTGGCCTCGTCACCGCCCAGGTGATGGAGTACACCGATCAGGGTGGCGGCGTCGAAAGATGCGTCGGCCGGCAAGTCTTCGACATGACCGAGATGTATCTGGACTCTGTGCAATAGATCATTGGCGCGCAGATGTTCGGTCGCAGCATCAAGCATCGGCCCGGAAGGATCGACCGCAGTGAAGTGCCAATCCGGCTCCAGCGCGGCCATGGCGATGATTTCCTGCGCGGTGCCCCCCGCGCCCACCACCAGCACGTTTGCCGGACGCGACTGCCCAAGGCTGGCGGCGAGCATGCAGGCCGACAGGTCGTGACAGGCATCGTAGCCAGCCAAGGCAATGCGGCTTTGCCGGGCATATTCATTGGCGCGGGAGGTGTCGAATTTGCCGGCGGCGTCAGTGGCGGGTTGGGTCATGGCGATTCTCCTTGTCTTTGCGACACGCTACGCGGTGAGCGTGGAGAAGAAAAATCCAATGATTTCATGGGGGGCATTCCGCTGGGGAATGTGTGGATGTCATCCCGGCGAAGTAAAAGTGATGCAGAGCGTCAGCGGATGCGTCCCCACGCAGGAGCGTGGGAACGATCCATAACAACTAAGACCAGAACCCTTTATGCGGCTCAGCTGCCTCTGCCTCCAGCATTGGCCCGAAAACGCTCACCGTGCGCTGCCCTCTGGCAAACACTTCGCGACACGGCAACGAGAACGTCGGGTTCTCCGGATGATCGCCGGTCAGCCCGAGCAAAGCATGTTCCGACAACGCATACACCACTCGCCCGACTCCGGTCCAATACACCGCGCCCGCGCACATGCAGCAAGGTTCGGCGCTGGTGTACAGCGTGCACGCCTCCAGCTCCGTGGGTGACAACCGCTTCGCCGCCGCAGCGACCGCGACCAGTTCGGCATGCTGGGTGGGATCACCCTCCGGCGGCATCGAATTGTTGCCCGCTTCGGCAATGACCTTGCCGTCGCGGTCCGCCACCAGCGCAGCAAACGGGTGCCGGCCACGTTGTTTCGACGCCTGCGACAGGGCGATGGTCTGGCGCAGCAATGCCAGGTCCAGATCGCTGACGCCGGCCGGGACAAGCTGAGTGAATTGATTCATGGGTAACTCCTGGGCAGTGGTAAAAGACAAAGGTCAGTCAGCCAGTTCGGCCGTGGAAGCGCCGACGGCGTCGGTCGATGGTTTTTGTTTGTTGAGCAGTACATTGAGCAGAATGGCGGTGATCGCACCGAGAAAAATGCCGCTATCGAGCACCAGTTTCAGCGTCGGGCCGACGTGTTCGAACAGGGCCGGAAACGACATTGGCAAGACGCCGACGCTGACCGACACCGCAACAATGATGGCGTTGCGCGTGCCTTCGAACTGCACCCGTGACAATTCCTGAATGCCCGCCACCGTGGTCATGCCGAACATGACGATCGCGCAGCCGCCCAGCACCGGCGTCGGCACCGCCGCAATCAGCGCGCCGAGCTTGGGGAACAAGCCCATCAACACCATGATTGCGCCAGCGGCGGCGACGACGAAGCGGCTCTTGATGCTCGAAAGAGCAATCAGGCCGGTGTTTTGCGTGAAGGCGTTATAGGGAAAGCTGTTGAACACACCACCGAGCATGGTCGACAAGCCGTCGGCGCGGAAGGCGTTGCCGAGGGTCTGCTGCGTAGTCGGTTTGCCGACCAGTTTGCCGATGGCCAGGCAGTTGCCAGTGGTCTCGGCCATGATCACCAGCATCGCCAGGGTCATGATCAGAATCGGTACCAGAGAAAATTCCGGCGGACCGAACGCCATTGGCGCGCTCAACTCGAACCACGCCGCCTCGCTGACCCGATTGAAGTGCGTCATGCCGCAGGCGGCAGCGATCAGGCTGCCGACAAACAAGCCGATGAGCACACTGAGATTGCCGATGAAACCGCTGAATTTCGCATAAATCACCAGCGTCACACTGACCGTGGCCAGGCCCAGCAGCAGATTGGCCGGGCGACCGAAGTCAGGCGAATCGGGATCACCGCCACCCAGCCAGATTGCCGCCGCCGGCATCAGTGAAATACCGATGATGGTGATCAGGCTGCCAATCACCACGGGTGGAAAGAATCGCAGCAAGCGGCTGAACACCGGCGCCAGTGCGATGGTCAGGAAGCCGGCGGCGATCACCGCCCCAAAGATCTGGCTGAGGCCGAACTCCTTGCCGATCATGATCATCGGCGCCAGCGCAATGAACGAGCAGCCCTGAATCAACGGTAACCGCGCGCCGAACTTCCAGAAGCCGAGGGTCTGAATCAGCGTCGCCACACCAGAGGTCAGCAGGTTGGCGTTGATCAGTAAAACCACCTGAGCCGACGTCAGCCCCATCGCGCTGCCAAGAATCAGCGGCACCGCCACCGCTCCCGCATACATCACCAGAACATGCTGCAGACCGAAGGTGAAAAGCTGCCGCAGGGGCAACACCTCGTCGACCGGGTGAACGCGTTGTGTAGTCATGGCACAAGCTCCTGAAGGGGCAGCGTTGGTTGTAATCGCGGGCGCTCAGGGACAGATGCACAGAGAGAATCGGCCCCGGCGTTCGAAGACGCGGGGTCATCCTTGAATCTTTTTAACGATGAAACAAATTGGCAACCATCGCTTTTTTCGATGGCAAAGACGCGGCACAATCGCCGTCTCGCTCAACCTCGGAGTACACCGCGTGCGCTTCTCACTCGATCAGTTGCTGATGTTCGTCCAGGTGGTGAAAAGCGGCTCGTTCTCCGCCGCCGGGCGCAAGCTGGGCAAGACGCAATCGACCATCAGCGCAGCGATCGCCAATCTTGAAACCGACCTTGGCGTCGAGCTGTTCGACCGCAGCAATCGCAGCCCTGCCCTCACCGCCAGCGGGCATAAATTACTGGTGCAGGCAGAAGCGGTACTGGAGCGCTGCATGACCTTCGAGGCCCACGCCGATTGCCTTTCCGATAGCGTCGAACCGAGCCTGACCCTGGCGATTGAAACGCCGTACGGCCCGATCATGCCGGTGCTGCAAGCGTTCGAGCAGGCCTTCCCGTTTGTCGATCTGATCATTCGTCACCCGGTCTACGGCGATGTCAGCGAACTGGTCAGCAGTGGCGAGGCGGTGCTGGGGGTGGCGTTTTCGCAACCGGGCTATCCTCGGGAACTGGCGTTCCAGCAACTGGGCAAACTGATCATGCTGCACGTATGCCATCCCGATCATCCGCTGGCGAAACTGGACAACGTCACGTTCGACGATTTGCACGTGCACCGGCGCCTGGCGTTCAGTGCGCACGCCAGCAAACTGCCGAGCAGTGAATACCTGCGTTCGACGCAGCTGTGGCAAGCGGAAAGCTATCTGGCGCTGCTGGAAATGGTCCGCGCCGGCCTCGGCTGGGCGACTCTGCCGCGCCAGCTGATCCAGCGTGAACTGGGTAATGGCGAACTGGTCGAGTTGCAGCTGTCGGCGTACCCGCATACCGACTGGCAAATCGGCGTCGATCTATTGTGGGCGCGCCAACGGCCCTTGGGCACGGCCGAGCGCTGGCTGAAGGAGAAGCTGCAGGCCAACAAGGTTTATGAACGCGATCGCAACGGGCAGATCACTACGCTGTGATCATTTGGCAAACACCTGACTCATGTCCTTGAATGCCTTGAATTCCAGCGCATTGCCGCAGGGATCGAGTAAAAACATGGTCGCCTGTTCGCCGACCTGACCCTTGAATCGAATGTAGGGCTCGATCACGAATTGCGTGCCGAATGACTTCAGTCGCTCGGCCAGTGCTTCCCATTGCTCCCACTGCAAAATGATGCCGAAGTGCGGGACCGGTACGTCGTGACCGTCTACCGGGTTGCTATTAATGCTTTGCTGGGCAGCCGTTTTCGGCTGTTCGTGGATCACCAATTGGTGGCCGTAGAAGTTGAAGTCGACCCATTGCGCGCTGGACCGGCCCTCCTCCAGGCCGAACACTTCACCGTAAAAACGCCGGCAAGCGGCAAGATCGTAGACCGGGATGGCGAGGTGGAAAGGTGAAAGGCTCATCAGGCACTCCGGTAATCGCGTTGCTGGAAATATGGCAACGGCGCACCGCTGCTGATCGAGGATCGAAAACAGCCTAGATCAAAAACCCGCCAGACGCCGACCCGACATGTCACGAGAAGGCGCGGCTATCGATACGCGCCACGGCTATCCGCCCGGTTTCACTGCCCGCGCCTGACAACCTGTCGGTGACAATCCTCCGGGCTCAGCACGGCACCGGCTCTGGAGCGTACGACAATGGTTTCAACGGGCTCGGCCCGTTCATTGTCGAGCAGAATCGAATGCTCCTCGCCTTCCGCGAACAGGAAGCGCTCGCCCCACTGCCGCAGGCTGACGACGATGGGGAACACCGCGCGGCCCATGTCGGTGAGCACGTATTCCTTGTAGGCGCTGCCATCGGACGCGGGCTGAATCTGCAACACGCCGAGCTCGACGAGCATTTTCAGTTTGACCGTGAGGATGTTCTTGGCCAGGCCCAGACGTTTCTGGAATTCGCTGAACCGGCGCACGTCATCGAACGCATCGCGAATGATCATCAAGGCCCAGCGATCGCCAATGGCTTCGAGGGTTCGGGCCACCGGGCATTCGCTCTGCGCCAATGTTTGTTGTCGGGCCATGTGGTTCCTGATGGATCGGCTATTGAATGTGGTTGCATTTAACAACCCGAATGAATAAAGATCAACGCCTCGGTTTCAATTCAAAACCACACTAGGAGGAAGCAAGGATGCCCTGCCAGACGCAAACCCTGGTCAATGCGCAAGCCGCAACTGACAGCGCAACGACCCGGCTGAGTCGTTTGCAGACTCTTCTTTTTGCAATCACCTGCGCGATGGCGGTGGCCAATGTTTACCTCGCACAGCCATTGCTGGAATCGATGGCCGCCAGCCTCGGGGTTCCACCGGGGGCGATCGGCGTTGTGGTCACGGCCACGCAAGCCGGGTATGCGGTCGGGCTGCTGTTCATTGTGCCGCTGGGTGATCTGCTCGATCGAAAGAAACTCATCGTCAGCCAACTGCTGTTGTCTGCAACGGCGCTGTGTGCCGTGGGCCTGTCCGAGAGCTGGGGAGTGCTGCTCGGCGCCATGATGCTGGTGGGTCTGCTGGCGGTGGTGGTGCAAGTGGTGGTCGCCTGCACCGCCAGCCTTGCTCGCCCGCAGCAGCGCGGCGCCGCCGTAGGTACCGTCACCGGTGGCGTGGTACTGGGCATTTTGCTGGCGCGTTTCGTTTCCGGCGTAGTGGCTGATCTGGCCGGATGGCGCGGCGTGTATTTTGTCTCGGCAGTCATGATGATCGGCTTGGCCCTGCTGTTATGGCGCACCCTGCCCGCCTCGGCAAAACCGCCCGCACAGGGCAGTTACTGGCGACTGCTGCGCTCGGTATTGGAATTGTTTTTGACTGAGCGGGTACTGCGCGTGCGCGGCATCTTCGCCCTGCTGATTTTCGCCGCCTTCAGTGTGTTGTGGACGTCGATGGTGCTGCCGCTCAGCGCCCCGCCCCTGTCGTTGTCCCACACGCAGATCGGCCTGTTTGGTCTGGCCGGAGTGGCGGGCGCGCTCGCCGCCGCACGGGCTGGGCGCCTGGCCGATCGCGGCTTGGGCAATCGCACCACTGGCATCGCCTTGGCGCTGCTGACGCTGTCCTGGCTGCCCATCGCATTTGTCGACAGTTCGCTGCTGGCGATGGCCGTCGGAGTGATCCTCCTAGACTTCGCCGTGCAAGCGGTGCACGTGACCAACCAAAGCCTGATCTTCGCCGCACGGCCCGATGCGCAGAGCCGACTGGTCGGTGCGTATATGTGCTTTTACTCGGTGGGCAGTGGTTTGGGCGCTATCGCGGCGACGTATATCTATGCGCAATCTGGCTGGGTGGCGGTGTGTTTTCTCGGAGGCGGGATCAGTGCTGTGGCTTTACTGTATTGGGCATGGCTGGAATACGGCTATACGAACTGAACCAGTGTAGGAGCGAGCCTGCTCGTGAAGACGGAGCATCAGTCAGCACAGAGTTGTCCGACCTGACGCCTTCGCGAGCAGGCTCGCTCCCACAGGGATTATTTGCCAGCAGTTACTTGCCCTCCTCAGGCTTCTCGGTCTGCATCTGCACCGACGGTTTGCTTTTGTCACCGTCCTTGTTGGGTGCATCGTTGGAATCGAAGCAGCCGCTCAACAGAAACATCGAGCAGAACCCCAGACATACGCAGATTTTTTTCATGACGATCTCCTGTCAGCAGTGGTATCGCTACCGGGTTCAAGCTTGACCTTGATCCAGCCGGATTGATGTTGATCAAACGCCTTGAACGCCGAAATCGCGTCAGTCAAAGGCTCGTCCTGCGTCAGCACTTTCGCTGGATCGACGCGCCCGGCGAGGGTCATTTCGATCAGCTTGGGAATGTATTTGCGGTGATGACAGTTGCCCATGTTGATACGCACGTTCTTGTTCATCGCTTCGCCGATCGGGAAGCTGTCGAACCCGGCGGGATAGACACCGATGATGGAAATCGTGCCGGCCTTGGCCACAGCCTTGACCGCCCATTCCAGCGCTTGCGAAGGCGCATCGCCCGGTTGCCACTGCGCAGGATGGTGATGGCCGTGATGGGAATGGTTGGCGTCGATGCCCACGGCCTCGATCACCCGATCCACGCCAATTTCCGCAGTCAGGCGCGCAATGGTTTCAACTGGATCTTCTTTCTCGAAGTTGATGCACTCGGCACCCAATGCCTGCGCGCGAGCGAGGCGATCTTCCAGGCCATCGATGGCGAACACCCGGCCGGCGCCCATCAGCTTCGCGCTGATAATCGCAAACAGCCCGACCGGCCCGCAGCCGAACACCGCCACCGTGTCGCCGTCCTTGATCCGGGCCATGTCGGCGCCGAACCAGGCAGTGGGAAAAATATCCGACATGGCAATCGCCTGATCGTCGGTGATGGCGTCCGGCAGTTTGATCAGACCAATGTTGGCGAAAGGGATGCGCGCTTTCTCGGCTTGCAGGCCATCGAACGGCCCGGTGGTTTTCGGCCCGCCAAAAAATGACGTGCCAGCGGTTTTACCGTTGGGGTTGGCCACGTCGCACTGGGCGAAATAGCCGGCGCGGCAGTACGAGCAGTTGCCGCAGGCAATGGTCGAGGGAATCAGCACGCGATCGCCAACCTTGAGATTGCGCACGTCTTCGCCAAGTGCTTCGACGATCCCCACGCCCTCGTGCCCAAGGATCGTACCGGGCTGCATGTCCGGCGCACTGCCGCGAATGAAATGCAGATCGGTGCCGCAAATGGCCGACGCGGTCAGCCTGACAATGGCATCGGTCGGCGCTTGAATGGTTGGCTCGGGCACATCGTCCAGGCGGATGTCCCCGACGCCATGAAATACAACAGCTTTCATCGTTCACCTCCCATTTTCCGGATGTGCGCAAATCAGGGTTCTCAACCCTTACTGTGCTCCGGCGACGAAGGCCCTTCCTTGACGCCGCGCGGGCCGGCGATGCCCCACACGATCAGGCCGAGCACCGGAAATACGATCAAACCGATCGCCCATGCGGCTTTGACGCCGACGCTTTTGTTGCTGCGAAACACACTGACAATCGCCCACAGATCGACCAGCAGAATGATCACCGCCACGGCGATGGAGAAGTAACTGGCTGCCTCGTTCATTTCGCAATCCTCCGATGACTTGTAAGCATTGGGCTGTGAGGCTTTTTCAGCGTTCAAAAAAATTGCGGCCGTGGGGCGTCAAAGGTTCAGCCGCCTTCCGGATCCTGGCGGATGACGGAAATCTTGCCGTTGCGCTCGATGATTGCGAATTTGATCTGGTCGATGGTTTCTATGCCCTGACTGGAGCGCGCCGCCTCCATGACATCTGCCTCGACCAGCCGCGCATGGCGCAGGCGTCGGTGCAACAGCTTGCCATTCTCGACAATGATCGTCGGCTCGCCATCAATCAGCCGCGACACCCAACTGGAACGTTGTTTGAGCAAGGAAAAACCGACATCCACAGCGATCAGCGTAATGATCACCAGAAACGCATTGGTCAGAGAAAAATCATCACCGAGCAGCGCTTGCTGGGTGGCTTCACCGATGATCATCAGCAGGACGAAATCAAACGTCGTCAACTCGGCCAGCGAACGCCGGCCGGCAATTTTGAACAGCACCATCAGGGCCAGATACATCGCGAGTGCGCGCAACACCGAGTCCATGGGTCACCTATGGATAAATGAATTGAGTAAGCTTCACTTCGCTCGAGCCCGGCACGCGGATTTGGCTGCGAAACAGGCCCAATCCGTCACCGCGCAGCGTCACATAAAGCGTCGCCTGGCCTTGGGCATCCGCCTGCAACCACAAGCGCATGCCCTGTTTTGAGCTGCGCATACGCACCGGGGCCGGTTGCATGGTTTCGACGCTGAAGCCATCGAGCATCTCGCCGCCGATGTCGAGTTCGACAGTGGCTTCCGGCACCGTGTGCACGCTGAGTTTCAGCGGGTTGGTCGAGCCGTTGCGATGGAACATCTCGTATTCGACCTGGACTTTACCGTCGTCGCTGCGGGCGTCCTGCGAACTGAGCACGCCCCGGGAAAACAGCCCCAACAGACCGAGCAGCATGCACAGCACCAGCAGGTACCAACCAATGTGCTCGAAGCGCCAGACCTTCAACTGATAGGCCATGTCCTCCTGCACCGGGAATCGTCGGCTTTGCAGATCGGGATGCTCAGCGTCAGGCTTCATTGGCGCCACCCTCCTTCGCCGCGCAAGGCGCGACGGTGATAGTCCGGCAACTGCTGCAGGGCGAATTCAGAAGCGAGGGTCTGCACTTCACTGCGCGATCCGGCAAACCATTGCTGGGTGCTGAACAGAAAATGTTTGTCATCGAACTGGAATGCCCAGGCGAAACACACCGTACCGGCCTTGATGCCGTCCATATCATCGGGTCCGAGAATGCCGGTGGTGGCGACGGCAACGTTGGCGGTGCTGTCGCGCAACGCACCGATCGCCATTTCACTGGCCACTTCCACGCTGGTCAGATTGAAGGTGTCCATGGTAGCCGGGCTGACGTGCAGCAGGCGCTGCTTGGCTTGCGGCGAATAGACCACATAGCCGCACTCGATCAGCTCGCCGCTGCCGGGGACTTCCGACAGCAACATGACGATTTCCCCGGCCGTGCAGGATTCGGCGGTGGTGATGATCAACGAATGTTGGCGCAGGTATTCAATGGTTTCCTTGGCAATGGACATGGCATGTTCTCGAAGCTGTTATTGCCGGTTGACCGCTCGCGGCGCGGATCATTCCGCCGGATTGGATGAGCGTGTAAGCGCCTCTTGCAGAGAAAGTTTTCCGCCCCGTTCGGCGCGATCACCTACCCTCATAGACTGTGTAATCCACTCGAGCCCGCCGCCCCCATGCGTTGTTCATTCAAGTCGTTGTTTTTGATTCTGTTGCTGCTACTGATGCCGGGCAGCGCTGCGCTGTGGGCGGCGGATGTTGCCGCGCCGGCAAACTCCGGCGCAGCGCCAATGCCGGTGATTTCGCAAAGCGATCTGCAAGCCCTGCAACAACGCCTGGACGGGCTCAAGCAGCAGATTTCGGCGGCAAATAATTACAACCAGCTCGAAGGCCCGCAGGATCGGGTGCAGGCGTTCATTCTCGATGTCGATCGATTGTCAGCAGCGCTGTTGCCGCAACAGGCGCAACTGGCGGTGCAACTGGGCGTGCTCGGCACCGCTCCAGACGCCGAGGTCGCCGCCGAGCAAGCCGATATCGTCGCGCAGCGGGCGGCGCTGGCGGAGCAGAAAAGCAAGATCGACGGCACCCTGAAAAGCCTCGCCGCACTGAAACAGAACGCCGCCGACCTGATCACGCAAATCGCCGGCATCCGCCGCACCCTGCTGGAAAGCGAACTGACCCTGAGCACCCGCAGCGTATTGAGCCCGTATTTCTGGACACCGCTGGTCAATCCAAGCGAAGACGACCGCCAGCGCCTGCGACTGTTCGTCGAGCAGGTGGCTGACGTATGGGCCACGGTCTGGGCGCCGGGCGAGCGGTTTTACACCTGCGTACTGGTGCTGTTGGCGCTGCTGATCTGGACCTTCGGCCGACGTCTGGCTGAGCGCGGGCTGACCTGGTTCTGCATTCATCGCGTGGCGGAGGGCCGACTGCGCCGCAGTGCCTTGGCCTTCGCCTCAGCTATCGCGACCTTCATCACCACCGCCATCGCCCTGAAGCTGTTGTTCTACGCCTGCACCCGCCACGACGCACTGCCTCCGGTGCTGGAAACCTTCTCCGAAGAGTTCGAGAAAGTCGTCTATGCCTGCGTGCTGATCACCGGGCTCAGCCGCGCATTGCTCTCCACCGCGCACCCGTCCTGGCGCCTGCCGGCGATTGCCGATCCGGTGGCGCTGGCCCTCAAGCCTTATCCGCGAATCCTCGCCTGCTCGTTGCTGGTGTTGGTGACGCTGGTGCAAGTCGCCAATGCCACAGGCATGAGCAGCCACATCGTGATGGCCGGGCGCGGCGTGATTTCCATTGTGGTGTTGGCGATCATCGGCACGATGCTGTTGCGCGTCGGCAAAGTGCGCAAGGCCTTGGTCGCAGCCAACGACCCATCGGCGACCAACAGCGTGTTCGCCGGGCTGATCTACAGCGTCGCCAGTCTCTCGATGTTGGTGACGGCTATTGCGCTGCTGGCCGGCTATGTTTCGCTGGCACGGTTCATCAGTTATGAGCTGGTGTGGGGCTATGTCGTGCTGTCGGGCTTCTACTTGCTGATTCAGCTGGTCAAGGACGCCTGTGAGCACCTGTTTTCGCCGAAACACGCGAGCGGCCAGGCGCTCAAGCAATTGCTCGGCGTCAGCGATCGGCGCCTTGAGCAGACGTCGATCCTGTTGTCCGGCGTCAGCCGCGCCGGCCTGATGCTGATGGCGCTGATTTCGTTGTTTGTCGGGGGCATCGGCACCACGCTCGGCCAACTGGTCACCAACATCATGTCGATCCTTGGCGGCGCCGGTTTGCGCAAGCTGAATATCGTCCCGGCGCATCTGCTCAACGCGCTGCTGGCACTGCTGATCGGTATCTGGCTGATCCGTGCATTAAGCCGCTGGCTCGACAACGAATTCCTGCCCAAGACCGACATGGACCCGGGCATGTGCGCGTCACTGAGCACGCTGTTTTCCAACATCGGCTACGCCTTTGTGATTCTGCTGACGCTGTCGTCGCTAGGCGTGCAGTGGACCAATCTGGCGTGGATCGTCAGTGCGCTATCCGTAGGTATCGGCTTTGGCTTGCAGGAGATCGTCAAGAACTTCGTCTCCGGCCTGATCCTGCTCACCGAGCGCCCGGTGAAAGTCGGCGACCTGATCAGCATCAGCGGCGTCGAGGGCGACATCCGCCGGATCAACGTGCGTGCCACGGAAATCCAGCTCAGCGACCGCTCGATCGTGATCGTGCCCAACTCGCAGCTGATCTCGCAGAACCTGCGCAACGTTACCCTCGGCGGCAGTGCTCAAGGCGTGGCATCGCTGGAGCTGGTGTTCCCGCTGGATATCGATCCTGAGCAGGTCAAACAACTGCTGCTGGATGCGTATCACGAGAACGAAACCATCCTCGATAAACCGGCGCCATTCGTGCGTTTCAGCAAATTGTCGCCGGACGGCATAACCCTCACGGTCACCGGCTATGTGGGCAGCCCGAGGATTGTCGGGCTGACCAAGAGCGATTTGTTGTTTGAGGTGTTGAAGCGGTTGGGCGCGGCGGGGATTGCGCTGGCGAAGCCGCCAGCGGCGTGATTCGGTTAGCGCTTGCCCAAGTTGTCGATGCGGGCCGTGCTGCTGCGTGGCGTCAGCTCGAACGGCAAGACGACATGCCGCTCTGTCAGCGGCTGTTTTTCGATCAGGGCAATCAACATTTCGACCGCCCTGGCCCCGAAGGCCTCGGCTGGTTGCGAGATGGTGGTCAGCGGCGGATCGCAGTACGCAGCCATGGGAATGTCATCGAAACCCACCACTGAAATATCCTCGGGCACACGCAGCCCGGCCTGCCGGATGCGCTTGAGCGCACCAATGGCCATTTCATCGTTTTCGCAGAACAGCGCGCTCGGCCGCTCGGCCAATGCGAGCATCTTTTGCGCTCCGGCAAAACCGGCCTCGAGGCTGAAATTGCCATGGCAGATCAGTGCTTCATCGAAGGCAATCCCGGCCTCGCGCAATGCCGCTTCGTAACCTGCCAGTCGATCCAAAGTCAGCGGGCTGTTTTTTGAGCCTTTGATCAGGCCGATACGTCGGTGTCCCAAGGCGATCAGGTGGTCGGTCATGGCTTTGGCGGCGGCGACGTTGTCCAGGCTGATGGTTGGATAACGCCCGGCCTTGAGCACTTCGCAGGCGTTAACGATCGGCGGCACATCGGCGTCGGCCGGGGCGTTTTCGAAAGGATCGTAGGCGCGCAACTGGATCACCCCGTCGGCCTGATAAGCGTAAACCAGCTCGGCGAATTGTCGCTCCAGTTCTTCCCGGCCCTGGGTGTCGCACAGCAGCAGGCGATAACCGGCCGCCTGCGCCGCTTGCTGCGCGCCGCTGATGACCCGGGCAAAAAAGGTGTTGGCGATGGTCGGCACCAGAATCACCAGATTGCCGGTGCGCCGCGAGCGAAACTGCACGGCCATCAGGTTCGGCCGATAGCCGGCCTGCTCCACGGCGGCCATGACGCGCTCACGGGTTGGCGCGAGCACGCGCTCGGGCGATTTCAAAGTCCTCGAAACCGTCGCCACGGAAACCCCGGCCAGCCGAGCCACTTCGCGAATATTGGACAAAAACACCTCGTTGTTTCATGCCGATCAGGCGCGGAGCTTACCGCAGGCGACGAGCGATCGAAACGCTGTCGATCATCCGCTGCCATTTGACACTCGGCTAATTCAAGCCTAGATTTCGCCCATGATGTAACCGGTTACATCGCTCATCAACATTGCATCCAGCTACCGAGACGACTGCCATGTACGCTGCCGCAAAAATAAGAATGGGTTTTGTTGGAGGCGGTGAAGGTTCATTCATTGCCCGTGCCCACCGGCAAGCCGCCGGCCTCGACGGACGCTTCGAACTGGTCTGCGGCGCATTCAGCCGCGACCCGGAGAATAATCAGCGCACCGCTGCGTCCTTGGGTGTCGCGGCCGAGCGTTGTTACGGCGACTGGCAAACCCTGCTCGCCCGCGAGGCCGCCCTGCCCGCCGAGCAGCGCATGCAATTGCTGGTCATCGTCACTCCCAATCATCTGCACGCACCGATTGCCCGTGAGGCATTGAGCGCCGGTTTTCACGTGTTCAGCGAGAAACCCGCGGCGCTGAACCTCGCCGAGGTGCAGGCGCTGCACTCGGTGGTCATCAACAGCCAGCGAATTTACGGGCTGGCGCACACCTACCTCGGTTACGCGATGGTCTGGCAGGCCCGCGAAATGGTCGCCAGCGGCGTGCTCGGGCGCGTGCGCAAAGTCCTCGTCGAATACCCGCAAGGCTGGCTCAGCACCGATGTCGCCGGGCAAGGCAACAAGCAGGCCGGCTGGCGCGACGACCCGACGCAATCCGGGATCGGCGGCTGCATCGGCGACATCGGCACCCATGCGTTTTCCCTCGCCGAGTTCGTTGCCGGCCAGTCGATTCAGTTCATCAGCGCGATGCTCGGCTCGCATGTCGAGGGTCGGCAACTGGATGACGATGTCGCGATGCTGTTCAAAATGCGCGACGGCGCCAGTGGTGTATTGCTCGCCAGCCAGGTCTGCGCCGGTGAGGAAAACCCGCTGAAGATCCGCGTCTACGGGGACAAGGGCGGCCTGGAATGGCGCCAAGAGGATCCGGCCAGCCTAATTCATCGACCGTTGAACGAGCCGATGCGCGTTCTGCGCTCCGGGGTCGGTCAGCCGTGGCTGTGTGCCGCCGCAACCCAACGCATGTGCCTGCCTGCGGGGCATCCCGAAGGTTATCTGGAAGCCATGGCCAACCTGTACGGCGATCTCGCCGAAGCGATTGTGCATGGCGCCGAGGGCCATCAGGCACCGGGCGTACCGGGCATCGAGACCGGCCTGCGCGGCATGGCCTTCATTGAAACCGCCATCGCCAACCACCTTGGCAATGAAAAGTGGAGCGAGATCCCCGGCCAACTGACAGGAGCCCAGCACAATGAACAGTGATCAGCAAAATTTGACTGGCCTGAAAGGTCCTGGGATTTTCCTCGCGCAATTCATCGCCGACGAAGCGCCTTTCGACTCCCTCGCCAACATCGCCGAATGGGCGGCCTCGCAAGGCTACAAAGCCATCCAGGTACCGACCCTCGGCACACGGTTCATCGATTTGCAGCGCGCCGCTGAGAGCCAGGATTACTGCGACGAACTCATCGCCGTCTGCGCCCGCGCCGGAGTGGTGATCAGCGAGTTGTCGACGCACCTGCAAGGGCAATTGGTCGCGGTGCATCCGGCGTTCGACAGCCTGTTCGACGACTTCGCCCCGCCCGCGCTGCGCGGCAAGCCGCAGGAGCGCACCGAGTGGGCCATTGAGCAGTTGAAACTGGCCGCTCGTGCCAGCAAGCGTTTGGGACTTACGGCCCATGCGACCTTCTCCGGCGCCCTCCTCTGGCCTTACGTCTATCCGTGGCCACAGCGTCCGGCCGGTTTGGTCGAGCAAGGTTTCGCCGAACTGGGCAAGCGCTGGCTGCCGATCCTCGACTGCTTCGAAGAGGCTGGCGTTGATCTGTGCTACGAAATCCATCCCGGCGAAGACTTGCATGACGGTGCATCGTTCGAACAGTTTCTCGAAGCGGTGAATCATCACCCTCGCGCCGCAATCCTCTACGACCCGAGCCACCTGCTGCTGCAGCAAATGGACTACCTTGGCTTCATCGACCGTTACTACCAACGCATCCGCATGTTCCACGTCAAGGATGCCGAGTTCCGCCCCGATGCGCGCTCCGGCGTCTACGGCGGGTATCAGGGCTGGGTCGAGCGTCCCGGGCGCTTTCGCTCGCTGGGCGACGGCCAGATCGATTTCAAATCGATCTTCAGCAAATTGTGCCAATACGACTTCAACGGCTGGGCCGTGCTCGAGTGGGAGTGCTGCCTGAAAGACTCCGCACAGGGCGCGGCGGAAGGCGCGGCGTTCATCGAGCGACACATGATCCGCAAGACCGCCAAGGCCTTCGACGATTTCGCCGGGGTCAGCGCCGATGCCGCTTCCAACCGGCGCCTGCTCGGCCTGACCGACGACTGATTCATCCGCGTTACCGACATAAAAACAATACGGTGATCTGAAATGAACGTAATGAATGCGCGACTCAGCGTGATGATGTTTTTGCAGTTCTTTATCTGGGGCGGCTGGTTCGTCACCCTCGGCACTTTTCTGGCAACAACGCTGGCCGCCAGCGGTGGTCAGGTCGGCATGGCCTTTGCCACGCAATCCTGGGGCGCGATTCTGGCGCCGTTTGTCATTGGCTTGATTGCCGACCGGTTCTTCAATGCCGAACGCATTCTGGCAGTGCTGCATCTGCTTGGAGCAGTGTTGCTTTATCAGCTCTATCGCGCGGCAGACTTCAGCGTGTTTTATCCCTATGTGCTCGCCTACATGATGGTCTACATGCCGACATTGGCACTGGTGAACGCCGTGGCGTTCCGCCAGATCAAAGACCCGGCGCTGGAGTTCTCGCGCATTCGCGTGTGGGGCACGGTGGGCTGGATCGTCGCCGGCGTGGTGATCAGCTTCGTGTTCGCCTGGGACTCGCAGCAAAGCATCGCGGCCGGAGGCTTGCGCAATACGTTCCTGATGTCCGCCGTCGCGTCGCTGTTGTTGGGGCTTTACAGCTTCAGTCTGCCGAACACTGCGCCGTTGAAAAGCGCAGCCGGCTCATCAAGCCTCAAGCAGATGCTCGGCGTCGATGCGTGGGGTTTGCTCAAGGATCGCAGCTATCTGGTGTTCTTCCTCGCCTCGATCCTGATCTGCATTCCGCTGGCGTTCTATTACCAGAATGCCAATCCGTTTCTCGCGGAGATCGGCGTGACCAACCCGACAGCGAAGATGGCCATCGGTCAGGTCTCGGAAGTGCTGTTCATGTTGCTGTTGCCGCTGTTCATCCATCGTTTCGGCATCAAGATCGCCCTGCTGGTCGGCATGGCTGCCTGGGCGTTGCGCTACGTGCTGTTTGCGTTCGGCAATAACGACGATCAGGCATTCATGCTGCTGATCGGCATTGCCCTGCACGGCGTGTGCTATGACTTCTTCTTCGTGTCCGGGCAGATCTACACCGATGCAAAAGCACCGGAACGCTTCCGCAGCTCGGCGCAAGGTTTGATCACCTTGGCTACGTACGGATTGGGCATGTTGATTGGTTTCTGGATCGCGGGACGGATTACCGACCACTTCACATCAAGCGCGGGGCATGACTGGAGAAGCATCTGGCTGTTCCCCGCCGGTTTTTCCGTGGCGGTGTTGCTGTGTTTCTGGGCGACATTCAAGAGCCGCGATCGCGACAAGGCTGTGCTGCCGAGTGCGGTTTAGAGCAGCGTTGTAATGCATGAATAGAACGAATGCCGCCTGTGGTTGAGGCGGCATTCGTTATCGATGTTCATCGTTGCGCTCAAGCGGTGCGACGTTCGAGAAGACGGTCAGCGCCACCTTCGGCGACCCGATTGCCTTGCAGATGATCGGAGCCATCAGAGGCTACTGCATCGCTGAACAGCGGGTCGGTTTCGGTCGCAGCGACTGCATCGCTGAACAGTGGATCGGTTTCGGTTGCGGCTACTGCATCGCTGAACAAGCGGTCTGTTTGAGTGGCGGCCGCGACCGCATCACTGAACAGCGGGTCGGTTTCGGTGGCGGCGAAGGCATTCAGTGCAAAAACCGAGAAAGCGATACCGAGGATAGTCTGGCGTTTCATGATGATGTGCTCCGAGTTGCAGTGGTTGGGTATGGAGCCGAGCTTACGCCGCACCGTGGATATGAGAACTTCATTGACTTAATGGTTGTTATTGACGCAATCAATGGCTGATCGAGCATGAGCCGCTATTGGATCGATCTTCATGCTGTTGCTTACGTCATTAAGAGAAACGCCTTACAAAGTCGAAAGCATAAAACCGATAATCTCGTTTTTGACAGTTTTTTGCACACAAAAAAAGACCCGTATCAGTCGAAACCGAAACGGGTCTTTCCCCACTTAGACGACCTTATTTCAAGTCGTCAAAGTGATCTCGCAGGAACTCGTAAAAGCGCAAAGCTTTCAACAATCTCCATACAAGGCTCAGCGTACGCAGCAGAAGCTTCATACGTTTTGGCCTCCAGGGCTGGCGGCCAAACCTCCAGCAAACTTACCGGACCATGCGTGCCTTCAGCCTAAATGTTGGTGTAGCTAGTGAGGCGGCCGGTTGAAATCCCTCCGAGACATCATTCCGGCGCGGGTGCGAATCCGCGTCAGAGGGCGTGAAACCTTTTGCGCCCCCAGCCAAACCTCACAGCTCTACCAACAAGATGAGCGCAGGCATCTTAACGCAGAAATCAGAAGAGAAAACCCGAGTAGCCAAGGTTATTCTGCGGCTACGCCTGAACCTTTGTAAAACCGTATTTCTGACAATGTTTATTGACAGACCTGAATTCAGTTACATGCGTTGGACGTTCCGAAAAAACCTCGCACATCACGCTAAACCTTCGTTGCACTGACGGGAGAAACTCAATACCATGCGCGGACATGTTGGTGTGGCTAGTGATGCACACGGCCTCGGCTTCAAACCGAGACATGAAAAACCGCCCCGCGAAGGCGGTTTTTTTTCGTCTGCGTTTTCTGGTCCCCTCCCATCCAAGGCACATTGCCTGACGCGATCCCTCTGCGCACCTGCACAAATCTTCTAAACACTCTCCTCCGCCACGCGGTATTTTAGAAACGCCCCTGCTCAACCGACCTATGGAATCCTCCCATGGACAAACGCAACTGGATCTCTCTCTCCCAGGATGTCGATACCGGGATCGAGTCGATTCGTGCGCATTTCCGTGGGCATGCCTACGATCCGCACTGGCATGACAGTTTTCTCGTCGGAGTGACCGAGCAAGGCGTGCAGCAGTTCAATTGTCGCCGGGTGCGTCATCGCAGTACGCCGGGGCATGTGTTTCTGCTTGAGCCGGGAGAAATCCACGATGGCCACGCGCCGACCGAGGATGGCTTTACCTACTCGATGCTGTACCTCGATCCGCACTGGCTGGAGCGCGAACTGCACGCGCTGTTCGAAGAGGCACCGGCCGACAGCCAGCCAGGCTTTGCCGACACCCTGAGCCACGATCCGCACCTGTCGACGGCGATCGTGCAAGCCTTCCACGTGTTACATGACGGCGATCTGCGCATCGTCCGGCAGACTGCGCTGGATGGCCTGCTGGCGTCCCTCACCCGCCATCTCGACTGGCGCAAGCGTCAGGACTTCGATCCGCGCCTGCCACTGGTTGCGCAGGTTGCGCGCGACTATCTGCATGCCCACACCTACGAAGACATCGGCCTCGACGACCTAGCGCAAGCCTGTGGTGTCGATCGTTTTCGCCTGACCCGCGCGTTCAAGGCCGCTTTCGGTCTGGCACCCCACGCCTACCTGATCCAACTGCGCCTGGCCAAGGCGCGGCAATTGCTCGCGCGCGGCGAGACGCCAGCGCAGGTGGCCAGCGTGCTTGGTTTTGCCGATCAGAGTCATCTGGGGCGCTGGTTCCGCCGCGCCTATCAATTGACCCCGGCGGACTACCGCAAACGCTGCTCAAATCTTCCAGACTGAGGCCTGCCCACTGACGATCATGGTGTCCTGTTTCGACTTTCAGGAATCTGCACCATGGCTTCTTTACTGCCCTTTCTGCTGTTTGCTTTCGTCGCCTCGATCACGCCGGGGCCGACCAATATTCTGGTGCTGAGCCACAGTTCGCGGCGCGGGTTGATCGCCACGTTGCCGATCATTTTCGGCGCCTGCGCGGCGGCCGCGTTGATCGTGCTGGTGGTCGGGCTCGGTGCTGGCGAAACCCTGTTGCGCTTTCCGCGCGTGCAGCAAGCGATGGCCTGGGCTGGCGTGCTCTGGTTGAGCTGGCTGGCGTGGCAGATCTTTCGCAGCCCGCCGCCATCGCTGGACCCGAATGCTGCGCAGGAACAAGGCTTGAGCGTCTTCGGCGCGGCGCTGCTGCAACTGGTCAACCCGAAGGTGTGGATGATGGCTGTGGCGGTGGTCAGCGTATTCGTTGGCGGCGGCGACAAGACGCTACGCCTGCTGGTGTTGTCGCTGGCATTTCTGCTGGTGTCACTGCCGTGCATGACGCTCTGGGCGCTGCTCGGCGTTGGCAGCGCGCGGTTGCTCAGCACACCGCAAGCGTTCAAGCGAATGAACGCGGCACTGGCCCTTCTTCTGCTGCTCTCGGCCTGGCTGGCCGTGTTGGTCTAATGCCCGGTGGCTTGCCGGTATTCGCGTGGTGTAAACCCGGTCGAGGCCTTGAACTGACGGGTGAAAGCGCTGTGATCGGTGTAGCCGCATTGCAGCGCAACCTCGGTAATCGTCAAGTCGCTGTGCAGCAATCGATGCGCGTGTTCCAGGCGGACTTTCTGAATCATCTGCCGTGGTGTCAGGTGGAAAACGCGTTTGCAATAGCGCTCCAGTTGCGCCACGGATATCCCGGCGATCCGCGTCAGTTCACCCAGCGTCACCCGCCGGTTGAAATTGCCGCGAATGTATTCATCGACCGCCGCCAGGCGCTCGAACGCCGGGTGGGTTTCGCTGGCTGATTGCAGATCCACCGAAATCCCCACCAGGCCGATGATCGTCCCGTCACGGTTGTAGATCGGCCGCTTGTGGGTCAGGCACCAGCCCGGCTCGCGACTGCCATACAGGTGCAGTTCGAGCTGATCCTCCAGCACAAATCCTTCCTCCAGCACCTTGCGATCCTGCTCGGTATAACCCGGGCCCAACTGCGCCGGGAACACCTGCGCACTGGTTTTGCCGAGCAACGGGCGCAGGTCCTTCAAGCCACAACGCTGCACCAGCGTGCGGTTGGCCAGCACATAGCGCGCGTGCAGATCCTTGATGAAGATCGCCGCATTCGGGATCACATCGAGTATCGGCAACAGCTGCGCGGCACCCGCGACCATCGCTTCGAGGGTCTGCGGACGCAGGCCGTCAGTGCCTTGGCACAGGATCGAAAACCCAGGCTGCATGAAAAATCTCCTTTGCGATGAAGCGCCAGAAACGCCGTCCGCGAGCAGAGTGCAGCAACGTCGCGGCCCTGTCGAGGCCGCACATTCATCGGCGCCATTGTGCTGAATTCGTCATCGATCCCTGCATAAAACATCAATCGCCGCCGCCGTCGACCCGTGCAAAGTCTGCTCGTCCCCGTGACACAACTGCCTATCCAATAACTCACAAGAAGGCGATGCCATGTCAGGCCAAGGCAAGTTCAAAAAACAGCTTTCATTGATCGACCTCACCTTTATCGGACTCGGCGCGATCTTCGGCTCCGGCTGGTTGTTCGCCGCCAGCCATGTCTCGGCGATTGCCGGTCCGGCGGGGATTTTTTCCTGGTTGCTGGGCGGTTTCGCCGTGTTGCTGCTGGGCATCGTCTACTGCGAGCTGGGCGCGGCATTGCCCCGTGCCGGCGGTGTGGTGCGCTACCCGGTTTATTCCCACGGCCCGCTGCTCGGCTACCTGATGGGCTTCATTACGCTGATTGCGTTTTCCAGTCTGGTGGCGATCGAAGTGGTCGCCTCGCGCCAATACGCGGCGGCGTGGTTTCCCGGCCTGACCAAGGCTGGCAGCGGCGATCCGACGATCCTCGGCTGGCTGGTGCAGTTCGGCCTGCTCTGCGTGTTTTTCCTGCTCAACTACCGCAGCGTGAAGACGTTCGCCAAGGCCAACAATCTGGTCAGCGTGTTCAAATTCATCGTGCCGTTGCTGGTCATCGGCGTGCTGTTCACTTTCTTCAAACCGGAGAACTTTCAGGTTCAGGGATTCGCTCCATTCGGCCTGTCCGGCGTGGAGATGGCGGTCTCTGCCGGGGGGATCATCTTTGCCTACCTGGGCCTGACGCCGATCATTTCCGTGGCCAGCGAAGTGAAGAATCCACAGCGCACCATTCCCATCGCGCTGATTCTCTCGGTGCTGCTGTCGACCCTGATCTACGTGCTGCTGCAAATGGCCTTTCTCGGCAGCATCCCGACGGAAATGCTCGCCAACGGCTGGGCGGGTATCAGCAAGGAATTCGCCCTGCCCTATCGCGACATCGCCCTGGCGCTCGGTGTCGGCTGGCTGGCGTATCTGGTGGTCGCCGATGCGGTGATCTCGCCGAGCGGCTGCGGCAACATCTACATGAACGCCACGCCGCGAGTGATCTACGGCTGGGCGCAGACCGGCACTTTCTTCAAGGTCTTCACCCACATCGATGAAAAGTCCGGCATTCCGCGTCCGGCGCTGTGGCTGACCTTCGCCCTGTCGGTGTTCTGGACCCTGCCGTTTCCGTCGTGGGAAGCGCTGATCAACGTAGTCTCCGCCGCGCTGGTGTTGAGCTATGCGGTGGCGCCTGTATCGGTTGCGGCGCTGCGGCGCAATGCGCCGGACATGCCGCGCCCGTTCCGGGTCAAGAGCATGGGCCTGCTCGGGCCGGTGTCGTTCATCATCGCCGCGCTGATCGTCTACTGGTCGGGCTGGAACACCGTGTCGTGGCTGCTCGGCCTGCAAATCCTGATGTTTGTCATCTATCTGTTCTGCGGTCGTTTCGTGCCCACCGCCCATCTGAGTCTGGCGCGTCAGGTGCGCTCATCGGCGTGGCTGATCGCCTTCTACGCGGTGACCATCGTGCTGTCGAAACTCGGCACCTTCGGTGGCCTGGGCATCCTCACCCATCCGTTCGACACGATCGTCGTCGCCGCTTGCGCCACCGGTATTTACTACTGGGGCGCAGCGACCGGCGTGCCTGCCCATCTGCTGCGCCTGGACGACGAGGACGAAGAAAGCGACAGCCCTGCGCCCTCGTCCACCGTCAGCGCCCGCCCTGCCGGCGCCTACTGAAATCATCCAACGGGATCTCTTCATGAAACGAGTACACGTCATTGATTCCCACACCGGCGGTGAGCCGACACGGCTGGTGATGAGCGGCTTCCCCGAGCTGTCCGGCAACAGCATGGTCGAGAAACGCGACGCCCTGCGCAGCCAGCACGACCAGTGGCGCCGCGCCTGTCTGCTCGAGCCACGCGGCAACGATGTGCTGGTCGGCGCGCTCTATTGCCAACCGGTGTCGCCTGATGCCACCTGCGGGGTGATCTTCTTCAACAACGCCGGATACCTGGGCATGTGCGGCCACGGCACCATCGGCCTGATCAATTCGTTGCAGCATCTGGGGAAAATCCAGCCGGGCGTGCACAAGATCGACACGCCGGTGGGGCAAGTCAGCGCGACTTTGCATGACGATGGCTCGGTCACCCTGGGCAACGTGCCCGCCTACCGCTATCGCAAACAGGTACCGGTGGAGGTGCCGGGTTATGGCCGCGTGGTCGGCGATATCGCCTATGGCGGCAACTGGTTTTATCTGGTCTCCGAGCATGGCCAGAGGTTAACGATGGACAACGTCGAACACCTGACTGCGTACACCTGGGCGATGCTCAAGGCGCTGGAAGACCAAGGCATTTGTGGCGAAGACGGCGCGGTCATCGACCACATCGAACTGTTCGCCGATGACGATCAGGCTGACAGCCGCAACTTCGTCATGTGCCCCGGCAAAGCCTATGACCGCTCACCATGCGGCACCGGCACCAGCGCCAAACTTGCCTGCCTGGCCGCCGACGACAAGCTGCAACCGGGCGCACCGTGGATCCAGGCGAGCATCACCGGCAGCCAGTTCGAAGGCCGCTTCGAATGGGAAGGCGAACGCATTCGCCCGTTCATCACCGGCCGCGCCTACATGACCGCCGACAGCACCTTGCTGATCGACGACAGCGACCCGTTCGCGTGGGGCATCTGAGCCGCCACGCCGATTTTTCACTTCGAATCAAACGAAATGCCAAGGAGTTGAATCATGAGCGACAACATCTTCACCGGCTGCATGCCGGCCCTGATGACCCCATGCACCGCCCAGCGCAAACCAGACTTCGATGCGCTGGTGGCCAAGGGACGCGAGCTGATCGATGTCGGCATGAGCGCCGTGGTCTACTGCGGCTCGATGGGCGACTGGCCGCTGCTGACTGAAGCCGAGCGTCAGGAAGGCGTGGCGCGGCTGGTCGCTGCCGGGGTGCCGACCATCGTCGGCACCGGCGCGGTGAATACCCGTGAAGCGGTTTCCCACGCAGCGCATGCGGCGAAAGTCGGCGCGCAAGGCTTGATGGTCATCCCGCGCGTGCTGTCCCGTGGCGCTTCGGCGACGGCGCAAAAGGCCCACTTCGCCGCGATCCTGCAAGCCGCACCGAACTTGCCGGCGGTGATCTACAACAGCCCTTATTACGGCTTCGCCACCCGCGCCGATCTGTTTTTCGAACTGCGCCGCGAGTACCCGAACCTGATCGGTTTCAAGGAATTCGGCGGCGGCGCGGACCTGCGCTACGCGGCCGAGAACATCACCTCCAAGGATGACGACGTGACGCTGATGGTCGGCGTCGACACGCAAGTGGTGCACGGCTTCGTCAACTGCAACGCTACCGGCGCCATTACCGGCATCGGCAACGCCCTTCCTCGCGAAGTGCTGCAACTGGTGGCGCTGAGCAAGCAGGCCGCGCAAGGCGATGCCAAGGCCCGGCGCCAGGCGCGGGAGCTGGAGTCGGCGCTGGCGGTGCTGTCCTCGTTCGACGAAGGTTGCGATCTGGTGCTGTATTACAAGCATCTGATGGTGCTCAACGGCGACAAGGAATACACCCTGCACTTCAACGAAAGCGACGTGCTGAGCGATTCGCAAAGACGCTATGCCGAGAAGCAGTATTCGCTGTTCCGTCACTGGTACGAAAACTGGTCCGCCGAGCAGAATTTCGCCTGACTACTACCTGCCGCGAGTCAAAACGATTCGCGGCAGGCCTCGCTCATTTCACAGGAAGACACCATGACTCTGACGGGCAACATGCTGATCGGCCAACAATCCGTGACGGGTACGCGTTCGGCCTTTCGCGGGATTGATCCGGCGACCAACCAGGCACTTGAACCGCCGTTCGCCGGGGCGTCAGCCGAACAGGTGGAACAGGCGTGCGCCCTGGCCTGGACGGCGCAAGACGCGTACCGCGAAACCAGCCTGAGCACCCGTGCGGCATTTCTCGAAAGCATTGCCGAACACATCGAAAACCTTGGCGATGAACTGATCGAACGCGCCCACGCCGAAACCGGTCTGCCGCCTGCTCGCCTTCAGGGCGAACGTGGCCGCACCTGCTCGCAATTGCGCCTGTTCGCCCGCACGGTGCGCGCGGGTGAATGGCTGGACGTGCGCGTCGACAGTGCGCAACCGCAACGCCAGCCACTGCCGCGCTCCGACTTGCGCCAGCGGCAGATTGCCTTGGGGCCGGTCGCGGTGTTCGGCGCGAGCAACTTTCCGCTGGCATTTTCCGTGGCCGGCGGCGACACCGCCGCAGCACTGGCGGCCGGTTGCCCGGTAATCGTCAAGGCGCACAGCGCCCATCCGGGCACCAGCGAACTGGTCGGCCGCGCAGTGGCGCAAGCGGTCAAAGCCTGCGCTCTGCCCGAGGGCGTGTTTTCCTTATTGTTCGATTCTGGCTACGAAGTCGGCATCGCATTGGTCAGCGACTGGCGCATCAAAGCCGCTGGTTTCACCGGCTCGCGCACTGGCGGTCTGGCCTTGATGAAAGCTGCGCAAGCGCGGGCCGAGCCGATCCCGGTGTATGCGGAAATGAGCTCGATCAACCCGGTTTTGCTGTTTCCCGCCGCGCTGGAAAATCGCGCGCAGGCGCTGGCCGAAGGGTTTGTCGCGTCGCTGACATTGGGCGCCGGGCAGTTCTGCACCAACCCGGGATTGCTGATTGCCCGCAAAGGCCCGGCGCTCGACGGGTTCCTCAGCGCGGTGGCTGAACTGATCCCGCGCAGCGCGGCGCAAACCATGCTCACGCCCGGCATCTTCGGTGCCTATCAAACAGGCGTGACGGCTTTGCAAGACAATCCCCACACGCGTGCGGTGGCGGTTGGCAAACCGGGCAGCGGCCCGAATCAGTGTCAGACGCATGTCTTCAGCACCGATGCAGCGGATTTTCTCGCTGATCAAAGCTTGCAAGCTGAGGTCTTCGGCGCGACATCGCTGATCGTGCAATGCAGCAGTGACGAAGAAATCCGTCAGGTCTGCGCACATTTGGAAGGCCAACTGACCGCGACCCTGCACATGGATGACGCCGACCTTGCACTGGCGCGTTCGTTGCTGCCAACCCTGGAGCGCAAGACCGGGCGCTTGCTGGTCAATGGCTGGCCGACCGGCGTGGAAGTCTGCGATGCAATGGTGCATGGCGGGCCTTACCCGGCGACCTCGGATGCGCGCAGCACCTCGGTGGGCACTGCGGCGATCCTGCGTTTCCTGCGGCCGGTGTGCTATCAGGATTTCCCCGACAGCCTGCTGCCGACGGCGCTGCAACAGACCAATCCGCTAAACCTTCGGCGCTTGCTCGATGGCCAACGGGAAGCGACACACCATGGCGAATAATCCTTCGCACGACATCGCGGTGGTCGGCGCGGGGATCATCGGCGTCGCTTGCGCACTGCGCCTGGCGCGTCAGGGTTTGCGCGTGGTGGTCATCGATCAGCAGGAACCGGGGTACGGCGCTTCGTTCGGCAATGCAGGGCATCTGGCCACCGAGCAGGTATTTCCGATTGCAGACGTGTCGATCCTCAAGCGCTTGCCAGCCATGCTCATGGACCCGATGGGGCCGCTGCGTCTGGACTGGAAATACCTGCCGCGCGCCCTGCCGTGGTTCACCCGCTTGCTGCTGAATCTGCGGTCTGAACCTTTTCAGAAAACCGTCGCCGGCCTGCGCGCGCTCAATGAAAGCAGTCTCGACTCGTGGCAGCGCTTGCTCAGCGATATCCAGCGCACGGATCTGCTCAAGGTTGACGGCTCGTTACTGGTCTTCGAAAAACCTGAATCCCGTCAGGCCATCGAAGCCTTGCAGGCACGCCTGAATCAGCAGCAGGTGCCGGTGGATTACTGGCAGGCCGGTGCGATCCGCGAAACGGCGCCGCAGCTCAGCGAACAGATTCAGGGCGGACTGTTTTTCCCGCGCACAGGGCATTTCCTTGATCCCTATCGGGTGGTCTGCGCACTGGTCGAAGCGGCTCGCAGCAGCGGCGTGAGTTTTCTAAAGCAGCAGGTTCAAGGCGGCTACGTGCAGGAAAACGGCGTTTTATTGGTGACGGGCAACGGCGGTGTGACGGCCAGCCGCGTGTTACTGGCCTGCGGTGCGCATTCGGCGACACTCACCGCCGCGCTGACCGGCAAGCAAGTACCGTTGGACACCGAACGCGGCTATCACCTGATGCTGCCGCACGAGCATGATCGCCTGCCCTTCCCCGTCACCTCACTGGAACGCAAATTCATCATGACGCCCATGCGCGATGGCCTGCGCCTGGCCGGCACAGTCGAGTTCGCCGGGCTGGAGCGGCCAGCAAACATGGCACGCGCCTGGCAATTGCAGCGCCTGAGCCAAGGTCTGTTTCGCAAGGACCTGAACGCTGATGCCGCGACGCCGTGGATGGGCTTTCGCCCGTCGCTGCCGGATTCGCTGCCGGTGATCGATCAGGTTTGCGACGGCAAGGTCCTGCTTGCCTTCGGTCACCAGCATCTGGGCCTGACTCAAGCGGCGCTGACGGCGGAATTGATCGGGCAGATGGTCTCAGGCGCGGCTCTCGCGCTGCCGAGTGTCGACGCCTACCGACTGGCACGTTTCTAAGCGTGCTTCAGCGCGTCGCCGTGATGCATGGCCAGGTGGCCGGTCTTGTCGCTCTTGACCTCGTACTGCGGCGCGTCTTTCGAAGCCGGCCGGTGGCGGCCCATGAACTCGGTGTCGCGGGTGTGCACCTTGACCACTTTGCCGTGAATCTCGCCGGCCTCGGATTTCCAGCGCACCGCATCGCCGACTTTGAATGAACTGCTCATCATTGCCTCCTCGCCTCTGGCTGTTGGTTTATGGAGCCGCGCGCGTCGGAGAAATTCCGCTTTTTTGAGAGGCGACCGAAGGCAGGCAAAAAAATCGAACGGCGAAAATCGCCCGCACCTCCAACTTCCACAAGCCATAGAAAACGGCAATGACGAGGTGTGAGATGAACAACGATCAAGGCAAGCAAGGTGACGATCCGCTCCCAACCACGCCCGACCCGCTGAGTCCGGGGCGTACCGAGGTCGATCCGATGAAGGAACGCGGCATCGACGAACTGCCCGACAACGAGGGCGAAATCCCGCTGGATGATGACGATACCGGTCTGGATCCGGAGCGCGTACGTCAGGAAACCGATAACGCCGAGATGGACGACCAGCCCAATCCGCGTTGAGCCTGAAAAGGCAGCCGTCGCCATGCGGCTGCCTTTCGGTTGCGCAATCAACAGCAGAATCAGGCAAGCATTTCACAGAAATGCACTACTTCGCGCTCCGCCCCAGGCGCAACAATGGGCGTCCGACAACCCCATGGAGGATGCTCACATGCTCGTACAAGCCTATGGCACCCACGCTGGCGACAAACCTCTTGAGCCCATGCAGATCAACCGCCGTGCCCCGGCGGCGCACGACGTACAGATCGATATCGCCTTCTGCGGCATCTGCCATTCCGACCTGCATCAGGTGCGCGCCGAATGGGCTGGTACGCAATTCCCTTGCGTGCCCGGCCATGAAATCGTCGGCCGCGTCTCGGCGGTTGGCGATCACGTCAAAAACTACAAGGTCGGCGATCTGGTCGGTGTCGGTTGCATCGTCGACAGCTGCCAGCAGTGCGATGACTGCGAATCCGGTCTGGAAAATTACTGCGACGGCATGATCGGCACCTACAATTTCCCGACCCCGGACGCACCGGGCTGGACCCTCGGCGGCTATTCGCAAAACATCGTCGTGCACGAGCGCTATGTGTTGCGCATCCGTCATCCCGAGGCGCAACTGGCCGCCGTCGCGCCGCTGCTCTGCGCCGGCATCACCACTTATTCGCCGCTGCGCCAATGGAACGCCGGCCCCGGCAAGAAAGTCGGCGTGGTCGGCATCGGTGGCTTGGGTCACATGGGCATCAAACTGGCCCACGCCATGGGCGCCCATGTCGTCGCATTCACCACTTCCGAATCCAAGCGTGAAGCGGCCAAGGCACTGGGCGCGGACGAAGTGGTGGTGTCGCGCAACGCCGAAGAGATGGCGGCACACACCAAGAGTTTCGACTTCATCCTCAATACCGTCGCAGCGCCGCACGATCTCGACGCCTTCCTCGTGCTGCTCAAGCGCGATGGCGCGTTGACCCTGGTCGGTGCGCCTGCCTTCCCGCACCCGTCGCCGAACGTGTTCAACCTGATCACCAAGCGGCGCACCATTGCCGGCTCAATGATCGGCGGCATTCTCGAGACTCAGGAAATGCTGGATTTCTGCGCCGAGCACGGCATCGTTTCCGACATCGAGTTGATCCGCGCCGACCAGATCAACGAGTCCTACGAGCGCATGCTCAAGGGCGACGTGAAATACCGCTTCGTCATCGACAACGCAACCCTCGCCGGCTAAGCGCCAACGTCCATCGGCAGCGCCGTGCTGCCGATGGCTTGAGGGATTCCATCGGCGCGATTTGACAGCGCCCGCGTTGCTCGCCAGAGTCGCACCCCTTTTTCCACCGCTGGGTGAACAGGGGTCGCCGTTGAACCAACAGACATTGTCCATGCGCCTTGAACGCGTCGCCGCTCACGTGCCGGTCGGCGCACGACTGGCCGATATCGGTTCCGATCACGCCTATTTGCCCGTTGCCCTGATGCGCCGAGGACTTATTACAGCGGCGGTGGCTGGCGAGGTCGCGTTGACGCCATTCCACGCAGCGCAACGCACCGTCAATGACAACGATCTGCACGGCCAGATCAGCGTGCGTCTGGCCGATGGCCTGGCGGCGATCAGGCCTGACGACGGCATCAGCGCCATCACCCTGTGCGGCATGGGCGGCGAAACCATTCGCGATATTTTCGACAGTGGCAAAGCCCATCTCAGCGGCCACGAACGATTGATCCTGCAGCCCAACGGCGGCGAGCAAACGCTGCGCCAATGGTTGATGGACAACGGCTACCGCATCGTCTGTGAAGAGGTGCTGCATGAGAACCGCTTCGACTACGAAATTATCGTTGCCGAGCCGGCCTCTGATCCGGTGACTTACGATGCCAGGGAACTGTTTTTCGGTCCGCTGCACCTGCAGGCACGCTGCCCGGCATTTCTGCACAAATGGCAACGCAGGCTGAAGCAGCGGCAGAAGACGTTGGGGCAGTTTACGCGAGCGCAACAAGCGCTGCCGGAGGACAAAATTCTTGCGCTGAAGCAAGAGATGCAGTGGATCAGTGAATTGCTCGGGTGACTGTGCCGCCGTCTTCGCGAGCAGGCTCGCTCCCACAGGAAATTGCATTTCTCCTGAGGGAACACGGTCAACTGTGGGAGCGAGCCTGCTCGCGAAAGCGGTGGGTCAAGCTACACAGCAACCAAGTTGGCCGCAGCCGTCGGAAAAACAAAAAGCCTGCTGTTAAAAGCAGGCTTTTTCGTGGGCCGTGAACTTACTTCTGCTGCGTCAGCGCCGAGTAGCTGTTCATCAGGTTGCGATAGTTGGGGATACGCTGCGACAGCAGGTTACCCAGGCCTTCAATGTCGTTGCGCCAGTCGCGGTGCAGCTCACAGGCCACCGAGAACCAGTTCATCATTTGCGCGCCGGCCTGGGTCATGCGGCTCCACGCGGCTTGCTGCACGGTGGTGTTGAAGGTGCCGGACGCATCGGTGACCACGAACACATCAAATCCTTCTGCCAGCGCCGACAGCGTCGGGAACGCTACACAGACATCCGTGACCACACCGGCAATGATGATCTGCTTGCGCCCGGTGGCCTTGATCGCCTTGACGAAATCTTCATTGTCCCAGGCGTTGATCTGGCCAGGGCGAGCGATGTACGGCGCGTCCGGGAACATCTCTTTCAGCTCCGGCACCAGCGGGCCGTTCGGGCCTTGTTCGAAGCTGGTGGTGAGGATGGTTGGCAGGTCAAAGAACTTGGCCAGATCCGCCAGCGCCAGCACGTTGTTCTTGAACTCGTTCGGCGAGAAGTCCTGCACCAGCGAGATCAGACCGGTCTGGTGGTCAACCAGCAGCACGATAGCGTCGTCTTTGTTCAGGCGGTTGTAGGTTGGAGTGGTCATGGTGTGCGTCCCTTTTCAAGTTTTGAAGTTTGTTGTTGCGTTCAAGTTGGGTACAGATTACTGACGCACAGCAAAGGGATAAATCGGCTGAAAAGCGTTTCACCGTCCACTCAAACGGGACAATCATTCGAGGCCCGCTCTGATTAGATACACCACAGTACAAATGATGTACCTCAGCCCCCATTTATCAACTCGGCACAACTTCCTAAAGTCTCCTCCAACAGCCACCCGCCATCCTGACGGGCCAGCGACAGAGGAAATCATCATGAGCACATCGAAAAAAGTAGTTGTCATCACCGGCGCCTCGCAAGGCATTGGTGCAGGTCTGGTCGAAGGCTTTCGCGCCCTTGGCCATCAAGTGGTCGCCACCTCGCGCTCGATCAAAGAGTCGAGCGACCCGGATGTCCTGACCGTCGCCGGCGACATTGCCGATCCGCAAACCGCCGAGCGCGTGATTCGCGCCGCTGTTGCCCGCTTCGGTCGCGTCGATACGCTGGTCAACAATGCCGGGATCTTTCTGGCCAAGCCGTTCACCGCTTACAGCCAGGCGGACTATGCCCAGGTCGTGGCGACCAACATGAGCGGCTTCTTCTACATCTCGCAACTGGCCATCGCCGAGATGGAAAAACACGGCAGCGGCCACGTCGTCAGCGTCACCACCAGCCTGGTCGATCATGCAATCGATGGCGTGCCTTCGGTATTGGCGTCGCTGACCAAGGGCGGCATCAACGCCGCGACCAAATCCCTGGCCATCGAGTACGCCAAGCGCGGCATTCGGGTCAACGCCGTGTCGCCGGGCATCATCAAAACGCCGATGCACGCTGAGGAAACCCATCAGGCGCTGGGCAGCCTGCACCCGGTCGGCCACATGGGCGAAATCGACGACATCGTGCAAGCGATCCTCTACCTCGACGGGGCAAATTTCGTCACTGGCGAGATCCTGCATGTCGACGGTGGCCAGAGCGCCGGCCATTGATCGAAACCCTGCGACGCCGCCGGTGGATACCGGCGGCGTCGTTGGTTGTGGTACACAGAGGATGAACGTCCGTCGATCCTCGGTGCGAGCCACAATGAAACGCCATTTTGAAGATTTGCAGTTAGGCAGTATCGAACTGTTCTGCCTGGCCGCCGAAGCCGGCAGCTTCACCGCTGCCGCGCAACTGGCCGGGGTCACGCCCGCTGCGGTGAGCCGGTCGATTCTGCGTCTGGAGCAACGCTTGGGTTCGCGACTGTTTGCCCGCACCACGCGCAGCATTCGCCTCACCGACGCCGGCCGGAGCTTCTTCGAACAATGCAGCCAGGCGCTGACGCAACTGGTCGAAGCGCAGCAGGAAGTCATGGGCGCGCAGACTTCGCCATCGGGTCGACTGCGCATCAGCCTGCCAACCACCTACGGGCATCACCGCATCCTGCCGCTGCTACCGAAATTTCGCGCGTTGTACCCCGAGGTCACGGTCGACGTGCACTTGGGCAACCGCAATATCGACTTCGTTGAAGAGGGCTACGACCTGGCGATACGCGTGCGCGCACAACCGGACTCGACCCTGATCGCGCGCCTGCTGGAAGACGCCGCCCTGGTGGTGGTCGCCGCACCTGAATATCTGCATAGAGCCGGCACGCCGCAGACGCTGGACGATCTCATCGCGCATGAGTGCATCCAGTTCGAATTGCCCAGCAGCGGGCGGCGGATTTCCTGGCTGTTTCAGGAAAACGGCCGGGACCTGGAAGTGATTTCCGACGGTGGCTATTCCTGTTCCGACGATGTGCTCGGCGGTGTGACGCTGGCCAAGCACGGCGCCGGGCTGTTTCAGACTTACCGTTTCATCGTCGAGCAGGAACTCGCCGATGGCCGACTGATTGAAGTGCTGCAACCGTACGCCGGACGTTCGCGCCCCTACACCCTGCTCTACCCGCACGGCCGCTATGTGCCGCAACGGGTGCGGGCGTTTGTGGATTTTCTGCTGGGGTTTCGTGAGCAATGGGCAGGACCCGCGCGGTAATCAACCGGTCTGACGCAGGCGGCTGAGTTCCTTGGACGGCGGGCAGCCGAACTGGCGGTTGTATTCGCGGCTGAACTGCGAAGCGCTTTCGTAGCCGACGCGGTAACAGGCGCTCGAGACGTCCAGCCCTTCATTGATGATCAGCCGCCGCGCCTCTTGCAGGCGCAGCTGTTTTTGATATTGCAGCGGGCTCATCGCGGTGACGGCTTTGAAGCGGTGATGCAGCGCCGAGTTGCTCAGGTTGGCCACCTGCGCCAGCGCGTCGATACGCAGCGGCTCGGTGAAATTCTTGTTCAGCCAGTCGATAGCGCGCGTGACCCGGTGGGTCTGCGAATCGCTGACGGCGATTTCATACAGCAGATGCCCGTGCTGGCCGCGCAGCAGACGGTAATACAGCTCGCGCAAAGCCATCGGCGCGAGCATGCCGATGTCGCGTGGATTATCCAGCAGGCGCACCAGACGCAGCATGGTATCGAGCAGGGTCACGTCGATTTTGTCGAGAAACATGCCGCGACCGGCGTCCTGTGGCATGCCGGTCAGCGGCGACTCGGCAATCAGTTGCGTCAGTTGTGCCGGATCGAAATCCAGCCGTACGCAAAAATACGGCGCCTCGGGCGAGGCTTCGATCACCCGTCCCGACACCGGCAATGTCACTGACACCACCAGATAATTCAGCGGGTCGTAGAGGAAGCGCTCATCACCCAGCCCGACTTCCTTGCGCCCCTGCACGATCAGGCACAGCGCTGGCCGGTGCACAACGTGAATCAGCTCGGACGGGCCATCGAGACGGATCACGTGCAGCGGCGCAATCGCCGTTTCGTAGGTGCCTGGCGCATCGAAGCGTTGAGTCAGCAAGCGCACCAGTTCGGCGCGATACACCGCCGTGTCGTGGAGGATGGAAGCGTCGTGGTTATCCATGCAAAGGGCCTCGAAAGCAGACGAAGGTGGGTCAACTGCGGAGGAAGATTAGCCAGTTTTACCCAGCGGCGACTAGATCAAAGATGCTGCAGATTTGCCTGATTCTGCGTGCTCGTCTTACTGGCAAAGCCATGGGCGCGTTATCACACGCGCCGTTGGCTTCTCACCCGACTATCAACCCGCCGTAACCGTCATGCCGCCATCGGCCATGACCACCGAGCCCACCATGAAACTGGCGCGGTCGGAGGCGAGGAAGGTGACGATTTCGGCGATTTCTTCCGGCTGCGCCGCCCGACCGATCGGCGCCGCTTCGCCGTGCTGCGCGAGGAAGCCAGGGCCGTCCTCGACCACATCGTTGAGAATATTGGTCACCACATCGCCGACGCCGATGGCATTGACGCGAATGCCGTGCTCGATGACCTCCAGGGCCAGCGTGCGGGTCAACTGTGCCAGCGCGCCTTTGGAAGCGGTGTAGGCAGCAATGGTCGGAAAGGCAAAGTACGACGCATAGGAAGCGATATTTACGATTGCACCGGACTTGTTCGGGATCATCGCCTTGACCGCTTCGCGGCAGTGCAGGAAGGCGGCCGTGGCATTGACTGCCTGGATCTTTTCCCAGTCGTCGCGGCTCATGTCGATCACTGCTTTGTTGATAATGATCCCGGCGTTGTTGACCAGAATATCCAGGCGCCCGAACTGCTCGACGGCAAGGCCGACTGCGCGTTCGGCGGCGCCGTCCTCGGTGATGTCCGCCACCAGCGGCACCAGATCGGGACGAGCCAGTTCTTCGACAGCCGGGTTGAGGTCTTCGGCAATCACCTTGGCGCCGCGAGCGTGCAGCATCAGCGCAATCGCCTTGCCGATGCCACTGGCCGCGCCAGTGACCAGTGCAACTTTACCGGCGACTTCTTGTGGCAGGGTGTGGTTGAAATCAGTCATGGTTTTAACTCCTCGATAGCGAGTCGGTGTTGCGCCTGATGGCGCGCTCGTAAACACGGCTTCACTGTCGCGCACTGGCCGCCGCCGGGCTTTCGGGCGATTGCCGGGACTGTCGGAGTTTTGCGCTGGAATTTCTCATTCGCCCGCCCTAACCTGCAAAATCATTCGCAGCCGAAGCTTTTCATGGAGCGTCCTGTGCCCTCTGCCAGCCCCGCTACACCGACAATCAGCCAGCCCGCGCGCATCGCCGCCGAAGCCATGCCGGAGCATCTGCCCGGTGTTGCGGAAACGACCACGCCGCGGCCGCAGATCAAGGATGCAGTGGTGCAACTGTTCCGCCATCAAACCCTGCTTGAGCCGATCCGCGTGCCGTGCGTGGCCGAACCGCTGCTGGTGCTGGTATTGGCCGGCACTGCCCGGGTCGAAGAACGTTCGTTGGGCGGAGAATGGCAGGCGAGCCGGGTCACGGCGGGCGACTTCTTCCTGACCAACACCCGCGAACCCTATGAAATGCGCTGGCAAACCGAAGGCTGTGAGGTCTTCGAAGTCATGCACCTCTACCTCGGTCTGGGCCTGATCGAACAAGCGGCGCGCGAAGCGTTCGGCGAACAGGCCGGTGCAGTGACGTTTGTCGATGTGTCCGGTGCGCGTGACGAGCAGGTCAGCTTCATCCTTGAGCAACTGCGCATCGAACTGACCGAACAGCGCCAACCCAGCGCACTGCTGGTGCACAGCCTGGCTCAGGCGTTGGCGATCCATCTGCTGCGTCATTACCTCGACCCCGGCAGCAACCCGCGCCGCGACAACGCCCTGCCCGCCTACAAACTGCGCCGGGTGCTTGAAGCGATGAATGCGAATCTGGCGGAGGATTTCAGCCTCAGTCATCTGGCCGCCATCGCCGGGCTGAGCGACTACCACTTCAGCCGCACCTTCAAGCGCGCCACCGGTTTATCGCCCTCGCAATACTTCATCCGCCTGCGCATGAGCCGCGCGCGTCATCTGTTGCTGGAAACCGCCCACAGCGTGATCGACATCGGCCTGGAGGTTGGCTACTCCAGCCCCAGCCACTTTTCCCAGGTGTTCCGCCGTGAAGTCGGCGTCACCCCGAGCGCCTACCGCGATGCGCCACGCGGGGCCTGAAACCTGTCGAAAAGCGATGCAGCAGAATTGGGCAAATCCCGTGGAGGAATCGATTAATAGCCCATGAGCCGCCGCACTTAATCTTCTTCCAAGCCCACTCAAGGGCACACAGAAGAGGACGACATCATGCTGAACATTCAAAACAAAGTGATCGTGATTACCGGCGCCAGCAGCGGCATCGGCGAAGCCACCGCACGCCTGCTCGCCGAACGTGGCGCCAAAGTGGTGTTGGGTGCACGGCGCACCGAGCGTCTGGCAGTGATTGCCGAAGAGATCAACGGCGCCGGTGGCCACGCGCAGTTCCGCGCACTGGACGTCACCGATCAGCAGGATGTGCAGCGCTTCGTCGATTTTGCCGTCGAACATTACGGCCGCGTCGATGTGCTGGTCAACAATGCCGGCGTGATGCCGTTGTCACGGCTGGATGCGCTGAAGCTCGATGAGTGGAACCGCATGATCGACGTCAACATCCGTGGCGTACTCCACGGCATAGCCGCCAGCCTGCCGTTGATGCAGCGCCAGCGCGCCGGGCAGATCATCAACATCGCCTCGATCGGTGCTTACGCGGTGAGCCCTACTGCGGCGGTGTACTGCGCGACCAAATACGCCGTACGGGCGATTTCCGAAGGCTTGCGTCAGGAAGTCGGTGGCGATATCCGCGTCACCGTCATCGCACCGGGCGTGACCGAATCGGAACTGGCCGAGAGCATTTCCGATGAAGGCGGCCGCGAAGAGATGAAGTCATTCCGCAAGATCGCCATCCCCGCCGAAGCCATCGCCCGCGCGATTGCGTATGCCGTCGAACAACCGGCGGACGTGGACGTCAGCGAACTGATCGTGCGTCCAACCGCGAGCCCTTATTGAAACCAGGAGTCAATCTGTGGCAGCGAGCTTGCTCGCGAAAGCGCTGGGTCAGGCGAATATGATGTTGAATGTACCGCCGCATTCGCGGGCAAGCCCGCTCCCACAGGGTGGTTGTGGCACCACCAAATCATTGGTCAACACATTGTGGGAGCGAGCTTGCTCGCGAAAGCGGTGGATCAGCCGGCAAAGATGTTGGATGTACCGCCGTCTTCGCGAGCAGGCTCGCTCCCACAGAGGTTGTAGCACCACCAAATCATTGGTCAACATGGAACATTGTGGGAGCGAGCTTGCTCGCGAAAGCGGTGGATCAGCCGGCAAAGATGTTGAATGTGCCGCCGTCTTCGCGAGCAGGCCCGCTCCCACAGAGGTTGTAGCACCACCAAATCATTGGTCAATATGGAACATTGTGGGAGCGAGCTTGCTCGCGAAAGCGGTGGATCCGCCGGCAAAGATGTTGAATGTGCCGCCGCCTTCGCGAGCAGGCTCGCTCCCACAGAGGTTGTAGCACCACCAAATCATTGGTCAACACGGAACACTGTGGGAGCGAGCCTGCTCGCGAAAGCGGTGGTTCAGGCGAATATGAAGTTGAATGTGACGCCGCCTTCGCGACCAGGCCCGCTCCCACAGAGGTTGTAGCACCACCAAATCATTGGTCAACACGGAACACTGTGGGAGCGAGCTTGCTCGCGAAAGCGGTGGATCAGCCGGCAAAGATGTTGAATGTGCCGCCTTCTCGAGCAGGCTCCCACAGGGAATCGCGGTGCCGCTGACGAAACGGGCTGGCACTCATATCTAACCTAACGCGCTCCCGGCCCGATCAACATGCTTTCGATCTCGGCGCCGGGCATCATTTGCTGCAGGCCTTCGATGAGCTTGTCGCCGGCCTCGGTCAGCGCTTCCAGCGGCATGGCCGGAAGGCTTTCGAGGATGAACCACATGTGCTGCGCCTGCGCATCGAGGCGAGTTCGCACGCCTTGGCGCCAGTTCCAGCGCCGGCAGGTCACGCCTTGGTCATCGCGCCAGACCACTTCGCCGGCGTCCGGAAACTCATGCGCGGGCAGACCTTCTTTCATCGTGTCGAACGGTTCGCTGCCATCGGCGACGACCAGACGCGGTGAGCCTATGTAGGCTTGCGCATTCTCGCCGCCGACCGGAATCGCGTACTCGAGGCTGATGGCGTTGTACAGATCAACCACCGGATCGATGCTCGGCAACTCGCCGTCGCGCAACACCCGTTTGCGCAGAGCCTCGGCCGAGCAAGGCGTGCGCTGCGGCTTGGCACCGAACTGGCGAAACACGTCCGCCCAGGCCTGCAAGTGCGCGGGCCCCCATGACGGGCCACCGTTGGCGACGATCTGACAGGCTTTGGCCAGTGCTTCACCGGCCACGTATGCCTGAGTAATCGGCGCCGCTTGCACGACAATACTCAGCGCTCTGAAGCCCGGCGCGAGTTGCGCAACAGCCGGATCGATTGACGGCACGACAGACAGCATCCCAGAATCCCCCTCATACCCGAATTTCAAACGATGCTAGCGATCAATGACCAAGAAAGTCAATATAACGACCGAGGCCGGCGCCGACGTCGAGACCGTCAGCGCGGCGGTGTCGCGCACGCTCAAACAGGCGCGCAAACAACAGGGCATCACCCTGGATGAACTGTCCAGGCGCTCCGGCGTGAGCAAAGGCATGGTGGTCGAGATCGAGAAGGGCTCGGCCAACCCAAGCATCGCGACATTGTGCAAAATCGCCGCGGCGCTGGGCTTGTCCGTGGCGGACTTCGTCAATGTCGCCGACACTCCGGCGGCGCATCTGATCGACAGTGATGACATCCCCACGCTATGGACCGGTGAGCTGGGTGGATCGGCACGACTGCTGGCCGGCACCAGCGGCCCGAACATGCTCGAGTTATGGCGCTGGGAATTGTTTCCCGGCGAGTCGTTTTCTTCAGCCGGTCACCCGAATGGCACCACAGAGCTGTTTCATGTCGAGAAAGGCGCGTTGCATTTGCAGGTTGGCGATGCCGAGCTGATTGTCGGGCCTGGGTGTTCGGCGGTGGCGCGGACCGATGTGGCGCATGGGTATGCCAACCATGGGCGAGCGAAACTGGTTTTCACGATGTCGGTGACTGAACTGCATCAGGGTGCCAGGGAAAGCCCCTCACCCTAGCCCTCTCCCCGAGGAGAGGGAACTGTCCGGGTTGACCATCACAGGGAGCGTTCCCCTTCAAACAGCACGGTCAGCGTGACGGCGGATGCTCCGTCGAAACCGAATTGGCCGCATCCACATCCGACATGTCTTCTTCTACAGGCGCCTCATCGTCCGGCGGCAAAGGCACCTCGGGGTTTTCGCGCTTGGGATCGTGCCCGGTCTCATTGTCGGTGGTGCGCGTCACGGCTTGTTGCGACTGGTTGCCCGGTGCGTTTTCATCAATGTCCATGTCGTTCTCCGAGGTGTTCAGCGATAAGTACCTGAACGTGTGAAATGCCCTTGCGTGACAAGTGCCCGACAATGGACGAACGGCGTTCTGTAAAAAACGCAAAAAGCCTGCTTTCGAGGCAGGCTTCTGCTTTGGATTTAACGCTTACTTCTGCTGCGTCAACGCCGAGTAGCTGTTCATCAGGTTGCGGTAGTTGGGAATGCGCTGCGACAACAGATTGCCCAGGCCTTCAATGTCGTTGCGCCAGTCGCGGTGCAGCTCACAGGCCACCGAGAACCAGTTCATCATCTGCGCGCCGGCCTGAGTCATGCGACTCCATGCGGCTTGCTGCACGGTGGTGTTGAAGGTGCCGGACGCATCAGTCACCACAAACACATCAAAACCTTCTGCCAGCGCCGACAGGGTCGGGAACGCTACACAGACATCCGTGACCACACCGGCAATGATGATCTGCTTGCGCCCGGTGGCCTTGATTGCCTTGACGAAGTCTTCGTTGTCCCAGGCATTGATCTGGCCTGGACGAGCGATGTATGGCGCGTCCGGGAACATCTCTTTCAGCTCCGGTACCAGCGGGCCGTTCGGGCCTTGTTCGAAGCTGGTGGTGAGGATCGTCGGCAGGTCAAAGAACTTGGCCAGATCCGCCAGCGCCAGCACGTTGTTCTTGAACTCGTTCGGCGAAAAGTCCTGCACCAGCGAGATCAGACCGGTCTGGTGGTCAACCAGCAGCACGATAGCGTCGTCTTTGTTCAGGCGGTTGTAGGTTGGAGTGGTCATGGTGTGCGTCCCTTTTCAAGTTTGGAGTTTTGTTGTTGCGTTCAAGTTGGGTACAGATTACTGACGCACAGCTAAGGGATAAATCGCTTGAAAAGGGTTACACCGTCCACTCAAACCGGACAATCCACGTCAATCATAGAACGGCTCAACCAACGCCCGACTACCGACAAAAAAACTGTCCGCCACCAGGCGCAACGGTTGCAGATCCAGGTCGCTGTCCTTGTCGCTGATCAATTGCTGGAAGTGGCGGTAGACCGCTGCGTACTCGCCCTCCTCCGAGACGCTTTGGCGCACGCCGTCGATGCTCAGCACGGCGCCGCCATTGTCCAGGCGCAGGACGCCTTCGGCGCAGCGGATCTCGATGCTCCACAGTTCATCGTGGCCATGGTCGAAATCGAGCTCGGCTCGTACGTCGAGCTGATGTGCATCAGACATTTTGATCGAGGCGGCAATCGGCGACTGGCAGTTGCTCGGCACGCGCAATTCGGCGGCTTCGACAAACAGCGGCAGCGCCAGCAGGTGGGTGACGATCGACAAGGCGTTGATGCCCGGGTCGAACACACCGAGGCCGCCCGGTTGCCAGATCCATGCCTGACCCGGATGCCACTTGCGCACGTCTTCCTTCCAGTCGATCTGCACGCTTTGCAGGGTGCGGCTGGCCAGCCAGTCGCGGGCGGCGGCGATGCCCGGTGCGTAGCGCGAGTGCCAGGCGAACAAAGCGCTGACGCCTTGTTCGGCGACTTGATCGACCAGGGCCATGGCCTCACCCAGTGTCGCACAGGGCGGTTTTTCCACCAGCACGTGCTTGCCGGCCGCCAACGCCTGTTGCACCAGCGCGAAGCGCCCTTGTGGCGGCGTGCAGAACGCAATTGCGTCGACAGTCGGGCCGTTTTCGAGCAGTTCGCCCAGCGACTGGAAGTTCTCCACCCCGGCGCAAGGTTTGCCTTGGGTAGCGACCGCCACCAACTGGAACGCCGGGTTGGCGAGGATGGCGGGAACGTGTTGATCCTGGGCGATCTTGCCGTAGCCCACCAGGCCGAGACGAATCGGTTGCATCACAGACTCCTGTTGTTGTTTTGGTCTTTGCAGCGCAGCGGCAAGAGTACGTGTTTCTGCGCTCGCCTCCAATCGTCATACTATTTAAATCAAAGTTTGGTCGCGGCGAACGCATGGCTTATTCGTCATTTCTTCTTACACCTTTTGTCGTCCGATCCCGCACCGCGCGGCGATCGGCAGCCGGCGATCAGCCTCAGTTTGCTATCATGCGGCGCTTTTACGGTTAACCCCTCGCCAGTCCTGCCGACTGGCGGGCTGCAAAAGGCGGTATTAGATGACGGCTTTGTTGACTCGCCGCAAGGTACTTGCGGGAATGGGCGTGCTCGGGCTCGGCCTGCTCGCCGGTTGCGATACCCGTGGCCAACTGTCGTACAAGTACGGCAAGGATCTGAGCGACAAGATTCTCGGACGCACCTTCAAGCTGAAGAATCCCGAAGGCGAAACCATGTCGCTGTCGAGCTTTCGCGGGATGATGCCGATGATCTTCTTCGGCTTCACCCAGTGCCCGGCCGTTTGCCCCACCACCCTGGCCCGCGCCGCACAGATCAAAAAACTCATGGGCCGCGACGGCGACCGTTTGCAAGTGGTGTTCATCACCCTCGACCCGGAACGCGACACGCCGCAGATCCTCGACGCCTACGTCAAAGCCTTCGACCCGAGCTTCGTCGCGCTGTACGGCACGCTTGAGGAAACCAAGGCCACCGCCAAGGAATTCGACGTGTTCTACGAGAAAGTCCCGGCCGGCGACACCTACACCATCTCCCATACGTCCACCAGCTACGTCTACGACTCGCGTGGTGAGTTGCGCCTGGGCCTGTCCACTTCGCTGACAGCCCAAGAGTGCACGGAAGATTTGCTTACTGTTATGGAGGTCTGCTGATGCATCCCGTTCTGAATCACCTCAAACGCACCGTATGTGCACTGTCCCTGCTCGGCCTGGCCTTTCAGGCGTCGGCGCAGACCAAAGTCGACGATGCTTGGGTCCGTGCCACCGTGCCGACCCAGTCCGCCAGCGGCGCGTTCATGACCGTCACTGCCGACAGCGACAGCAAACTGCTCAGCGTTGCCTCGCCAGTGGCCAAGGACGTTCAGATTCATGAAATGAGCATGAAGAACGATGTGATGACCATGGGCCCGGTGAAGTCGGTTGAGTTGCCTGCCGGCAAAGCCGTGAGCTTCGATCCGAACGGCTACCACGTCATGCTGATGGGCCTGACCGGTCAGTTGAAGGAAGGCGAAAACGTGCCGCTGACCCTGACCGTGGAAAACGCCAAGGGCGAGAAAGAAACCATTGAAGTCAAGGCACCGGTCCGCGCGCTGACCAACATGGGCGGCCACGATCACAGCAAGATGCATTGATCGCTGACTGAAAGACTGTTCGCCCGACAGATAAGCGGGGCGGCTTGATCGATGATCGTGCCGCCCCGTTTTTTATTGGCCGGAAGAAGGCTTACGCCGCTAAACCTGTGGGAGCGAGCCTGCTCGCGAAGGCGTCAGGTCAGTCAAATCATCTGTGGCTGAAACTCCGCTTTCGCGAGCAGGCTCGCTCCCACATTAATTCTGAGTGATGCCCTATTCCGCATCCGCCGAAAAAACCTGTGGGAGCGAGCTTGCTCGCGAAGGCGTCAGGCCAGTCAATTCATTCGTGGCGGAAACTCCACTTTCGCGAGCAAGCTCGCTCCCACAGTAGTGCCGGGTGACGCCCAATTCTCAACTCCCCGCACCACCATGCGCTTCTTCAAAGAAGTAATCCTTCCAGCTCCCCGCCTTGTTTTTCAACACACCCAGTTCCTGCAGTTTCTCGGCGTAGATGAACGTGCGTTGCGGTACAACGGTGAAGTCGATTTCCGGGTCTTTGACGATTTGCTCGACCAGGGCCAGCGGCAGTTTCGATTGCTCTACACGGATGTAGGCTTGGGCGGCGGCGGGTTTGTCGGCTTTGATGATGTTCTCGGCTTCGGCCAGTGCGTCATAGAAAGCTTTGTAGGTTTTCGGGTTTTCGTCGTGGAATTTTTCCGTGGTGTAGAGCACGTTGAACGTCGCCGGGCCGCCGAGGATGTCGTAGGAGCTCAGCACTTTATGCACGTTGGGGTTTTGCAGCGCCTGGTACTGGAACGGTGGGCTGGAGAAATGCGAGTTGATTTCCGAGCCGCCAGCGATCAGCGCAGCGGTGGCGTCCGGGTGCGGCAGGCTGACCGAAATGTTGTCGAACTTCTTGAACTGGTCGTCACCGAATTGCCTGGCGGTTTCAATCTGCAGGGTACGCGACTGGAAACCCACGCCAGCGGCAGGCACGGCGATACGATCCTTGTCGCTGAAGTCTTTCAGCGTTTTGATGTTCGGGTTGTTGGTCAGCAGGTAATTGGGCATCGAGCCCAGCGCGGCGATGGCTTTGACGTTCTGCTTGCCCTTGGTGCGATCCCACACGGTGAGCATCGGCGGCACGCCGGCCGAGACGACGTCCAGCGCTCCGGTGAGCAGCGCCTCATTCATGGCCGTAGCGCCGGAAATGCTGTTCCAGTCGACCTTGATCTCCAGGCCCTGGGCCTTGCCGTGTTTCTCGATCAGCTGTTGATCGCGCACGACATCGAGGATTAGATAACCGATACCGAATTGCTGGGCGATGCTGATCTTGCCCTCGGCCTGGGCGCCGCTGCTGAACAGCGCGCCCGCTGCCAGAGTTGCGGCCAACAGAGTCAGCGCAGAACGTTTGAACGGTGTGGCCATGACAACCTCGCAGCATGGGGGTGGGCTGAAAGGCCTGACTTTATAGCTATAAAAAAAAGAAATTAAATATCCTTATCGCATATCGATAGCACTGAGCGCTTTGACGTCTGCTGCTGGAATTCAGGAGCAGTGGATGGACCTACAACAGTCTGAAACAAAAAACTGCCCCTCCGAAAAACGGCCATACGTCCCACAACCCACGCCCGCTATGGGCACGCGCCGTTTCAGCGATCGCCAGCCGCAGGTTTTAAAAGCCGATCAGCCTTTCTGCCCTTGGTATCATCACCCACACTTTTTTGACCCTTTGATGACAAGCAGGCCTTTTTCGTGAGCGCTCTTTTCAACTGGCTGCGGCGGCCGAATGCCCGCCTTCTTTCTCTCATCGTTCTGGTATTGGTCGTGCCGGTGTGCCTGCGGGCGGCGCTGGGCTGGTCGAACCCGCTGGGCTTTTTGTCGGATCTGGCCGTCGGCAGTTTGCTGGTGGTAACGCTGCATCGCCGCGCATGGTGGCTGGCCTTGCCGGTGCTGATGTTCTGGGCGCTGCTGGCGATCGCCACGGCAGAATTGGTCAGCGCCGTCGGCCGCCTGCCGACGCCTTCGGATATTCACTACCTGATCGACCCGCAGTTCGTCGAAAACTCCACTGGCGGCGGACTTGCGCACCCTGCCCTGGCCATGGCTTTGCTGGGTGCCCTGGCTTTCTGGCTGCTGACTCAGTTTGTTGGTCGCGGCTTGTCTCGCCCTGCTCTCCCTCGCTCTGTCTGGGCCGCGCCAATCGTGTTGTTCGCCGCACATTGGGCCGCGCAAAACCTGTGGCCGAATGACGGCGACGCCTGGCGCCTCTACAACCTGCCGCATCAGTTGCTCGCCAGTGAAGTCGCCGACCTGCAGATCCAGGCCGAGGAATGGCTCGACGGCGACGTTGAAGAACCCACACCGGCGATGGCCGGGCTCACCGACGTCGATCTCAATGGCCAGAAGCTGCTCGCCGCGCCAGGCCAGGCGCGCAATGTGTTGATCATCGCGCTCGAAGGCATTCCCGGCGCCTACATCCGTGCCAACCGTGAGGCGATCGGCAGTCATTATCAGGAAGATCTGATGCCCAACCTCAGCCGCTGGGCCGAGCGCGGCATGAACACCCCGGATTACGTGCTGCACACCCATCAGACCATTCGCGGTCTGTACGCCATGCTGTGCGGTGACTACGACAAGCTCAACAATGGCACGCCCAAAGGCGTGGAAATGCTCACCCTCAACGAACGCAATCAGGCCTGCCTGCCGGCACAATTGCGCGAGCACGGCTTCAGCACGCATTACTTGCAGGGCGCGGGCCTGCGCTTCATGGCCAAAGACAAGATCATGCCGCACATCGGTTTCGATGCGACCCATGGCCTGGAATGGTTCAGCAATAGCAACTATCTGGAGTTCCCCTGGGGCAAGGATGACAGGGCATTTTTCGAAGGCGCGCTGGATTACGTCGGCCAACTGAAGAAGCAAAAACAGCCGTGGATGCTCACGCTGCTGACGGTCGGCACCCATCAGCCCTACTCGGCACCGGACGATTATCTGCAGCGTTATGAGACGCCCAAGCAGGCTGCCGTCGGTTATCTCGACGATGCGCTGGATCAGTTTCTTTCAGGGCTGGAGCGCCAGGGCGTCCTCAAGGACACACTGGTGGTGATCACCTCGGATGAATCCCACGGCATCGACGGTGTGCGACTGGCCTCCTCGTGGGGTTTCAATCTGACGCTGGCGCCGGAGCAGGCGCAACTGCCGCGCCTGAATGCCGGGGTTTATGGCCATGTCGATCTGAGCACCTCGATCCTCGACTATTTCGACCTGCCGGTGCCGACTGCGCTGAGCGGCCGCTCGCTGTTTCGCGACTACGATTCGGGGCGCGAAATCATGTCGTTCACCAACGGCAAACTGCGTTACCACAACGGTCAGGGCATCTTCTCCGAATGCGACCTGCCGCGCCGCTGCCGCTATTACCAAAGCACCGGCTTCATCGCCGAAAGCGCCACCTACAAAGGCACCTACAGCGGCCATCCGGCCCGGCAGATCGCCGCGCGCGCCGATGCGCTGGACCTGTCCCTGTTGCGCACACCACTCAATCATCGCTACCAGTTCGGCAGCAACAACATCATCCCTCTGCAAGCGCAGATCAAGGATGACTGGGCCGACAACCTGATCGGCGCGCAATACCTGGAAATGCCCAAAGGCTCGCACACCCGCGTGCGCCTGACCGTGCGCTCGGTCGATCCGCAGCAGGCGGCGTACATTCAGCTCAAGGCCAAGCAATTCGAACAGGACGTGCAACTGGGCCTGCCTACGGAAATGGTCGCCACGGCGGACCAGCCACTGGAGTTGGACTTCAGCTTTGAAAACCCCCAGCCGCGCAAAGCGTTCTCGTTTCATTTGCTGGGGTATGGCAATGGCGCGGTCGAGGTCTCGGACTTCAGCGTGATCACTGAACTGCCCGGCCAGGAAGACATCCTCGACGACGTGCCAGAGGACGACACCGCACAATCGAGCTAACCCCTGTAGGAGCTGCCGAAGGCTGCGATCTTTGCTTTTGATTTTTTGGTGAACAAAGATCAAAAGATCGCAGCCTTCGGCAGCTCCTGCCTGTGCGGTGAAAGAGTTTGCCTATCGGTATCCAATAGTCGGGCTATTAGCCGACTTGCCAACTCGGGTCTAGCCTTACCAGTCCGAAGTCGGCACGAGCCGGCCGCAGACCTGATAGGGATACGAACATGGCAAACGAATCGAAATGCCCGTTCAACCACGCCGCCGGCGGCGGTACGACGAACCGTGACTGGTGGCCGAATCAACTCAATCTGAAAATCCTCAGCCAGCATTCCCCCAAGTCCGATCCGCTGGGCCAGGACTTCGACTACGCCAAAGCCTTCAAAAGCCTCGATTTTCAGGCGTTGAAACAAGACATCAGAGCGCTGATGACTGACTCCCAGGACTGGTGGCCGGCCGACTTCGGCCATTACGGCCCGCTGTTCGTGCGCATGGCCTGGCACAGCGCCGGGACCTATCGCACCGCCGATGGCCGTGGGGGCGCCGGCTCCGGACAGCAACGCTTCGCCCCGCTGAACAGTTGGCCGGACAACGTCAGCCTCGACAAGGCCCGCCGCCTGCTGTGGCCGATCAAGCAAAAATACGGGCGCAATATTTCCTGGGCTGACTTGATCGTGCTTACCGGCAACGTCGCGCTGGAATCCATGGGCTTCAAGACCTTCGGTTTTTCCGGGGGCCGCGCCGATGTCTGGGAACCGGATGAAGACGTGTACTGGGGTTCGGAAACCGAGTGGCTGGGCGGCGATAACCGTTACGGCAAGAGCAATGGCCCGGTGCAAGAGCCCGGCGACGGCACGCTGGTGGCTGAGCCCGATCTGCATGGCCGTGAAGAAAGCCGCACCGATCAGGGCGAACGCAATCTGGAAAATCCCCTCGCCGCCGTGCAGATGGGTCTGATCTACGTCAACCCGGAAGGCCCGGAAGGCAACCCGGACCCGGTGGCCTCGGCCAAGGATATTCGCGAAACCTTCGGCCGCATGGCCATGAACGATGAAGAAACCGTGGCGCTGATCGCCGGCGGCCACGCGTTCGGCAAGACCCATGGCGCCGGCCCGGCCGACAATGTCGGCCCAGAGCCGGAAGCGGCCGGTCTGGAGCAACAGGGTCTGGGCTGGAAAAACGCCTTCGGCACCGGTAAAGGCGCCGACACCATCACCAGTGGTCTGGAAGTGACCTGGACCACCACACCAACGCAGTGGAGCAACAACTATCTGGAAAACCTGTTCGGCTTCGAGTGGGAGCTGACCAAAAGCCCGGCGGGCGCCCATCAGTGGCAACCGAAAAACGGCGCCGGTGCAGGCACCGTTCCCCACGCTCACGATCCGAACAAGAAGCTCTCGCCGACCATGCTCACCTCCGATCTGGCGTTGCGCTTCGATCCTGCCTACGAACAAATCTCGCGGCGCTTTCTGGCCAATCCCGATCAGCTCGCCGACGCGTTCGCCCGCGCCTGGTACAAGCTGATCCATCGCGACATGGGTCCGCTCTCCCGCTACCTCGGCCCGGAAATGCCACAAGAGGAATTGCTCTGGCAAGACCCGCTGCCCGACGTGACGCACCCGCTGATCGATGACAGCGACGCCACTGCGCTGAAAAACAAGGTGCTGGCTTCAGGGTTGTCAGTGTCGCAACTGGTTTCGACCGCGTGGGCTGCAGCATCGACCTTCCGCGGTTCGGACAAGCGCGGTGGCGCCAACGGCGGACGCTTGCGTCTGGCCCCGCAGAAGTTCTGGCAGGCCAACCAGCCCGAGCAATTGGACAAGGTGCTGAGCACACTGGAAGGCATTCAGAGCGAGTTCAACAACGGCGCCGCCGGTGACAAGAAAATCTCGCTGGCGGACCTGATCGTCCTGGCCGGTAATGCCGGGGTGGAAAAAGCCGCGCAGAACGCCGGGCATTCAGTGTCGGTGCCGTTTTCACCTGGCCGCGTCGATGCTTCGCAGGAGCAGACCGATGTCGAATCGTTCGGCTTCCTCGAACCGATTGCCGATGGCTTCCGCAATTACAGCAAAGGCAAATACACGGTTGCGGCGGAAACCCTGCTGATCGACAAGGCGCAGTTGCTGACGCTCACAGCACCGGAAATGACCGTGCTGCTGGGTGGTTTGCGGGTATTGAACACCAATGTCGGCCAGACGCGGCATGGCGTGTTCACCGACAAAACCGAAACGCTGAGCAATGACTTCTTCACCCACCTGCTGGACATGGGAGTTGAGTGGACCCCAACGTCACGGGATGCCGATGAGTTTGAAGGCCGTGACCGCAAGACCGGGGCGCCAAAGTGGACGGCGACTCGAGTGGATCTGGTGTTCGGCTCGAATGCGCAATTGCGCGCGTTGGCCGAGGTGTACGCCAGTTCCGACGCGAAGGCGCAGTTCGTCAACGATTTCGTCAAGGCATGGACGAAGGTTATGAATCTGGATCGGTTTGATCTGCGTAAATAGCTGTTTGTTGTACCAATAAAAATGCCGCTCGTTGAGCGGCATTTTTTGTTGATCGTCCCCACGCACAGCAAAGGAATGCAGCAAGGGACGCTCTGCGTCCCAAAGCCGACGCAGAGCGTCGAGAGAGGCAGTCCCACGCAGAGCATGGGAACGATCAACTCGACGGTTCCTACCGGATCGGGTTACGCCAGGCTTTTGCTCACCACTTCATACACATCGCTGGACAGCGACCCGGACGCCAGAATCCGCTCCAGCTCGGCCTTCATCAGTGCCTGGCGCGCGCTGTCGTATTTGCGCCAGCGGGTCAGCGGGGCCAGTTGGCGCGAGGCGATCTGCGGGTTGAAGCCGTTCAGTTCGATCACCAGATCGGCAAGGAAGCGATAACCGGAACCGTCCGCCGCGTGGAAGTTGATCAGGTTCTGCCCGGCGAACGCGCCTATCAATGCCCGCACCTTGTTCGGGTTCTTGATGTTGAACGCCGGGTGCTGCATCAACGCCTTCACCCGCTCCAAACCGCCCGGCAAGGTGCTGCCGGCCTGCACGCTGAACCACTGATCCATGACCAGCGGATTGTCCTTGAAGTGCTCGGCGAAGCTGGCCAAAGCCAAAGCCTTCTGCTCTTCGAATGGCGAGTTGACCAGCACCGCCAGCGCAGTCAGGCGCTCGGTCATGTTGTCGGCGGTCTCGAATTGCTCCAGGGCCGCTGCCAACACTTCCGGCTTGCCGCTGAGCATCAGGTACGACAGGGCAATGTTCTGCAAGGCGCGACGAGCGAAGTGCTCGGCCTCGGCGACGTACGGAGTCTTTTTCGACAGATCGCGATTGGCCTGATAACGCAGCCACAGCGCTTCGAACAAGCCTTCGGCGAGTTGCTTGCGGGCGAACTCGCGAGCGACATGAATCGCCTCGACGTCAGCCACTTCGCTGATCTCGGTGAGATAGGCCTCACCCGGCAGCGAGAGCATTTCGGCAACCATCGCCTGATCCAGCGACTCGTCGGACAGCACCGTGCGCAGCGCCGACACCAAACGCGGATCGAGCTTCAGGCTCTCGCCTTTCTGATGCTGGCCGATCAACTCTTGAAGCACTTGCACCGACAATTGCTGACCGGCATCCCAGCGATTGAAACCGTCGCTGTCGTGCTGCATCAGGAACATCAGTTGATCGCGGTTGTACGGGAAGCTCAATTTCACTGGCGCCGAGAAGCCGCGCAGCAGCGACGGCAAAGGCTGTTGGTTGATGTCGACGAAAGTGAAGGTCTGCTCGGCTTCGGTCACCGAGATCACCCGAGTGGTGCCTTGTGCCGAGGCTTCGCCAGCCAGACGCAGAGCGATTTCATTGCCCTGGCTGTCGAGCAGGCCGAGCTCGACCGGGATCACGAACGGCAGTTTTTCCACCTTGTCCGGGGTCGGCGGGCAGCTCTGGCGGAAGGTCAGGCTGTAGGTTTTCGCCGCAGCGTCGTAGGACTCGCTGACGGCCAGACGCGGTGTGCCGGCCTGGCTGTACCAGCGCTTGAACTGGCTGAGGTCAACGCCATTGGCATCTTCCATGGCCTTGACGAAGTCGTCGCAGGTCACGGCCTGGCCGTCGTGGCGTTCGAAGTACAGATCGCTGCCCTTGCGGAAGCCTTCGGCGCCCAGCAAGGTGTGGATCATGCCGACCACTTCCGAGCCCTTTTCGTACACGGTCAGGGTGTAGAAGTTGGAAATCTCGATGAAGCTGTCCGGGCGCACCGCGTGGGCCATCGGGCCGGCATCTTCGGCGAACTGGTGGGTACGCAGGTACGCCACGTCCTGAATGCGCTTGACTGTCGCCGAGTTCATGTCCGAGGAGAAACCGGCATCGCGGAACACCGTGAAACCTTCCTTGAGCGACAGCTGGAACCAGTCGCGGCAGGTGACGCGGTTGCCCGACCAGTTGTGGAAGTATTCGTGGGCGACAATCGCCTCGACCCGCTGGTGCGCGGCGTCGGTGGCGGTTTCAGCGCGGGCCAGCACGGCGCTGGAGTTGAAGATATTGAGGCCCTTGTTCTCCATCGCGCCCATGTTGAAATCGTTGACGGCGACGATCATGAAGATGTCCAGATCGTACTCGCGACCGTAGACCTCTTCGTCCCAGCGCATGGACTTCTTCAGGCTGTTCATCGCGTGCTGGCACTTGTCGATGTTTTCCGGCTCGACATAAATGCGCAGCGCGACGTTGCGCTGGCTCATGGTGGTGAAGGTGTCTTCGACGCACCACAGATCACCGGCGACCAGCGCGAACAGGTACGCCGGTTTCTTGAACGGATCTTCCCAGGTCGCCCAGTGCCGGCCGTCTTCGCCGGGGCCGGAAGCGATCGGGTTACCGTTGGAGAGCAACACCGGGTAGCTGTGCTGTTCGGCCACGACGGTGGTGGTGAACTTGCTCATCACGTCCGGGCGGTCGAGATAATAGGTGATCTTGCGAAAGCCTTCGGCCTCGCACTGGGTGCAGAACATCGTGCCGGACTTGTACAGGCCTTCCAGCGCGGTATTGGTTTCCGGGTGGATGCGCACGCTGGTGTCGAGGGTGAAGGTTTCACTGGTCGGCTGCAGGGTCAGGTGGCTGTCCGAGACTTGATAGTCAGCAGCGCTCAGCTCCCGGTCCGCCAGCGTCACCGAGAGCAGCTCAAGTTGCTGGCCGTCGAGCACCAGCGGCGGCAGGCCGGCGCCGCGCTCCGGGTTGCGGCGCATCACCAGTTGCGCGTGAACCAGGCTGTGGTCCTCGAACAACTCGAAGGTCAGGTGCGTTTCGTCAATCAGGTACTCGGGCGCCTGATAGTCCTTGAGATAGATCATCTTCGGTTGTTCGGTGCGCATGCTGGAATCCTTATTGATGCACGGCGAGCTGGTACGCCGTGTATTTACGAATGTTGATCACGCCGGTGTCGAAGATCAGGTACTGGCCCTTGATCCCCAGCAGCGTGCCTTCGGCAATCGGGTTCTTGTCCAGGTTGAAGCTGACGATTTTCGCCGGGTATTGCTCGACGGGATAGCGGATTTCCAGCGGTTCGACATCGGCAATCGTCTGAATCGCCTGTAGGCCGAATCGCTCCTGCAACCCTTGCAGGCCCTCAGCGCAGCTTTCGAACAACTGATCGCGCACCTGCGCCAGATCCACCGCCGCCGCATCGCCCTTGAGCAGTGCGCGCCAGTTGGTCTTGTCCGCCACCTGGCTGCGGAACAGGTCTTCGACAAAGCCCGATTGCTGGCGCGTCGACACACGCATGATCGGCAGCGCCTGACTCGCGCCCTGGTCGAGCCAGCGCGTCGGCAACTGCGTGGCACGGGTGATGCCGACCTTGATCCCCGACGAGTTGGCCAGGTAAACCACATGATCGGTCATGCAGAACTGCTGGCCCCACACCGGATCACGGCAGGTGCCGGCGTCGAAGTGGCAACGCTCCGGGCTCATGATGCACAGGTCGCACTGCGCCAGTTTGGTCATGCACGGGTAGCAATAACCCTGACTGAAACTGGTCTTGGTCTTGCGCCCGCAATGGGTGCAGTGGATCGCCCCCAGGAATTCCAGACGCAACGTGCTGCCGATCAACGGATTGACCGGCACCTCGACGTCATCCAGACGAAACGCGTATTGCACGTTCGACCCGTCCAGGCGCGCCGACATTTTGCTGATTGCACCGCGGCCAATCTCGATCAATGGATGGCATCCGACTTGAACAGGATGTTCGGCACTTCGATCGACTTCGACGCACACTCTTGCGGGCCCATGTAACCGGTGCGCTGGTCTTCAGGCAGGTTCTGGATTTCCCAGGCAATCATCGCCTGCAACGACAGCTCGCGCTGTTCGGCAGTGAGTTTGTTGCCGTCGGACCATTTGCCGATTTCCACGGCCAGTTTCAGGCTTTCGTAGATGTCCGGGGTGATGTTGTTGATCATGTCGTTGAAAGAGGACATCAGGGTCTCCGTGCTCTTTGCTGAAACAAAAAATGTTAGACGGCCAGTTTACGGCGGTTATACAAACCGCCCAACAAACCGGTGAAGCATCCGATGAGTAACCCGCTCAGGTGCGCGGCGTTGGCGATCTGGCCGAAACCGATCAGCGAAATCAGCCCGGACATGCACACCACCAGCCACACCAGCATCATCACCAGCACGCCGCGCGGCAGACGATAGGCCGGGTTCGGCGCCAGCAGCTGGAAAATCCAGCAATGCCCGAGCAAGCCGTAAAGCACGCCGGACAGCCCACCAAACAGGCTCGGCCCGCTCCAGACGAACTGCGCGTAGTTGGACACCAGACTGAACAACAGCGTCAAACCGAGCAGATTGATGCTGCCCTGACGCGATTCGATACGCCGCCCCAGCTCCCAGTACCACATGCCGTTCATGGCCAGATGGAGGATGCCGAAGTGGATCAGCATCGGCGTGACCAGCCGCCACCACTGCCCTGCCGCCAGACTGTCGGCCAGGGGCGTGAAGTGGATGTACTCGCCGATCACGCGAAAATCGAGGAAGGTCAGCCAGCGCAGCGTTTCCAGGTTTTCGCCGAGGAAGGTCAGACCACCGACGATCAGGCTCAACAGCAGAATCAATCCGGTGGCTTTGGCGTGTTTCAGCTGTTCGGCGAAGCTTGGCCGTTTGAAGGTCTGGCCCACGGGAATGTCCAGTTGCTGATCCGGGTCGCCGGCCGGGAAGCGCTCGTACAAGGAGCGCACGTCCTCGCTGATTTCCTCCGGCGCCCACAACACCTGTTCGCCCGCCTCTTCGCTGACCCGATGGGGCACTTGCATGCGTTGCAGCAGTTTGACAAAACCGCTCAAATCCACCGCCAACGGCAGGCGCAATACCGCTACCGCACTCATTGCAGGACCTCCGGCCGCTCGACATCGACCCAGACGAATTTTTGCGGATCCAGGCGCGTTTCCTGGTCCAGACGATAGGCCACCAGTTTGCCGTAGAGCACCGCACTGTAATCCAGGCACGCGAGGTTCGGGCGGATCGGCGCCGGTTTGCCGCTGCGCCAGTAGTGGCCGACGAACAGCAACGGCTCGTCGACGCCATAGCGCAGCAGGGAATTCTTTTCGGTTGAAGTCAGCGGCGTCTGCGCGACAGGTTCCGGCAGTGCATCGGGCTGGAAGACGATGTCGCCGTAGGTTTTCGGGTCGTCTTCCCAGAACTTGGTGCGGAAGAACGAACGCACCAGACCGTCGCCGCTGGTCATGGTCAGGCCACCGGGCAGGCGCATGTCGGTGCCGCGCAGCAAGCGGTCGAACACGGTGCAGGCGAAGCTGCCGGGCACCGCCGAAGCCTGGAGGAAATGCTCATCGACGCAGCCATTGGGGAACAACGCCCGCAACGGCTCGATCAGACCGGCGTCCCAGCACGCATGGACGACGCGGAAGCGACCGGCATCGACGAACAGCGGCAGCTCATAGAACCATTGCTGGAAGTCATGCCAGTCGCCGGGATGGTCTTCAAATTGAGTCAGGGTTTCCTGCAACAGCCGCGCATGGCGCTTGGTGTGTTCGCGCACGAACTGCTTACCGCTGCCCGGTGGCGCCGGGGTGACCCAGCCGAGCGCGTTGAATTCGTGGTTGCCCATGATGCACAGCGCCTGCCCCGCCTCGACCATGTCGTGAACGATGTGCAGCGCCTCGCGAATGCGCGGGCCACGGTCGATGATGTCGCCAACGAACACCGCCATGCGTGACGGATGCCGCCAGACCCCGCCCTGCTTGTGATAACCGAGACGGTCCAGCAAGTGTTCGAGGGTCATGGCGCATCCGTGCACGTCACCGATCAGGTCGTAACTGCGCGCGGGATCGAGCATCAGTCGCCTCCGCCCCCCAGCTTGCTGCCCCAGCCAAGCTTGGTGCGGCACACCTCGTAGTAATTGTGATCGAGCGGATGAATCAGGCGCAGCTTCTGTGCCTTTTTGCTCACGGTGATGGTGTCGCCCGGTGCGCAGGTGAAATGGTTCTGGCCGTCGCAGGAGACCTGCGGATAGATCTGCATATCTTTGGACACGACGATTTTCAGCTCACTGTTGCCATCGACCACGATCGGCCGTCCCGACAAGGTATGGGGGTACATCGGCACAATCACAATAGCGTCGAGCTTGGGATGCATGATCGGCCCGCCGGCGGACAACGCATAGGCGGTGGAGCCGGTGGGCGTGGCGACGATCAGGCCGTCGGCCTTCTGGCTGCAGACGAACTGGCCGTCGATGTACAGCTCGAATTCGATCATCCGCGTCGATTTGCCCGGGTGCAGCACCACGTCGTTGAGCGCATCGCCCTGGCCGATGGCCTCGCCATGGCGACGCACTTCGGCTTGCAGCAGGAAGCGGTTTTCTACCAGATAGTGGCCATCGAGCACTTCGGCGACCTTGATTTCCAGCTCGTCCGGGCGAATATCGGTGAGGAAGCCGAGGCTGCCACGGTTGATGCCCAGCACCGGAATATTGTGTTTGGCCAGCGCCCGCGCAGCGCCGAGCAGGCTGCCGTCACCGCCGACGACGATGACCATGTCGCAGACTTCGCCGAGCATCTTGCGCGACGAGGTTTGCAGGCCGTGGCCGGGCAGGACTTCAGCGATGGTGTCTTCGAGGATCACATGCAGGTGACGGTCGAGCAGAAAGCGTTTCAGTCGGCGGACGGTATCCAGCACCTGGGAGCTGCCCAGGCGACCGATGATGCCGATATTACGAAATTGCTCCATGGGACCTCTGCGGACAATCGAAAACGCGAAAACCCGATTATGGGCGAAAGCGCCAGATAGACAAAATCCTTTCAGCCTCAAGGGTGCGCTCAGGTTTAAGGCTATGCTCGCAAGATGATCCTGTTTCCCGATTTGTTGCAGTTGCCCCATCAGTTACGCCATCCCGAAGTGCGGGACCTGGCGTGGGTGATCCTCGCGCCGCCGATGCTCGCCGCTACGCCGTGGCCGCAGCGCCATCCGCTGGCCGGCAGCGACTGGGTACAAGACCCGCAGCGTCTCGAACACTGGCTGCGCCAGCTCGACCTCGACAGTTACGGCCTGCTGCAATGGCTGGCGCAGGCGCGCACCCGGCGTCTGGGCCTGTATTACGAGCGTCTTTGGCAGTTCGCCGTCTCGCATGCGCCGGGCATCGAACTGATCGCCGCCAACCTGCCAATCCGCCGCGCCGGGCACACCCTCGGCGAGCTGGACATGCTGCTGCGTGACCGCGACGGCGTGCATCATCTGGAATTGGCGATCAAGCTCTACCTTGGCCCGCAGGATGGCGATGGCCGCGATCCCGCGCAGTGGCTGGGGCCGGGTTGTCATGATCGACTGGATCGCAAACTGGCGCATCTGGCCGAGCATCAATTGCCGATCTCGGCGCGCCCGGAAAGCCGCGAAGTGCTCGCGGCGCTGGATATCGAAACCTTCAGCGCGCAGCTGTGGCTGGGCGGTTATCTGCTGTATCCGTGGCCCGGGCAGGCCGAGTCACCGCACGGCGCCCATCCGCAACATCTGCGTGGCAGTTGGCTGCATCAGAAGGACTGGCCGGCGTTTGTCGCCCAACGCCCGCCGGGCCGCTGGCAACCCCTGCCCCGCCACGCCTGGCTGGCGCCGGCGCATCACCCGGCGGATCAGGTCTGGACAGATGAGCACCTGCGTTTGTGGCTCGAAGACCTGCCAGCACTGGCCCCGGCGCAGTTGATGGTGCGCCTGACCGAGAATGCCCTGGGCGAATGGGAAGAGGCGGAGCGGTTGTTTCTGGTGGCGGATCTTTGGCCGAATGTGCCCGGCCAAACCTGAGATTTGTGGTGTCCGACCCAATTCGCGAGCAGGCTCGCTCCCACAGAGAATGCATTTCAAATGTGGAATGCGATCCCCTGTGGGAGCGAGCCTGCTCGCGAAAAGAGCAACTCGATCTATAGGGATAACCGCACGGCCAACGCCGCCAACGTCACCAGCAACACCGGCACCGTCAGCACAATCCCGACGCGGAAGTAATAGCCCCAGCCAATGTGAATGCCCTTGCGCTCCAGCACATGCAACCATAACAAGGTCGCCAGACTGCCGATCGGAGTGATCTTCGGCCCCAGGTCGCTGCCGATCACGTTGGCGTAGATCATCGCTTCCTTGATCACCCCGCTGGCCTGACTGGCGTCGATCGACAGCAAGCCAATCAACACCGTTGGCAAGTTGTTCATGATCGACGACAGCAGCGCCGTCAGCACCCCGGTGCCCATGGCCGCGCCCCATACACCGTGCTCAGCGAACACGTCCAGCCACCCGGCGAGGTAACCGGTGAGCCCGGCATTGCGCAGGCCGTACACCACCAGGTACATGCCCAGCGAGAAAATCACGATCTGCCACGGCGCTTCTTTCATAACCTTGCGCGTGGAGATCTTGTGGCCGCGCGCAGCGATGCCCAGCAGCAGCGCAGCACACACCGCGGAAATTGCGCTGATTGGAATGCCCAGCGGTTCCAGAGCGAAGCAGCCAATCAACAGGATCACCAGCACCGCCCAACCGGCATAGAACGTCGCTTTGTCGTGGATCGCGGTATGCGGGTTTTCCAGTTGTGCAGGATCGTACGCCGCCGGGATGTCGCGACGGAAAAACCACAGCAACATGCCCAGCGTCGCCGCCACGCTGACGAAGTTGACCGGCACCATCACTGCGGCATAGCGGTTGAAGCTGATATGGAAGAAGTCCGCCGAAACGATATTGACCAGGTTCGACACCACCAGCGGCAGGCTCGCCGTGTCGGCAATGAACCCGGCGCCCATGACGAATGCCAGCGTCGCCGCCGGTGAAAAGCGCAGTGCCAGCAGCATCGAAATCACGATCGGCGTGAGAATCAGCGCCGCGCCGTCATTGGCGAACAACGCAGACACCAGCGCACCAAGCAGCACCATGAAGGCAAACAATTTGCGCCCACTGCCCCGCCCCCAACGCGCCACGTGCAGCGCTGCCCAATTGAAAAAGCCAGCCTCGTCGAGCAACAGGCTGATGATGATCAGCGCGACGAAGGTGCCGGTCGCGTTCCAGATGATCTGCCAGACCAGCGGGATATCCGTGAGGTGAACGACGCCAAAAATCAACGCCAGCACGGCGCCCAGCGTTGCACTCCAGCCGACGCCGAGACCTTTGGGTTGCCAGATGACGAGGGTGATGGTCAGCAGGAAAATCAGTGACGCAGCGAGCATTCGCAGGAGCCTTCAAATAGCGAAACGGGTGGAAATCGAACGAATGTGGGAGCGAGCCTGCTCGCGAAAGCGGTGTGTCAGACGTGAAATTGTTATCTGACAGTCCGCCTTCGCGAGCAGGCTCGCTCCCACAGTGAGTTTCGGTAAGTTTATTTCTTGTGTTGCTCGACGAACTGGCCGTACGCATCGATGAATTTCTGCAGGAACGGCTTCACCGAGTCGCTCAGCTTGCCCGCTTCATCAAACGCGTTGCCCGCACCGCCCAGATACGCTTCCGGCTGTTGCAGGCAGTGAATATCGAGAAAAACGAAGGTCTGACGCAGGTGCTGGTTGGCGCCGAAGCCACCAATGGCGCCTGGCGATACGCTGATCACCGCACCGGGTTTGCCGCTCCAAGCGCTCTGGCCATAAGGGCGCGAACCGACGTCGATGGCGTTCTTCAACGGTGCCGGGATCGAGCGGTTGTACTCGGGGGTGACAAACAGCACCGCGTCGGATGACGCCACTTTCTGACGGAAAGTGCTGTAGGCTGCCGGCGGAGAAGCGCCGTCGATGTCTTCGTTGTACAGCGGCAGCTCACCGATTTCGACAATCTCGAGCTTGAGATTGGCCGGCGCCAGTTCGGCGAGGGCCAGTGCGACTTTGCGATTGATCGATGCTTTGCGCAGGCTACCGACCACTACAGCGACGTTGTAGACATTGCTCATGGATGACTCTCGATGGTCCGTGGGAAGAGTCGCTAGTTATAGATGATCCAGTGACGCTTTCACCAGTGGTCATTGGTTTTTCCTGCGCGGCGAATATTTTTTTCCTGTAGGAAAACTTACCGAGCTTGGTGACGGTCTACAAAGCCGCAAATCAAGCGTTTTATCTCCAGAGGTTCTAAGCAGATGGCAGCAGTACTCGTCGGTCAGTTTCATGCAAGAGATGCGGAAGGCCGCGTTTATTCCGTGCATGAATTCCAGGAATCGAACCCGTCTGCAGACGGATCCACTGGCTCGGAGCCCATTTACAGACTGGCTATTGGCGATCGGGTCAATAAGGTCAGTGACAGCGAGTTTCTCCTGGTTCAATCAGGCATTACCCTGATTCGCGAACCTGAGCCAACCGTCGCTCAATAACCCAGCGTTATGAGCAGAAGTCATGCGAGCGGACTTGGGGTAGGATTCAGCGTCTGACCCCACCTGCTGAACATGGACTTCACGCATGCGTTTACGCCACATCGAAGTGATTCAGGCGCTCTTGCAGACCGGTCACCTGGGCACCGCCGCCGAATGGCTGCAATTGCCGGTGACCGAGGTCGAAGAGCGCTTGCGCGAAGCCGAGAGTCAGCTGGGGTTCATGCTGTTTGCCAGCGTTCGCGGGCGCCTGCAATCGACCCCCGAAGCGCGCGCTTTGCAGGTGGAAATCGCACACGTTTACGAGGCGCTTGAGCCGGTGCAGCGTCTGGCCAGCAGCCTCAAGCAATACCTCGCCCCGCCCTTGCGCATCATCGGCACCCCGCCGCTGGCCCAGCAATTGCTACCACAAAGCCTTGCGACTCTGCGTCGACGCCTGCCCGACGCACCGTGCAGCCTGCTCAGCGCGCCGACTCGCAACATCGTCCGCAGCCTGTTACTGCGCGAAAGCGATCTGGGCCTGAGCCTGCACGATCCCGAACATCCCGATATCCACTGCCAGCCGCTGGCCCTAGGCAAGCTGCAATTGCTCGCTCCGCACGGCTGGCTGCAACCGAAACAGAAATACATATCCCTGGCAGATCTGGCCGGTCAGGCCATGGTCGGTCTCGAAGGTCAGGATCCGCTGAGCCCGGCGCTGGAAAACAAACTTCAGGCCTTGCGCCCGGCACCGAGCATCCAGACCCGCGTGCAGACCCATCAGATGATGCGCAGCATGGTCGAGGCCGGCGAAGGTCTGGCGATCGTCGACCCCTTCACCGCGTTGGGCGCCCGCGCCGGTGGGCTTGACGTCTGCCCACTCTCACCGGCTGTGCCGATCAACCTCTACGCCCTGACCTTCAAACATGCCACGCCGTCGGCGGCGATTCAGACACTGCTGACCATCGTCACGGAACAAGCCGAGGCGATGTTGTCGAGCTGAGTGGTTTTTCCAGCGGATTATCGAACAGGCGATACCAGAACAATGCGACTTCGGCGGTGTGCGGATCGATGCCGCGATAGCGCAACTGGTCGATGCCGCCGATCACATAACCGCAGCGCTCATACAGCCGACAGGCGCCGAGGTTGTTGTTCTGGGTTTCGAGCATGATGCCCGGCAGCTTCTTCTTGCGACTCCAGAACTGCGCGACATCGAGCAACGCCTTGGCCACGCCGTGGCGACGGGCCGGGGCATGCACCGCCAGTTCATCGATGTGGGCAAAGCCGTTCCAGTTGGTGCTGATCACCAGGTGACCGACCGGCTCGTCGTCCAGGTACGCCATGAAAATCGCACTGTCGGGCGCGTTGTGAAAGGCGCTGAACTCTTCCGGATCGATGCCGTAGCACTTGCGGTACGGCACGATTGGCGTCACCGGCCACTGCTCGACCGGCTTGCCGATCACGGCGGCGCCATAGGCGGCGACTTCGAAACTGAAGTCGCTGCCCCAGATATACGGCGCAAAACCTTCGTCGGCGACCCGCACCGACAACCCTGGGTATTTCGGATTCATGACCGGTTGCATACTGGGAAAAGTCCTCATTCCTTGACGCAGCCGACAGTGTCGACCTTGCTGTCGCGATGGATGATTGCCAGCGCAAATTTGAACTCTTTGTACATGAGGCTCAGTGTCCTGAGGCGGCAGATTTGCACCTGACCAGTGCACTCAGGGTAGAGGGTTGCAGCGAATGTGGCGAGGGTGGCAACTTGGCTTCATGTCGCCAAATGCAAAAAATCGCTGCCTTCCTGGTCCCTACTATGGAATGCAATCCCTTTAGGAGCTGCCGAAGGCTGCGATCTTTTGATCCTCAGGTTTTTCAGGCCTGCGCATCAGCCTCGGCAATCTGCGTCCACAACGCCGGCGCTCCCGCCGATTTGGCGATGATTTCCAGCCGCACCAGATGCGCCGCCAGTTCTTCTTCAGTCGCCCGGATGATGCGTGCTGGCTGACGATCGACCGGCAGGCGGCGGATTTCGGTAGCCGAATTGTCGGCACCTTCGCCCGTGCCATTGCCATCGGAGGCGTTGCCGGCCAGCGACAGGCTGGTCTGGCCGCCGGTCATGGTCAGGTAGACGTCGGCGAGAATCTCCGAGTCGAGCAAGGCGCCGTGCAGTTCACGGCCGGAGTTGTCGACGCCGTAACGCTTGCACAACGCATCAAGGCTGTTGCGCTGCCCCGGGTGACGTTCCCGGGCCATCATCAGGGTGTCGAGGATCGTGCAATGCTGGGTGATGTCAGCGCGATCGTGCTGGCCCATCAAGGCGAATTCGTTGTTGATGAAGCCAACGTCGAACGCCGCGTTGTGGATGATCAGTTGCGCGCCCTGGATGAACTCGAAGAACTCATCGGCAACTTCGGCAAAGCGCGGCTTGCCGACGAGGAATTCGTTGGTGATGCCGTGCACACCGATCGCACCTTCGTCGCTCTCGCGATCCGGTTGCAGATAAACGTGGAAATGCCGGCCCGTCAGGCGCCGACCGATCAGTTCGACGCAACCGATTTCAATGATCCGGTGACCATCGGTCACCGGCATGCCGGTGGTTTCGGTATCGAGTACAACGGATCTGGTGGCCATCAGTGCTCAGCTCTCAACGGGTCAATCGGGCAAAGGCGCGGATGTTAACACGCTGGGAATGAAGCCTGTAGGAGCTGCGGCACGCTGCGATCTTTTGATTTTTCTTACAGCAAGATCAAAAGATCGCAGCCTTCGGCAGCTCCTACAGGGGAATGCATTGCAAATGTGGGAGCGAGCCTGCTCGCGAACGGCCACGCCACGGTTCACAAGCGAAATCAGCTCTGCTTGTAACCGCGAACTTCATCCACTCCACGGTTAGCCAGTTGGTCCGCCCGCTCGTTACCATGATGGCCAATGTGCCCGCGCACCCATTTCCAGGTGACTTTGTGGCGATTGACCTGCTCGTCCAGCTCTTTCCACAGATCGGCGTTTTTCACCGGTTCTTTCGCAGCGGTTTTCCAGCCGCGCTTCTTCCAGTTGGCCATCCACTCGTTGATGCCTTTCATCACGTATTGCGAGTCGGTGACCAGCAGCACTTCGCAGGGGCGCTTGAGCGCTTCGAGGCCACGAATCGCGCCGAGCAGCTCCATGCGGTTGTTGGTGGTGTTGGCCTCGCCGCCCCACAGTTCCTTTTCGACGCCCTTGCATACCAGCAGCGCGCCCCAGCCGCCGGGGCCGGGGTTGCCCTTGCAGGCACCGTCGGTGAACAGTTCTACGGTGTCGACGCTTTCCACGCTTTCGCTCATGCCAGTCTTTCCAGAAAAATGCCGTCCTGCCAATCACGGATCGACAATGACCGCGGCCGGGACAAGCCCGGCCACAAATAAAAGAAGATTTACGGTTCGATGCGGCGGCGGTTGACCTTGGCCATCGGCAGCGGAATCAGCTTGCCCATCGGCTCGCGGCGTTCCTGGCGCAACGGCCTGAGCCCCACCACGATCTTGCGCGCCACCAGCAGATAGAAGCCACCGCCGGACAGCTGCCAGTCACCGGCCTTGCGTTCCCAGCCGGCCAGGCGGTGCTGCCACTTGGCCGACGCGAGCGGCGGACGATAGCACCCGAAGCGGCGTTTCTCCAGCGCGAAGCCCAGCAGATTGAGCCAGTCGGCGACCCGCGACGGCGAGATGCAGCGCGCCTTGCGCAGGGCATCATTGGCGAAGAAATGCCGCAGCCCCCAAGTGCTCCAGGGGTTGATGCCGATGATCAGCAGATGCCCGCCGGGGCGCACGCTGCTCGCTGCTTCACGCAGCAAACCGTGGGGCGACAGGCAGAAATCGAGGCCATGCTGCATCACCACCACGTCGGCGGCGTGCTCGCTCAACGGCCAGGCCTGCTCTTCGCAAACGATCTCGACTCCGGGCAACGGTGCGCCGAGACGCACGTTGCGCTGCACTTGCGGCGCGGACGGCGGGGTTTCGGCGGACGGCCCGTAATGCACCAGATAACCGCCGAAGAAGCGGCCGAGCTCGTCGTCGAGCATGCGCCGCTCTTCATCCAGCAGAAATTGCCCGAGCGGCCCCGACAGCCATTCGCGGGCGGCGCTGATCAATGCGAGCCAGTCGGGATCGGCCTGAGCGAACGCTTTATCGGTCATGTCATTCTCCAACGCGCCAGGAACTACTAAGATGCGCCAATGTTTTCCGCTTGGCGAATTCCGACGATGATACAGATCAGTGCCCTGCCCGCGTTCACCGACAACTACATCTGGTTGTTACAGGATCATCAGACCCAGCGCTGTGCGGTGGTCGATCCGGGCGACGCCGCCCCGGTGCAGGCGTGGCTCGATGCGCATCCGGGCTGGGTGCTCAGCGATATTCTGATCACTCACCATCACCATGACCATGTCGGCGGCGTCGAGCGCCTGAAGGCCGCGACCGGTGCCAAAGTCTACGGCCCGGCCAGCGAACGTATCCCGGCACGCGAAGTAGCCCTTAAGGACAACGACAGCATCAGCGTGCTCGGCTGGGACTTCGACGTCTACGCGGTGCCCGGTCACACCCTGGGGCACATCGCCTATTACCACCATGGCCTGCTGTTCTGCGGCGACACCCTGTTCGCCGCCGGTTGCGGCCGGTTGTTCGAAGGCACGCCCGAGCAGATGTACCGCTCGCTCAGCCGTCTTGCGGCCTTGCCGGAAGATACGCTGGTCTACTGCACCCATGAATACACCTTGAGCAATCTGAAATTTGCCGCCGCCGTCGAGCCGGGCAATCCGGAAGTCGCCGCCCGTCTGGAAAAGGTCACCCAGCAACGGCAGAACGGCGTGATGACATTGCCGTCGACTTTGGCCCTGGAAAAGCTTACCAATCCGTTTTTACGCACTTCTGAAACATTGGTTACACAAAAAGTGGACGAACGGGAAGGCGCTCAAAACCGGGAGCCGAGCGAGGTATTTGCGGCTCTGCGAGCATGGAAAGACAAGTTCTGACGACCGCGCCGGCCGGGACAAAAATTCTCAATGGTTGACCGCAGGGGGTGCGCTTTCTAGAATCGCCCGACATTTTTGCCCGGAACTTACTTCCAGCCAATGTCGTCATCCATACGTAAGTCCGTCAATTCAGATGCTTTGACCCGCCTGGCGCAAGCCATCGCGGTGGCTGTGTCCGCCACGCTGGCGGGTTGCTCCAGCCACGCTCCGCAGACTGAAGCGACGCACACGCCGAACATTGCTGCGCGAGCCAAGCAGAAGCCGATCTGGCTGACCGAGAAGCCCACTCCCGTGGCGCCCCAGGACATCTGGGAACGCATGCGCCAGGGCTTCCAGTTGCAGGAAGGCCTTGGCGTCAATCCGCGAATCGAGCAACAGCGCCTGTGGTTCGCCAGTAATCCCTCTTTTCTCGAGAATGCCGGCGAACGCGGCAGCCTCTACATTCATTACATTGTCGAACGCCTCGAAGAGCGCAATATGCCGCTGGAACTGGCCCTGCTGCCGGTGATCGAGAGCGCGTACAACCCGATGGCCTACTCCCGCGCCGATGCGGTGGGCCTGTGGCAATTCATTCCGTCCACCGGGCGCTACTTCAACCTGCGCCAGACGCGTTTCTATGATGGCCGTCGCGACATCACCGCCTCGACCACGGCAGCGATGGATTACCTGACTCGCCTGCACGACATGTTCAACGGCGACTGGCTGCTGGCTCTGGCGGCCTATAACGCCGGTGAAGGCACCGTCAGCCGTGCGATCGAGCGCAACGAGAAGCTCGGCCTGCCCACCGACTACTGGAACCTGCCGCTGCCGGCGGAAACCCAGGCCTATGTGCCGAAGTTGCTGGCACTGTCGCAAGTGGTACTGGCGCCGGAAGCCTACGGCGTCAACCTCAACCCGATCGCCAACGAGCCGTACTTCCAGGTCGTCGAAATCAACCAGCGCATGGACCTGTCCAAGGTCGCTGCGGTGGCGAACATCGATGAAGACGAACTGTTCCAGCTCAACCCCGCGTTCAAACAGCGCACCACCATCGACGGTCCGCAGCATCTGCTGGTGCCGACATCCAAGGCGCAACTGCTGACCGCCAGTCTGCAGACCATGCGCCCGGACGAACTGATCAGCCCGCGCTCGCTGAAACCGGTGTTCGAAGGCGCCGATCCGTCGGAAGTGGCGCAGCTCAAACGTGCTTATCGGGTCAAGCGTGGCGACAACCTCGGCTCCATCGCCAAGGCCAACAAGGTCGAAGTCAAGGATCTGCAGCGCTGGAACAAGCTGACCGGCAAGAACCTCAAGGTCGGCCAGACCCTGGTCATGCAGGACAACACCAAGCGTGCACCGGCGCGCAAGTCCGGTCGGGTCAACACCGTGGTCGCGGCGAATACCAAGAGCAAAGGCAAGGACGAGAGCAAGCAGCAGACCCAGTACAAGGTCAAGCGCGGCGACACCCTGTATGTGGTGGCCAAGCGTTTCAACGTCGAGATGCAACATCTCAAGCGCTGGAACCCGGGTGCGGGCAAGGCGTTGAAGCCGGGGCAGATGCTTACGGTTTATCAGCCGCACTGACAGAAGAGCCCCTGAATTCAGGGGCTTTTTTTGGATGAAGTTTTTGGTGTGCTTTAGATCCATCCCCCTCACCCCAGCCCTCTCCCCCAAGGGGGAGAGGGGGAAAGGGAGCCGATCGGGGGCTTTTCAGAAACTGAGTTCGACTCGGTATCGCACCTCGGTGCAATTCGCCCAGACACCACGATCAGTCCCCTCTCCCTCCGGGAGAGGGTTAGGGTGAGGGGCTCTTTAACCCGCATCTTTTTCCTGTCCAGACAAGCTGTTACTGTACGGCCCACAAAGCCCAAGCCGCTGGATCGGATCTGACTTGAAGCGTGCCCTCTCCCTGCTCCTGATCAGCCTGGCCTTGAGCTCACCCGCAAGCGCGACGATTACCGAAAGTCACGGTTATGCGCAGTTCGGCACGCTCAAGTACCCGGCCAGATTTACCCACTTCAACTGGGTCAACCCGCAAGCGCCCAAGGGCGGTACGTTGCGGGTGATGGCGTTCGGCACCTTCGATACGGTCAATCCGTACACTTTCAAGGGCACCAGCCCGGTCACCACCGCCAATTTCCTTCAGTACTGCATCAACGAGCTCAATGAGCCGCTGATGGTTGGCACCGGGCAGTATTCGCCGTCCGGCGACGAACCCGCGTCGAGTTACGGGTTGATCGCGCAATCGGTGGAGTACAGCGAAGATCGCAGCTGGGTCGTCTTCAATTTGCGCCCCGAAGCGCGCTTTCACGACGGCGCGCCTGTCACCGCCTACGACGTGGCGTTCTCCTATCGAACGCTGCTCAAGGACGGTCATCCGCTGTATCGCACGGCCCTGCAGGAAGTGCTGCGAGTCGACATTCTCAACAAGCAGCGCATTCGTTTCGTGTTCAAGCGCTCGGGCAATCCGCTGTTGATCCTGCGCCTGGGCGAATTGCCGGTACTGCCGCAGCATTACTGGAAAGACCGCGACTTCAAAGCCACCACCTTCGAGCCGCCGCTGGGTAGCGGGCCGTACCGCATCACGTCGGTCACGCCGGGTCGGCAGCTGATTTTCGAGCGGGTCAAGGATTACTGGGGCAAGGACTTACCGGTCAATCGCGGCAAGTACAACTTCGATCGCATGGAAGTCGAGTTCTACCGCGACAGCGATGTCGCCTTCGAAGCATTCAAGGCCGGTGAGTTCGACATCTACATCGAGCATCAGGCGAAGAACTGGGTCAACGGTTACAACTTCCCTGCTGTACGTCGTGGCGAAGTGCTCAAGGTGCAGATCCCGCATCAGATCCCGACCCAGACTCAGGGCCTGTTCATGAACAGCCGCCGCGCGACCTTCGCCGATGTCAGGACGCGCGAAGCGTTGGGTCTGATGTTTGACTTCGAATGGACCAACCGCGCGCTGTTCAGCGATGCCTATAAACGCACCAGCAGCTACTATCCCAACAGTGAATTCAGCGCCTCGGGTTTGCCGGTCGGGCATGAATGGCTGATGCTCAAGCCTTACAAGGAGCAGTTGCCAGCCCGGCTGTTCACCGAGCCGTTCAGCCTGCCGAAAACCGACGGCCGTGGCATCCCGCGCGAGACCATGCGTAAAGCCCTCGCCCTGCTCGCCGAGGCCGGTTGGAATCTCCACGGCCAGCGCCTGCAAGACAAAGACGGCCAGCCGCTGCGTTTCGAACTGCTGCTGGTCAATCCGAGCCTGGAGCGGCTTTATCAGCCGTACATCGAGAATCTCAACAGCATCGGCATCGACGCGCGCCTGCGCACGGTCGATCGCGCTCAATACAAACAACGCCTCGATCAATTCGATTTCGACATGATCTCGATGACGCTGGGCCAGACCCTGAGCCCGGGCCTTGAGCAGTGGCAGTACTTCCACTCCAGCCAGGTGAACGTCAAGGGCAGCAAGAATTACGCGGGCATCGCCAACCCGGTGGTCGATCACCTGCTCGAACAATTGCTCGCCGCGCGCACCCGCGACGAGCAGGTCGCCGCCGGCAAGGCGCTCGACCGCGTGCTGCTCTGGCAGCACTACAGCATTCCCAACTGGTACCTCAATTATCACCGTCTGGCCTACCGCAACCGGTTGGCCTTTGTCACCACGCCGCCCTACACCCTGGGCCTGAGCGCATGGTGGCTGAAGTCTTCGGAGAAAGATCGATGAACGCTGTTCGCACCCTGCTCGTGCAGGCCGGCGGCTTGCTGTTCGCCGGGCTGGCCTGGGCCGCCCCGCAACACGCCGTGACCCTGTACAACGAGCCGCCGAAATACCCGGCCGATTTCAAGCATTTCGACTACGTGAACCCTGATGCGCCCAAGGGCGGCGTGTTCCGCCAAGCCGGTTTCGGCGGCTTCGACAGCCTCAACCCGTTCATCAACAAAGGCGTGCCCGCCGATGACATCGGCCAGATCTACGACACCCTGACCAAACACAGCCTCGACGAGCCGTTCACCGAGTACGGCCTGATTGCCAGCAAGATCGAGAAAGCCGACGACAACAGTTGGGTGCGCTTCTACCTGCGCCCGGAAGCACGCTTCCATGACGGCCACCCGGTGCGCGCCGAAGACGTGGTGTTCAGCTTCGAGACGCTGACCAAGGAAGGCTCGCCGATGTTTCGCGGCTATTACAACGACGTCGCCGAAGCCATCGCCGAAGACCCGCTGAAGGTCTTGTTCAAGTTCAAGCACAGCAACAACCGCGAGCTGCCGCTGATCCTCGGCCAGTTGCCGGTCCTGCCGAAACACTGGTGGGCCAGCCGCGACTTCAACAAGGGCAATCTGGAAATCCCATTGGGCAGCGGCCCGTACAAGGTCACCCAAGTGAAGGCAGGCCGCTCGGTACGTTACGAGCGGGTCAAGGATTACTGGGGCAAGGACTTGCCGGTCAACCGTGGCTTCTACAACTTCGACACGATGACCACCGACTACTACCGCGACAACACCGTCGCCCTCGAAGCGCTGAAGGCCGGGCAGTTCGATTATTGGCTGGAGATGACCGCGAAGAACTGGGCCAGCGCCTATAACGTTCCGGCGGTCACCGAGGGCCGTTTGATCAAGGAACTGATCCCCAACAGCAACCCGACCGGTATGCAGGGTTTCGTGTTCAACCTGCGCCGCCCGGTGTTCCAGGATGTGCGCGTGCGTCAGGCTCTCGGGCTGCTGTTCGATTTCGAATGGACCAACAAGCAATTGTTCAACGGCGCCTACGTGCGCACCCGCAGTTACTTCGAGAACTCGGAAATGGCCGCCACCGGCCTGCCCGACGCCGAGCAACGGAAGATCCTCGAACCGTTCCGCAGCAAACTGCCGGCTCAGGTATTCAGCGAAGCCTTCGAAAATCCCAAGACCGACGCCAGCGGCATGATCCGCACCCAGCAGCGCGAGGCCTATCAACTGCTGCAAGAGGCCGGCTGGAAAATCGTCGATGACAAAATGGTCGACGCCACCGGCAAGCCGGTGGTGATCGAATTCCTCCTCGCCCAGACCGAATTCGAACGCGTGCTGCTGCCGTTCAAGCGCAACCTCAGCGACCTCGGCATCGATCTGGTGATCCGCCGCGTCGACGTCTCGCAGTACATCAACCGCGTGCGCTCGCGAGACTTCGACATGATGGTCGGCAGCTTTCCGCAGTCCAACTCGCCGGGCAACGAGCAGCGCGAATACTGGATGAGCGCCGCCGCCGACAAGCCGAGCAGCCGCAACAGCATGGGTCTGAAGGATCCGACCGTTGACCAACTGGTGGAAAGCCTGATCAACGCCGACTCGCGCAAAAGCCTGGTGGCCCACGCCCGCGCGCTGGATCGCGTACTGCAATGGGGCTACTACGTGGTGCCCAACTGGCACATCAAGAGCTGGCGCGTGGCTTACTGGAATCATATAGGCCACCCGAAAACCTCGCCCAAGTACGACATCGGCATCAACACCTGGTGGGTCAAGCCTGACGCCAAGCCTGCCGTAGAAGTCGAAACCCAACTGCAAGTCGACCCTGCGGGCACGGAGTAATCAGATGCTGGCGTATATCTTTCGGCGACTGCTGCTGATCATCCCGACCCTGTTCGGCATTCTGCTGATCAACTTCGTGATCATTCAGGCCGCGCCCGGCGGGCCGGTCGAGCAGATGATCGCCAAGCTCGAAGGTTTCGAAGGCGCCACGAGCCGGATTGCCGGCGGCGGTGCCGAAGTGGCGGTAGCCGGCTCGTCCTACCGTGGCGCGCAGGGGCTGGATCCGGCGCTGATCAAGGAAATCGAGCACATGTACGGGTTCGACAAATCGGCCCCGGAACGCCTGTGGATCATGGTCAAGAACTACGCGCAGCTGGATTTCGGCGACAGTTTCTTCCGCGACGCCAAGGTCATCGACCTGATCAAGGAAAAGATGCCGGTGTCGATCTCGCTGGGGCTGTGGAGCACACTGATCATGTATCTGGTGTCGATCCCGCTGGGCATCGCCAAGGCCACGCGACACGGCAGCCACTTCGATGTCTGGACCAGTTCGGCGATCATCGTCGGCTATGCGATCCCGGCGTTTCTGTTTGCGATCCTGCTGATCGTGGTGTTTGCCGGCGGCAGTTATCTGGACTGGTTTCCCCTGCGCGGGCTGACTTCGAACAACTTCGATGAGCTGAGCCTGGGCGGCAAGATCCTCGATTATTTCTGGCACCTGGCATTGCCAGTCACGGCGCTGGTGATCGGCAACTTCGCGACCATGACTCTGCTGACAAAAAACAGTTTTCTCGACGAGATCAACAAACAGTACGTGGTCACCGCCAAAGCCAAGGGCCTGACCCGCCATCGCGTCCTTTACGGCCACGTGTTCCGCAACGCCATGCTGCTGGTGATTGCCGGTTTTCCGTCGGCATTCATCGGTATCTTCTTCACCGGATCCCTGCTGGTGGAAGTGATTTTCTCCCTCGATGGCCTCGGCCTGATGAGTTTCGAAGCGGCGATCAATCGCGATTACCCGGTGGTGTTCGGCACCCTGTTCATCTTCACCCTGCTCGGGCTGGTGGTGAAACTGATCGGCGACCTGACCTACACCTTTGTCGATCCGCGTATCGACTTCGCCAGCCGGGAGCATTGAGATGAACCTGTCCCCTCTCAACCGTCGGCGCTTCGAACTGTTCAAGGCCAACAAGCGTGGCTGGTGGTCGCTGTGGCTGTTTCTGATCCTGTTCGGCCTGAGTCTGGGCGCCGAGCTGATTGCCAACGACAAACCGCTGGTCGTGCATTACGACAACAACTGGTATTTCCCGGCGATCAAGCGCTACCCGGAAACCGCGTTCGGCGGCGAATTCCCGCTGGAAGCCAACTACAAGAGTCCGTACATCCGCGAACTGCTCAAGGCCAAGGACGCGTGGATTCTGTGGGCGCCGATCCCCTACAGCTACCAGAGCATCAACTACGACCTGAAAGTCCCGGCCCCGGCGCCCCCCTCGGCGGACAACCTGCTGGGCACCGACGATCAGGGCCGCGACGTGTTGGCGCGGGTGATCTATGGCTTCCGCATTTCCGTGCTGTTTGCGCTGACGCTGACCGTGCTGAGTTCGATCATCGGCGTGATTGCCGGAGCGCTACAGGGGTTCTACGGCGGCTGGGTCGATCTCGCCGGGCAACGTTTTCTCGAGATCTGGTCGGGGCTGCCGGTGCTGTATCTATTGATCATCCTCGCCAGTTTCGTCCAGCCGAATTTCTGGTGGCTGCTGGGCATCATGCTGCTGTTCTCGTGGATGAGCCTGGTCGATGTGGTGCGCGCCGAGTTCCTGCGCGGGCGCAATCTGGAATACGTGCGCGCCGCCCGCGCGCTGGGCATGCAGAACGGCGCGATCATGTTCCGCCACATCCTGCCCAACGCCATGGTCTCGACCATGACCTTCATGCCGTTCATCCTCACCGGCGCCATCGGCACCCTGACCGCGCTGGACTTCCTCGGCTTCGGCCTGCCGGCCGGCAGCCCGTCGCTGGGCGAACTGGTCGCGCAAGGCAAATCCAATTTGCAGGCGCCGTGGCTGGGCATGAGCGCGTTTGCCGTGCTGGCGCTGATGTTGAGCCTGCTGGTGTTTATCGGCGAGTCCGCTCGCGATGCCTTCGACCCGAGGAAGTGAAATGAATCAGGACAATCTGATCGAAGTGCGCGACCTCGCCGTCGAATTCGGTTTCGGCGAGCGCGTCCACCGCGTGGTCGAGGGCGTGAGCTTCGACATCAAGCGCGGCGAAACCCTGGCGCTGGTCGGTGAATCGGGCTCGGGCAAATCGGTCACGGCGCATTCGATCCTGCGCCTGCTGCCCTACCCCATGGCACGGCATCCGGCCGGTAGCATCAATTACGCCGGGCAGAACCTGCTGGATTTGAGCGAGAAGACCATCCGCCATATTCGTGGCAACCGCATCGCGATGATCTTTCAGGAGCCGATGACCTCGCTCAATCCGCTGCACTCGATCGAAAAGCAGATCAACGAAGTGCTCGGCATCCACAAGGGCCTCAGCGGCAAAGTCGCGACCAAGCGCACTTTGGAGCTGCTGGAGATGGTCGGCATTCCCGAGCCGCACAAGCGTCTCAAGGCCCTGCCCCATGAATTGTCCGGCGGCCAGCGCCAGCGGGTGATGATCGCCATGGCCTTGGCCAACGAGCCGGAATTGCTGATTGCCGACGAACCGACCACCGCGCTGGACGTGACCGTTCAGCTGAAAATCCTCGATTTGCTCAAGGATCTTCAGGCTCGATTGGGCATGTCGCTGTTACTGATCAGTCACGATTTGAACCTGGTGCGAAGAATTGCGCATCGCGTATGTGTCATGCAGCGCGGTTGCATCGTCGAACAGGCATCGTGCGCAGAGCTGTTCCGTTCGCCGCAGCATCCGTACACTCGGGAATTGCTCGGCGCGGAGCCCAGCGGCGGCCCGGCGAGCAATGAAATCGGCGCGCCGCTGCTCGAAGTCGAGGACCTCAAAGTCTGGTTCCCGATCAAGAAAGGCCTGCTCAAGCGCACGGTGGATTACGTCAAGGCAGTGGACGGCATCAATTTCAGCCTGCCGCAGGGTCAGACCCTGGGGATCGTCGGCGAAAGCGGTTCCGGCAAATCCACCCTCGGTCTGGCGATTTTGCGGCTGATCGGCAGCAAAGGCGCGATCCGCTTTGAAGGCAAGCAGCTAGACTGCCTGACGCAGAGTGAGGTTCGCCCGCTGCGGCGGGAGATGCAGGTGGTGTTTCAGGACCCGTTTGGCAGCCTGAGCCCGCGCATGTGCGTCAATGACATCGTTGGCGAAGGCCTGCGGATACATAAGATGGGCACCGCAGCCGAACAGGAAGCGGCGATCATTGCGGCATTGAAGGAGGTAGGTCTGGATCCGGAAACCCGGCACCGCTACCCCCACGAATTTTCCGGAGGGCAACGGCAGCGAATCGCCATTGCCCGGGCCTTGGTGCTGAAACCGGCGCTGATCCTGCTGGACGAGCCGACTTCGGCGCTCGACCGCACGGTGCAGCGGCAAGTGGTGGAGCTGTTGCGTTCACTGCAAGCCAAGTACAACCTGACGTATTTGTTCATCAGCCATGACCTGGCTGTCGTCAAAGCGCTGAGCCACCAGCTGATGGTGGTCAAGCATGGCCAAGTGGTCGAACAGGGAGACGCGCAAAGTATCTTTGCCGCCCCCCAACATCCGTATACACAGCAGTTGCTGGAAGCCGCTTTTCTGGCACCAGCCACTGCGCAATAACCTGAAAGAGGAGCAACACATGGGTTTTCTCGCCGGTAAGCGCGTACTGATCGTCGGTGTCGCCAGCAAGCTGTCCATCGCATCCGGCATCGCTGCCGCCATGCATCGCGAGGGCGCTGAGCTTGCCTTCACTTATCAGAACGACAAACTCAAGGGTCGCGTCGAAGAATTCGCACAAGGCTGGGGTTCGAGCCCTGAGCTGTGCTTCCCGTGCGACGTGGCCAGCGATGAAGAAATCGCCAAGGTCTTCGAACAACTGAGCAAAAAGTGGGACGGCCTGGACTGCATCGTGCACTCCGTCGGCTTCGCCCCGGGCGACCAACTGGACGGCGACTTCACCGAAGCCACTACCCGTGAAGGTTTCCGCATCGCTCACGACATCAGCGCCTACAGCTTCGTGGCCCTGGCCAAAGCTGGCCGCGAAATGATGAAAGGCCGCAACGGCAGCCTGCTGACCCTGTCGTACCTGGGCGCCGAGCGCACCATGCCGAACTACAACGTGATGGGCATGGCCAAGGCTTCGCTGGAAGCCGGCGTCCGTTACCTGGCCGGTTCCCTCGGTCCGGACGGTACCCGCGTCAACTGCGTATCGGCTGGCCCGATCCGCACCCTGGCCGCTTCCGGCATCAAGAACTTCCGCAAGATGCTGGCTGCCAACGAAGCGCAGACTCCGCTGCGCCGCAACGTCACCATCGAAGAAGTCGGCAACGCCGGCGCCTTCCTGTGCTCCGACCTGGCGTCGGGCATCAGCGGTGAAATCATGTACGTCGACGGCGGCTTCAACACCACCGCGATGGGCAACATCGAAGAGTGATCTTCCTGTAGCCAATAGAAAAACCCGCCGGATCCGGCGGGTTTTTTTATGCCTGCAGAACGGTTGCCGCACTACATATGTACCGCCACCGACCCTGCCCTGCCTTTGATACTCGGCGCTCGATGCTTATCAGCCGCCAGGGAGGCGCAGATGAACGACACACCGGTACATGAACAGACGCTGATCCACAATCTCATCGCAGAATTGACCGCCGTACCGGTGGTCACCGCGGCCACGCCGACGCGAACGCTGGAGGTTCCTCGTCCATGCCTGCTGCGCGAATGGATGGAGCTTTACTGGACCGCCCTCGAACGCCCCGAGTTTCTCGACTGGGCCAGTCGCTTTCACATCGACCTGGATACCTTGCAAATCAAAGGCGACATTCTGCAAGCGCGCACACCAGCGAATGGCACCTCCGACGTACGCACCTTCACCCTGGAGGACGACTCTGGCTGGTGGCAGGTGGCGCCGATGCTGCAATCGATTTCCCAACGCATCGACCCTGCCGGGTTGGGCCTGCCTTATATCGGCGGCAAGTCCGCCAACCCGCTGTATCGCTTTCCACGGCAAGTGGTGCTGGCGTTCTACGGTTATCCGGAACCGCAAAACCAGATTCAGGCCCGCGTCATCCTCACCGAAATGAAGAAAACCGGTCTGGCTGCCATCGATGAGAACGGCCACAGCACGTCGGCTGTGGTGAAGGAACGCAACGCGCAACTGGAGGACTTTCGGGCGATCGCCGATCGGATCGATGCGGTGTTGCTGGCGAGCGATCCGTTCGAGCAACGAGGCTTTCTCGATACGCCGGTAACGCTTGCTTCGGCCTCTGTTTCCGCTCCTGTCAGAGGCCCGCGCCTGAAATTGGGCGAGCTGCTGCGTCGCTATGAATTTGCGCTGCCGGAAGATGCGGGACAAGCCAAAGCGCTTGCGCAACGCCTGCGACAGCACAGTTGGCCTGAGCTGCCCTACGTCAGTGACTACGTGCAGACCGGCACCCCCATCCGCAGCTATCGCGAAGACTTCGGCGATCTGGAGGACGTCCGGCATATTGGGCGACGCCTGGAAGATTTGAGCTGGAACAAGGCACCCAAAGCCAGAATCGATTACGAGGAATTCAGCGAGCCCCATCCGGATTCCACGCTCGCGGTGCAGATGGCGCTGGGCCAGGAGCGCTTGCAGATATTCAGCTCCAATGCGGATTTTCAAGCCATCTTGCAACAGCACGGGTTGCCCGCCGACAGTCAATTGCTGGTGACCGAGTCCGGTCATGTCGGCACGGCCAGCGCCAAAGGCTGGGTCAACCTGACGACTGAAGTGGAAAAGCATTCCGATCTGAAACTTCATCGCGACCAGCTTAAAGCTCAGGCAGGCGAAGCCGGCGGCGCCCTGCGCTCGAGCGGTAAAGTCACCCTCGGGCAAATGTTGCGTTTCTACGAGCTACCGTCGCCAAAAACTGTCGAGCAAGCCCTGTCCCTGGCGAAATGGGACAAGATCAATCTGCACATGCGTCCCGGGCACATGAATCAGTGGTATCTGCTGGGTCAACCCTGGACGAAGACCGAGCGGTTCACCGCGCAGCAACGTCAGAGCATCATCGATACCACCCAGGCTTTTTTGCCCGAAGACTCGCCGCCACTGATCGACTACCTCAGTGAAGGGGTCGACACCGATCTGCCGCTCAATACCCTCAAGGCAAAAGCCGACTACCTGATCAGTCGTATCCTGATCACGTCGCGCGCACGGACGCTGGGCAATCAGTTGGTGAAGAACCTCGGAGCGCCGTCTCACAAAAAACGCCTTCTGGCCACCAACCGCGAGCGCCTGTTGCTCGCTGCATTGATTCTCAGCCTGGAACCGAGCGCCGGTGAAGACATAAACCGAATCGTCGCCCAGCGCCTGGAGGGCAGTGATTTCTGGGGCGACAGTTATGACGAAGTGCGCCGGTTCATCGACCGGCAACCCCAACTCGCACTGGTCAAGAACAAGACATTGGCGACACACCTGTTATTGTCCGGCATCTCGCCGGAGTTTCTCATCCGGGGCATTCCTCGATCACTGCCTTACATGAGTTGCCTGCGCTGGGTGAGGCTGAAACAGGTCGTGCTGTATATCGAAAGACGCCTGCCGGGCGCGGCGCGCTTGATGACCTACGAGCAATTGCGCGAGCTGACGGAAGGCCCGGCGCCGGCTGATTTCTACAAGTTTCTGCGCGAGGAGCCGTGTGCCTCGGTCGTAGTGGACTGGGCGGTTGCACGAGGGCTGATCCAGCGCGATGCCGATTTTCAAGTCACGGTCTATGACGCCGCCACGCTCAAGCAAGCCGATCTGCTTTTTCGCAACCACAATCGTCTGATTTACGATTTTTACCGCCGGGCCTTCCAGTCGTCACCGCCCACCCCCGCCACTATTGCCCTCGCCGATCTGCGCAAGATCTTCGCTGATTCCCCACACCTGACAGAGAAGGCGCTGTTTGTTCCAGCCTCGGACGCTGATACAACCGGGCCACATTATTCCCTGAGCCAATTACACATCGCCGGCAAGCTAACGGGTGACATGCAGGGATGGCAATCGAGCAATGCACAATTGCAACTGCCATCGATGATTGCCTCGCTGCCCAGACTGAACAACGTGGCAAGCGCTTTTCATGCAGCGCTGGCGGCGCGCCTCAAGCATATGAAGGACGCGCATGTCGCGATTCTCAAGGAAGCATTCTGCCGGTTGCCGTTGGCGCAACGGCTCGACCTCGAAGACAACACGCTGGAATTGCTCGCCCTGCGGCCAGTATCGGCAGCCACCGACAAACTTGCCAAGGCCGGCACGGCGCCGTTTGGCATATTGGCACTGCTGCATGGGCGGCCAACCAGAGTCTTCGAGATTTTCACCAGCAGAGATGAAGTGGTGCTGCGTCGCGATATCGACATCGCATTACTCAAACCATCGGTGGCGAAAGAAGCGGCGAAAACGCTGCCCCTCGACGCCGAAGCCTACAAAAACGGCTCCCAGCCTCGCTTGAACGCCACCTGCAAGGCGTTTATCACTCGCCTCGATATTGAGGGCGCACCACTTGCGCAACAGGCACGCACCGCCGTGCCCGATACCTTCGCCTCCAACAGAGTCAACGCCATTGCCAGCACCGCCGTCCGGCATCTGTTCGATGCTTATGAAGCGAAAGCCTTGCAAGACGCGTTGCGCATGCCCGAACTCGAGGATGCCGCGGCCAGTCACGAGAAATGGCTGGCGTTTTACCAGAAGCTGAGCCCGCCCAAGCGCTGAGCACTGGCGAATCCGGCGATGAATCGGCTGACGCCTTCGCGAGCAGGCTCGCTCCCACAGAGATGGTGCTGAGCTGAAAAATCCTCCGCGCCATCGAAACCTGTGGGAGCTGGCTCGCCAGCGATGGTGGCGGTGCTAGCAGCCTTTCAGAGCTTGCTTGTGCGCATACATCGCGCCATCTGCATCGGCGAGCAGCCGATCAACGGTTTCGTGGCGCGTGGGGTCGTATTCGATCTGGCCGACGCTGAAGCGAATCGCGTAACCGCGGTGCAGCGTGGCGTTGCGCTCTTCGAGGATTTCCTTGAGCCGCGCCATGATCCGCGTGGTTTCAACGTGGCTGGAGCCGGTCAGCAACGCGACAAACTCATCGCCGCCCAGGCGTCCGACCACGTCGCTTTCGCGAAAGGCAATGCGCAGCACATCGGCGAAGGTCTTCAGCGCACTGTCGCCTTCGGCATGGCCGTACAGATCGTTGATCTGCTTGAAGTCGTTGAGGTCGAAAAACAGCAGCGTCGCCGGCCGGTTCAAGCGCGCGCAGGCATCCAGTGCATGCTGGGCCAGTTGCTTGAAACCACGGCGATTGGACAGCAGCGTCAACTCATCCATGCTCGCCATCTGCACCGCCATCAACTCTTGCTCGGCCATCTCCGCGAGGTCACGCAGCAGCGCGCGCTCTTCGTCATCGAGATGGCGAGGTTTGGTATCAATCAGGCACAAGGTGCCCATTTTGTTACCGTCCGGCACGGTCAGTGGGTACCCGGCGTAAAAGCGAATATTCGGCGCGCCGGTGACCAGCGGATTGTCATGGAAGCGCAGATCTTCCAGCGCATCGGGGACCAGCATCAGCTCGTTCTGCAAAATCGCATGGCCGCAGAACGAGACATCGCGCGATGTCTCGCTGACATCCAGACCCACACAGGATTTGAACCACTGGCGATCCGTGTCGACCAGCGTGACCAGGGCGATCGGCACGTTGAACAGGCGCTTGGCCAGGCGCGTCAGACGATCGAAGCGCTCTTCAGGGGCCGAGTCGAGGTTGAGGCCATGCAGCGCGTCGATACGTGCAGCTTCATTGGCAGGCTTTCCGGGCACCAGCATGCGCACACTCCGTAGACAGTCATGCGTTGAGCGTAGCGCTAAATCGCCGAGGCTTCACATTTGCGCCACCGGACACGGCCCGCCGGCATCGGCCCAGAGTTTGAATTGCGCGACGAAAATATCGTGCGGCACTGGCACCGGTGCGCGCCCTGCCCCGGGATTCCAGCCCCAGAGCACCAGTCTGTCTTCGCTGACGTGTTTTAACAGCGCGGCGAAATCCCGATCACCATTGCTCGCACGGTCCTTGATCATCGCGCAGAGCTTGTCCGAGGGCAGGCCGATCCAGGCCATTTTGTGCGCCGCCGGCGGTAGGCTCCAGTGCGGCGCACCCGGCGGCGCATGAGGGCCGTAACTGGCCGGCGGGTTGCTTTCGGCGTGGCAGGTCGCGCAGGGCAAACCGGCGGCGCCCTTGCCGTCCATGCCGCGCACCACATTCATCGCGTGGGGGATGCCGGCGTCGAACTGCAACGGCGAATCGCCGGGAATGTGGCAATTCTGGCAGCGCGGGCTCTGAAAGACTTTCTGCACCGAGCCAAAGGCTTTCAGAGCTTCCTGATCTTCGGCAAACAGGTCCGAGGCGTAGCCACCGAGACCGAGCAAAACGACGGTGCCCAACACAAGATGTCGTTTCATCTCACACCCCCGACAGTTGCAGTGGCAGTTCGCGCAGGCGTTGCCCGGTCAAGGCGAACACGGCGTTGGCCACGGCCGGCGCGGTCGGTGGCACGCCGGGCTCGCCGATGCCGCCGGGTTTTTCGCTGCTGGCGACGATATGCACTTCCACCGCCGGCATTTCGTTGAGCCGCAACACCTGATAATCGTGATAGTTGGACTGCACGACGCCGCCGTCCTTGACGGTGAGTTTGCTGTGCAACGCCATGCCGAGACCGAAGGTGATGCACGATTCCATCTGCGCGGCGATGCTCTGCGGATTCACCGCAATGCCGCAGTCCACCGCGCAGACCACCCGATGCACGCGGATCGCCAAATTGTCCTGAGACACCTCCGCCACTTGCGCCACGTAGCTGCCGAACGACTCGTGTACCGCCACGCCCAGAGCATGCCCGTCCGGCAACGGCGCGCCCCAGTTGGCCTTCTCCACCGCCAGATTGAGCACGCCAAGGTGGCGCGGGTGCGCCTTTAGCAACGTTCGCCGGTACTCCACCGGATCCTTGCCCGCCGCCGTCGCCAGTTCATCGATCAGCGATTCCATGACGAAACCCGTGTGGGTATGGCCCACCGAGCGCAGCCACAACACATTGATGCCGGTCTGCGGCGAATGCAGGTCGACCTGATGATGAGGCAGATCCTTGATGTACGGACTGTCAGCCACGCCCTCGACCGAGGTGGCATCGATGCCGTTCTTGACCATCGTCGCCTCAAGCATCGTCCCGGCCATGATCGACTGGCCGACCAGCACATGCTGCCAGCTCATCGGCAAACCATCGGCGCCCAGCCCGACCTGCGCCTTGTGCAGATACATCGAGCGGTAGTAGCCGCCGCGAATGTCATCTTCGCGCGCCCACACGGTTTTCACCGGCAGGCCCGCCGCTTTCGCCACTTGCACGGCTTCGGCGACGAAATCCGAGGTCGGATTGGCGCGGCGACCAAAACCACCGCCGAGGAATTCGGTATGAATCTCGACCTGTTCGGGCTTGAGCCCGGTGATCTTGCTGGCGACCATTTGGTCCAGCGTCTGAAATTGCGTACCAGTCCAGATCTCGCATTTGCCGGCGCTGATTTTTACCGTGCAATTGAGCGGTTCCATCGGCGCGTGGGCCAGATACGGCACGCTGTATTCGACCTCGATTTTCTTCGCGGCTTTGCCGAAATTGGCCTTGGCGTCCCCGGCCTGCGTGGCGGAAGTGCCCGGCGTCGCCGCCAGTTTGCGGAAACTCTCCAGCAGTTTTTCACTGCTCATGTCGGCCAGCGCCCCGAGATCCCAGTCAACCTTGAGCGCATCACGGCCCAGCTTCGCCGCCCAGAAATGCTCGGCCACCACCGCCACGCCGCTGGGTACCTGCACCACCTTGTGCACGCCGGGAATCGCCAGCGCTGCGGCGCCTTCGAAGGATTTCACCGTGGCACCGAACACCGGGGCGCGGGCGACCATCGCGGTCATCAGGCCTTCGAACTGCACGTCCATGCCGAACTTGGCGCGGCCGGTGATTTTCTCCGGGGTGTCGAGGCGCTTGGTCGGTTTGCCGATGACTTTCCAGTCCTTGGCCTCCTTGAAGGTGATGGTTTTCGGATCCGGCACCGGCAGTTGCCCGGCGGCATCGGCCAGTTCGCCGTAGGTCGCGCGTTGGTTCCCGGCGATGACCACGCCGGACTCCGTGCGAATCGTCGACGGCGCGACGTCGAAGCGTTTCGCAGCCGCTTCCACGAGCATCTGCCGCGCCGTCGCCCCGGCCAGTCGATAGCGGTCGAATTCCATCCAGGTCGACGTCGAGCCGCCGGTGATCTGCATGCCGCCAAACGCCGGCAAGCCGTAATCGGCCGCCGAGGCTGGCGAGTGCTCGACGCGGATTTTCGACCAGTCGGCGTCCAGTTCTTCGGCGATCAGCATGGTCAGGCCGGTCCAGATGCCCTGGCCCATTTCCGAATGGCCGAGCAGCACGGTGACGCTGTTGTCCGCTGCGATGCGCAGGAACGCGTTGGGCGCGAAGGTCTTGTTCTGATTTTCTGCCGCCCGGGCAAAGCGATTGGCCCCGGGCACCACGAACGCCACCATCAAGCCGCCGCTTAACAGTGCGCTGCCCTTGAGAAACCCGCGACGCGATACGGGACTGTTCATCGTTCCTCTCCCAGAGAATGACTCAGCCGATTTCGGCGGCGCGTTTGACCGCTGCGCGAATGCGCGGATAGGTGCCGCAGCGGCAGATATTGCCGGAGAGCGCCTGATCGATATCGCTGTCGGTGGGCTTGGGAATTTTCGCCAGCAACGCGGCGGCGGACATGATCTGCCCGGACTGGCAGTAACCGCACTGCACCACGTCCAGCTCGGCCCAGGCCTCCTGCACTGGGTGCGAGCCATCGCTGGACAAGCCCTCGATGGTGAGGATTTTCTGCCCGTGGGCGACGGCAGTCGCCGGAGTGATACAGGAACGTAATGGCGCGCCGTCGACGTGCACGGTGCAGGCGCCGCACTGGGCCATGCCACAACCGAACTTGGTCCCGGTCAGGTGCGCGACATCGCGCAGAACCCAGAGCAGCGGCATGTCGGCGGGGACATCGAGCTCCTGATCCTTGCCATTGATATTAAGGGTCAGCATCGGCGGATTTCCTCAGGCTCACGGTGGTGCGAAGGGGCGTCGCTGTGGTCGGAAAAACCTGCGGACGCCCGCGCTTATCCCTTTCAGCAAAGCCTAATTTGCGCTTGAAGCCAGACGTTGTGACCAGCGGTCATGCAGACCCCGGCATTGCTCCTACAGTTGATAACGGCTCGCACTGAGTCGTCGTACCTCTGCGCAAACGGTCCGCGTACATCGCGGTTGTCCATCACAGGTCAGGAGTAACGAATATGGGCTTTGTCACCACTCGAGACGGCGTCGATATCTTCTACAAGGACTGGGGCCCGCGCGACGCGCCGGTGATCCACTTCCACCACGGCTGGCCGCTCAGTTCCGATGACTGGGACGCGCAGATGCTGTTTTTCCTGGCACAGGGCTTTCGGGTGATTGCCCATGATCGACGTGGACACGGGCGCTCCAGCCAGGTCTGGGATGGCCACGACATGGACCATTACGCCGACGATGTGCTGGCGGTGGTCAATCATCTGGGTACGAGCAACGTGGTGCACGTCGGCCATTCCACCGGCGGCGGCGAAGTGATCCATTACATTGCCCGACATGGTCAGGACAAGGTCAGCAAAGCGGTATTGATCAGCGCCGTACCACCGCTGATGGTGCAGACCGAAAGCAACCCGGGCGGTTTGCCGAAATCGGTGTTCGATGGCTTTCAAGCGCAGTTGGCGGCGAATCGCGCGCAGTTCTATCGCGATGTGCCGAGCGGACCTTTCTACGGCTACAACCGCCCGGGCGCCGAGCCGGCGGAAGGGATCATCGCCAACTGGTGGCGCCAGGGCATGATCGGCGGCGCCAAGGCGCACTACGACGGCATCGTCGCGTTCTCGCAAACTGACTTCACCGACGACCTGAAAAAAGTCACCGTGCCGGTGTTGGTGATGCACGGCGAGGATGACCAGATCGTACCCTACGCCAACTCCGGACCGTTATCGGCGAAACTGCTGCCCAACGGCACACTGAAGTCGTATCCGGGCTTCCCGCATGGCATGCCGACGACGCAGGCTGAAACCATCAATGCGGATTTGTTGGCGTTTATTCGCGGGTAATCGCCTCAATCAGGATTACCGCGATATCGGCAACACTGATCCCCTGTGGGAGCGGGCTTGCCCGCGAAGGCGTCGCTCCAGTCTAATTATCTGCGAATGACACTCCGCCTTCGCGAGCAGGCTCGCTCCCACAGTTGATATTGGGTATATATCCGCCAGGGACTGGTCGGCTATAAGGCCGCCATCGCTGGCAAGCCAGCCCCCACAGGGATCACGGTAGATCCGCTATTCATTCGTATCTTTGAGATAGCTATCGCGAGCAAGCTCACTCCCACAGAAATCGCAAGCGTGCTGAAGGCTGAATCAATCCCCTACCGCTCTGCCCGCCCTTTGCCTTCACGATCACCACGGTAATGCCTGGCCAGCGGAAAATCCGGCAACCACGATTCACGCCGCACAATCCAGCTCTCATAGGTCGGCTTCAACTGATCCGGCGCATCCAGCGCGCCGAGGTTCACCTCGACCTCATCACCACTGCGGTTGAACACGGAAGAACCACAGCGCGGACAAAAGTGCCGCCCTTGATACTCATGGGTTTCACCGCTGATGGTCACCGCGTCCTCAGGAAAAATCGCCGAGGCATGAAACAGCGCGCCGTGAACCTTGCGACAGTCCAGGCAATGGCACAATCCAACTCGGTAAGGCTCGCCAGAGGCTTGAAAACGCACATCGCCGCACAGGCATCCGCCGGTAAATGCAGTCATGGTTCAGCTCCATCGCGCTCGTAGTGTCACGCCCCCAGAGCCTATAACAGTCGGTGCTGCAATGCAGGCGATGTTTCAGATGAAAAAGCTTGATGTGGCGACACTGCAACGGGCATTCGCCGGCCAGAGCTAATACACTCAGACGCTGACCTGTCGGGACGATCACGATGAAACGCGCCACAGCGAAAAACCCCGAGAAAGCCCCGCGCTTCTGGCGCGACGACGCCCTGCCCTTCATCGAAGCGCGGGCCATCGCGGATGGGCGTGAAGTCTGTTATGCGCGGCATTCCCATGCGCACTTTTCCATCGGCGCGATCACCGCCGGGCGCAGTACCTATGTGCATGAGCAGGCGCAATTTGAGGTGGCGGCCGGCACCGTGGTGCTGATGAATCCCGGCGATGTGCATGCCTGCAATCCGATCGATGATCAGCCTTGGTCGTATGTGATGTTGTATGTCGAAACGCCGTGGCTGACGGATTTGCAGCATCAATTGGGGTTTGCCGGGGAGCTGGAATTTCGCCGATTTTCCGACACGCATCTGACTGATGCCGAACTCTTTGGCAAGTTGATGGAGTTGTACGAGGTTTTGCTCGACGACCAAATGGAGGCGCTGGCGAAACACAGCGCAGCGGTTGAGTTTTTCAGTGATTTGCAGGTCCGCCTGAATCCAGCGGACGAGCCCGTTGCCGAGCCGAATTTCAAGCTGGAGCGCGCCGCTGATTTCATCCGTGGACATTGCACCGAAGTGCTGAGCCTCGAGGCAATTTGCGCGGCGGCGCAACTATCGCCGTCATACCTGATTCGTGCGTTCAGGCAGCGTTACGGGATGACGCCCCATGCCTTCCTGGTCAACCAGCGCATCCAGTTCGCCCGCGAGCGTTTGCGCAGCGGCCAGTTGATTGCCGATGTCGCGCTCCAGGCCGGGTTTGCCGATCAGGCGCATTTTCAACGAGCGTTCAAACAACATCTGGCGGCGACGCCGGGGCAGTATCGCGGCTGACTCCATACTCGAAGTTGAACCCTGCCCCCCTTGTGGGAGCGAGCCTGCTCGCGAAAGCGGTGTGTCATTCAACACTTCACTGACTGATCCATCGTATTCGCGAGCAGGCTCGCTCCCACAGGGGGTTGTGGTGGGCCTGTGAATCAAGTGAACAGCAAATAAAGCGCACTCACCGCCAGCAACAACGCCATCAATCGATTGAACCAGCGCATCCCCGCTGCATTGCTCAGATACCCGCGCAAGAACGTCCCGGCATACGCCCAGCAGCCCACCGACAGATAGCAGATCACCAGATACACCGCCGCAAACTGCCAGACCAGCCGCGCCTCGCCATCAGCGACAAACGCGCCCATGCCGGCCACGCATGCCAGCCAGGCCTTGGGGTTGAGCCATTGCATCACCGCGCCATAGAGCATCGACGGCGCGCGGCCGGATTCGCTGGCGTGCAACTGGCCGTCATCGCTGGCCAGTTTCCAGGCCATGAACAACAGAAACGCCACCCCGGCCCATTGCACCACGCGGGTCATGAATGGCCAGAGTTGCAAGACCTCATGCAGGCCCAGGCCCATCAGCACCAACAACAGCACAAAACCCAGCGTCGCCCCGGCCACATGCCGCTGGCTGGCGCGGAAACCGTACTGCGCGCCTGAACTCAAGGCGACGATATTGACCGGCCCGGGGGTGATGGATGCGGCGAGGGCAAACGCCGCCATGGAAAGAATCAGACTCATTGCACACCTGCTTCAAACGAGGAACGAGGTGGCTACGGTAGCGAGCAGGGGATTTGCGGTATTGAAGAAAATGACCCTGAGGATGCGAATCTGATCGTTCCCACGCTCTGCGTGGGAATGCAGCCCGGGACGCTCTGCGTCCCATTCAGAGCGTGGGAACGATCGAAACCTACAAGGGGCAATCAGGCCAGGCGCGGCACGGTGAAGCGGAATTCGCTGCCCTGCCCCGGCTCGCTCTCGGCGACGATCTGGCCGCCATGGGCTTCGACGATGCCTTGAGTGATGTACAAACCCAGGCCAGTGCCGGTCGGGTTGCCTTCCTTTATCGTCCAGTAGCGATCAAACACATGCGGCAAGTGCTCCTTGGGAATGCCTTCGCCACTGTCACGCACGATAAACACGATCTCGTCGCCCACCGATTTGGCGTGCACGCCGACGGTGCCCATGCGCGGGGTGAATTTGATGGCGTTGCCCACCAGGTTCGACAACACCTGAAACAGCCGCTCGGGGTCGGCGTGGATGCGCAGGTCAGGATCGGCCTGGAAGGAAATGCTGATGTCCTTGTCATGGGCCAGCGGCGACAGCAACGCTTGGGCCTCTTCAAAGATGTGCCCGACCTCCAGCGCCTGCGGGGTGATGGAGTAGCGCCCGGCGTCGATTTTCGAGGTATCGAGCAGGTCTTCCAGCAACGTGTTCATCCGCGCCGTGGCCTGCTGCATGGTGTCGATCGCCGTGGAAATGCGCCGTGAGGTGTGCGCGCCTTCCGAGCTGAAGGCTTTCTGCATCATGCCGCAGAGCATGGAAATCACCGTCATCGGGTTGCGCAGGTCGTGGGAAACCACCGCCACCAGATCATCGCGCGCCTGCACAGCCGCCTGCTCGCGACGGACCTGGCGGGCCAGATCGTTTTCCAGCGCCGAACGGCGCAGGTCATTGGCGGCGAACCGGTCACCGTGGCTCCACTTGGTGGAGATCCCGGCCATCTCGACCTTCCAGATCTCGAACGAGGTGCGCGGACGCAAGCGCATCCCGGCGTCGGAGTTTTCCAGATCCAGCGGCTTGCGCGGGTCGCCGCTCCAGTTGATGTTTTCCTTCACTTCCGGACGGAACCACAGCACGCCGTTGTCCACCGGTTTCGGCAGGCTCATGGCAAGCACACCACTGGCTACCGACTGATACTGCGCCGCCGGCGGGTAAACGCTGGACAGGTGATGGCTGGCGAACACCGGCTCGCCGCGCGCCTGCAACCACTTGTGCAGCGCGCGAATTTCTTCCGGTTCAGGGCAGTTGCCGTAACGGTGCAACTGCTTGTCTTCGATGATCGCAATGCCGCCGGCATTGACCAGCGCCATCAGCGTCGCTGGCTGCTGGGCGAGGCCGTCGAAAACATTTTGCGGCGAATCGACCATCGCCTGATTGAGCCGCGCCAGCGCTTCGACCTTCTCTTCACGCTGGCGGGTCAGTTCAAGGGTTTCCATGGCACTGATCTGCAATGAAAGGACCTGGCCGATGGTCTGGCAAGCCATGCGCAATTCATGCGGCACGTGCAGTGGCTGGCGGTTGCCGCAGCTGATCAGGCCCCAGAGCTTGTCGCCCTTGAGCAGGGAAATGCTCATCGACGACAGCACGCCCATGTTCTTCATGTACTGGCAGTGAATCGGCGAGACGCTGCGCAGCGTGGCGAAACTGAGGTCCAGCGGCGTCTGCGTGTCCGGGCGCAGCTTCGGCACCAGTGGCACCGGCTGATAATCGGCGTTGGGGATGATCCGCAACCAGTTGGTGCGATACAGCTCGCGCGCCTGCTCGGGAATGTCCGAAGCCGGGAAGAACAGGCCGTTGAACACTTCCATCGATGGATCGGACGCTTCGGCGATGACCTGACCGTGGCCCTCCTCCTCGAAGCGATAGATCAGCACCCGGTCGTAACCGGTCATCGCCTGGATTTCCTTGACGCTGATGTCGTACAGGGCCTGCAGCGTGGTCGCCGCTTGCAGGCGCTGGAGCATGCGGCCCAGGTGGGTATTGACCCCGGCGACGTTGCGCGGCTGGAAATTCTTCACGTGAATTTCCAGTTCGAGAATCAGCACGCCCTGATGGCGGTGCAGCAAACCTTCGAATTCAGTGCCGTTAAGCTCGAAACGCAGGGGCGCCGCCTCGGAGAACGTCGCCTGTTGCAAGGCTTGCAGCACTTGCGCGGTGTGTTCGGCGCCGATCAGGCTGTGCAGCGGCTGGCCGATCAGGGATTCGGGCGCGCGGGCCAGCAGGGTTTCGACGTTGGCGCTGACCTGAATGATCTGCAGCGCAGGCTCGGTCAGGGTCAGCAGCAGACCATGGGGCTGGATCGCGCCGGGAAAGCGGATCGGCTCGTCGGCACAGTTGGCCAGCAGTTCTTCAAAGGCTTGTTGGTCTTGCGGGTTCATGCCAGTACCTCCTGGCGCTCGAGCCACTGCTCGAAACAGCTGAATGTGATTTGTGCTGCGCTGACCACGGCCGCGCGTTCGCTGGCCGCCATGGGCCGGTTGCTCAGGTATTCGATGAACTCGCGCCAGCGCCGCCCGGTGGCCGCGCCGTAGACATCGAGGAAGGCAGCGCCATTGTCGGCGTCCAGATTCAGCCGCGCGGCGATCTCGCGACGCAGGATCTGCCCGCCGAGAGTCGCGCCTTCGAGCACGTACAAAACACCGAGACTGGCGGCGCTGGAGTCAATGACTGGCAGATCTTCACACAGCGGCAAATCATCAGCGGTTGCCCCCAGTGCGCGCAGGTCGGCGCGCAGGGTGTCAGCCTTCAGACGAGGCAGCAGATTGAAATCGTCCGGGACCGCGCCACTGGCGAGCAACGCCTGTTCGAGCGGCTGATAGAACCCGTAATAGGCCTGCATCAAGCGCTCGAAAGCGGGGGTATCGAGGGTGTCGGAGAAAAAAGGAAGGCGTTTTTCCAGTGCGATGTGCAGTTCGGCTGTGCCGGCCCGCAGATCTTGCAGCACCGGTGGCACATAAACCTCACGGGCCTTTGCTTGCATGTAGATCGCTCTTGGTGGGACCCGGCAGGGGCCATTCTGGGTGGGCTCGACGTGGGGGGAATTTATCACGCCACGCAGCTTTTTCTGCCTGCCGAAGCGTTTTTTCTGTCGAACTGCGACCCTATGACAGGTTCAGAGTGGCGCCGGATCAGAAAAGTTCGACCGACGCCATTATCCTGCCACTGTTGACCACCTCAATCAGCGCCGTCGTTCTGCACCGATGGATCGCCGTTGGCCGGTACGCTGCTGTCGACAACGGGTTTCGAAGGATTGTTTTTTTCGGCCCCGGGATAACCGGGCAGACCGCGAGTATCGTCCGGCGTCATGACATCCTCGTTATCGCGGCTGACATCCCAGTCGGTGGTGGCGTTGGGGTCTTCATCACGCCCGGCCGTGCCGATGGCGAAGCCGTCGTCGTTGGGATTGACGGTTTGGTTAAGCGCTTTGTCGTTGCTGGATGAGTTGCTCATGTCTGCCTCCAGAACACGTTGATCGGACTTGTTTGGCAACGCCCTGGCCGCTCAAGTGCAATGGACAAGACCAACGGTGCATTCGCGGGGCACTGGTCGCCCGGCGTGAACCACCGCAACGGCGCACGGTTCTCAAGAGAAACACTTGCTCGAGCACTGTCATGAGCCACCCGCGATTCGGCATTGAGGAAGAGTACTTTCTCACTGACCTGCAGAGCCTGCGCATGATCGGTAGTCCGCCGCCACAGGCCATCGAGGCTTGCCGGGCGGCGCTGGGTGTGTGGTTTGCCACGGAGATGTTTCAGGGCCAGATCGAAGTGGCTTCGCCGGTATTCAGCGATTTCGAACACGCCAGTGATTTTCTGCGTGGCAGCCGTCAGGCCTTGCGCGCGGCCCTGGAGCCATTTGCTCTGGGCATGCTCAGCGCCGGCAGTCATCCGCTGGCCGACTGGCGCGAGCAGGTTCCGACCGACGAGGAACACTTCCGGTATCTGTTCGAGCGCTACGGCCATGTCGCCCGCCGCAGCGTGCTGTCGGGCCTGCATGTGCACGTCGAGGTGGCAGAGCCGCTGGATCGCATTGCGGTGATGAACGAAGTGCTGCCGTGGACGCCGCTGCTGTTGGCGCTGAGCTGTTCGTCGCCGATCTGGGATGGCGCCGCCAGCGGCTTCATGAGCTATCGGCAGACCGCGTGTGACGAGTGGCCACGCATGGGCATCCCGCCGCTGTTCGCCGATCAGCGCCATTACGACGAGCACTTGGCGTTTCTCACGCGCATCGGCGCCATCACTCAGCCAGGCGAATGCTGGTGGGGCGTGCGTCCGGCCGCGCGTTTTCCGACCCTGGAACTGCGCATGACTGACGCTTGCCCTCGCGTCGACGATGCGCTGACCCTTGCGGCGTTTTTCCGGGTATTGGTGGCTCATGCCAGTGCGCAGCGGCGGCCCGGTTTGCTGTACGACCAGACCGCGCGTTCGATGCTGGAGGAAAATCGCTGGCGCGCCAAACATCAGGGGATTCATGCGCGCTTTCTGGTCGAAGGCATCGACGGCGACTGTTCGCTCGCGCAATGGCTGGAACTGGCCGAGCAGCGCTTTGCCGAGACGGCGCAGATACTGGGCGCGGCGCAGTTGTTCGAACGTGCCCGGGCGATCATCGACAGCGGCACCAGCGCCGATCGGCAACTGGCGCTGTTCAATCTGGCGTCTGAACAAGTGCAAAACGGCCGTTCGGCCCTCGGGCAAGTGGCCGAGCAGCTGCTTCAGGAAACCGCTGGCTGATCGCTCTCGGACGGGCCTTTGAGTTCGACCTGATTGCCGTCCGGGTCGAAACAGTAAAGCGACAAGCCGTAACCCTCGGCGCCGAAACGCCTGGCGGCTTTCTCCACGGTCAGCCCGAACGATTGCAGGTGAGCGATGAGCGCGGCTTCATCGAACGGTTCAATGCGCAGGCAGAAGTGGTCGACATTGCGTCGCTGCGCCTGCGCCGCGCCACCGCCCTTGCGCCCGAGTTCGCCGTGCAAGTCGACCAGATCGATCATCGACGTGCCAGCGCGCAAATGCACCAGCCCCAGCGGCTGGTTATGCCTGACCACTTCGGCGCCGAACACCCTGGCGTAGAAATCGATGCTGCGTTGCAGGTCGGCGACGCGCAGGACGATATGATCGATGCGCTGAATGGAAAACGGCTGCATGGTTTGGCTTCCTCGAAAGCGGCGACCCGCTCATTGTGCTGCACAAGGGAAAAAATTCACTGTCGATTTTTCGGTGGAGCCATCGACAAAGCGGATTTACTCTCACGTCATGAACATACCAGCCGCTGCCCTGCCGCCCCACGCCGAAATGGTTCGCGCCATGCTCGAGCGCGACACTGCCTATGAAGGCGTGTTCTTCACCGCCGTGAAAACCACCGGGATCTTTTGCCGCCCCAGTTGCACGGCGCGCAAGCCGAAACCGGAAAACGTCGAATTCTTCGCCCACGCCGACGAGTGCCTGTGCGCCGGTTACCGCGCCTGCCTGCGCTGCAAACCGCTGGACGCAGCAGCCATCGCCCCGGACTGGGTGCAGCGCCTGCTCAATGCGGTGAACGCCGATCCCGAACGGCGCTGGAGCGATGCGCAATTGCTCGCCGAGGGCATCGAACCGCTGAAACTGCGACGCTGGTTCAAGCAGCACTTCGGTATGACTTTCCACGCCTGGCTGCGCACACGGCGCCTCGGCATGGCTCTGGGCGGAATCAGGCAAGGCACTTCGATCGATCACGCCGCGTTCGACTCCGGCTATGAATCGCTCAGTGGTTTTCGCGACGCGTTTCAGAAGTCCTTCCACATCACCCCGGGCCGCGCGGCCAATAGTGAACCGTTGCTGTTCACCCGCCTGACCACGCCGCTGGGGCCGATGATCGCCATGGCCGAGCGCCGTGGGCTGGTGTTGTTGGAATTTCTCGATCGCCCGGCGCTGACCCGTGAAGTTGAAGCGCTGCAAAACCGTTACGGCTACGCGATTGCACCGGGGCATAACGCCCACTTGCAGCAGATCGAGGTGCAACTGGCGGATTACTTTGCCGGCAAACTCACTCAGTTCAGCGTGCCGCTGCACCTGCCCGGCAGCGCTTTTGCACGCGAGGTGTGGGCGGCGCTGCTGCAAATTCCCTATGGCCACACCAGCACGTACGGCGCCATCGCGGCAGGCCTGGGCAAACCCGGCGCCAGCCGTGCGGTCGGCCTGGCCAACGGGCACAATCGCCTGTCGATCGTGGTCCCGTGCCACCGAGTGATCGGCGCCGACGGATCGCTGACCGGTTATGGTGGCGGACAACCGCGCAAGGCGTTTCTGCTCAGGCTGGAAAACGCTGCGCTGCAAATGACTCAACAATTGGCTTTTTGAGCCATGCAATCCAACACGCAAACAGGGATTTCGATGGGTATGTCCGAATCACCGCAACATGGCTGACATGTATGAGATGGCCAGCGCTTTTCTGGCCGCGATAGACACCGACTGGCAGCGCCATGTCAGCGCCGTCGGCCCATGTCTGCATCAGCCACATCCGGCGCGCGACCCGTATGAATCGCTGGTACGGGCGATTGCCTATCAGCAACTGCACGCCAAGGCCGGCGATGCGATCCTTGGGCGTTTAGTGGGGTTGTTTCCCGGTCAGGTGTTTCCACGCCCGGAGCAGATTCTCGCGACTGAGGTCGAGCAACTGCGCGCTTGCGGATTTTCAGCCAGCAAGATCGCGACGATTCAAGGGATCGCCCAGGCGACGCTGGACGGCGTGGTGCCCGATTACCCGACTGCACGGGCGATGGACGATGAAACCCTGATCGAACGCCTGACCAGTTTGCGCGGTGTCGGCCGCTGGACCGTGGAGATGCTGTTGATCTACAGCCTCGAACGCATGGACGTCCTGCCGGCGGATGATTTTGGCGTGCGTGAGGGATATCGGCGCTTGAAGGGACTGGAGGTGCAGCCGACGCGCAAACAGATGATCGAGATTGGCCAGGCGTGGAAGCCTTATCGGACGGTTGCAGCCTGGTATCTGTGGCGCGTGGCCAAGGCTTAGACCGCGTTATCGTTCTTCGCAAGCAGGCTCGCTCGCACACTGAATCAGCGTTCGGCGCTCTGTTTCCGCGCTTCTGGAGTGAGGGGGAAATCGAACTGGCGCTGCAAATCTTCAGCCTTGAGAATCTCGAACAACGCCTGCGCCGCCGCCGACAGCTCATTGCCCGGATCGGTCAACACGCCAATCGCCCGTTCGACAGAATCATTCAAGGTCAGGCAATGCGCACCGAGCTCGCGCATCTGCCCCGCGCACAATGCCGGCACCGCGCTGACCCCAAGCCCGCTGGCAACCATTCGCCCGACGGTCGCCAATTGATGGCTCTCGAACTCCACCGGCAACTTCATTCCGCGCGCCTGCAAATGCTCTTCCAGCATGACCCGCACGGTCGATGGCCGCTGCAAGGTGATGAACGGTTGCTCCAGCAAGGTCTGCCAATCGATGTCGGCGCGACCAGCCAGCGCTGAATCGGCCGGCACCACGGCGACAAAGCGATCGACATACAGCGGCGTGAACGTCATCGATGTGCTCTGCATCGGCGCGAACGCCACACCGAGTTCAACCTGACGATCGCGGACCATTTCCAGCACTTGCTCGTTGATCACGTCGTTGACCGTGACGTTGACGTTCGGATAACGCGCGCGGAAGCTCTTGAGAATCGGCGGCAGCAGATTGCCGGCAAATGACGGCATCGCCGCCAGGGTCACGCGTCCGCGCTGGAGGCTGAAACGCTGGCGCATCTCGTCTTCGGCGTTGTCCCAATCGGCGATCAAGCGGCGCGCCAGCGGCAGCAGGGACTCGCCTTCCGGGGTCAACGCCACGTTACGCGTGTTGCGGCTGAACAGGCGCCCGCCCAGGCCCTCTTCCAGCGCTTTGATGGTCAGGCTGAGCGCTGACTGCGACAGGTGCAGACGCTCGCAGGCCACGGCGAAGCTCAGGCTATGGGCCACGGCGAGAAAGGCACGGATCTGTTTGATGGTCATGTCGCTTTGCTCCAGTTGCAAGCTGCAAGCGTCAAGCTGCAAGCCGTGATGCGATGGCCCTGATCGTTCCCACGCTCCTGCGTGGGAACGATCATCGCCGAACGCGTATTAGTGAGCTTTATCAATCAATCAACCGCAAAAATCAACTTAACAAATATATTCCACAGAGAGACACTCCAGTCATTCGGCTAGCCAGCCGCCCGCAAATAATAAAAGAGGTGCCTATGGCAGGTTTCGACAAGCGTGTGTATTCCTACGAGGAAGCGATGGCCGGGCTGGAAGACAGCATGACCGTTATCGCCGGCGGTTTCGGCCTGTGTGGCATTCCGGAAAACCTGATCGCCGAGATCAAGCGCAAGGGCACCCGTGATCTCACCGTCGTTTCCAACAACTGCGGCGTTGATGGTTTCGGCCTTGGCGTGCTGCTCACCGACCGCCAGATCAGCAAAGTCATCGCTTCCTACGTCGGCGAGAACAAGTTGTTTGAAGAGCAACTGCTCAAGGGCGAGATCGAAGTCATCCTTACCCCGCAAGGCACCCTCGCCGAAAAAATGCGCGCGGGCGGCGCCGGCATTCCGGCGTTCTTCACCGCCACTGGCGTTGGCACCCCGGTTGCTGAAGGCAAGGAAGTGCGTGAGTTCAAGGGGCGCAAATACCTGATGGAAGAGTCCATCACCGGCGACTTCGCCATCGTCAAAGGCTGGAAGGCCGACCATTTCGGTAACGTCGTTTACCGTCACACCGCGCAGAATTTCAACCCGCTGGCCGCGACCGCCGGCAAGATCACCGTGGTCGAAGTCGAGGAAATCGTCGAGCCCGGCGAACTCGACCCGACGCAGATCCACACCCCGGGCATCTACGTCGACCGGGTCATTTGCGGCACGTTCGAAAAACGCATCGAACAGCGCACCATCCGCAAATAATTCAGGCCTACGGAGAACAACATGGCACTTACCCGCGAACAAATGGCTCAACGCGTCGCCCGCGAAATGCAGGACGGCTACTACGTCAACCTCGGCATCGGCATTCCGACCCTGGTTGCCAACTACATCCCCGAAGGCATGGAAGTCATGCTGCAATCGGAAAACGGCCTGCTCGGCATGGGCCCGTTCCCGACCGAAGAAACCATCGATGCCGACATGATCAACGCCGGTAAACAAACGGTGACGGCGCGGATCGGCGCGTCGATCTTCAATTCCGCCGAATCCTTCGCGATGATCCGTGGCGGCCACGTCGACCTGACCGTGCTTGGCGCCTTTGAAGTGGATGTTGAAGGCAACATCGCTTCGTGGATGATCCCCGGCAAACTGGTCAAGGGCATGGGCGGCGCGATGGATCTGGTGGCCGGCGCCGACAACATCATTGTCATCATGACCCACGCCTCGAAGGACGGTGAGTCCAAGCTGCTGGCCAAATGCAGCCTGCCGCTGACCGGTGCCGGCTGCATCAAGCGCGTGCTGACCGACCTCGCCTATCTGGAAATCGAAAATGGCGCTTTTGTCCTCAAGGAACGCGCACCTGGCGTCAGCGTTGAGGAAATCGTCGCCAAAACCGCTGGTAAACTGATCGTCCCGGATCACGTACCGGAAATGCAGTTCGCTGCCCAGTGAGGAATTCGCACATGCAAGACGTCGTCATTGTTGCCGCCACGCGTACCGCGATCGGCAGTTTTCAGGGCTCCCTGGCCAATGTATCCGCTGTAGACCTGGGCGCGGCGGTGATCCGCCAGTTGCTCGAGCAGACCGGTCTGGACGGGGCGCAGGTCGATGAAGTGATCATGGGCCAGGTGCTCACCGCTGGCGCCGGGCAGAACCCGGCACGTCAGGCCGCGATCAAGGCTGGCCTGCCCCATGCCGTGCCGGCCATGACCCTGAACAAGGTTTGCGGTTCGGGCCTCAAGGCTCTGCACCTGGGCGCGCAAGCGATCCGTTGCGGCGACGCCGAGGTGATCATCGCCGGCGGCCAGGAAAACATGAGCCTGTCCAACTACATCATGCCGGGCGCGCGCACCGGTCTGCGCATGGGTCACGCGCAAATCGTCGACACCATGATCAGCGATGGCCTGTGGGATGCGTTCAACGATTACCACATGGGCATCACTGCCGAGAATCTGGTCGACAAATACCAGATCAGCCGCGAACAGCAGGACGCCTTTGCTGCCGCTTCCCAGCAGAAAGCTGCCGCCGCTATCGAGGCCGGGCGCTTCGTTGATGAAATCACGCCGATCCTGATTCCCCAGCGCAAAGGCGATCCTGTCGCGTTCAAGGTCGACGAGCAGCCACGCGGCGATACCACCGCAGAATCTCTGGCGAAATTGCGTCCGGCGTTCAAAAAGGACGGCAGCGTCACCGCTGGCAACGCCTCGTCGCTGAACGACGGTGCCGCTGCTGTGATTCTGATGAGTGCCGAGAAAGCCAAATCGCTGGGCCTGCCGGTTCTGGCCAGGATTGCCGCCTACGCCAACGCTGGCGTCGACCCGGCGATCATGGGCATCGGCCCGGTATCGGCGACCCGCCGCTGCCTCGATAAGGCCGGCTGGAACATCGACCAGCTCGACCTGATCGAAGCCAACGAAGCGTTCGCTGCGCAATCGCTGGCCGTGGCCAAGGACCTGCAATGGGATCTGGACAAGGTCAACGTCAACGGCGGCGCCATTGCCCTCGGCCACCCGATCGGCGCATCAGGCTGCCGCGTGCTGGTGACATTGCTGCATGAAATGCTCAAGCGCGATGCCAAGAAAGGTCTGGCGACCTTGTGCATCGGCGGCGGTCAGGGCGTGGCATTGGCGCTGGAACGCGCCTGATACGGAGTTCAAGGTTGACCGCGGATCCACGACATCCGCTGTTGGCTGGCAACAAAAAACCCGGTGCGATTTGCGTTGCACCGGGTTTCTTTTTGCCTGTCTACGATCGGTGGTGAATGTTCTGGCCCCTTCGCGAGCAGGCTCGCTCCCACATTCTGCAACGCATTACCCTGTGGGATCGAGCCTGCTCGCGAAAGCGCTTGATCAGGCAGCCAACCACTCAAGGCTTGCGCAACAGATAGGTATCCATGATCCACCCATGCTCCGCCCGCGCCGCTTTGCGCACCCGTTCGATCTCATCGGCGACATCCGCCAGCCGGCCGCTGAGCAGTATCTCGTCCGGTGTGCCCAGGTAAGCGCCCCAGAAAATCTCGGTCTGCCGATCCGCCACCCGCTGGTAGGAATCCTCGGCATCGAGCATCACCACCAGACTGTCCGCTTCACTCACCTGCCCCGCCGCCAATCGCCGGCCTGTGGTGATTTCTACCGAGCGACCAATCGTGTTCAAAGGTATTTTGTGCTGCGCAGCCAGGGCCTGAACGCTGGTGATCCCCGGTATCACTTCGTATTCAAACTGACAGCGGCCTGATGCCTGAAGCGCCTGAAGAATCCGTAATGTGCTGTCGTATAACGCCGGATCGCCCCAGATCAGGAATCCGCCGCACTGGCCGTCGGACAATTCTTCATTGATCAGCTGTTCGAATGTCTGCTGCTTGGCGCGATTCAGTGCATCGACACTCGCCGTGTAGTCGACATCGCCGCGCTCGCGCTCCGGGCTGCTGGCTTCGACAAAGCGATAAGCGTGGTCGGTGATGTAGCGCTCGCAGATCTCTCGGCGCAGGTCGATCAGCGTCTGCTTGCTCTGGCCTTTATCCAGCAGAAAGAACACATCGACCCGATTCAGCGCTTTCACCGCCTGCATGGTGATGTAGTCCGGATTGCCGGCGCCAATGCCGATGACCAGCAGCTGTTTCATCAGGATTCCTCGTCAAGGGCCATGCCCGGCAAGCGTAGTCGCCAGATGCCATTGAAGCGCAAGTCGATCATCGCCAGCGGCTCAACGTCGATTGCGTGGAACGCCGCGCCTTGCAGCACCTGCATCAGCGCCGCGCGCATGACGAACGGATGAGTCACCGCCACGACATGCCCAGGCGTTGCAGCGATTGTGTCCAGCCACTTTGCCACCCGCTGCGTCAGTTGCCTGACTGACTCGCCGCCATGGGGTGCCGCTTCAGGATCGGCCAGCCAGGCTTGCAAAGCCTGGTTTTCGTTGGCTTGCAGATCCTTGATCGACTGGCCGTGCCAGCGTCCCCAATCGCAATCGCGCAGGGCTTGATCAATCTGCGCATCGACGCCAAACCATGCCGCCGTTTGCTGAGTTCTCAACTCCGGGGCACACACCAGCCGCCGTGTTACCGCCAATCGCGCCCTGAACGCGTCGGACGGAACAGCCAGATTTTCAACAGGCTCGTCCGTAGGAAAACGCGCTAGTTTCTGTGCGACGGTTCGCGCATGGCAAATCAGTGTCAAACGGCTACTTGGCACAAGCAGGTTCTCGGTCGAAAGATAAAACAAACAATGGCACACAGCCGATACGCGTCGCATTGTGCCGTAAAACCTCGGCGTTCAGGGTTGTCACCGGGCCGTCGCTGAGCTTGGGATAGGTAATGTCTGACACAGCAATCGGCAAAGGACTACAACAGCGCGCTACTTCGACGTAGCCCTTATTACACGGGCACCTTGCACACTTTTGGTGCTCGAAAAACCTGTACAAAAATTAGCTAGACATGTAACACCCATTACATAAATACTCGTTTAACGGATTGTGAAACGAATTCGACACCCCATCCAGCAGGAGCCCGGATGCCCCCTCTCAGAGACCTGATCACCGACCCCGGCCTGGACCTGACGCCATCGGAGCGCAAAGTCGTTCGCGCCCTGCTCGATCAGTATCCACGCAACGGTCTCGGGCCTATGGCGCGACTGGCCGAACATGCCGGCGTCAGCGATCCGACCATCGTGCGCCTGGTGAAAAAGCTCGGTTTCGGCGGTTATGCCGAATTCCAGGAAGCCCTGCTCAGCGACATGGACCATCGCCTGCGTTCACCGCGCACCTTGTTGCAGCCGCGCTCGCAGCAGAACAAGGACGATGCCTGGGCGCATTACCTGGCGGACAGCCAGCGCTTGCTGATCGACACTCAAGCCCTGACCCAGCCTGAAGATGTGCGCATCCTCGTGGAATGGCTGCTCGACAGCCGCCATCAGGTCTACTGTTTCGGTGGCCGCTTCAGCATTCTGCTCGCCAACTACCTGCTCAACCACCTGCGTCTGCTGCGTCCCGGCTGCTTCGTCCTGGAAGACAACGCCCTGCTGCCCGACCGTTTGTACGATTTGCAACGTCAGGACGTGGTGCTGGTGTTCGACTACCGGCGCTACCAGACCCAAGCTTTGCGCGTTGCGCAGGCGGCGAAAAACAACAACGCGCGAGTGGTGTTGTTCACCGATGTCTACGCCTCGCCGCTGCGCGAACTGGCCGACCTGATCATCAGCGCGCCGGTGGAATCGGCGTCGCCGTTCGACACCATGGTGCCGGCGTTGGCGCAGGTCGAGGCGTTGATCGCCTGCCTGACCTTGCGCGTGCCGGACCCGGCCGATCGCCTGGAAGGCATCGATGCCCTGCGCAACGATTTTGCGACTCACCTGCTGGAGGACAAATAAGGATGTTCAGCCTTCCCCACCGCTCGCCTCGGGATCTGCCGTTTGCGACCGACCACACCGCTTTGTTGCTGGTGGACATGCAGCGCGCCTGGCTCGAACCGCAATTCGACCCACACCTGAGCGAGCCGGATGCCGAGTATTTTCTCCAGCGCACGCGCAGCCAAGTGGTGCCCAACCAACAGCGTCTGCTGGGCGCCTTTCGTCAGGTGCAGCAGAACGTGCTGCACACGATTATCGAAAGCCTGACCGCCGACGGTCGCGACCGCTCGCTGGATCACAAACTGTCGGACATGCACCTGCCCAAGGGCAGCGTGCAAGCTCAGGTCATCGCTGAGCTGACCCCGACCGAAAACGAAATCGTGCTGCCGAAGACCTCCTCCGGGGTGTTCAATTCAACCAACATTGATTACGTGCTGCGCAATCTGCAGACCCGCCATCTGATCATCGCCGGTATTGTCACCGACCAATGCGTCGACATGGCTGTGCGCGACGCCGCCGACCGTGGCTATCTGGTCACGCTGGTGGAGGATGCCTGCGCCACTTACACAGTTGAACGCCATCACGCCTGCCTCAACGCGATCAAGGGTTACTGCTGGATCACCGACACCGACACCGTGCTCGGCCGTTTGCAGGAGATGCAGCCATGAGCCCGCGCCTGACGCCTTTACCGATGACCACGCTGGTGACAACCGACCTGATCGGCATCACCCGTGGCCGCTCGTTTCCCAGCGATGAGCTGGAGCACTACCAGGCAGCGGGTTGCGGCTGGGTCCCGGCTAACAGCGCGTTGACGCCGCAAGACATCATCGCTTCGAGCAATCCCTGGGGCGCGTATGGCGACCTGCGGCTGATTCCCGATCTGAGCAGCCGCGTCACTGTCGGCAGCGGTCCGGATGCCAATGCGCCGGTGCTGGATTTCGTTCACGCCGACATTCGTGAGACCGACGGCCAGGCATGGGGCGCCTGCCCACGCACATTGCTGCGCGATGAAATCGAGCGCTATCACGATGAGCTGGGGTTGCAAGTCAACGCCGCCTTCGAACATGAGTTCAACCTGCATGCAGGTGTCGCCGAGCATGCGGCGTTCTCTCTCGAGGCGCAGCGCCAAGGCGCCGAATTCGGCGGCTGGCTGCTCAGCGCGCTGCGCGCCGGCGGCGTCGAGCCGGAAATGTTCCTGCCGGAATACGGCAAGCACCAATACGAAATCACCTGCCGCCCGACTATTGGCGTGGCGGCGGCCGATCGCGCGGTCAACGTGCGGGAAATCACCCGGGAAATCGCCCGGCAAATGGGGCTCGGCCTGAGTTTCGCGCCGAAGACCGCCGCTGAGGCGGTGTGCAACGGCGTGCATCTGCACGTCAGCCTGCTCGATCTGGCCGGCGAGCCGATGTTGTACGACGCTGGCACCAGCAACGGCCTGTCGAGCATCGGTCAGCACTGGGCTGCCGGCGTCCTGCACTATCTGCCGGCGCTGTGCGCGTTCACCGCGCCGACGCCGCTGTCCTACCAGCGTTTGCAGCCGCACCACTGGAGCGCGTCGTATGCGTGTCTGGGGCAGCAGAACCGTGAAGCGGCGCTGCGCATCTGCCCGACCGTGACCTTGGGCGGCAAGTCTGCCGCGCAGCAGTTCAACCTGGAATTCCGCGCCATGGACGCTACCGCCTCGCCGCATCTGGCCATGGCTGCGCTGCTGATTGCCGGGCGACTGGGGATCGAACAGCGTCTGGCGCTGAACGCGGTTACCGATGAAATTCCCGATTCACTCAACGACGAACAACGCAAGGCCCGGGGCATCGTCGCCCTGCCCGCCTCGCTGGCCCAGGCGCTGGATTGCCTGCGTGACAGTGCAGCCTTCAACGAATGGCTGCCCAAGCCGTTGCTCGACACTTATTACGCCCTGAAAACCGAGGAACTGGCGCTGACGGAACAGCTCTCGCCCGCTGACCTGTGTGAGCACTATGCACGCCTGTACTGAATCCGCCGAGCTTGGGTTGTACACCCGCCCGGTCTACAACCTGAGCCGCGAGGACTCGACGACCCCGTTGATCCTCGTGTGCGAACACGCCAGTCGCTACATCCCCGAGGCCCTGAACAATCTGGGCCTGGACGCGGCAGCCGCACGCGAACATATCGCTTGGGACATCGGCGCGCTGCAACTGGCCGAACAGTTATCGGAACAGCTCGGCGCCACGTTGCTCAGCGCCAATTATTCACGGCTGCTGATCGACCTCAACCGCCCGCGCCATGCGCCGGACAGCATCCCGCTGCAGAGCGAGATCTACCCGATACCCGGCAATCGCGAGCTGGATGAGGCGACCCGCGAGTACCGGCGCCAGACGTTGTTCAAACCGTTTCACGCGCGCTTGCAGACCTTGATCGACGAGCGCATTGCCAAAGGTCTGCCGGTGCGGGTGGTCGGTGTTCACAGTTTCACCCCGGTGTATTACGGCCAGCCGCGACCACTGGAAGTCGGCGTGTTGTTCGGCCAGGCCCAGGACTATGCTCAGCGCCTGCTCGACGGGCTGCAAGCGCAGCCGCTGAAAGTCGCGGGCAACCAGCCGTACAAAATTGATCCCTTGGGCGACATGACCGTGCCCGTGCACGGTGATGCCAGGGGCCTTGAGGCGGTGCTGATCGAGGTGCGCAATGATCTGCTGCGCAGTTCCGAAGCGGTTTCGCGCTGGGCAGGTTACCTCGCACCTTTGCTGTAAATGACGGACCGATAAAACATAATCCGACCGATGGCTGACAAGGAGTTGCGCTTCATGGAAATTGAAGAATTCGGCTACAAGCAAGAGTTGAAACGTAGCCTGACGCTGACCGATCTGGTGGTGTACGGGATGATCTTCATGATCCCCATCGCCCCGTTCGGTGTGTATGGCTACGTCAACGCCGAAGCACCGGGGATGGTGCCGCTGGCGTACATTATCGGCATGGTGGCAATGCTGTTCACCGCGCTGAGTTACGGCAGCATGGCCAAGGCCTTTCCGGTTGCCGGCTCCGTATATTCCTACGCGCAACGCGGGCTTAATCAACACGTCGGCTTCATCGCTGGCTGGCTGATGCTGCTCGATTACCTGCTGATTCCGCCGCTGCTGTACCTGTATTCGGCGATGGCGCTCAACCATTTGTACCCAGACATTCCCAAGGTCGGCTTCATCCTGGCGTTTCTGGTCAGCGCGACGTTCGTCAACCTGCGCGGCATTACCTTCACCGCGCGGATGAACATGCTGTTCCTGCTGGCACAAATGGTGGTGCTGGGCATCTTCCTGTTCTACGCCTGGAACGCCCTGCACAACGGTGGCGGTAACGGCGAGCTGACGCTGGCGCCGCTGTATCACCCGGAAACCTTCAACTTCGCCCTGCTGATGCAAGCGGTGTCGATCGCCGTGCTGTCGTTCCTCGGCTTCGACGCGATCTCCACCCTCGCCGAAGAAATCAAGGAAGATCCGGGCCGCAGCGTCGGCAAGGCAGCGCTGATCACTCTGGCAGTAATGGGCACGATTTTCGTCGTACAAACGTGGATCGCCACCGATCTGGCAGCGGGCATGGGCTTCAAATCCGCCGACACCGCGTTCTATGAAATCGCTGAAATCGCCGCCGGCAGCTGGCTGGCGACCCTGACCGCCGTCGCCACGGCGCTGGCCTGGGGCGTTGCTGTAGCGATCACCTCGCAGGCCGCCGTCTCGCGTCTGCTGTTCGGCATGGCCCGCGACGGCAAGCTGCCGAAGGTGCTGGCCAAGGTCCACCCGAAACACAACACGCCGTACCTGAGCATTTATCTGGTGGCGGTGTTGTCGCTGCTGATCTGCTACCTGTTCATCGACGCGGTCGACATTCTCACCTCGCTGATCAACTTCGGCGCCCTCAGCGGTTTCATGCTGCTGCACCTGACGGTGATCAACCACTACTGGCGTCGGCAGAAGTCGGGGCAGTTTGTGCGCCATCTGCTCTGCCCGGTGATCGGCTTCGTCATCGTTGCCGCCATCATGTACAACATGGGCGTCGATGCGCAGAAACTCGGCCTGATCTGGATTGCCCTGGGCCTGGTGTACCTGTTCTTCCTCAACAAGCTCGGCGCCAGCACAGCGCTGCCCGATCCGAGCAAAGGCTGACAAGAAAAAGAGCGGCGTCTGACAACAAATCAGGCGACCGCCGATTCAACGCGTGGAAACCGACAGTGATAGTCAGGTTCGGCGAATCGGCCGAACCTTTTGATACAGGAGTACATCCATGCTGGTCTTACGCCCAGTCGAGCAGAATGATCTGCCCCAGCTACAGCGCCTGGCCCGCGAGAGCCTGATCGGCGTGACCTCGCTGCCGGATGACAGCGAGCACCTGCGCGAAAAAATCGCCGCGTCGTGCGCGTCTTTCGACAGCGCCGCCACAGCCCAGGGGCCGGAAAACTATTTCTTTGTACTGGAAGATCTCGAACGCCAGCAATTGGTCGGCTGCTCGGAAATCCTCGCCACCGCCGGCTTCAAGGAGCCGTTCTACAGCCTGCGCAACCGCCATTTCACCAGTGCTTCGCGGGAATTGAACATCGAGCACGGCGTACCGGCGTTGTCGCTGTGCCATGACCTCAGCGGGCATACCTTGCTGCGCGGTTTCCACATCGATGCAGCGTTGGTGCGTACGCCGTTTTCCGAACTATTGTCGCGAGCGCGCCTGCTGTTCATTGCTGCGCATGCACAGCGGTTCTCCGAGGCGGTGATCACCGAAATCGTCGGCTACAGCGACGAGCAGGGTCATTCGCCATTCTGGGATGCGCTGGGCAAGCATTTCTTCGACCTGCCCTACGCCGAAGCCGAGCGGCTCTGCGGTTTGCAGAGCCGCACGTTCCTCGCCGAACTGATGCCGCAATACCCGATCTACGTACCAATGCTGCCGCCAGCGGCGCAGGACTGCATCGGCCGCGTGCATCCGGACGGCCAGGAAGCCTTCGACATCCTCGCGCGGGAAGGCTTCGAAACCAACAGCTACATCGACCTGTTCGACGCCGGCCCGACCCTGTATGCGCGCACCGCGAACATTCGTTCGATCGCCGACAGCCATACCGCCATTGTCCGCCAACAAGCATCGACCGACGCCCGTGGCCGTTACCTGCTGAGCAACGACGCCCTGCATGACTACCGCGCGATGGTCACCGAACTCGACTATCACCCCGGTCAGCCGCTGCCCCTGCCCCCCGCCATCTGCGCGGCGCTGAAGGTCAGCGATGGCAGCTCGATACGGCTGGTCGCTCTGTGAGCCGCGTTAACCATCCGCGCCTGAATCGGTCCGCCAAAGGAGTTGGAGCATGATTGTCCGTCCGGTAAAAGTCAGCGACCTGCCTGCCTTGATGACCCTCGTCGAACAGGCAGGGCCAGGTTTCACCACCCTTCCTGCCAACGAGGACCGCCTCGCACATCGAGTGCGTTGGGCACAGCGCGCATTCGCCGAACAGGTGGAACGCGCCGATGCCGATTACCTGTTTGTCCTCGAGGATGATGAGCAGCGCGTGGTCGGTGTCAGCGCGATGGCCGGCGCCGTTGGCCTGCGCGAGCCCTGGTACAACTACCGGCTCGGCGTCACCGTCAGTTCGGCGCCAGATCTGGGTATTCAGCGGCAGATTCCGACGTTGTTCCTGAATAACGAGCTGACCGGCCAATCAGAGCTGTGCTCGCTGTTTCTGCGCCATGACCAGCGCAACGGCAGCAATGGCCGCCTGTTGTCGCTGGGTCGCTTGCTGTTCGTCGCTGAATTTCCGCACCTGTTTGGCGAGAAGATGATCGCCGAACTGCGCGGCAGTGCCGATGAAAACGGTTGCTCGCCGTTCTGGGACAGCCTGGGCCGACACTTTTTCCAGATGGATTTCACCCACGCCGATCACTTGTCCGGCCTGGGCAACAAAGCCTTTATCGCCGAACTGATGCCGCGCCAGCCGCTGTACACCTGCCTGCTCACCGAACAGGCGCAGGCGGCGATCGGCCAGACGCATCCGAACACTCAACCAGCGTTGAAAATTCTTCAAGCTGAAGGCTTTGCGCACAAAGGCTACATCGACATTTTCGATGGTGGCCCGGTTATCGAAGCGCCGATCCGCAGCATCCGCACGGTACGCGACAGCCTCGAACTGACCCTGAGCCTCGGCACCCCCGACGAGCAGGCGCCGCTGTGGCTGATTCACAACCGCCGGCTGGAAAACTGCCGCATCACCGCGGCCCACGGTCGACTGGTGGGCAACAGCCTGGTGGTTGATCGTCTCACCGCCAAGCGCCTGCAACTTCAGCCGGGAAATTCGGTGCGCGCGGTGCTCCTGCCCCATCAACAGCAACATGCCGTGGCGGCCTGATATTTCCGGCACGGGAGATTAAACCTTTCAGCCGCCAGTCCTGCCGCGCAAATTCGTCATGATTCTTGACCCATTCGCGTGATAGCCTTTTCATTCTTCGGCGTTGACACCTTTGCTCAAGCCTTTCCATTCCTTATGTATTGGTGGAACTCGTATGACCAGGCTTTCCCATCAAGATTTGCGCCGCAATTTCCGTCAGCTGCTGGCCTCCGACACCTGCTACCACACCGCTTCGGTGTTCGACCCGATGTCGGCCCGCATCGCCGCTGACTTGGGTTTTGAAGTAGGTATCCTCGGCGGCTCCGTGGCCTCGCTGCAGGTGCTTGGCGCACCGGACTTCGCCCTGATCACCCTCAGCGAATTCGCCGAACAGGCCACGCGCATCGGTCGCGTCGCCCAATTGCCAGTGATCGCTGACGCCGACCACGGCTACGGCAATGCCCTCAACGTGATGCGCACCATCGTCGAACTGGAACGCGCCGGCGTCGCTGCACTGACCATCGAAGACACCCTGCTGCCCGCGCAATTCGGGCGCAAATCCACCGACCTGATCACCGTGGCCGAAGGCGTCGGCAAGATCCGCGCGGCGCTGGAAGCCCGGGTCGATACGGAAATGGCGATCATCGCCCGCACCAATGCCGGCATTCTGCCGAACCAGGAAATCATCAGCCGCACCCGCCAATATCAGGCGGCGGGCGCTGACGGCATCTGCATGGTCGGCGTGCAGGACTTTGATCAACTGGAACAAATCGCCGAGCACCTGACCGTGCCGCTGATGCTGGTCACCTACGGCAACCCGGCCCTGCGCGACGACAAACGCCTGGCCGAACTCGGTGTACGCGTGACCATCGACGGCCACGGCGCCTACTTCGCCGCGATCAAGGCCACCTACGACAGCCTGCGCGAACAGCGACAGATCTTCACCCAGGCCTCCGATTTGAGCGCGACCGAGTTGACCCACACCTATACCCAGCCGGAGGAATACATTCTCTGGGCCAAGGAATACATGAGCGTCAAGGAGTGACGGTGTGCCCGGGCTGACGCCATCGCTGGCAAGCCAGCTCCCACAGGGTTTTGTGTTGCACAAATAATCCATGTTTGGTCGCATAACCTGTGGGAGCCTGGCTTGCCAGCGATGAGGCCAGCCGCGACACCGCTAAACCGGCGTCTTGTAAGCCTCTTCCCGCTGCGCCGCCCGCGCCTGAATCACATTCAAAATCGCGCAGCCCTCGCGCATCAGCAGATGAACCGCGCTGGTCACCCGCGTCAGATCACAATCGGAAATGCCCTTGAGGTTAAGGCTGGCAAAGGTGTCGGCCAGATCGCGCACGACCACAAACCGGTGCATCGCACAGGCGGCCATGTCGCTGAGTTCAGTGTGGGTATTGATGAAGAGCACCGGGGATTCGGCGTCGTAGGTGTCGATGGGGAGATAGCGCGGCATTACTTGGTCGGTCATAAAGTTCACTCCAAAGAGGGGTCTGGTGCTGTATTCGACCGGCCAAGATCGTCGCAGAGTTATCTGCGAACGGAGACTATAAAAGTCGCGCCCAACGGCCGCAACCAGAGCTTCTGTCGGACTTTTCGGTATTTTTGTACGCCGCCCTCGACTTCCACACTTCCCACAAAAAGCCCCTCACCCTAGCCCTCTCCCAGAGGGAGAGGGGACTGATTGGGGGATGCTCTGGATCTACGCCGACGTGAGAGATCGCGTTGAATGCGACTTTGAATTCAACTTGATCTGGCGGTTGCCACATGGACCACAAACAACGCGGTCAGTCCCCTCGCCCTCCGGGAGAGGGTTAGGGTGAGGGGCCGATTTCTCTGGCACCCCGCCCGGCCTCGTCACACCGCAAACCCCATCACCGCGGCTTCGCCAACTCCATGATCATCCGCGACAACAAGTAAATCCGCGGTGCCACACTCGCCACTTCGGCATATTCCTCAGGCGTGTGAATATTGCCGCCGACAATGCCGAAGCCATCCAGCGTCGGCGTTCCTACGCCTGCGGACAAACTGGCATCCGCCGCGCCACCACTGCCCTCCTCGGTCAGCTTGCGGCCAATTTCGCCGTAAATGCCTTGAGCCATGGCCATCAAGCGATCCGACTCAGCCGTCTGCGGCATCGGCGGCAATCCGCGCTGCAAGGAGGTTTTCACTTCGGTATCGGCAATCAACTTGTCCTGCGAGACCCGCGCCAGATCCTTCTCGATGCGATCAAATTCCTCCGGCACTGCCGCGCGCACATCCGCCTTGGCCGTGGCCTGATCAGGAATCACGTTGGTGCGATCGCCGGCCTTGAGCACGGTGAAGTTGATGGTGGTTTTCTTCGCTTCATCGCCGAGCTTGCCCAGTTGCAGAATCTGGTGCGCCGCTTCCATCGCCGCGTTCCGTCCAAGCTCTGGCGCGACGCCGGCGTGGGCGGCCTTGCCTTTGACTTCGACCAGCGCCGTCGCACTGCCCTTGCGCCACACCACCAGGCCATCGGCGGGGCGGCCCGGTTCGAGGTTGAGGGTCACATCGTGCTGTTTGGCGGTTTTCTTGATCAGGTCGGTGGCGACGTCCGAGCCGGTTTCTTCGCTGGCGTCCAGCAGGAAAGTGATCTGCGCGTAGTCTTTGAAGTCGAGGTTCTTCAGCACTTTCAGCGCGTAGATGCCGGCGACGATCCCGCCCTTGTCGTCCATCACCCCCGGCCCGTAGGCACGGCCGTCCTTGATGTGGAATGGCCGCTCGGCCGCGGAGCCTTCCTTGAACACCGTATCCATGTGCGCCATCAGCAGGATTTTCGCCTTGCCGGTGCCTTTGAGCGTGGCCAGCACGTGGTTGGATTTTTCCGGGGTGTTGGGTACCAACTCGATGGTGGCGCCGAGTTTCTTCAGCTCATCAATGGCGATCTCGCTGACCTGTTTCAGGCCCGGTTCATAACCTGAGCCGGAGTCGATATTGACCAGTCGCTCCAACAATTTCAGGGCTTCGGGCTGATACTGCTCGGCATCGGCGAGCACTTGTTTGTGCGGTTCGGCGGCGTTTGCGGCCGAGAATGCGAGGGACAGACCGAGGCTGGCGGCCATCAGAGAGCGGGGAAATGAGAACGTCATGAAGCAGTCCTTGTTTCGTGTCGGAGGGATTCAACCGTAACCGACATCGGCGCGAGGCTCTATAGCGGATGCGACACTTGCCCGACTGACACCGAACAAACTGTAGGAGCTGCCGAAGGCTGCGATCTTTTGATTTTGATCGTTCCCACGCGCAGCAAAGGAACGCAGGCCGGGACGCAGAGCGTCCCAAAAGATCGCAGCCTTCGGCAGCTCCTACATGGGATCTTCGATCACTCTTCAGACCGAATCCAGCAGCGCCTGCCTCGGCTTGTTGTCGCTGTTGCAGATCACCCGATTGCGCCCACTGGCCTTGGCTTCGTACAACGCCTGATCGGCCTCATCCAGCCAACGCGTGGCGTCGGCATGGCTCGGGTCGTAGGCGGCCAGGCCAATGCTCAGACTGACCTTCAACGCCGGGTTCTGCTCGTAGCCCATCACCGCAAAACGCTCGCGCAAGGCTTCCATGGCCTGAGCGGCATTGAACAGCGGCAGCTCCGGCAGGATCACGCAGAATTCATCCCCGCCGTATCGCCCGGCCACGTCCGTGGCGCGCAGATTCTGTTTGAGCAGTTTGCTCAACTGGCGCAGGACGATATCGCCGGCGACATGGCCGTAGGTGTCATTGATCGCCTTGAAGTGATCGATGTCGATCAAGGCTATTGCCGCGCCCTGCTGCTGGCGTTTGCAGCGCTGGAACGCGAGGTTCAGTTGATCCTTCCACGCGCCGTGATTGAGCAGGCCGGTCAGGCTGTCGGTGCGACTCAACGCCAACAGCTCACGCTTGTGCCGACCGAGGGTCGAGGCCTGGCGAAAGCAGATCCAGCCCAGCGCCAGCGGATACAGCAACAGCAGCGGCAAACAGGCGTACAACTGCAGCGGCGTTGTTGGCGGGATGAACGTCGGCGCAAACACCACCAGCCCGACGCCGATGCCCAATAGCTGCGCCGCCGACCCGGCGAGCAAAAAACGCCCACCGCCAATGGCGACGTTGTTCATTGCCATCATCGAAATCGTGGTCGCGCTGGGCAAGGGATTGAACTGCATGGCGGCGACCCAGAAGCCGCCCATGAATGCGTCGATCAGCAAATTGCGGTGTTCGGCGCGAAACGGCACGCTCGAGCGGCGCGCCCATTGAAACGCCAGATGCGGCCAGACCAGGCCATTGAACAGCATCAGGCCCCACACCCACAGCGGTGGATCGAGCGCGTGCATCGCCACGCTGACACACATCAGCCCGAGCAGCAGCCCGAACACCCGCGACCTGTAAAGCCTCCTGGCCAGTGAAAGTCCCTTTCCTCGCGTATTTCCCATAAGGGCCTCGACCGCGCGATGCATGGTTACATCCCGACAAGGATGTGTCCGGAGTCTATCAGGGCGCCGTTAAATAGCCATCACCGGCCAGCGGCCTGAATAGAGCGCTATCAGCGCCGCACGCGCGGCCCAGAGTTGGCTATAAATGAAAGAGGGGAAATGGAAAAACAACTATAAAAAGGGGGCACATGCATACCTACGCTGTGTTGATCATCGGCAGCGGTTTCGGCGGCCAGTGCGCGGCGGTCAACCTGCTCAAGGCCGGAATCGACGATTTTCGCATTCTCGAGCGACGCGATTTCTTCGGCGGCACCTGGTGCCAGAACACCTACCCCGGCGCAGCGGTGGACGTGCCGTCGCCGCTGTATTCGCTGTCATTCGCGCCCTACCGCTGGTCGCAGATGTTCGCCGAACAGGCGGAACTGCGTCACTACACCGAACAGCTGATCGAGCAGTTCGGTTTACGCGAGCGCGTGGAACTGGGGGCCGATGTCGAGCGCGTCGAGTGGGACGAAGCGGAAAAGCATTGGTTGGTGCACACCCGCGCCAGAGGTACTTTCCGAACCCAATTCCTGATCAATGCTTCCGGGCCATTGAGTCAGCCGGTCATCCCCAACTTTCCCGGGATGGATCGCTTTCAAGGCAAGACTTTTCACACAAATAATTGGGATCACAGCTACGACTATCGCGGTAAACGCGTGGCGATCGTCGGCAGCGGTGCCAGCGCAGCCCAAGTGATCCCGGCGATTGCACCCCAGGTCGAACATCTGCATGTGTTCCAACGCACGCCGCATTGGGTGCTGCCGCGTGCCGATCGCAAATTCGGCCGTTTCCAGCGCTGGCTGCTTGGCCTGAAGCCGGCGTACAAGCTGCTGCGCTGGCTGATTTACTGGCAATTCGAAACCCGGGTGATCGCCTTCAAATACTCGAGACCGGCGATTCATCTGGTCCAGCGACATGCGCTGCGGTTCCTCAAGCGTCAGGTTCCAGACCCGGTACTGCGGCAGAAACTCACCCCGGACTTCACCATCGGCTGCAAACGCGTTTTGGTCTCCAGCACGTACTACCCGGCGCTTAGCCGCGCCAACGTCACGTTGCACAGTCGCGAGCACGGCATCGCTTCGATCGACGATAGCGGGATCAACACCGTGGACGGCGAGCATCTCGATGTTGATCTGATCGTTTGGTCCACCGGTTACGACGCCACCGACGGGGTGATTTCCTACCCGGTCAGCGGCAAAAACGCGGTGCAACTCAGAGATGTCTGGGCCGAATACCCGCGCGCCTACCTCGGCACCAGCCTGCCGGACTTCCCCAACCTGTTCATCGTCACCGGGCCGAACACCGGCATTGGCCACACTTCGGCGCTGTTCATCATCGAATCGCAGATGAACTACATCCTCGACTGCATCCGCACCGTACGGGCCAAAGGCTTGCGCAGCATCGAAGTGCGCCGTGACGCAGAACGTACCTACACTGCAATGATCCACCGGGAAATGCAGCGCACGGTGTGGAAGTCCGGTGGTTGCCACAGTTGGTACCAGAGCAAGAGCGGTCATGTGATCGCGATGTTTCCCGGCTTCAGTTTCAGCTATCACCTGCTGACCCGGGCGCTGAAACCGGCCGACCATATTTTGTCCTGAACACGTAAAAGGAAGACGTCGATGCTTTTGCTGTTTGTCGCACTCGCGGTTTTCGTGGCCTGGAGCTGGTTGAGTTACCCGGCGGTCGGCCATTGGTTGTACAACCTGGCCATGGCCAGCGAGGCCAGGTTGTACAAATTGCACAAGATCGAAGTGCCGATCGCCGAAATGACCGTGTCGACCTGGCAAGGCGGGCCGTACGAGGCATCCAGCGCGATCCTGATGCTGCACGGCTTCAGCGCCGATAAAAACCTCTGGCTGCGCTGCGCCCGGCACTTCGTCCGTCAGTATCGGGTGATCATTCCGGATCTGGCCGGCCACGGTGAGACTGGCTTCAAGGCTGGCGGCGGTTACGACATTGCGGTTCAGGCCAAACGCATGATTCAACTGCTCGACGTCTGCGGCGTGGAGAAAGTCCATGTCATCGGCAATTCCATGGGCGGCTATATCGCCGCGTGGCTGGCGGCGACCTATCCGGAGCGGATCGCCTCGCTGGCCTTGATCGACCCGGCCGGCGTCACCGCACCGGAGCCAAGCGACATGGAGCGCCATCTGGCGCGCGGGCATAATCCGTTCCTGATCAACTCCCGCGAAGAATTTCAGCGTTTCTACGCGATGACCATGGAGTCGCCGCCGTGGGTGCCGAAGCTGGTGCTGGACGCCGTCGCCCAGCGCTACGAGCAACAACGTGACGAACTCGAAGAAATCTTCCGCGACTTCCGCGCCAGCCCGCCGATGGAGCCGAAACTCGCCGAGATCAAATGCCCGGCGCTGTTGCTGTGGGGGCGCAAGGATCGCCTGATCGACGTCAGCAGCGTACCGGTGTGGAGCAAAGGCATCGCCAATCTCGAAGTGGATGTGTGGGATCACGTCGGGCACATGCCGATGGTCGAACAGCCGGGAAATACCGCGCGGCTGTACGGGGAGTTTCTGGAACGACAGCGATGAAGATGGATATTCGCAATGCCCCAGGTGGCGCAACTGATCGTTCCCATGCTCTGCGTGGGAATGCCTCAGGGGACGCTCTGCGTCCAGTGACGCAGAGCGTCACGGGCTACATTCCCACGCAGAGCGTGGGAATGATCAGCGGAGACAGAAGGTTGGCGTTCCCATGAACATCCTTTACGACGAACGCCTCGACGGTCCGTTGCCCGAGGTGAACAAGGGCGAATTGCTCAAGGCTCTGCAACAAGCCCTGCCGGACCTGGACATCCTCTGGCGCGAAGATGAACTCAAACCCTACGAATGCGACGGCCTCTCCGCCTACCGCACCACGCCAATGCTGGTCGCCCTGCCCCGGCGTCTGGAGCAAGTGCAAACCCTGCTGAAACTCTGCCATCAGAACAACGTGCCCGTGGTCGCGCGGGGTGCCGGCACTGGATTGTCCGGCGGCGCCCTGCCACTGGAAAAGGGCCTGCTGCTGGTGATGGCGCGGTTCAACAACATCCTGCACATCGACCCCGCTGCACGTATCGCGCGGGTTCAGCCGGGGGTGCGCAATCTTGCTATCTCCCAGGCGGCGGCCCCATTCGGCCTGTATTACGCGCCGGATCCGTCATCGCAGATCGCCTGTTCGATCGGCGGCAACGTCGCGGAAAACGCTGGCGGCGTGCATTGCCTCAAGTACGGCCTGACCGTGCACAACGTGCTGAAAATCGAAGTGCTGACCATCGAGGGCGAACGTCTTACGCTGGGCTCCGAGGCGCTCGATTCAGCCGGTTTCGACCTGCTCGCCTTGTTCACCGGCTCCGAAGGCCTGCTGGGGATCATCACCGAAGTCACGGTGAAACTGCTGCCCAAACCGCAAGTCGCCAAGGTCCTGCTCGGCAGTTTCGATTCAGTGGAAAAGTCCGGCCGCGCGGTTGCCGAAATCATCGCTGCCGGGATCATTCCGGGTGGTCTGGAAATGATGGACAACCTGGCCATTCGCGCCGCCGAAGACTTTATCCACGCCGGTTACCCGGTCGACGCCGAGGCGATTCTGTTGTGCGAACTCGACGGCGTCGAAGCCGACGTGCACGACGATTGCCAGCGCGTACGGGAAGTCATGACAGCGGCCGGCGCCACTGAAGTGCGCCAGGCCCAGGACGAGGCCGAGCGCGTGCGTTTCTGGGCCGGGCGCAAAAACGCGTTTCCGGCGATCGGCCGGTTGTCGCCGGATTATTACTGCATGGACGGCACCATCCCGCGCCGCGAATTGCCCGCTGTGCTGCAAGGTATCTCGCGTCTTGGCGAAAAATATGGCTTGCGCGTGGCCAACGTATTCCATGCCGGCGACGGCAACATGCATCCGCTGATCCTGTTTGATGCCAACCAGCCGGGGGAGCTGCATCGCGCCGAGGCAGTGGGCGGCAAGATCCTTGAATTGTGTGTGAAAGTCGGCGGCAGCATCACCGGCGAGCACGGCGTCGGTCGCGAGAAAATCAATCAGATGTGCGCGCAGTTCAACAGCGACGAGTTACTGCTGTTTCATGCGGTGAAAGCCGCGTTCGATCCGCAGGGCCTGCTCAATCCCGGCAAGAACATTCCGACCCTGCACCGCTGCGCCGAATTCGGCGCGATGCACATTCACGCCGGGCAACTGCCCTTCCCCGAGCTGGAGCGATTCTGATGGCTGATTTCGATGCCGCCAACGCCCTGCTTGATCAGGTCAACGCCGCGCGGGCCAATGCCACGCCGCTGAAGATTCAGGGCGGCAACAGCAAGGCGTTTCTCGGTCGCGAGGTGGCCGGCGAAGTGCTCGACACCCGTGCTCATCGCGGCATCGTTCAATACGATCCGACCGAACTGGTGGTCACCGCACGTGCCGGCACGCCGTTGTCCGAGCTGCTCGCGGCGCTGGATGACGCCGGGCAAATGTTGCCCTGCGAACCGCCGTCCTTCGCCGACAGCGCCACGGTCGGCGGCATGGTCGCCACGGGACTGTCCGGACCACGCCGGCCGTGGTCCGGCTCGGTACGCGACTTCGTTCTCGGCACGCGGGTGATCACCGGCCTCGGTCAGCATCTGCGCTTCGGTGGCGAAGTGATGAAAAACGTCGCCGGTTATGACCTGTCGCGGCTGATGGCCAGCAGTTTTGGTTGCCTCGGCGTGCTCACCGAAGTGTCGCTGAAAGTCCTGCCGAAACCGCGCCAGTGCCTGAGCATTCGCCTTGACCTCGATTGTGTCCGCGCCTTGAGCAAACTCGCCGAATGGGGCCAGCAACCGCTGCCGATCAGCGCCGCGTGCCACGATGGCCGGAGCCTGTACCTGCGCCTGGAAGGTGGCGAAGGTTCGGTGACGGCGGCGCATCAACGCCTCGGCGGCGAGCCGCTGGATTCGGTTTTCTGGCGCGACCTCAACGAACAGCGCCTGAGTTTTTTCGACGAAGGTTTGCCGCTGTGGCGCCTGTCATTGCCGAACAACCTCGGCCCCCTCGAACTGCCCGGCGAGCAACTGATCGACTGGGCCGGCGCGCAACGCTGGGTGAAATCCGAAAGCCCTGAGATTCACGCACTCGCCCATTCCTTGGGCGGCCATGCAACGTGCTTTACCCACGGCGCCACGGATTCGCCGTTCCAACCCTTGGCGCCAACCCTGCTGCGCTACCACCGGCAACTCAAGGCGCAACTCGACCCGCAAGGGCTGTTCAACCCCGGACGAATGTACGCGGAGGTCTAGCCATGCAAACCACCCTCAGCGAGCAATCGCGGCAATTGCCCCGGGCTGGCGAAGCGGAAAAGATCCTGCGCACCTGCGTGCATTGCGGTTTCTGCAACGCGACATGCCCGACGTATCAATTGCTCGGCGATGAGCTCGATGGGCCGCGCGGGCGCATTTACCTGATCAAGCAAGTGCTCGAAGGCGCACCGGCCACCGAGCAGACGCAACTGCATCTGGATCGTTGCCTGTCGTGCCGCAACTGCGAAACCACCTGCCCATCCGGCGTCGATTATCACAACCTGCTCGACATCGGCCGTGCGGTGGTCGACAGCGCGGTGCCGCGCCCGGCCGCCCAGCGCTTGCTGCGCGAAGGCTTGCGTGCGTTAGCGCCCAATCCCGGTTTGTTCAAAGGCTTGCTGCGCATGGGCGCGACCTTTCGACCACTGCTGCCGCGCCTGCTGGAAAGCAAACTGCCGCAGCGCTTGGGTGTTATGGGGTCGCGCCCTGCTCCTCGGCATGCGCGCCGGGTGTTGTTGCTCGAAGGTTGCGTGCAACCGGGTCTGTCGCCGAACACCAATGACGCGACCGCGCGGGTGCTCGATCGCTTGGGCATCAGCGTCACCCCGGTGAGCGAGGCCGGTTGCTGCGGCGCTCTCGACTATCATCTCGACGCTCAGGGCAAAGGTCTCGACCGCGCTCGGCAAAACATCGACGCCTGGTGGCCGCATCTGCAGAACGGCGCCGAAGCCATCGTGCAGACGGCCAGTGGTTGCGGCGCGTTCATCAAGGATTACGGGCATTTGCTTGCGGACGATCCGATCTACGCGTTGAAAGCCCGGCGGATCAGCGAAATGACTCGGGACCTGGTGCAAGTCATCGCGCAGGAACCGCTGGAACAGGTCTGCGCCGCCAGCGAACGGCGCATCGCCGTGCATTGCCCGTGCACCTTGCAGCACGCACTGAAACTCGGCGGCGCCGTGGAAACAGTGCTGACCCGACTTGGCTTCAACCTCACATCAGTGCCGGACGGCCATTTGTGCTGCGGCTCGGCGGGCACTTACTCGCTGACCCAACCGGTGCTGGCGCGGCAACTGCGCGATCAGCGCCTCAACGCCCTGGAAAGCGGCCGACCGGAGTTGATCGTCACTTCCAATGTGGGCTGTCAGAGCCATCTGGCGAGCGCCGGGCGCACGCCGGTCAGGCACTGGATCGAACTGGTGGATCAGTCGTTGGCAGAATGAAGTTCGTAGGATTCTTCGTTTGCCCGCGTGAGCGAAGGCTGCGATCTTTTCCGGCATCCATTTCGTCACCGTGGCAGGAATTTTTTTCATGACCGTGCAGCCGTTCGTCAGCCCCGACCTTATCCGCCAACGCTTCTCCCGAGCGATGTCCGACATGTACCGCGAAGAGGTGCCGCTGTACGGCGCGCTGATGAAACTGGTGGAAAAAACCAACCGCGAAGTGCTGGCACGTCAGCCTGAGATTGCCGGACAGCTCAAGCGCACTGGCGAAATCGAGCGGCTGGACATGGAACGCCACGGCGCCATTCGCGTCGGCACCGCGAGCGAACTGGCCACCCTCGCCCGCCTGTTCGCGGTGATGGGTATGCAACCGGTGGGTTATTACGACCTGACCCCGGCCGGTGTGCCGGTGCATTCAACGGCGTTTCGCGCGGTGCATGAAGAAGCGCTGCAGGTCAGCCCGTTTCGCGTGTTCACCTCGTTGCTGCGCCTGGAGCTGATTGAAGATCCTGAATTGCGTTCGTTTGCCGAGTCGGTACTGGCCCGTCGTTCGATTTTTACTGAAGAGGCGTTGCGCCTGATTGAACAGGCGGAAACGGCGGGCGGACTGAATGAAGCGGAGGCCGTGGAATTCGTCCGACAGGCACTGGAGACTTTTCGCTGGCACCACAGCGCCACCGTCAGCGCCGCGCAGTACCAGAAACTCAGCGCCCAGCACCGCTTGATCGCCGATGTCGTTGCGTTCAAAGGCCCGCACATCAACCACCTGACCCCGCGCACGCTGGACATCGACACCGTGCAGGAGCAGATGCCTGCCCATGGCATCAGACCTAAAGCGGTGATTGAAGGCCCACCGCGCCGCGACTGCCCGATCCTGCTGCGCCAGACCAGCTTCAAAGCGCTGGACGAGCCGATCGCCTTCACCGATCAGCCCGAAAGCCGTGGCAGCCACAGTGCGCGCTTCGGCGAAATCGAACAACGCGGCGCTGCCCTCACGCCCAAGGGTCGAGCGCTGTATGACCGCTTGTTGAATGCCGCTCGCGATGAACTGGGCGACTTCCCCAATGAAGCCAATGCCGCACGCTACGACGCGCTGATGACTCAGCACTTTGCGGAATTTCCTGACAGCATCGAGGGCATGCGCGAACAGGGGCTGGCGTACTTTCGTTATTTCGCTACGGAAAAAGGCATCGCGCCGCACGGACTTGGCGAATCGTCACTGGAGGATTTATTGCGCGAAGGCTATGTGAAAGCGGAGCCGCTGGTGTACGAAGATTTCCTGCCGGTGAGCGCGGCGGGGATTTTTCAGTCGAACCTGGGGGATGCCGCACAGGCGCATTACGGCGAACACTCCAATCGACAGGCTTTCGAACAGGCGCTGGGGCGTCCGACCATTGATGAGCTGGGGTTGTATGCCGAGACGCAACGGCGGTCGATTGAGGAATGTGCCGAGGTGCTGCGGATCAAACTCACCTGAATTTTGCACCGCTCTACTGTAGGAGTGAGCCTGCTCGCGATAGCGGTGTAACAGTCGCCGATGATGTGGCTGGAAAGACACCTTCGCGAGCAGGCTCGCTCCCACAGGTTTTGCGGATGGACCGCAGTTCAGGACGAGCGACAAAACCAAATGGTCGCTGCATCTATTGGAAAACAATGTCGGATCTGAATTATCCCGCTTGTTTTCAAAAACCAATCAGATCGGCAAATTAAGCTTCACCTAAGCTTCCCCCGCTAGCATCCCGGCTCATCAACCTGTCGTCTTGAGCCGTGGATGAGTCCCTCCGACATGAAAGCCTTTGATCTACCTACCCGACCGCATCCCAACTTCAGTCTTGTTCTGGTCAATTACAAAACCCCGGACATTACCCGCATGTGTCTGGAGCTGTTGCGCGAGCATGTTCAGGCGCAGGGCATTGCAGTGTGGGTGGTGGACAACGATTCGGCGGATGCCAGCCTCGATTATTTGCGTTCGCTGGACTGGATCAATCTGATCGAGCGGCCGTCGCCGGGCAAGGAAATGGGGCATATCGCCCATGGCAAGGCGTTGGATCTGGCCTTGGCGAAAGTTGAGACCGATTACTTGTTTCTGCTGCACACCGACACCTTTGTCTACGACATGGAAGTGTTTGCGATGATGATGCGCGAATGCACGAAAAATGCGGACATGGCGGCGGTGGGTTGTGTTGAGCAACTTGATCGTGGGTTACTGCGTGATACCTGGCGTTTAACTTCGCGGTTCTGCAAACATCATGTTCGTCGGCTCAAAGTTCATCTTGGCCTGCGTTCGAAGCCGCCACGCCCGTATAAAGAAACCCATTTGAAAAGTTTCTGCACGCTGTGGAATGCGCGGCTGATGAAGTCGCTGGGTTTGCACTTCTGTATGGATGAGGAGGTGCCTGGTTACACGCTTCAGGATCGAATGGTCGGGTTGGGCTATGGCGTCAGGTTCCTCTCGCCGCGGAAGATTTTCCGCTATCTGGACCACATTCAGGCCGGCACCGTCGCGGCGGCGGGCACGTATGGCAAGGATCATCGCCGCACAAAAATGTACCAGCAGACCCTCAAACGCTTGCAGGGGCAGCACGGCAAAGCCGGCATGCAAGCTTCGACTTGATCGAAAACAATAAAAAAAGGGCGACTAAAAAGTCGCCCTTTTTGTTTGCAGATTCTGTATACAACTTTTGCAAGTAATGGAGTTCGCCCAGTGTAATGGCCTGGCAATCCATGCACCGGTAAAGAGCCCTGACACTGGGCGAACGCCGAGGATTTTAATTCAAACAAGTGGGCGTGTCGTCATGGGGAAACATGAAATTTTTGAACTGAAAAGTTAAAAACTGTGTTTTACCGATTTTCCCCGAGAATTGTCTTACAAAAGACTTTATATGATTGCTCTCATACATAAAGTTGTACAAGAGCAATAAACTTGTAGAGCTAATACTCAACTATCGTGCTGACTGGTCACTTTCAAGATATCGGTATAAGTGACAATAACGCTCTGCCCTACTTTCAGATCCTTCAACTTGGCCTGAATCTCCGGCTTCTTCACATCGAGCGTCTTCGATTGTCCGGATGGATTCTGGAGGGTGACCTGATTGGTCTTCAAATCGATTTTGCTGATTTTCAGCTGCACCTGAACCTGACGATAAGCCTCGCCACCAGGGTTATCGCTGCCCGGGGCCTTGCGCAGTTCGCCGGTACGTTCGGTGGTGCCTGGCAGACCTTTATCCACATCCGTATCGAGATAAGCGGCGACAGATCGCTGCACCTCGATCGTCACCGAATCGCCAACTTTAAGTTTGGCGAGGTTTTTCGCTTTGTCGCTGAGCTGAACGTGGACCTGACGTCCCTCGGGGCCTTCCAGCACGACCTGGTGATTGGCCGGGTCGACGGCGAGCACTTTGGTGGTAACGGAATCGGCCTCAACGACGGCGGATAACGGAATGTCGGCAGCCAGAGCGCCGAAACTCGTGACAGAAAGCAGCGTTGCGAGAGTGATGGCCTTGGCCAGAGCGTCGAGCTTCATATGCATTACTTTCCCTGTGATGAAATGGCGACACCCGCCACCAGAACGACTTCAGCGACGGGCGTGCCAGTGAGCATAGACGCTGTTCAGGGCTTGACTTGGGTTTGTGGCCCTCGGGTGTGTGGCTTGGCGGTCTCTTGCGCGGTGGATTCGCCACTCGGCGTGCCCTTGCCGCTGTCCTGCCGCTGCTTGGGATCGGTCGGGCGCAGGGCGTCGTTATCGCGTTCGGTTTCGCCGGCCGGGCGTGGTTCGTCGGGGTTGTCGTTCTGGTTGCTGGTGGTATTCATGGCAGAAGTCCTCAGGCTTCGGGATCGTCGAGTTCGCGGGCGACGTTGACCTCGGGTGACTGCTTGTGCAGATCATCGGCTTTGGCGCGCAACAACTGCCATTGCTCAAGATCAATCGCGCCTTGGCCGAGCAGGTCATCGGCGATGCGCTGCAGATCGAAATAGTGGGCGTCGGGCGATTGCTGCCAAAGCGTCTGATCGTCGAACAGGCGTTGCCAGGTGTTGAGGTCTGGGAGTTGCACGTCGTCGCTCATGGGTGAGTCCGAAAATGGCGGGTTTCTGGGTAGAGCCTTTTGGCGAAGGGAGAGTTCCGAGCGGTTTGATTAGTGGCGACCTTGCTGACGCCATCGCTGGCAAGCCAGCTCCCACAGGGATTGGGGTTAGGCTGTAATTCATCGGTGTTTTTGAGATAGCTATCGCGAGCAGGCTCACTCCTACAAGAGCAAGAGCAAGAGCAAGAGCAAGAGCAAAAGCAAAAGCAAAAGCAAAAGATCGCAGCCTTCGGCAGCTCCTACAGTCCCACGTTCACCTATAGGCCGAGTGTCAGCTCGCCTGCTCTTGATCTTGATCTTGATCCACCGGCGACGTCGGAAGGCTGAGTGGAGGGATTGATCCGGGCGTGGGAGCGCAGCGACCGTCTGGCGAAGCCAGACACAGCCCAAGGAGGTGCAGCGAAGCAAACCGTAGCCGCTGCGCCCGGATCGATCCCGCAGCGAAGGAACCCGAGCCTGCGAGGGCCGAACGTAGGAGCTAGCGTTTTTTGCTTACTTTTTTTGGGGCGCTTGTAAAAAAGTAAGTCGCCGTAAGGGCGAAACCCTAAGCAGCCGTTACCGCAGCAACGGATATGTACCCGGTCAAGCAGAACAAATCATCGCTCGACAAAAAGCCTTCGCGAGCAAGCTCGCTCCCACAGGGAAACTGCACCTACCGTTAATACCCGGTCATTTCCAGATAACCCTGGCCAGGATGGCTGCCATTGATCTTCACCGGCCCCTCCCAATACGGAATACGCAAATCCATCCAGGCATTGCGATTGAGCGCATCAACGCTGATATCGAGTTGCTTGTCGGGAATGCGGATCGACCATTTCACCGGCATCGGTCGATCAGCCACCTTGGCCGTATCCTGGGGAACGAGGCTGATCTGCTCGCTGTGCAATGTCTGAATCTGCCCGTCAGCGGCGATCCAGGTGCCGGTCAGATAAGGCGCGCCGTCCTTCTGCCGCATGCGATAAAGCATCACGTGTTCGCCGCTGTCCAGATGCAGCGAGAACCAGTCCCAGCCCGTCTGATTGGCGGTGAGTGGCTGACTGCTCCACTCGCGATCGAGCCACGCCGGGCCGCTGACGCTGTGGGTCTGGCCATCGATCTGCAGCGTGCCGCTGGCCTGAAAAAACGGCTGGCTGTAGTAATACGACGCCTGGCCTTCTTCGGATTTCTGGCTGAAACCGTTGTCGCCTTGCAGCACCAGCGGGCGGCTGGAGGTGAGGCGCAGTTGATAAGCGAAATTCTTGTCACGAGCACTGAGTTGCATATCGAGCAACGGATCCTGCGCCTGACTGGCAAACATCCAGTCATCGATCCACGCCTCGAACGGCGCCAGGCGCACGCCGGCCTGGCCTACTCCGCCCCGGGCGTAGCGCTCGGCGGCGTGGTGCACCGAGCGCGAGGTGACCGCCGCATGGCCCAGCCAGATTGTTTGATTGCCCCACCCGGCTTGCTCGGCAACCGGTTTCAGGGCGCTGCGAAACAGCGTCCATTGCACGCCGAAATCATTGCCCTGTTGGTCCTTGAGGTTGGCGGTGACGTACCACCATTCAATGCGAAAACCATCATGCGCGCCGTGATCGGCCGGAAAACTGAACACCCGACCGGGCACAACCGGGGTGAACGATTGTGCCTGATCGCCCATGCCGGCAAAGCCCTTTTCCTCGGGTGCAGGCTGATCGCAGCCACCGAGCAGCAGCGCAATCATCAGCACGACCCATTTAGTCCTCATGGGCAAACGTCCTCAGCAAGTCCGCCGGTTGTGTGCGGTACAGCGAATACAGCGGCCATGCCGAAGCCAACAGAGTCGCCAGCAAGGCCAGGCCCATCAGTTGCAACAACTGCAACGGGAACACCCGCAACGGCAAGCGCCAGCCGAATGCCTGCACATTGATCACTGCATCCAGGCACCATGCCAAAGCAATGCCCAGCGGCAGCGCCAACAGCAACGTCAATACGGCGAGCAGCCAGGTCTGGCCGAGATTGAGCAGCATCAATTGTTTGCGCGTCACGCCCAGCGCCCACAGCGGTGCGAGTTGACTGAGGCGACTCTGGCTCTGGGTCAGCAGACTGATGAACAGCGCCACACCCGCCACCGCCAAGGTCAGGCTGTTCAAGGCGGCCGTCGCGGCAAAGGTGCGTTCGAAGACCTGCACCGACCAGCCCTTGAGCCGCGCCTGATCGACGATGCGGTTGTCATCCAGCGCAAAACGCGCCTGCAAGGCGTTGAGCAGCGCGGGAATATGCGCTGGATCGATACGCAAATTGAAGCGGTTCGGCGTGAGTTGCGGCCATCCGCGCAGCAGGTGCTCACTGCTGATCAGCACGTGCCCCTTCGGATTGCCATAGTCGGCGTAGATGCCGACGATGCGCGGCGACCACGTGCCGTTTGGCGTGGGAATGTTCAGATGCTCGCCCGGCTTCACTTTCAGGCGTCGTGCCAGTTGTTCACTGAGCATCACCGCATCATCCGTGGCCAGTTTGCCCCACGGATCGCTGCCACTGCTGTCGAGCAACGGCCAATGCTGGCGATAGTAGGAGGGGTCGATGATGCCGTAGACATCGGCCGGCCAGCCTTGCAGCGTCACCGAAACCTGCCAGTTGGGCAGCACAGCGGTCACGTTGGGCTGCTGCCTGAGCCAACTGTGCATCTCGCGGGCCTGCGCCGGATTGGCCGGGTTGATGTACAGCTCGGCGCTCAGGCGTTGTTCGAGCCAGTCGTTGAAGGTCTGCCGAAAACCGGCGGTCATGCTGCCGGCGCCGATATTGGCGGCGAGCGCCAACAGCAGCGCCATCAGCGCCAGACTCAGGGCTGGCAGTTGCTGGCGGCAGTCGGCGAGAAACCACTGGCCGAGCACCGAACGACTGCGCCCGAGCAACGGGTTCAACAACGCGCTGAGCAACACCGGCAAGGCCAGCGCGGCACCGAGCAACAGCCCGGCCATCAGCACGAAACCGCTGCTCAGGCTGTCGCCCCAGATCAGCGCCGCCAGCGCAATCATCAGCAGCGCTGTCGCCAGCCAACCCTGTCGGCGCAACCAGCGCGAATACTGTTGATGCCACGCCTGCGGATCGGCCACCGCCAGCAACGGCAGGCGCGCCGCCCGCAACAGACTGTTGGCACCGGCCAGCAACGCGCCGAGCAGACTCAGACCGATGCCGCTGAACCACCACCAGGGGCTCAAACGCAACTGCCCCGCCACTTCCGCGCCATACAGACCGCGCAGGCTCGCGGCGACGTCCGGCAGCAGCACGCTGGCCAGCCAATAGCCGCTGATCACACCGAACAACCCGCCGATTAGCGCCAGCACACCCAGTTCAACCACCAGACACGCGATCAGCATTCGTGCACTGACGCCACAGGCACGCAACGTGCGCAGCAAGCCTCGGCGCTGTTCCAGAGCGAGGCCGATGGCAGCGTGGACGATGAACAGGCCGACCAGAAATGACAAAAATCCAAGGGCATCAAGATTGAGGTGAAAGCTCTCGGTCAGCCGCGCGAGATTGTTTTCTTCGCCGCTGCTTTTGAGCTGCAAGCGATCGGTGAAACTCGCTGGTAATTCTTGATGAAAGTCCTTGGGCAGCAGCAGTCGCGACAATTGCTCGGGTTGGTCGAGCAGTCTTTGCGCTGCGCCGATGTCGACCAGTAACAGGCCCGGCGCCATGTCCTTCTGCGCGAGCAGCGGCGGCAGGGTCTGGCCGTTCACGGTTTGCGGTGTATCGCCTTCGCGCAAGCCGAGCATTTGCATCGTGTCCGGGGAAATCCAGGTGCTGCCCGGCGGGCTGAAAAATTCGACGATGCGCTCGATCGGCATCGCCTGCCCGGCTACCGCGGAATCCGACGGCAGCGACACCGGCTCGATGCCCATCACCTGAATCCGCTGGTCTTCGTGGCCCTTGAGCGTCAGCCGGCCCTGCAACACCGGCGACACCGGCCAGCCCTGACGGCGCAATTCGATAAACCAGCGCTGGGGAAACAGTGCCCCATTTGGCGTGCTCAGGCTGGCCTGTGGTTCACCGCCGATCATCTGGCTGGCCCGCGCGTAGCTGTCGCGCGCCTGACTGTTCAGCGCCTCGACGCCAGTGAGCAGACTGGTGGCCAACCACAGCCCGGTCAGCACACTGAAAAACTGCACGGGATGGCGCCGCCAGTGGCTGAGCAGCGCGCGCAGGGTTTGCCGCCAGATCATCAGGCGACCCGTCCGTTCGACAACACCACACGCTGAGCCAAACGCGCCGCAACGCGCTGACTGTGAGTGACCATCAACAAAGTCGTCGGCGTGTCATCGAGCAATTCCAGCAACAGCCGCAGCACCTCATCGCTGGTCGCTTCATCGAGGCTGCCGGTGGGTTCATCGGCCAACAGCAGTTTCGGCTGCGAGGCCAATGCCCGGCCCAATGCGACCCGCTGCTGCTGGCCGCCAGAGAGTTGCTCGGGATACCGCAAGAGCAGATCGCCCAGACCCAGGCGCTGCACCAGATGCGCTTGCCAGCGCGGCTCATGGCGCCCGGCGAGGCGCGCCTGAAAGGCCAGGTTGTCTTCCACGCGCAGGCTGCCGATCAGGTTGAACTGCTGAAACACCAGACCGATTTCCGTGCGCCGCCAGTTCGCCAGTTGCGCTTCGCTCATGGCTTCCAAGCGATGTTCGCCGCTGCGAATGCTGCCGCTGTCGACCTTGTCCAGCCCCGCCACCAGATGCAGCAGCGTGCTTTTGCCACTGCCCGATTCGCCCATCAGCGCGAGGCTGCCACCGGCCTCCAGCGTCAGGTCGACGCCTTGCAGCACCGGCAACAATCCCTGTGGCGTGGCATAGCTTTTGAAAACGTCGCGAACCTCAAGCATGGGCAAACCCGATCAGTGAACCTGGGCCTAGGATAGCGGCCCTGAATGGTTTTTGTCCGCTGATGATCATCGTCAACCCAGCGCCGCGCCTTAAGCTGCTGGCTGTTCGGCCATAACGATAATAAAACCGGAGACACCCATGCCCCGTTTCATCCTGAGCCCGCGTGGCCTGCTGACCTGCCTGATCACCACTTGCCTGAGCCAGCCGTTGCTCGCTGCTGACGGTCCGGTGGCGCCGAGCGTGCAAACCGCCGCAAGCAACGCTGCCGTACTGCAAACCCTGCCTTTCAGCGACCGCACCGATTTCGAATCCGTCAGCAAAGGCCTGATCGCACCCTTCAAGGGTCAGATCAAGGACGCTGCCGGCAAAGTCATCTGGAACGTCAATGCCTATGATTTCCTCGCCAAAGACAAGGCGCCGGAATCGGTCAATCCAAGCCTGTGGCGACTGGCCCAGCTCAATGCCCACGCCGGTCTGTTCGAGGTCAGCCCCAAGCTGTATCAGGTGCGCGGCCTCGACCTGGCCAACATGACCATCATCGAAGGTGACGACGGGCTGATCATCATCGATCCGCTGACCATGGCCGAAACCGCCAGGACGGCGCTGGATCTGTACTACGCCAATCGCCCGCGCAAACCGGTCGTCGCGGTGATCTACAGCCACACCCATGTCGATCATTTCGGCGGCGTGCGCGGGGTGATCGACGAGGCCGACGTCAAGTCCGGCAAGGTCAAGGTCTACGCGCCGGTCGGCTTCATGGAACACGTGATGAGCGAGAACGTCATGGCCGGCAACGCCATGAGCCGCCGCGCGCAGTACCAGTTCGGCAGCCTGTTGCCGCGCAGTGAAAAAGGTCAGGTCGATGCCGGCCTCGGCAAGAGTGCGCCCAGCGGTGGCACGGTCACACTGATCGCGCCTACCGATCTGATTGCCGAGCCGTTGGAAACCCGCACCATCGCTGGCCTGCAAGTCGAATTCCAGCTGACCCCGGGCACCGAAGCGCCAGCGGAAATGAACCTTTATCTACCGGAGTTGAAAGCCCTGTGCATGGCCGAAAACGCCACGCAGATGATGCACAACATCCTCACCCCGCGCGGCGCGCAGGTGCGTGACGCCAAAGCCTGGTCGCAATACCTCGACGACAGCCTCATGCGCTACGGTGACAAGGCCGACGTGCTGTTCGCTCAGCACAACTGGCCGACCTGGGGTGGCGAGCGGATTCGTACTCTGCTCGCCGATCAGCGTGACATGTACGCGTTCATCAACGACCGCACCCTGCACTTGCTCAACCAGGGCCTGACGCCGCTGGAAATTGCCGAAGCAATCAAGAAGCTGCCCGGCTCGCTCGATCAGAAGTGGTACACCCGTGGCTATTACGGCTCGCTGAGTTTCAATACGCGCGCGGTGTATCAGCGCTACATGGGTTTCTACGACGGCAACCCGGCCAACCTCAATCCGCTGCCCCCGGTCGATGCGGCTAAACGCTCGGTCGAGGCCATGGGCGGTGCCGCGTCGGTGCTGGAGAAAATGCGCAGTGCGATGGCCAGCGCTGACTACCGCTGGGCCGCGCAGTTGGGCAACCAGTTGCTGTTCGCCGATCCGGACAACGCGGATGCCCGCAACGCTCAAGCCGAGACGCTGGAACAGTTGGGCTATCAAAGCGAGAACGCCACCTGGCGCAACATGTACCTGACCGGTGCGATGGAACTGCGCAACGGCGTGCCGCCGCAGTCAGCCAATACCGTGTCGGTGGATATGGTCCGGGCGATGAGTCCGGAAATGTTCTTCGATTACCTCGCGGTACGCCTGGACAGCGACAAAGCCGTGGCCCATGACCTGACGCTGAACTGGACGTTCGACGATGTGCAAAGGGATTTCACCCTGACCCTGCGCAATGGCGTGCTGACTCATCGCGCCGGTCTGAATCCGGCGGCGGATGCGAGCGTCAGCCTGAGCCGCGATACGCTGGAGAAGATCAGCCTGAAACAATTGGACTTCCCGACGGCGATGCAAAAAGGACTGGTGAAGTTGCAGGGCAATGCTCAGAAATTCGGATTATTGATGGGCAGCCTGGATACGTTCGGGCCGCAGTTCAATATCGTCACGCCGTAAGTCAAAAGCCCCTCACCCTAGCCCTCTCCCAAAGGGAGAGGGGACCGACCGAGTTGCATGTACGAGATACGCCGACGTGGGATACCGAGTTGAACTCAGATTCCGAACGCCATGAAGATCGGCTCCCTTTCCCCCTCGCCCCCTTGGGGGAGAGGGCTGGGGTGAGGGGGTAAATCTTGTTGGCACCCTCAATAACGATCAATCACCTCAATCCCTGCTTTCAACAAACCTGCCCCGGATTCAACCGAAACTGCTTCGGCGTAATCCCGAACTGTTTGCGAAACGCGCGGATAAAGTTGCTCGGCTGGCGATAACCCAGCCGCTCAGCTATCCGTTCGATCGGTTGATCACCCGCCGTCAGCCAGTGCCGCGCCATTGTCAGATTGTCCTCGCGCGCAGGTGCGCAAGTTGCAGCGTGCCAGTGACGCAGCATGCTCTGGTACAGAAACGGGTTGGCGCCCAGCAAGGCCTGATCGAGCCTGGAGCGCGGCAAGGTCAGGCACAGATGTTCGCCCTGCTCCACCGCGATACCCACTCTACGCAGCCAGCCACCGGCCAATTGCGCCGGGCGCAGGCTGACACTCACAAACAAATCTCCAGGCGCCCCGCCCAATCGACGGGCAATGTTGCGCACCAGCGTTATCACTGCCGCATCCAGAGCGAAATGATGCAAATGCCCCTGCTGCGAACGCAGGCGCAAACGAGCCACGTCGCCTGCCTCGACCAACTCCACCGCAACGTAATTGATCACCCTTGGCAAGCAGTCGATGAAGCACTTCAGACTGGCCCGCAAGGTCGCGGACGAGTCGAGCAGAATATTCAGTCCTTGCAGGCAATCGGTCGCCATCCCGTCGGCCAGTTCACAGCCAAACGTCGGCGCTACCCCTGACCATTCACACTCACGCCACAACTGTTCAACCGCTTGTGCGGCGATCAATTGATGCTGCCCGGCGAGCACTGACGGGCAGATCCCGACGCGCGCCATCAAGCGTTGCGGGCACAGTCCGGACTGGCGAGCATGCGCGAGAATCGTGCGGGTAAAGGCGCTGGAGGCGAACAGAGACTGAGACATGAAGGCGTGCCATCGAAGAACAGGCGTGTACTTATGCCAGCGGACGTGCTATCGATCCAATGCATTAAAAGTATCCGCAAAATGCAGGAGACGCATGATGGATCTTCGCCAGCTTCGCCATTTGGTCGCCCTCGCTGATTACCGCAACTTCGGTCGCGCCGCCGAGGCGATCAACCTCAGTCAACCGGCGTTCAGCCGCAGCATCCAGACTCTGGAGCGTGACCTTGACTGCGAGCTGGTCGAGCGCAGCAGCCGCGAATTTCGCTTGACCGGGCAAGGCGAGCTGGTGCTGCAACATGCGCGGCGCCTGCTCGCTGGCAGTCAGGCGCTGCACAACGAATTGACGCAATACAACGGCCTCACCGGCGGCGAACTGCAATTCGGTTGCGGTCCGTATCCGGCGCAGGTGCTGGTGCCGGAAGCGCTGGCCGACTTCATTGATGCGCATCCGGCGATTCGCACGCGGTTTCATCAGGGCGACTGGCAGCAATTGACGCTGTGGTTGCGCGAGCAGCAGATCGAGTTTTTCGTCGCGGACGCGCGGCACTTTGTCAGCGATCCGCAGTATCAGGTGCACCTGCTGCGCACGCGGCCGGGACGGTTTTTCTGTCGCGCCGGCCATCCGCTCCTCGCGCAACGAGACCTGCGATTGCGCGCCCTGCTCGATTACCCGATCGTCGGCACGCGCATTCCACCGATGATCCGCAAGGTGCTCGCCGATATCCTCGGTGAGCCGGACTTCACCCCGAGCGTCGAGTGCGCACAATTTGACGCGATCCAGCGCGTAGTGCTGCGCTCCGACGCGGTGGGGCTGGCCACGCTTGAGGCCTTGCGTGAACAACTTGATCGCGGCCTGATCGAGCTGCTCGACTTTGTCGACGTCCCCCATGACGAGCCGGCGCTGCAACTGGGTTATGGCATCGTCAGCCGCGCCGGTTTTACCCTGACGCCAGCAGCGCGGGCGATGATCGAGGCGATCCTCAGCGTCGATCAGCGTTTGCTGGCGGCTAACGGAGCGACGGGAGACGCGCGCACAACATGAGCAAAATCCATCCGCAACCCGTCAACGCTTTTTACGCGCCGACCCTGCTGCCGGCCATTGAAGAATTGCTCGCGCGCGGCATCAGCCAAGGCGCAATCGAAGCACAACTGCGCCGCAGCCTGTTCGATCTGCGCACGCCGTTCACGCGCATGCCGCTGCTGATGTCGCGGCGCTTCTGGGGGTTTGCCGTGGAACAGAGCGGCGATCCACTGATCGGTCTGGCGGCGGGTGAACGCTTCGCTTCGACGGCCACCAATGGACTGACCTATCTGTTCGATGTCGCCGTGTCGCTGGAACGTGCCTGTGAGTTTTTCGCCGAGTACTTTGCGTTTTTCAACGGACACTTCCGTGTGCAAATCCTGCGTGAAGATGGCGGCGTAACACTGCGCTTGGTCGAAGCCGGCAGTCTTGGTGCTCCGGCGGCGCTGACCGACTACATCCTCGTCAGCCTGTGCAGTCTGGTGCGGCGCAAGTTGCTCGCCAGCGGCGTGCCCGGTGATCCGGTGCTGGGTGTGGCACTGGCATCGGCAAGCCGCGAGCAGCATCAATCGGCATTGCGCACCCCGGTGAGCGCAGAGCAGTCATGGGCGGCGATTTATCTGGATCCTCAGCTGTTCGTGATGCCGTTGACACCGGGCAATCCGGCATTGGAAACAACGCTTGTCGATCTGCTGGAGCAGACCCGCCGCCACAGTGAATCGACCTTGCTCGGACAGCTAAGCGATTATCTGATCGAAGAGCTGGCTTCAGCGGATTGGCAGCAGTTCTGTGCTACACAGCATGTGCTTGAGCGCACGGCGGCAAGGCGCTTGAAGGCGTTGGGCTGGACTTTCAGCGAACTGCTCGATGAGCATCGGCGCTATCGGGCCGAGGACCTGTTGCAGTCCGGGGCGCTGGAGCTGGTCGAAGTGGCGGATCGGTTGGGTTACAGCGATGTGCAGGGATTCAACCGGGCTTTCGCGCGCTGGCTGGGGTGCGCGCCTGGGGAGTATCGGGCGCGGTGGCTGAAGCTTTGAATTGGCTGGTGTCAGTGCTGGCCCCATCGCTGGCAAGCCAGCTCCCACAGAGGCCAGTGCTGACACAGGATTTGTGAACAACCTCGAACCCTGTGGGAGCTGGCTTGCCAGCGAAGAGGCCCGCCCGAGCGACCCGAAACTCACTGCCCCGCAGCCACACTCGCCGGCGCCCGCTCAGGCGTAACGATGCTGCCCAGATCAATATGCTTCCACTCAGGCTTGGCGCCCAACCGCGCATTGAAGCGGTAGTTGAAAGTGAACTCATCCGCCGTCGGCACGCTCAGCGGTTTGCCATACACCGCTTCGATCGCGCCCAAGTCGTAGCCCATCACCTGCAACAGTGTCGGGAAGATGTTGTAGTGGCTGGAGCGGTCCTTGTTTGCCGGCAGATTCGCCGCCCAGTCCGGCGCCTGCAATCCACGACCCTGGATCACCACCAGCGGCACCAACCCCTCCTCTTCCACCGGGTCGCCGCCGCAATGGGTATTCAAGCCCGGGTTGCCGCGCTCATGCAGATCCTGGCCATGATCGGAGGTGTAGATCAGCAGCGCGTTGTTCAGGTTGGCCTGGGCAAACACCCGGGCGAAGAACTCGCCGACGTTCCACAACAGCGTGTTCTTGTAGGCGTTGCGATACAGCACCCAGTCATCCGGCTGGCCGTTGAAACCGTTGCGTTCGCCAGTGTCGGCGACTTCGGTGAACTGTCCGCGGGGCAGCGTCGGCCGGTAGGCCATGAACGCGTCCGGGTATTTGTCATGCACCGGAAAATGCGCGCCGACCTTGTTGATCACGATCAGCTCGGGGCGATTGTCGTTGAGCAGTTCAATCAGCTTCGCCGCTGCCGCCATGTCGCGGTCGCGCACGCTGGTCTGGTCGAATTGCACGAAACTGTCGATGTCGTTTTTCTCGGCGGCGGTCATCAGGTTCTGCAAATTGCCGGCCGTGCGCTGAGCGTCGATGTAGACCGTGCCGAGCCCGGCCTTTTTCGCGTACTGCCAGATCGACGGCAACGTGCTGTTGATGCGTCTGTAGTCGGCGCGGGTGCCGCCGTAGCGCAAGGTGACGTTGGTGTCGGCGCTGCAGTTGGCAATGGACGCGGCATAACCGAAGTTGAAGACGTCGACCCCGGCCGGCGCTTGCTTGAGGTTGCTGTGCACGCCGAACGGCGCGTTGATGTCGAGGTAATTGCCGGAAATGCTTTCGTCAATGATCAGCACAATGTCATGGCCGACGGCGGGCGTGGCGCGCGCAAGCGTCACCGCTTCACGGGGGCCAACGGTATCGTGCAGCGCCTCGTAGGCAAACAGGTTCAGGTAGGCCAGCGGCGTGTACATGATCGGCAACCCACGTGCGCCCTCACCCGCACGTAAAAACAGCAAAGCGCTGAGCATCAACACGCCGATGACCGGAGCCGCTACCCGCAACGTGTTGGGTATGAACAGCGCATGACGCGGCTTGAGTCCGATGCCGAACAACAGCAGCAAGCCACTGAGCACCGCGCGCAGGATCGCATCGCGATACTGATAGGCCGCTTCCTGAATGAAGCCGCCGGAGTACACCAGCGAAACGAAATCGCTGTACCTCAGGTAATCCGCGGTAACCCGTGTGTAAACATCAAAAAAAACCGCTGCGGCAAACATCGTTAATGCGAATGCATGTCGAACGAGAGCCTGACGTATATAGGCAGTTAGATATAAAGCAAAAGTAAGCGCCAAAAACATCGCGCCAAAAACAAGTACATTCAAACCCCACCCGATAGCATTTAACCGACCAAGGTAATAGTCGGAAAAGAGCAATAGATAGGCAACTAAAAGCAGTTCCTTGGCGTATTTGAACATGGCGATACCGGCCGTCCGAAATGGGAGGTTGTCAAAGCTTTGTCGGTCAGAACCTGACACTAGCACCCGGCCATCAAAGCGCAAGAAATGACTGATAGCCGGATAAAGCGTCAAAAAAACGGTGACTCAAATCTGACACACCTGTAGCGATTAAAGCCTTTGATTTCGGGGACTTAGACCGTCTGTCGGTTAAATAGAATCTGAACAAATCTGCAAGAAATCAACAAATTCAATGGCAGCAATGACTTGATGGCCAATCGCCAAAAACGCCTCAAGTGTTATACCCGTGCAACATGTCATTTTGCTGACACGCTTTCCAAACCCTGCGCTATACCCCTTTAACAATCTCATCCGTAATTAACTTTTCTGGTTTTATTGAGGTGCGCAGATGGACGTGAGCGTATTTGGCACTGGCTATGTCGGACTTATACAAGCCGCTGCACTTGCCGATGTCGGCCATCGGGTTTTATGCATTGATATTGATCCGAACAAGATCAAACAACTGCAACAAGCGGTGCCGCCCATCAGTGAACCAGGCCTGTCCGCAACACTTGAAGAAAACATCAAGGCCGGGCGCTTGTTGTTCAGCACTCAGGCCAGTGATGCGGTGACTCACGCCGAGCTGATTTTCATCGCCGTCGGCACCCCGGCGGACGAAGACGGCTCTGCCGACCTCAGCCATGTGCTCAACGTCGCCCGGCAAATTGCCGGCCTGATGGAGGCCGATCGCACGCTGATCATCAAATCCACGGTGCCGGTCGGGACTGCCGATCAAGTCCTGGCCACGGCCACCAGCGAATTGCTGTTGCGCGGCAAAACCGAGCTGCAGGTGCGCGTGGTATCCAACCCGGAATTTCTCAAGGAAGGCAGCGCCCTCGCCGACTGCATGCGCCCGGACCGGATCATCATCGGCACCCGCGATGACGCTGCCCGCGAGCAGATGAGCGAGCTGTACGCGCCGTTCTGCCGCAACCACGAAAAACTGATGTTCATGGACAACCGCAGCGCCGAGCTGACCAAGTACGCGGCCAACGCGATGCTCGCCACCCGCATCAGTTTCATGAACGAACTGGCCAACCTCACCGAACTGCTCGGCGCCGACATCGAAGCGGTGCGCAAAGGCATCGGTTCCGACCCGCGTATCGGCTACCACTTCATCTATCCGGGCTGCGGCTTCGGTGGCTCGTGCTTTCCCAAGGATCTGCGCGCCCTGCTGCACACCGCCGAACACAACGGCATGCCATTGAAACTGCTGCGCAGCGTCACCGACGTCAACGACAGCCAGCGGCACATCCTGTTCAGCAAATTGCGCGCGCAGTTCCCGCAAGGCCTGGCCGGCAAATCCATCGCCGTCTGGGGCCTGGCGTTCAAACCGAACACCGACGACATGCGCGAAGCCCCGAGCCGTTATCTGATGGATGCATTGTGGGCCGAAGGCGCCAGCGTGCAGGCTTATGATCCGGAAGCCATGTCCGAGTGCCGGCGCATCTACGGCTACCGCAACGACCTCCACCTGTGCGCGACCCGCGACGACACCCTCGAAGACGCCGACGCGCTGGTGATCTGCACCGAGTGGAAAAACTTCCGCGTAGTCGATTTCGAGCTGCTCGCCGAGAAACTGCGTTCGAAGGTGATCATCGATGGGCGCAACCTGTACAACCCGGAACAGGTTGCCGCCGCCGGCCTGCATTACAGCGGCATCGGCCTGCGCCACATCGCCCCTGAAGGTCTGCGGCCATGAAGATTCTGGTGACCGGTGCCGCCGGTTTCATTGGTGCCCATTGCGTCCTGCGCTTGCTGCGCGACGGGCATTCGGTGGTCGGCCTGGACAATTTCAACCACTACTACGACCCGCAGCTCAAGCACGACCGCGTGCAGTGGGTGCGCGAGCAGGTTGGCGATTTTCCGCTGGCCACGGTGGATCTGGCCCACGCTTCGGCGATCGATGCGCTGTTTGCCCGCGAGCTGCCACAAGTGGTGATCCACCTCGCCGCGCAGGCCGGGGTGCGTTATTCGCTGGACAATCCACGGGCGTATCTGGACAGCAACCTCAACGGTTTCCTGAACATTCTCGAGAGCTGCCGGCATCACCCGGTCGAGCACTTGATCTACGCCTCGTCGAGTTCGGTGTACGGCGCCAATCAGCACACGCCTTACTCGGTCAAGGATGGCGTCAACCATCCGCTGTCGCTGTACGCCGCGACCAAAAAAGCCAATGAACTGATGGCGCACAGTTACAGCCATCTGTTCGGCATTCCCTGCACCGGCCTGCGTTTTTTCACCGTGTACGGGCCTTGGGGCCGGCCGGACATGTCGCCGATCCAGTTCGCCCGGGCGATCAGCGAAGGCGAGCCGCTGAAGCTGTTCAATTACGGCGAGCATCAGCGCGATTTCACCTACATCGACGACATCATCGAAAGCATCGCTCGCCTCATCGATCAGCCACCGCAAGCCAATCCGCAGTGGGATCGCGAGCAGCCCGACCCCGCCAGCAGCATGGCGCCGTGGCGCCTGTTCAACATCGGCGGGCAGCAGCCGGTCACGCTGAAAACCTACCTCGCGCTGATGGAAAAACATCTCGATCAGCAAGCCATTGTCGAGCTGCTGCCACTGCAACCGGGCGACGTGCTCAACACCTGCGCCGAGGCCAGCGATCTGGCCCAGGCCACCGGATTCCAGCCCCGGATAGAACTGGATGAAGGACTGGGCCGCTTCATCGCCTGGTTCCGCGACTACTACCCCACTGCCCGTGCGCCGCTTGCGGCTGATTGAATGCGGAGGACGCCATGACTGGACATGAAAGAAGTGTGTCGATTGCACAGATGCGCCCTGACAAGCGCGTCGACCCGGAACATCGCATGCGCCTGGACGCGGCGATCCACCGTCAGGGTCGCGGCTGGCTCAGCGGCCGCGATGGTGGCCGCCCATGGCAGCTGTCGCGGACCAACCGGGTGGTCGCCTGCCTCGGCGCGCTGACGATTCTCGTGCTGATCTCGCCAGTGCTGCTGGGCCTGGCCCTGGCCATCAAGCTCACCAGCCCGGGGCCGGTGCTGTTCGTGCAGAAACGCACCGGTTATCGCGGGCGCAAGTTCGGCATGTTCAAGTTCCGCACCATGGTCAGCAACGCCGAAGAACTCAAAGAGTCGCTGCGCCATCTGAACAAGCACGGGGCAGACGCCATCGACTTCAAGATCGACAAGGACCCGCGCGTCACCGGCATCGGCAGTTTTCTGCGGCGCACCAGCCTCGATGAGCTGCCGAATCTGATCAACGTGGTGACCGGCGACATGCGCCTGGTCGGCCCTCGCCCGACCTCGTTCAACGCTTACCGCTACAAGGACAATCACCTCGCGCGTCTGGCGATCTACCCCGGCATGACCGGTCTGTGGCAGATCTCCGGACGCAGCAACATCGACTTCGACCAGCGCGTTGAGTTGGACCTCAGCTACATCGCCGAGCAGAGCCTTCTGCTTGATCTGAAGATTCTGTTGAAAACCCCCTTCAAAGTATTCAGCGGCCACGGAGCAAGCTAATGGACGGTTCAACCAATAAAAGCCTGAGCATCGCCAGCCCCAGCGAATCGAATCTGACTTCGACCGTGCTGGATCTCGATCTGCGCATTCTGTTCCTGACCGCCGCCAACCCCGGCGCCGGCACCACCACCAGCGCGCTGGCACTGGCCAGTCAACTGGCGCAGATGAGCAGCGGCCAGGTGCTGCTGGTCGATGCCAGCCAGTCGGCGAACAACCTCACCCAGCAGATGAACCTCGGCAAGGAGCGCGGCCTGCGCGACCTGCTGTTCAACCCGGGCAACCCGCCGCTGTTGCAGGACTGCGTGGTGCAGGTCTCGAGCCTGCCCTTCCATGTGCTGCCCAACGGCCGGCCGATCCGCACGCTGGAACACCTGACCGCCGAGCGCCTGAGCCCGTTGCTCGACCAGTTGGGCAGCCAGTACCGCTTTGTGGTGATCGACGGCGACGCGGTGTATTCCGCCGCCGACACCCTGGTCATCAGCACTCAGGTCGACGGCGTGGTGTTTGTCGTGCGCGCCGAAGACACCCGCTGGGAAGTCGCCCAGGCCGCTGTGCAACGCCTGACTCAGGCCGGGGCGAAAGTGGTCGGCAGCGTGTTCAACCGGCGCAAGTACTACATGCCCAAATGGCTTTACAAAAACCTGTAAGCGAACGCAAAGGATGACGCCATGAACGCCAGAATGCTTGTCCTGCTGTTGCTGCCGCTTGCGGGCTGCTCCAGCACTTCCGACACCCAGAACATGCCGGTGAATATTCTCACCGCTTCCCCGGCCAACGCCCAGGCGACCGATATGCCGAAGATCGAGCAGACCCTGCGCCCGCAGGATGTGCTGGACGTGATCTTCCATATCAGCACCAGCGGCTCGGACGCCTACCGCGTGCAATCGGGCGACCAGATCGGCCTGAATTTCACCGCCGCCAGCCAGCTCAACGGCAATCAACTGGTGCTGCCCGACGGCACCATCGAACTGCCAGGCGCCAACACCTCGGTGAAAATCGCCGGGCTGACCAGCGAAGAAGCCCGTCAGGAAATCCAGCGCGTCTATCAGCGCAAACAGCTGTTCCAGCCCAACCGCAATCAGCTCACCGTGCAGATCATCAGCCCGCTGAGCAACGAGCAGAACCTGAAAAGCGCCCTCAATCACCCGGCCACCGGCATGAGCCGGGAGATCACCGTCGGCACTGACGGTTACGCGAGTTTTCCGGAAATCGGCGCCGTGCCGCTGCAAGGCATGACCGTCAATCAACTGGAAACCTTCCTCAACAAAAAGTACGCGCAACTGCCGGGCCGGATGACTGTGGACGTGCTGCTCAAGTCCACCGCCGGCAACGAGATCTACGTGCTGGGTGAAGTCGCACAACCGGGCTCGTATCCGATACGCCGGCCGGTGTCGGTGCTCGAGGCGCTGACCCTGGCGCGCGGTACCAACGTCAAGGCGCGGCTGGATTCGGTGGTGATCATGCGGCGCAACGGCAATCAGGTGAAAGCGGTGCGCTACGACGTCGAAAAAGCCCTGTCCGGCGATGCCCCGCAAATCGCTTACCTGCAACCGGACGACATGCTCTACGTGCCAAAAACCAAACTGGCCAGCGCCGGCGAACTCGCCCGCCAACTGGCTGATGTGGTGCTGTTCCAGGGCGTCGGTTTCAGCTTCGGCTACCGCGTCGACAACAAAGGCAGTGACAACTGACTCTCAGGTGACCGACATGAACCCAAAAGAAAATTACCTGCACGAGTTCTTCAGGATTTTCTTCGCCAACAAGCAAACGGTGAAGCGCATCTTCCTGACCTTTGCAGTGATCGCCCTGCTCCTGCCGTTGCTGCTCAAACAGAGCTTCGATATCACCGCGCAGGTCATCGTGCAGTCGAAAAAGCTGTCTCAGGGCGATGCGACCACCTCGCTGACCCAGGACAGCGCCACCTTCATTCCGCCGTCGCTGGCGGACATGGAAACCGAAAGCAACATCCTCCGTTCGCCGGCGCTGATCCGTCAGACCATCAGCGAACTGCGCGACATGGGTCAGTACAACCCGCCGCCGGGGATGCTCAGCAAGCTGGCGGGCGAGCCGTTCAAGCGTTACGTCAGCACGCCGCTGCGCGAATACGTGATCAATCCGCTGCGTGATGGGCTGGGCATGCAAACCGATCCGGTGCGCGACACGGCACTGGACGGTTTGACCCAGGACGCCATCGACAACCTGAAGATCGAAACCCTGCCGGGTTCCAATGTGATCTCGATCGTCTATAGCTTCCCCGATCCGGCCCAGGGCACAACGTTTGTTGCCGCGTTGCTGCAGAACTATCTGGTCGATCGTCAGGCGTTGCAGTCGATCGAGCTGCCGCATTCGTTCTACGAAACCAAGAAGCATCAGTATCAGGTGCGGCTCGATGGTCTTGAAGGCGCGCGGCTGAGCCTGCTGGAAAGCGTCGGTTCTTCCGACCCGAAAGAGGAAATCACCTTTCGCCTCAACGCGATCAACACCGAAGAGCAGGCACTCAACCTGTATCGCGATCGCTTGCTGCAGAGCCAACGCTGGCTCGATTACCTGAAAACCAGCCTGGCCGCCGCCAACACCAACAAGCTCAACGACTACACCTTCCCGTTCACCTTCACCACGACGGTGGACAACATTGCCTTCGAGGACCGCGAGATCAGGCAGATGGGCGAGGCGCTGACCACTCAGGTCAGCCGCTATATGAATGACCTGGCGGTATTCCAGCCTGGCAGCGAGCCGATGTTGCTGGCCCGCGAGCAAATTGCCCGCACCCGCCAACAGTTCCTCAAAGTGGTCAACAACCGCATCCAGGAGCGCACGATCGACCTGTCGGTGGTGAGCCAGGTCATCGAGCAGAAAACCGCGCGCATTGCCGAGTTCAAGAATCGCATCCATCAGTTGCAGCAGACCCAAAGCAAGCTGCGCCAGATGGACACCGAGATCGGCGCCTTGCACGCAGCGTTTTCCACCTATGCGCAACGCTTTGCCGAAAGCAGCACGACACGAGCTTTGGACAACGACTTGTCCAACGCCCGGGTATTGAGTCCACCGTTCGAGCCGACCGAAGCGGCTTTTCCCAAGCCGATGCTGATCATTCCATTCGGGCTGTTCACCGGGCTGCTGCTGGCAATCGCGTTCGTCTATGTGCGTGAGTTCTTCGACCATCGCTTCAAGCATCCGGCGCAAATCAGCCATGAACTGGGCGTGCCAGTGTTGTTGGTGCTCAACGAAGAAACGTCGCAGCCGGGCAATCCGCACAAGAACTGGACCATGCCGAGCCTGGTTCACTGGGTGCGCAATTGAACGCGGTGTCCACCCCAATCGTCGCCCTGCCGATCATTCATTTGCTCAGCAGCGGCGGCTTCTACGGGGCCGAGCGGATGTTGCTGGATCATTGCCTGGCCACGCCGGGGCAGCACCAGGTGCTGTTCCTCGACGCGCCGCCAGAACTGATCGCGCGCTTTCGTGAAGCCGGGGTGGACGCTCGCGCTTGTGCCGGGCTCGGCGAATTGCTGCGGCACTTGCGTCAGCGCCGTGGCGACCAACCATTGCTCAACACCCACAACTTCAAAGGGCTGTTGTTCGGCTGGGTCGGCGCCACGCTGTTGCGCCTGCCGCTGGTGATCACCCAGCACGGCTTCACGCCGCGCAGTCGCAAACAGAAGTTCTACACCTGGCTGAGCCTGCAACTGTGCCGCACGGCGTCGGTGAAACGGGTGGTTTGCGTGGCACAAAGCATCGCCACGCTGCATCTGAAGGCCAGCGTGAGCGCGGAGAAGTTGCAGGTGATTCCCAACGGTTTGCCACCGGCGCCAGCGATGCCGCCGCTGGCAGAGCGGCAACGCTGGCTGGCCGGTTACGTCGGGCGGTTGAGCAGTGAAAAAGGCCCGGATCTGTTTCTCGATGCGCTGATTGCGTTGTGTCACCAGCATCCGCAACTGGACGCAGTGATGCTCGGCGACGGCCCGGAACGCGAGGCCTTGCAGGCGCGCATCGATGCTGCCGGGTTGCAGCAGCGGATTCGCCTGCCGGGCTACCAGACGGCGATGCAAGGCTGGTGGCAGCAACTCGATGCGCTGGTGATCAGCTCGCGCACCGAGGGCACGCCGATGATTCTGCTCGAAGCGATGCAGGCCGGCGTGCCGGTGGTGGCGTTCGCGGTCGGCGGCATTCCTGATGTCCTGCAGGACCGCCACAACGGCCTGCTCGCGGCGCCGACGGATACCGCCGCCCTCGCCCGCCAGCTCGACACACTGCTGGCCGAACCGAAGCTGGCCGCGCAGTTGCGCGACAACGCCAGACGCACCCAACAGGAGCGCTACGACCTCAAGGCTTTGGCCGAACGCTGGTCGCAGCTGTACATCCAAACGGCACGGGAGACACGCGCATGATTTTCCCGCTCTCGATCGTCAGTCTGTTCGCCCTGGTCAGCCTCGGTCTGCTGGCCAGTCCCTGGCCGTATCTGGCGCCGGGGGCGGTGATTGGTCTGGTCGGTTTCACCGTTCTGTACCGCAAGCCGACCTGGGGCCTGCTCGGCATTGCCGCGCTGGTGCCGTTCGAAGGGTTCTTCAAGGACAGCTCAGTGTCGGGCAGCAAATTGATTGGTGCCTCGCTGGCAGTGATCGTGATGCTGCAATTGGCGCTGCACCAGATTCCGTCGCAGCGCCTGCGCAGCAATCTGTGGCGTTACCTGATCGGTTTCATGGCGCTGTACCTGCTGAGCCTGTTCGCCAGCGACAATCTGGGCATGTCGCAGACTCATCTGCGTGAACTGAGCGTGGGCCTGGTCTTGTTCGTGATCACCCTGTTGATCGGCCGTGAGTTGAATCTGGATCTGTTCGCCCGACTGGTCACGCTCAGTGTCAGCGCGACCTGCGCCATGGCGATGTTTTCCAGCCGATTCCAGGACAAGGGCCGCGCCGCCGGCCTGCTCGAAGACCCGAATGCCTTTGCCCTGCTGATCGCTTTCGCCGTGCCGCTGGGCCTGCTGCTGGTGATTCGCAGCCCGAACCTGCTGCATCGTCTGTTCTGGGCTGGCTGCTGTCTGTTGCTGCTCGGCGGCATGACCAAAACCGAGTCGCGCTCAGGGCTGGTGGTACTGGCGCTGAGTCTGGCAATCGGGGTCTGGCACTACCGCCAGCAGTTGACACGCATTCGTCCACGGCATTTCGGCTTCGCCATGCTCGGTGCGGCGATCATCCTGCCCTTGGCGATCTATGCGATGCCGGCCGGTTATCTGGCACGCATTCAATCGCTGAGCATCCTCAGCGCCGGGGCCAAGGCCCAGGACGAATCCCTCGGCCGTCGCGCCTCGTACATTGTCGTTGGCAGCCAGATCATTCGCGAGCATCCGCTGCTCGGCTCCGGCCCTGGCACCTTCCCGCTGCACTACGCGACCACCGGTTATGCCAAGGCGTTCTCGGCCAACCGCAAGATCGGCGACCTGTATCGCCGGGCGCATAACACTTATCTGGAGATCTTCAGCGAACTGGGGATTCCCGCCGGCCTGCTGTTTGTCGGCATGCTGGTGCAGGGTTTCTACAACCTGATCCGTGCACGACGCACGTGGCTGCAACGGCGCGAGTGGCAGCACGCAAGCATGGTTACCCATCTGGGCATGAGCTTTCTGTCATTGACGCTGTTCCTGATGTTCCTCAGTGCGCCGAACCTGAAATACCTGTGGATCATGCTGGCGCTGACCTGGGTGCTGCGCCTGAAAGCCGAGCAGGCAGCGCTGACGGAGGCCAAAGCATGAGCCGGATCAGCATTGTCATTCCGATGTACAACGAAGCCCGGCACATTGGCCGAACGCTGCTGGCCGCCAGCAAGGCCGCGCACGCAGCCGACATCGACTGTGAACTGATCGTCGTCGACAACGGCTCCACCGACGAAGGGCCGCAGATTGCCCGCGCATTCGGCGCGCAGGTTCTGCTGCTGCCCGGCCTGCTGATCGGCGCCTTGCGCAATCGTGGCGCAACGGTTGCCTGTGGTGAATGGCTGGCGTTCATTGATGCCGATATCGAGATGCCGGAAGACTGGCTGAAGCAGATGTTGGCTTTGGCTGCGGGCGACCAGGGCGACGTCTTCGGCCTCGACCTGCACACCCCTGCTGCCGCGCCATGGTTCGCCGCCGCGTGGCAGCGCCGCTCTTTGCGCCCGTCGGGCCGCGCCACGCGCACTGTGCAATGGCTGCCCAGTGCCAACCTGCTGATGCGCAAGCAGTGGTTCGACAAGGTCGGCGGATTCAACGAAACCCTGCGCACCGGCGAGGACAAGGAATACACCCTGCGCCTGCACAGACACGGTGCTCGCCTGCTGTCGGTCAATACCAGCGTCGCTCTGCATTGGGGCTACGAAATGACCTGGCGCGAGTGGGTCGGCAAGGAACTGTGGCGTCAGGGCAGTCATCTGCAACTGGTCCGGGCCCACGGCATGAGCTTGCGTCTGCTGCGGTTTCCGCTGCTCTCGTTACTGGTGTGGCTGCTTGATGCTCTGGCGATTATTTCGTTGCTGGGCGGCTACGCGCAGCAGGCGTTACTGCTGCTGATGGCAGGCCTGCTGCCCAGTCTGCTGCTCAGCCTGCGGCAAAGCATTCGCCAGCATAACCTCAGCCTGACCTTGCAGCTCTGGGGCCTGCACTGGGTGCGCCTGCACTTGGCAAGCGCAGCATTGATTCTCGGTCTGTGTCATTGGAATGCAAGGAGGCCTGCCCGTGGCTGAACTCATTTTTTGCCTGTGCCTGTTGTTGCCAGCGTACGCCTACATCGGCTATCCGCTGCTGCTCACCTTGCTCGCGCCACTGTTCCCGGCCTGGCGACATGCCCCCGCACCGCCGCTGAACGTCAGCATCGTGATCGCCGCGCACAACGAGGCACGCCATATCGAGCACAAGCTGCGCACGCTGCTGGCTCAGGACTATCATCCGGCCGCGTTGCAGATCATTCTGGCCAGCGACGGTTCGACCGATGACACCGTGGCTTGCGCGCACAAAGTGATTGATCCGCGCATCACCGTGCTCGACCTGCCGCGCCAGGGCAAAGCCGCCACCCTGAATGCCGGCGCCGCCCTGAGCAGCGGCGACATTCTGGTGTTCACCGATGCCGACAACCAATGGTCGCGCGATACCCTCGGCCACTTGCTCGCGCCGTTGAGCGATCCGCAGGTCGGCGCCTGCGCGGGGCACATGGTGATCCCGGTTACCGGTGGCGGCCTGAGCATCGGCGACAGCCTGTATCGGCATTACGAAGGCTGGTTGCGCCGGGTCGAGAATCGCACCGGCTGCATGGTCTCCGCCGACGGCGCCCTCCTCGCCTTGCGCCGCGAGCTATTCCAGACCGTGCCGGCCGAGGTCAACGATGATTTCTTCATCAGTACATGCGCACCGGTGGCGCATAAACGCATCGTCTACGTGCCCGAGGCGCAGGTGATCGATCAGGGCGTCGACGAAGCGGACAAGCAATGGCGTCGCCGCCAGCGGGTCACCGTCGGTGGCCTGCAGAGCCTGGCGCAACGCCGTGAACTGCTCAATCCCTTCAAGCACGGCCTGTATTCGATCGCGTTGATCAGCCACAAACTGATTCGTCGACTGGCGCCGGTGCTGTTGCTGCCGCTGCTGCTGAGCAATTTCTGGCTGTGGAACCAGCACGGTTTCTATCGCCTGAGCCTGGTCGCGCAATTGATCGGCTACTCGATTGCCATCGCAGGCCTGCTGGATTCGCAACACCGTTTACCGAAACCGTTCCGCCTCGCGGCCTTCCTGCTGGTGACGCTGGCAGGCATGAGCGTCGGCCTGTGGCAGTTCCTGCGCGGGCAACGGTACGCACAGTGGAATCCTGACCAGAATCGTTGAGAGGGCGCATGCCATGGCTATCAAACAACTGATAAAACGCACCAGCGGCTGGCTCTATCTCAACTCATCCGTGGGGCGCAGCCAGTTGCACGGGGCCGGAGTCATCCTGATGCTCCACCGAGTGCTGGCCAACGACCGTGCCGCCAACCTGCCGCACCGCAATGAACTGTGTGTCGGCCCGCAGGCGTTCGAACACTTGCTGATATGGCTGCGCAAGCATTTCGATTGCGTGCCGCTAATGGAGTTGTTGCAGCCCAACGCCCTGCGCACCGAGCGCCCGCGCGTGGCGCTGACCTTCGATGACGGCTGGCGTGACAACGCGGTTAATGCCTATCCGCTGCTGCAAAAATATCAGGTGCCGGCGAGCATTTTTCTTTCCACCGATTTCATTGGCAGTCGGCAACGGTTCTGGTGGGAAAGCGTCGGTGAAACGCTGTGGGGCAGCCATGGCGAAAAGGCGCGCATGCACCTGATCGAGCACCTGCGCATCACCGGTCATCCGCTGCCGGTACTGCTCGACGATATCGATGTCGACCGGCGCAGCCTGGCGCTGCTGCATTACCTGCAGGGGCTGAAGAGCCTCGATCCGCAGGAACTCGAACGTCTGACCAATCAGTGTCCGCCGGATTCTCTGCCGCAAGCGCTGGACTGGCATCAGGTGCGCGCCATGGAAGCGTCCGGTCTGGTGCGCTTCGGCCCCCACGGCGCCAGTCATGCGATCCTCACTGGCCTGGATGACATGCGTTTGCACGAAGAAATCAGCCGCAGCCGCGACGCCCTGCACAACGGCTGCAATCGGCCACTGCCGGTGTATTGCTACCCCAACGGCGACAACGATGAGCGCGTGCGCGAGCAGGTCGCCAATCACGATTATCCGTTTGCGCTTGGCACGTCCACCGGACTCTATCGCGGCGCCGGCGACCCGCTGAACCTGCCGCGCTTCGGCGTCAGCCAACGTACCGCGCGCAATCCGGAGCTGCTGTCGCTACGGATCTTTCGCGGGGCACGGCCATGAGTCGCGGCAGCTACATCAAGCACCTCGCCCTGAGCATGGGCACCAAACTGGCGATGATCGCCCTGCGCCTGCTGCGCAATGTGTTGCTGGCGCGGATTCTCGGGCCGAGCGAACGCGGTCTGTTCGCCCTGCTCAGCACCCTGCCGGATCTGATCAGTGCGGCCACCAGCGGCGGCTTGAATTCGGCAGTCGGTTATGAAGCGGCTAACCAGCGGCCGATGGGGCTGTTGCTCGCCCAGGTGCTGGTGTTCGGTTGTTTGCTGGCCGGGCTGCTGACGTTGCTGGTGGTGGCGCTGGCGCGAGAATTCGGCAGCGAACTCGACGTCACGATGCAGCTCGGTCTGCTGGCGTGGCTGTTGCTGCTGGCGGTACCGCTGACCGTGCTCAAAAGCGGCCTGCTGACCTTGCACAACGCGTCGGGTGGCGTGGTCGCCTTCAATGTTCTGCGCCTGATCGAATCGCTGGCACCGCTGCTGCTTTTTGTTGCGCTGTTCTGGATGTGGAAAGAGGCGGCACTCGAAGCGGCGCTCATCAGTTGGCTGGCCGGTATCAGCCTGGTAGTGCTGGTGGGCTGGATGTGGCTCAAACGCGCTCAGCCGCTGCAACTGCAATGGGATCATGCAAGCCAGAAGGAGCTGCTGAAATTCAGTGCACGCAGCCATCCGGACCTGCTGTTCCAACAGGTGATCCTGCGCTCCGATTACTTGTTCATCGGCGCCCTGCTCGGTAGCAGCGCGCTCGGCCATTACGCCATGGCCAGCGCCGCTGCTGAACTGTTGCTGATCGTTCCGGAAGCAGTCACCACACCGCTGATGAAGCGTCTGCTGCAACAGGACAAGGGCATGGACAAGGTCACGCCGCTGGCGCTGCGCCTGACCGCGACGGTAATGCTCTGCGCCTGCGTCACGATGGCGCTGATCGGCGAATGGCTGATCATCATCCTGTTCGGCGTCGCCTACCAACCCGCGTATCCGGCGCTGCTGGCTTTGCTGCCGGGGCTGTTGGGCCTGTGCTACGCAAGCATTCTGCGCCTGGACCTGATCGGCAAGAACCGCCCTGCCACGGTCTCGCTGATGATGGGGGTTGGGGCGTTGCTCAACCTGGGCCTGAACCTGCTGCTGATCCCCAGCTACGGCATCGTCGGCGCAGCGGCGGCGTCCTCGATCGCCTATCTGGCAGTGACCCTGGCGATGCTGGTGCTTTATTGCAGGCTGAGCGGCGTGCCGTTCTGGCACACGCTGTTCATTCTGCCCGGTGACCTCAGCCCGATGTGGCTGATGCTGCACCGCAGGAAAGCCGCATGAAGCGCCTGGCCCTGCTGCTCGGACTCGGCATGACGCTGAACGCCTTCGCTGCGCCGATGCAGTGGGGCGACATTCGCGACGGCAGCCTGTATCTGCAAGCCGACCGCCCGGATACAGTCACCGTGCGCTGGGTTCCGGCGTGGCAGGCCGAGGCCAATGAAGAGCATATCTATCTGCTTGACGGCTATGGCCGCTTGCAAGGTGATCGCTTCATCAAGGCCAGTGAGGTTCGCGGTTCGCAAAGCTGGCCGCTGGTGCCGGGAGCTGCCGGTTATCGCCTGGAGATTCCCGGCTACAGCTTCCGTAGTTACCGCGTCGAGCATGACGCAACCACCGTGGCGCTGTTCAGTCCGGCCAAAGTGCATTTCAGCGTCGAAACCCGCAATGGTACTGAGCTGTTTTTCCAGGTCGCACCGGGAGAGCATGCGGTGCTGAACGGCAAATACCATGGCGGCGTCAACGCGCTGCAAGCACAGCGTGTAGACGATGGACAACAGCTGTCGCTGGCCCTTAAGCCCCACCGCGCCTATTGGCAATTCGATCAAGTGGCCTTGCCGGTCAGTGACCGGCCTCAGACCTGGCGCTTGCGCCTGCAGGGCAGCGGCAAAGCGGCGTTCTGGCTCGATGGCACGGCCAACCTGTTTGCGCAGAATCCGCAGCAGCTGCAGCCAGTGCATGAAGAATCGGGTGAGGTCCGCCTGACCCTGCACGCCATGGTGCTCGGGCGCACTCCGGATCTGGGCATCGCGCTGCCCAATCTGTTGCCGCCCGCGAGCAGTCATGCCGCATTGGATGCGTTGAAACCGAGTGCGGCGAGCTACTACAGCTACGTTGACATAACGTCGAAAAGTGCCCGCTTCGAAGACCCGGTTCGTCAGCTTTATCAGACGCGCTTCGGCATCCGCCAGGACATTACCCTGCTCGCCGGCACCGGGCGTCAGGCCAATCTGCGCGCCGATGTGCAAAGCAGCAACGGCCTCGAGACGTGGCTCGCCGGCACTCGTGCCTTGGATGGTCAAGGCACGCATTACATCGGCTTCGCCGACGAGCCGAATCTCAACTATTCGAGCTACGACGAATACCGCTCGATTTTCGTCAGCATGGCCCGCCAGGTGCGCAGCAATCCGGCCAATGCCAGTGCCGGTGTGCGCATCGCCATGCCGGCCACTTCGCGCCTGGTCAACGGCCCGTTCGCCAATAACGCCGCAGACAAACGCGGGATCGATTGGGCACGGCGTCTGCTCAGTGAAGCGCCCGATCAGATTGACGCGTTGGCCTGGCACGAATGGATGATCCGCGACCTGCTCGCCACTCGCGTCTACCGCGACAGCGTGCGCCGCGCCGCGGAGCTGGTCGGCCTCGACGCAAAGGGTCAGCCGCGCAAAGCATTGCTACTCGATCAGACCAATCTGTCCAGTGGCTCGAGCCTGAGCCCGTACGACCAGGAAACTCATTACGCCGCGCTGTGGTGGGCATCGGTGGTCATCAATGCTTCTCAGGACGGCTTGCTGAGCATGCTCAACTGGTTTCAGGCGGCCGACGAACCGCCCTACGCCAAGGGCATGGTGCGCGTGTTGGCCGGCGATCGCTTCGAGCTGAAACCGGTCGGCCTGGCCCAGCAATTCATCGCCCGGCATTGGCTGCCGCACGTGCTGCAGCTGGATAACGACGCCTTCGAAGTGGACGTACTGGCGATGGCCGGCGACGAGCAGCGCACGTTGCTCGGGGTGAACAAAGGCACGCGCCTGCAACGCGTTGCTCTAAGCGGTGCCAAGTGCCCGCTCAACCAAGGCGCCCTGCATTTCTTCGGCGCTGACAATCGCGCCCGCGACGCACCATTTGCCTGCGAACACGGGCGCGTGCGTTTCGAATTACCCGGGCAAACCCTGTTTGCCCTGAACTGGAACGCTTCATGAACCGCCCTTCTGCCCTGCGAGCGTGATGCTGCGCGCGGCACTTTCATCAGGAGAAGAGACCATGGATATCTTTAAAAAACTCAGCGGACATATCCGTCGCAAAGGTCTGCGAGCGACCTTGGCGAAGATCCGCAGAATGTACATTTTTTCCCATCGGCAACTGCTGTGGATGGAACGGGATCTGGTCAGCCCCGTGCCGCCGCACAACCTCAAACCATACCCGCCACTGCGATTAATGCGGATCACCGCAGACAACGCCAGCGCCTTCACCCGTTACTTCGGCGACCGTGTCGGCGTCATGGCCGAACTCGCCAATGAAGGTCACACCGGGCATATGCATGTCGACGAGCATGGCGATGCCGTGGCGTTTATCTGGGGCTCGCCGCGTGATTATTTTGATCGGCATTACTACGGTTGCCGGTTCCCGGTGAAACCTGGCGAGTTTTTCGAGTTCGGTGGCGAACTGACTCGCGCCTACTGGGGCACCGAATTGTCGGTTGATCTGCAACTACGCTTGTGGAAAGCCATGGCCATCAAAGGCTGCCGCAAAGTGGTCGATGTCTGTGAATCGACAAACATCCCGGCGCTCAAGCTGCACCTGCGCATGGGCTATACCGAACAACAGCGGATCATGAATATCTACACGCTGTTCGGTCGCTGGCGCTTTTATCGCGAAACCCGTTACAGCGGGTCGCGCCTGGAGGCACTGCGGAAAAATTCTCGTCCACCTGTCCCAGCAACGGCGGTCTGAACCTATGGTGATGCGATTTGAATGGCGCACCTCCCTGTGCGCTGCCGACTTCCCGGCAACCGCGTATGAAACGCTGCGCCTTCACGTAGCCGATCACACGCCGTTCAACCACCTCGGCTGGTTGTGCGCAGCAGAGCAGGCGTTGGAAGAGAATCAGTGCCTGCACGTTCTGCTCGGCTGGGAAGCAGAGGCTTTGCGCCTGTGCCTGCCCCTGGTGTCCAGCCGCGAACGCTTCGCGGGCGTGCCATTTCGCGTCTTGCGCCACTTGGGTTATCCGCTGGCCGATCGGTTGGCCCTGCTGTCGTTGCTCGGCGCAGAGGATATGCGCGATGCGCTGATGCTGATCCGTCAGCGCCTGCCCCATGCGCTGCTGCAACTCAACGAACTGTCGGAACCTGCCGGGGAAGAAAGTGCCCTCACCGATTGGATGGCGCGTAGCTCCACCGCTGAACGGCGCCTGAGTTGCCGGGTGCCGGTGCATCTGATCAGCGACGCCGACCAGCAGGAAGTTTCCGGCGACCCGCGCTACAAACTGCGTCGTGCGCGCAAACGGATTGTCGCGTGCGGCGCTCAAGTACGGCGAATCACCCCCGATGCGCTGTCGATGCCTGCGGTTTTACAGGCGTTGCAAGAAGTCGAGTCGGTCAGTTGGAAAGGCGACGAGGGCGTCGGCATTTTCGCAACTGACCACAGTCGTCAATGGATACAGAACGCCTTCACCGCCCTCGCCGCTCAAGGGCTGGTGCGAGTGGTGATACTGGAGCTGGACGGCCGCTGCATCAGTTATCGGCTGGGCCTGCTCGAGCAGGGCCGCCTCTACGACTACAACCTGGCGTTCCTGCCGCAACATGCCGATCTGGGCAGTGGTCGAGTGCTGCTGGAGGAATGGATTCGCTGGGGCCTGGACGAGCAATGGCACTGGATCGATGCCTCGCGGGTCAGCCTGGGAAACTCCAGTCATCAACTGCACGAGCGCATGACCGGACAACTGGAACACTGGCGCTGGAGCTTCTACTCATGGCGCCCAAGTGGCTTGCTGCTGGGCCTGGGCCTGCGTCTTTGGTACTGCGTCAAACCGGCCCTGCAAAAATGGCGCGCACAGCGTGCCGGCAAACCGAAAGCGGCAAATACCTGCGCAACTCAACCGGCAACATCATCCACCACACCAGGGCTAGCGCCTCGGAGAGCATCATGAACGTCATCGACAAACTGCTTCTGCGCATCAAACAAAAAGGCCTGCGCCGCACCCTTGGCGCTTTCGGCAAACGTTATGTCTTCGCTCACCGTGAATTGCTGTGGATGGAGCGCGATCTGGTCACACCGATCGCGCCGAACAAACTGCGCCCCTGTGAAGGTTTACACAGAGTCGACATCACCGAGGATAACGCCAAGGCTTTCGGCAAGTACTTTGGTGACCGTGTGCAGACCATGGCCGAGCTGGCCGCTGAAGGGCACACGGGGCACATGTACCTGGACCCGGAAGGTCACACCGTCGGATTCGTCTGGGCCAGCACTCGCGACTATTACGATCGACACTTCTATCGCTACACGTTCACGATCGAGCCCGGTGAGTACTTCCAGTTCGGTGCCGAAATTGCCCGGCCCTATTTCGGCAGCACCTTGACCGTCGACGCACAGACCGCACTTTGGCAAGTCATGGACGCCGGGGGGTATAAAAAGGTGGTGGATATCTGTGACAACGCCAATATCCAGGCCCTGAAGATGCATGTGCGCCTGGGCTACAAGGAACAAGGGCGGATCACGCATGTTTACGACCTGTTCGGCCACTGGCGCTTCTTCCGCGAAACGCGCTACAGCGAGTCGAGGCTGGAGGCGCTGCGCAAGCCGGAAAGACCAGTAGTAAGTACGCCCGCGCAGGCTTGATTCAGGCTGAATATTTGCGGCGGTTTTGATACCGCCATCGCGAGCAGGCTCGCTCCCACACTGAAATGCGTTTCCCTGTGGGAGCGAGCCTGCTTGCGATGAGGCCAGTAGCTGCACCCGCAGCTCTCACAAGCGATTGGCTGGTTGCCTACAAACTGTGACGACACTTCCAACATCCAGTAAAGATCTGGCCGACTGATTATCCATGGCCATCTGGTTAAAGTCGGCCAGCTACGCAACTGTCGGAGGCGACAAATCCTCACAAAGCGCAGACATCCGACGCGCACAAAAAATGGCAAAGGAGGTTTAACCATGAGCCAGACTTTGACGAATTTCGACATGGTCGCGCTGCTCGACAGTGATGAAGCCATCAGTGAGTACCTGTCACAGGTTCTTGCAGACGCAGACAGCGAAGAATTCCTTCGCGCAATCGGTTACGTTTTGAGAGCGCGAGGAATGACGCAGATCGCCAAGAATTCAGGCATGGGTCGCGAAAGTTTGTACAAAGCTTTTGCTCCCGGAGCGAAGCCGCGCTTTGACACAGTGTTGAAGGTGATTCATGCGCTGGGCATTGATCTTTATGCGCAGCCGGGGCACGTAGTCAATCACGCCGTTCCCTGAATTTTCTGGCGGTCACAAGGCCGCCATCGCGAGCAGGCTCGCTCCCACATTGGGATGCGTTTCCCTGTGGGAGCGAGCCTGCTCGCGAAGAGGCCAGCCGTCGCAAAAAAGGTTCTCAGGCCTTGCTCACCACTAGGCTAAAGCACATCGGCAACTGCGCCTGCTGGTTCAGGTAGCAGTCATACACCTCTTCCCGGTTCGAATGCGCATATTCCTGAAAATCAACGATGCTCAGCCCCGCTCCAATGGCGCCGCTGAAGATCGCGCCCAGCGTATGCACGTACCAGTACGACTTCGCCGCCGGCTGCTCGACCTTGCCGACATACACAATCGGTTCTTCCTGCACAAACGGCTCGACACGGAAATACGAGCTGGCGAGGCGGTAGGGATCTTCAGCCTGCGGATCAACCATTTCCAGAAACGGATGGGTTTCGTAGATCACCAGTTTGCCGCCCGGCTTCAGCACCTTCGCGACATGATGGAAGAATTCGCCGATGTCAGGCATCCAGTTGAGTACACCAATGGTAATCAGGGCTACGTCGAAGCGGTTATGCAGCGATGCGGGCAGATGGTGGATGTCGCTCTCGACGAATTCGGCAGTATGCGGCGAGCGGCTGTTGAGCTCGCGGGCCTGCTCAAGAAACGCTGCCGATTGATCGACGCCGACGACACTGCGGGCACCCAGCGCAAACAGCGACAGGCTCTCCCGACCGTTATTGCAGCCCAGTTGAATCACGTCTTTGCCGTCGACGTCCAGCAAGCCGCGCAAAGTGTCATCAAGGCAGCAAAACTCTGCCTGCGCGACATCGTTGAGCAATGCCTGCCAGTCCGGCGAATCCTGATGATGACGGGCGGAATCGTTCCACGCCTGTCGATTGCTTTCGATGGCGGTTTTGGGGTTGGGCACTTCCATGGCGCTACTCCGGGTGAGGCTCGTGATTGAGCGGCGTGAGTCTAGAACAGACCCGGGTGGTGGTTGTTCCAATGTTGTAATCACACTGCGCAGTCCTCTTCAGCGAGTCCTACAGAAAAAGGAAGGAACTCGGGATACCCCAACCGTTTTCCTACATCTTCCGTCGGTTGGCCGTCGGAAGCGCTCAGGCTAGGATTTGACGAACTACAAGTACTCATGGAGCTCGACCCAGATGCAGTTCATCCAGACAACGACGACAGCAATCCCTGTACCGAATAGACTGCCAGGCATTGATCCCGGAGGCACAATGGACGGCAAAATCTTTCCCGACGATTCAGGGTTTGAAAACGACGAGCAGGCTGCCAGTCATGATCGCTGGTTGCGAGCCAAGGTGCAGGCGTCCAGAGATGATCCCCATCCGAGTCTCCCCCATGAGGACGTGATGGCGGACATGCATGCCTTGATCGAATCCATGCGAAAAAAGGCCGATGCAGATTGAGTGGCGGCCCGAAGCCAAGGCCGATCTTTCGAACATCCTCAGATACATTGGCGAGAGAAACTTTGCAGCCGCAGTGAGTCTCTCGAAATCCATCGAAGAATCCACAACCTCACTCTCCGTTCATCCCCATCTCTACCGTAAAGGTCGATCTCCCGGCACCCGGGAAATTGTTGTACATCCTAACTACGTAGTGATTTATGAGGTGACGGATCGAATCGAGATACTTAGCGTTTTGCATACCCGACAGGAATATCCATAACGACATCGCAGGAAAAAACGGTGTGACGTTCGCCCGATCGATAACACGCCGTTTGTTTGCCCAGTAGGCACCACTATCAAAGATTCACATGACTCTGGTTAAGCCGCTCACGCAAAAACTCCACCAGCGCCTGCACCGGCCGCGAAGCCTGGCGATGCTGCGGATAAACCGCCGACAGGGTCAGTGGCTCCGGGCGTAAATCATCCAGCACTGGCACCAGCCGCCCGTCCTTCAACGCCGCGCCGACGATGAAGGTTGGCAGATAAGTAATGCCCATCCCCTGCACCGCTGCGTCTCGCAGCAGTTCGCCGTTGTTGACGCGCATACGCCCGGTGACGTTGATCAGCAGCGGTTTGCCCGGTGCTTCGTTGAAGCGCCATTGCACCGAGCGACCGTGGCCGTAAGGCAGGCAATCGTGGCTGTGCAGGTCTTCGGGTTTGAGTGGTGTGCCGCGTTCGGCGAGGTAGGCCGGGCTGGCGCAGTAGACCCGTTCGATGCTGGCGATACGTCGGGCGATCAGAGTCGAGTCTTCCAGTACGCCGATGCGCAGGGCCAGGTCGTAACCCTCGCCGAGCAGGTCGACCGGGCGATCGCTTAAATCGACCTCGACGGTGACTTCGCGATAACGCTGCAGGAACAACGGCAGCAGACAACCCAGATGCGCCACCGCGAACGACAGCGGTGCACTGAGGCGAATCGTGCCGCGCGGCTCGGCGGTTTCGCCGGCGATGCCCTGCTCGACCTGCTCGACTTCTCCGAGCAAACGCAACGCCGATTCGTAATAGCTCTGCCCCAGGGGGGTGACGTCGAGGCGGCGGGTCGAGCGGTTCAACAAGCGCACACCGAGGCGCTCTTCCAGTTGCATCAAACGGCGGCTGACGAATTGCTTGGACAGGCCCAACTGATCGGCCGCAGCGGTGAAGCTGCCGGAGTCCATCACCTGGCAAAAAATACGCATGTCTTCGAACGGGTTCATTGTCACTCTCTGGTGGACAGTTAAACGCTTTATAGCCGCTTTTTCGCTTTTCAGCAGCCCATTAATCTGTGCTCACGGTTTGAAAACAACCCTGAACATAAAGAGCTGCCGAAGGCAGCCATCTGATCGTTGGGACGCGGAGCGTCCCCGGCTGCATTCCCACGCAGAGCGTGGGAACGATCAGAAAATCAAAATCATTCAAAAGGATTTCACCATGAACATCGTCAAGAAAACCCTCGCCGCGTCCCTCCTCGCCCTCTCCGTCAGCAGCGCTTTCGCCGCTGGCAGCCCTGGCGTCGAACACAACACCCAAGCGTTCCTCGATGCCCTCGCCGCTGGCGGTGGTCGTCCGCTGGAGCAACTGAGCCCGAAAGACGCCCGTGCGGTACTGACCGGTGCGCAGGCTTCGGTGAACGTTGATCTGTCCGGTGTGGAAGTCAGCGACAAGGCGATCAAGGTCGATGGCCAGACCCTCAACCTGAAAGTGGTGCGCCCGGCCAAGGTCAAAGGCGAGTTGCCGGTATTCATGTTTTTCCACGGTGGCGGCTGGGTACTGGGTGACTTCCCGACGCACCAGCGCCTGATCCGTGATCTGGTGGTCGGCTCGGGCGCTGTTGCGGTGTATGTCGATTACACGCCATCGCCGGAAGCGCAGTACCCGACCGCGATCAACCAGGCGTACGCCGCGACGAAATGGGTGGCCGAGCACGGCAAGGACATCGGTGTCGATGGCAAGCGGCTGGCGGTCGCCGGCAACAGCGTCGGCGGCAACATGGCGGCGGTCGTGGCGTTGATGGCCAAGGAGCAGCAAACCCCTGCCCTGCGCTTCCAGCTGTTGATGTGGCCGGTGACCAATGCGCAGTTCGACGACGGTTCGTACCAGCAATTTGCCGAGGGCCATTTCCTCACCAAGGGCATGATGCAGTGGTTCTGGGACAACTACACCACCAACCCGGCCGAGCGTGCGCAGATCCATGCCTCGCCGCTCAACGCCAGCAGCGAACAGCTCAAGGGCCTGCCCGCTGCGCTGGTGCAGACCGCCGAGTTCGACGTGCTGCGTGATGAAGGTGAAGGCTATGCGCGGCACCTGGATGCGGCCGGAGTGCCGGTGACCTCGGTGCGTTACAACGGGATGATTCATGACTTTGGTCTGCTCAATCCGCTGAGCCAGATTCCGGAAGTCAAAGCGGCGGTGCGCCAGGCGGCGGCTGAACTGAAAACTCATTTGCAGCCTTAACCGCAAAAGATCGCAACCTGCGGCAGCGCCTACCCTGGAATACGATTCCCTGTAGGAACTGCCGCAGGCTGCGATCTTTTTTCTCACCAGCGTCGCGGAGTACCGGTCATGACTCTTTTCTACGCCCACCTGCTGTCCTGGAGCGCCGTCCTGCTCCTGCTCGACGCCGCACTCTGGCACTTCTCGCCCTTCAGCCACCGCGCGCCGCGAGTCGGCGTGCGTCTGGCGCTGTTTCTGGCGTTCAGCGCGCTGGTGATCAATGCCGGTGTCAGCCCGTTGCAAGCTCCGCTGTTCGCTGATGATCGCGTGGCACAACTGGGGGCGACGGCGCTGGGGATTCTCTGGTGGTTGTACGCAGCACGGGTGCTGACCGAAGTGATCGGCCTGGCGCTGATGCGCCGCATCGGTCACAGCGGACGCTTGTTGCAGGATGTCATCGGCGCGCTGGTGTTTCTGGTCGCCATTGTTGCGGCAGCCGGTTACGTGCTGGAGCTGCCAGTCAAAGGTCTGCTGGCCACTTCCGGGGTGGTCGCTATCGTCGTCGGTCTGGCGCTGCAAAGCACCCTCGCCGACGTGTTTTCCGGCATCGTCCTCAACACCACCAAGCCGTATCAAGTGGACGATCTGGTGATGATCGACGGCGTAGAAGGCAAGGTCTTCGATATCGACTGGCGCGCCACGCACCTGCTGACCAGCGCCGGCACCATGGCCGTCGTACCGAACTCGGTGGCGGCCAAGGCAAAGATCGTCAATCTCAGCCGGCCGAACAACATGCACGGCGTCTCGATCAGTATCAAGGTGCCGAATCACATTCGTCCGCGGCGGGTATTGGATGCCCTTGATCGCACCTTGCAGGGCAGCAGTTCTCTGCTGCTCAGCCCGGCGCCGAAAGCCGTGCTCAAAGAGGCCGGCGAAACCATGTCGGAATACGTTGCCAGCGGTTTCATCGCCGAGCTGGGCAAGAAGAGCGAAGTGCGCAATCAACTGTTCGACCTCGCCCACCGCCATCTCGAAGCGGCGGGTATTTCCCGGCATCCCGACGGCGTGATCGAACCGTCGAGCCGTGCTCGTGCGTTGCTGGACGAGGTGAAGATTTTCCGCTCGCTGAGCAGTGAAGAACGCGATCGCCTGGCTGAGTCGATGGTCGCGCAGCAGTACACGGCCGGTCAGGTGGTGCTGGATCTGGACGAGGTGCCGGACAGTCTGTTCGTGATCGCCACGGGCGTAGTCAGCGCGACGGTGCCGGACGGCAATGGCCAGACCGAGGCCGGGCGCATGGGGCCGAGCGAAGTCATGGGTGAGCAGAGCATTCTTGCCGATACACCGTCGCAGGCGACGTTCACAGCGCTGACGTCGAGCATCATCTATCGTCTCGACAAACAGTTGACCCGTGAGTGCATGGACAAGCGCAGCGAAGTCGGCCGGGCCTTGAACAAGTTGCAGGCGGTGCGTCAGCAGAACAGTCGCCTCGCGTTGATGGCCAAACCGGTGGCGGTGAAAAAAGGTGGTTTCTTGGGTTGGTTGCAAAAACGCTGATCTGAAACTTTGAAGATCAAAAGCTCACCCCCTCATCGGAACGCCGCCCGCCCAGCCCTCTCCCCCTAAGGGGGCGAGGGTGAAAGGGAGCCGATCTCCATGCGTTTCAAGAGCGGAGCTCGGCTCGGTATTGCAGGTCGATGCAACTCTAGCAAACAACGCTGTCAGTCCCCTCTCCCTCCGGGAGAGGGCTAGGGTGAGGGGCTTTTGACTTTCGACCAGATTACTTGGCAGTGAACTTGGTGTAGCTGTTGATCAGGTTGCGATAGTTGGGCAGACGCTCGGACAGCAGATGCGCCAGACCTTCCATGTCGTTGCGCCAGTCGCCCTGCAGCTCGCAGGCCACAGCGAACCAGTTCATCAGATGTGCACCGGCGGCGGACATCCGCGCCCACGCTGCTTGTTGCACGGTGGTGTTGAAGGTACCCGACGAGTCGGTGACGACGAACACTTCGAAGCCTTCAGCGATCGCCGACAGGGTCGGGAAAGCTACGCAAACGTCGGTCACGACACCGGCGATGATCAGTTGCTTGCGGCCGGTGGCCTTGATCGCTTTGACGAAGTCTTCGTTGTCCCAAGCGTTGATCTGGCCTGGACGCTGGATGAACGGCGCGTCAGGGAATTGCTCGAGCAGCTCGGGCACGATCGGGCCGTTTGGACCTGCGTCGAAGCTGGTGGTCAGAATGGTCGGCAGCTTGAAGAACTTGGCGATGTCGCCCAGTGCCAGCACGTTGTTCTTGAACTCGTTCGGCGAGAAATCCTGCACCAGCGAGATCAGACCGGTCTGGTGGTCGACCAGCAGGACGACGGCATCATCTTTGTTCAGACGCTTGTAAGGAACGCTCATGGCAAAACTCCTGGATGGATGGTTGTTACGGGAAGCGCCGGCCCTGATGACCGGCGCTTTTTTTCAAACTCAGAACGCGAAGCAGGAACAGCCGAACGCGCCCCAGAAACCGGCGAAATCGCTGACCGGTGCATTCGACATCCGCGCTTTTTCATGGCTGTGGGTGTGTACGGCGCATGGCCCGCTGCACTGGTGAACCTGCGCCTGCAGTGGCGAGTTCGGGCGCCAGTGGCCCGGTACCTTGACCACTGGCGACCAGTCCGGCAGCACCGGAATCGAGCGCGGGCCGAGGTCTTCGAAGTCGCCGGCGGCGTAGACAATCTTGCCGCCGACCACGGTCATCACCGACTCGATCCACTTGATCGCTTCTTCTTCAACGCTGAAGAAGTCCGCGCTCAGTGCAGCGAGGTCTGCCAGTTGGCCGACGCGGATCTGGCCCTTCTTGCCCTGCTCCGAAGAGAACCAGGCGCTGCCGTGGGTGAACAGTTCCAGCGCAGTGCTGCGTGGCAAACCTTCTTCATAAAGGGCCAGACCGCCAACGGTGCGGCCGCTGACCATCCAGTACAGCGAGGTCCACGGGTTATAGCTGGACACGCGGGTGGCGTCGGTACCGGCGCCGACCGGCACGCCTTCGGCGAGCATGCGCTTGATCGGTGGCGTGGCTTCGGCGGCTTGTTTGCCGTAGCGATCGACGAAGTATTCACCCTGAAACGCCATGCGATCCTGAATCGCGATACCGCCGCCCAGCGCTTTCACACGCTCGATGTTTTGCGGGGTGATGGTTTCGGCGTGGTCGAAGAACCACGGCAGACTGTTGAACGGAATGTCGCGGTTGACCTTCTCGAACACGTCGAGCATGCGGCTGATCGATTCGTTGTACGTGGCGTGCAGACGGAACGGCCAGCGCTGCTCAACGAGGTGGCGCACCACCGGTTCCAGTTCCTGTTCCATGGTCTGCGGCAGGTCCGGGCGCGGTTCGAGGAAGTCTTCGAAGTCGGCGGCGGAGAACACCAGCATTTCGCCGGCGCCGTTGTGGCGCAGGTAGTCGTCGCCCTGATGCAACTTGACGCTGCCGGTCCAGTTCTGGAAATCGGTCAGTTCTTCTTTCGGCTTCTGGGTGAACAGGTTGTAGGCGATGCGTACGGTCAACTGGTCGTCTTTGGCCAGTTGTTCGATCACTTGGTAATCGTCCGGATAGTTCTGGAAACCACCGCCGGCGTCGATCGCACTGGTCAGGCCGAGGCGATTGAGTTCACGCATGAACTGGCGGGTCGAGTTGACCTGATATTCCAGCGGCAGCTTCGGCCCTTTGGCCAGGGTCGAGTAGAGAATCATCGCGTTCGGCCGCGCGACCAGCATGCCGGTCGGGTTACCGTTGCTGTCGCGCACGATTTCGCCACCCGGCGGGTTCGGCGTGTCGCGGGTGTAACCGGCCACGCGCAGGGCGGCGCGGTTGAGCAGCGCACGGTCGTAGAGGTGCAGGATGAACACCGGAGTATCCGGCGCGGCCTGGTTGATTTCTTCCAGGGTCGGCATGCGTTTTTCGGCGAACTGGAATTCGTTCCAGCCACCGACCACGCGCACCCATTGCGGGGTTGGCGTGCGGTCGGCCTGGTCCTTGAGCATGCGCAGCGCGTCGGCGAGCGATGGCACACCTTCCCAGCGCAGTTCGAGGTTGTAGTTCAAACCGCCACGAATCAGGTGCAGGTGCGAGTCGTTGAGGCCAGGGATGACGCAGCGGCCCTTCATGTCGACCACTTGTGTGGCGCTGCCCTTGAGGGCCATGGCCTCGGCATCGTTACCGACGGCAACGAAGCGACCGTCCTTGATCGCCACCGCACTGGCCAGTGGTTTTTCCCGGTCTACGGTATGAAACTGGCCATTGAATAAAATCAGATCGGCGCTCATCGCAGTTCCTCAAGCGAAAGTGAAAAGAAGCAAACCCCGCTCAACGCGGCGAGGTTTCTTGGGAATCGAGGTGTTCATGGGCCTGGCTGGCTTCCAGCCACGGGGTGAACAAACGGGTAACCGGCGGCATCACCACGTAGACCACCGAGAGGACGATGGTCAGGGTAATCAGGAACGTGGCGACCACGTAGTTGGACAGAAGCGGATGCAGCGCCAGCAGCGGCCCCCAGATCAGCGGCACCAGCAGGGTGTGCGGCAGAATCACCAACAGCGTGACGACAGCCTGCTTCCAGCGCGGCGGTGGCGAGCCGGCTTCGGCCAGCGGTGTGAACCAGAATTCATTGACCGGCGCGACTTCGGTCTGATCGCCATCGGCGAGCATCGGTGCGGCTTCAGCCACCAGCGCCTGACGCTCGGAGGATTCCAGCCAGCCCTGCATCGCTTCGGTGGAGCTGAAGCGCAATACGCACGTGTAGAAATCCAGACGCCCGCGCTTGCCGCGCACCACGTCCACACCCAAATGCCCTTCGCGCTGCCCGGCGACGCGCACGATGTTGCGCAGCCATGCTTCATACGCCGATTCGAAACCGGCCTTGACCGAGTGTTTGATGATCAACGTGACGGTCTCATCGGCCCCCGGTGCTTGTGAATTGAGGACTTCAGGCATAACGCAGCACTCCGGGCAAACGAACAGGAATCGCCAGCCGTCCGGGCCCGGCGATCAATACGGTGGTGAAAAGAATCAACAGCAACCAGCCAAACTGCCCTTCAGCCACACTCCATTGCGGATGCACGACCAGCAGCGCCACGAGCAGTACAAAGAGAATAGGCAAGCAGGCCAAACGCGCCAGCACACCGGCGACGATCAGCAACGGGCAGAGGACTTCGGCGAAAATCGCCAGGATCAGGGTCAGATGGGCGCCGAGGTGGAACGGGTCTTCGATCAGTTGCAGCTGCGCGGTGAAGTCCAGCAACTTCGGCAAGCCGTGCACCCACAAAAGAAACAACCCGCCGCTGACCCGCAGGAACAGCAACCCGATGTCGCGCGCCTGTTCATCCCTCGTAGCAATCATGACCCGCCCCTTGAATGTCATTGACGGGAATCATGCCAAGGCCGGGGCGGAAGAAATTGGATGGGTGTGCTTAGTTGCTTTTCAGGTCTTTGATGTTTGATCGTTCCCACGCTCTGCGTGGGAATGCAGCTCGGGACGCTCCGCGTCCCATCCAACGCCGAACGCGGAGCGTCCGTTGAGGCATTCCTTTGCTGCGCGTGGGAATGATCAGCATCGGAGATCGGCGCTGGGATCTAGATCGCCGGAATATCCAGCGGCGCCGCCATGAACTGGCTGATCCGCGAGCGCAGCCATTTCTCTGCCGGGTCGTTGTCGTGCACCCCGCTCCAGGCCATCGACAATTGCGCGGCATCGATCGGGAATGGAGGGTCTTCGGCACGCAGGGCGCAGCCTTCGACCAAGGCACAGGCGGCGTAATCCGGCACCGTGGCGATCATCTCGGTACCGGCGAGCAAGGCGCGCAAGCCGCTGAACTGCGGCACACCAAGAACCACCCGGCGGCAGCGGCCGATCTTGGCCAGATCCAGGTCGATATTGCCGCTCAGATCACCGGAGAACGACACCATCGCATGCGGACGCGCGCAATATTCGTCCAGCGTCAGCGGCCCCGGACGGTCGTCGCCGCGCAGCACTTTGCAGGGAATATCACGCAGCTTCTTGCGCTTGGCATTGGCCGGCAGATCCGTGGTGTAGCTGACACCCACGGAGATTTCTCCAGAGGCCAACAGCGCCGGCATCAACAGGTAGTTGGCGCGGCGTACCACCACGACAATCCCCGGCGCCTCCTGCTGAAGCTGGCGCAACAGCGGCGGAAACAGACCGAACTCGGCATCGTCCGACAGACCGATGCGAAACACATCGCAACTGCTCGCCGGTTCGAATTCCTTGGCGCGGCTGACCGCACCGGAAATCACATCCATCGCCGGTTGCAGCTCCTTGAGGATCGCCAGCGCCCGCGCCGTCGGTTCCATACCGCGACCGTTGCGCAGCAGCAACGGATCGTCGAACAGATCACGCAAGCGCCCCAGCGCCGCACTTACCGCCGGTTGGCCCATGAACAGTTTTTCGGCAACGCGGGTCAGGTTCTTTTCGAACATCAACGCTTCGAAAATCACCAGCAGGTTCATGTCGACGCGGCGCAGATCGTTACGGTTCATGGGCGTGGTTTCCTTATCGGTGTCAGACGCGTTTTGCCACTGGCGCTGGGCACTTTACTCGATCAACGGCACTTTCGCCGCGCGTTTGTAAGGGCCGTACTCCACCGGCACCCACTGGAAATGTTTGCCCTCGGCGGTGATGTGGCCGATGCCCGGGAACGGCAGATGCGCTGCCGTCACCCAGGTCTTGCTCGCCGCCGCAGCACTGAACACTGCCTGCCGACTGGCGATCGCTTGCTGACTGTTCACGTCGAAACCGATCGAGACTTCCGGGTGCAAGAACTGCACCGCGAGGTTGTGCACCAGATCGCCCATGAACACGATGCTCTGCTGCTGCGAGGTGAAGCGGTATGTGGTGCTGCCCGGCGTGTGGCCGGCTTCGAGGGTTGCTTCGACCAGTCCCGGCAATGGCGACTGCCCGGCGGCAAACGTCTTGAAGCGACCGGCGGCAACGTAGGGCGCCGTCGAATCCTGGGCAATTTTGAAAAATTCTTTGGCTCCCGCCGGGGCCTTGGCCAGTGCTGCCGGATCAAGCCAGTAATCGGCCTCTGCCTTGGCCGCATAGACGGTGGCATTGGCGAACAGCGGCTTCTTCTGTGCATCGACCAGACCACAGACGTGATCGAGGTGCAGGTGGGTCAGCAAAATTGTGTCGACCTGCTCAGGCTTGTAACCGGCGGCCTGCATGTTGGCCGAGAGTTGGCCTGCGGTGGCGCCGATGCACTGCCCTGCGCCGGTGTCGACCAGAATCAGTTGCGTGCCGGTGTTGACCAGAAAGGCATTGAACGCCGTCTGCACGCCCGGGGTTTCAATCGAACGGCGTGCGAGCAGCGCGCGAATCTGACTCTGGCTCATGCCCTGCAACAACTTCGGCGACAAATCGTTGTAACCGTCGAACAACGCGGTGACTTCGTAATCGCCCACCGCCATGCGGAAATAACCCGGCGCCTGAGTGCCCACCTGCGGTGCCTGCGCCATCGCGCCGGACATTGCCAGCATGACCGCCAGGGCCGTTGCTGCTTTAACCAAGCCTTTCATTGCATTCCCCTTTGAACCTGGCCAACGGCGGCCGTGCTTTGTCGACATCGTCGCGCAAAGCACCGGGCGCTGACTTGCAAGGATGTGCTGAGTTCCAGCCTGAGCGAGGAAATTAACAACGATTAACTCGTCAGCCTCAAGTCCTCGCCCAACAATGAAACCCTCTGCGCAGCGTTGCTTTTTTGACCTGAGGGAATGCGCCGACCGTGTATTCCCCACCGACACGGACCTTGGCCATGGCTTATCTACAGCAAACCGTCGCCCTCGCCCCTGCCTGCGAACCGCGGAAGAACACGACTGGCGGACTCAGTCCGCAGCGCGAACGCCAGATCAAACAGTTGATCCTGGATCGCTTGGGCGAAAGTCTCGAAGTGGCTGAACTGGCCCGGGCATGTGCACTGTCGCGCAGTCACTTCTCCCGTGCATTCAAATGCAGCACCGGCCTGTCGCCACAGGACTGGATCCGCGCCCAGCGCCTGGCCCGGGCCAAGTTGCTGATCCAGCACACCGACTTGAGCCTGACGCAAATCAGCCTCGAATGCGGCTTCTGCGATCAGGCGCACTTCTGCCATATGTTCACCCGCAGCGAGGGCATCAATCCCTTCGCCTGGCGCTGTCGAGTCATGGGCAAGCCGAAAAACACCGCAGCACAGCCTGCGGTGTTTTGACTGCTGCCGTTACGCCACCCGTTGCACTGATGCTCAAACCTGAGGATTATGCCCGGACACCCCGGATCAGACGGCCTGCGCATGCGCCAGGGACTGATTCGCCCTGTCCGCCGCATCACCGCAGGAGCGCGCTGTTGAGCTTTTCCCCGAATCAGGCCATTGCCTTTGGCCCCTATCGGATTCATCCCGGGCAACGATTGCTACTTGAAGGCCAACAGCCTTTGCGCCTGGGACGGCGGGCGATGGATATCCTCCTGATTTTGCTGGCCCACGCCGGTGAAGTGGTGAGCAAACAGCAATTGATGGCCGGCGTCTGGCCAGACAGCGTCGTCGAAGACATCAACCTGCGCGTGCACATGGCGGCGCTACGTAAGGCGCTGGGCGACGGGCAGAACGGCCAGCGCTACATCGTCACCGTGGCGCAGCGCGGCTACAGTTTTGTCGCACCGATCGTGCTCGACAGCATCGAACAAAAACCGGCGATGCCCGTCGCCAGACACAACCTGCCGCTGCGTCGTACGCGGATGATTGGGCGCCAGCCCGTGATCGATCACCTGATCGCGCAACTGCCGCGCCGACGCTGCATCACTCTGGTCGGTCCCGGCGGCATCGGCAAGACCACCGTAGCCCTGCGCGTCGCCGAACAATTGCTCGACCAGTATCGCGACGGCATCCGCCTGGTGGACTTGGCGCCCATCGCCGATCCCGCGCTGATCGGCTCGCATCTGGCGACGCTGCTTGATCTGTCCGCGCCAGAAGGCGATGCGCAGGCTAGTCTGGTCGACGGCCTGCGAGAACGGCAAATGTTGTTGGTGATCGACAACTGCGAGCACTTGATCGATGCGGTCGCGTCGCTCAGCGAGCAGATTCTGCGCGGCGCGCCCAAAGTGCATATTCTCGCCACCAGCCGCGAGAGCCTGCGTGCTGAGGGCGAATTCGTGCAGCGTCTGGAATCGCTCGAATGCCCGCCCATGTCGTCGCCGATGGAGCCGGCTCAGGCGCTGGGCTTTGCCGCGCTGCAACTGTTTGTCGAGCGCGCGACCGCGGCGCGGGAAAGCTTTCAACTGAGTCGCGCCGAGCTACCGCAGGCGATCGAAATCTGCCAGCGCCTGGACGGCATTCCGCTGGCGCTGGAACTGGCCGCCGCACAGGTCAGCGAATTGGGCATGGACGGATTGCTCAAGCAATTGCGCGAGGGTTTGCCGCCATTGTCGGCTGGACACCCCAGCAGCGCCGAGCGCCACCTGACCCTGCGCGCAACGATGGACTGGAGCTTCAACCTGCTCAACGCCTGCGAGCAAACCTGTTTGCGGCGACTGGGAATTTTCCGCGGCAGCTTCACCCTCGCCTCGGCGGCAGCGGTGGTCATCGGCCAACAGATCGACCCCGGCGCGGTGTTCACCGCTGTCACGCAACTGGTGGCCAAATCCCTGCTGAGCGTCGAAGTGGGCGACGAAGATGTTTTCTACCGGTTGCTCGACACCACGCGCCACTACGCACTGGAAAAACTCGAACAGGCCAACGAGCTCAGCGCAACCCGCCAACGCCACGCCGAGCGCTGCCTGACACTGATGCAGCAGGCGCAGGCGGATTGGGACAATACTCCGACTGTATTGTGGATGGAGCGCTATGCCAGGGGGCTGGAGGATCTGCGCGCGGCGCTGGACTGGAGCCTCGACGGGCCGGGACCAGATGAGCTGGGAGTGCAACTGGCAGCCGCGTCGGCACCGTTGTGGCAGGAGCTGTCGTTGCTGCGCGATTACAGCCGCTACGTGCGCCGGGCACTGAGTCTGCTGGACGCTTCGCCAGCAGGCTCGCTCCCGCCGCCCTGCCCTAGCCTGCAAATCGCCTTGAAACTGGCGCTCGGCAGCGCCAGCTATCACACCTGGGGCGGCACGCCACAAACGATCCAGGCCTTCGTCGACGCCTGCCGCTTAGCCGAAGAACACGGTGACTTGGCCGGGCAACTGCGTGCGATATCGGGGCATATGGCGGTCAATCTGAGTTGCGGGCATTACCGCATGGCGCTGGCGCAGAGTGAGCAATTCGACCGCATCGGCGTGCACGGCGAGCCACTGCTGTCGCTGAGCACGCATCGCTTGCGCGTGCTGGCCCTGCATTACGCCGGCGACCAACCGCAGGCCCGCGTACATGCCGAGCAAGTGCTGCAACGCATGGCCCACAGCGGCCATCTCAATCGTTTCACCCATGGTTTTGGCGTGCAGTACGACCAAAGCGTCGCTTCGCTGACGGTACTGGCCCGCGTGCTATGGCTGCAGGGTCTGCCAGAACAGGCATGGCGCGCGGCACGGCAGGCGCTGGATATTGCCGTGCAGATCGACCATGGCACATCGATCTGCTACACGCTGGCGCTGGCCAGTTGTCTGATCGCCCATTACAACGGTGACGCCGCTAACGCCCGCGCACTCCTGCAATTGTTGCTGGAGCAGTCGCAGAAGCATTCGGTGCTGCTGTTCAATAATTGGGCGCGGCACTACGCGCAGGTGATCGATCCGGATAATGCCGCGCCGATATCGACGCAGAGCAGCGGTCTGATCCGGGAAGTGATGGTTACGCTGGATGAGCGTTTTGTCGATGAGGCACTGGTGGGGCGCGCGCGCAATGGCGATGCGGGTTGGAGTGCAGCGGAGATATTGCGGGCGCGGGCGGCGGCATTAGTGAAGGGTTCGGAGTGGCCCCTTCGCGAGCAGGCTCGCTCCCACAAGGGGTCGGTGTCGGGCGCAAATTCCGAGTTGTGCTCTGTTTCCTGTGGGAGCGAGCCTGCTTGCGAATCGGCCTGCTCAGACACCGCTGAAACCCGAGAAGCCGAACAAATCCTGCAACAAGCGCTGACCATCGCCAGAAGCCAAGGCGCGTTGGCCTGGGAGCTGCGCAGCGCCACGGACCTTGCGCAGTTATGGCAACGCCAGTCCCGCCATCGCGAAGCATGGGATTTGCTCAGCCCCCTCTACCAGCGCTTCACCGAAGGCTACGCCACACCGGACTTGCGCAAGGTCCGCCTGCTACTCGACAGCCTGCGCGAGCAGTGCCCGGCCTGACGCATTGCGCGTGCGGCTGAGATAGCGCGCATGACGCTGTTGCAGTTCGAGCCTGTCGTCGCTGCGCTCAAAGCGATCACGAGCATAGCGGCGCACGGTGTTGAGCATCCAATAGCGCGCCATTGCCCGGTTGGGTTCTTGAATGAGCAATGACTTGCGCGCCAACCCTTCGATAATTGCGCTCAACCTGGATCCCGCCAGATCCACGCTGCTGATCACGCTAAGTGCAGCCTCCAGAGTAAAGCCCGTGCTGAACACCGACAGACGCAGCAGCACCCGCTGTTCCATTTCCGTCAGGTACTGGAAGCTCCAATCGATCGCAGCGGCCATTGACTGATGGCGCGGCTCCGCGGTGCGCCGGCCTTGGCCAAGCAACTGCAGACCGTTTTCAACCTGTGCCTGTAAACCGATCAAGCCCAGCGCGTCGATCTGCGCAGCGGCGAGCTCGATCGCCAGCGGCAGACCGTCCAGTTGGCGGCAGATCTCGCGCACGCCTGACAAATCCTGTTGACGCAAACTGAAGCCCTGTTGCCGCGCTCGCGCGCGATTGACGAACAACTGCACCGCCGGATAGCCCATGGCTTCCTCGACGGAGTTCAATGTAGAGCGCTTGGGAATCGCCAGCAGCGGCACGTAATGAACGGCTTCCTGTGGAATGTGCAAGGCTTCGCGGCCGGTGACCAGAATCGACAGGCGAGGCGCGGCATGCAACAGGGTCTCTACCAGAGTCGCGCAACTGTCGCGCCGGTGATCGCAGTTATCCAGCACCAACAAGGCGTGCCGGCCCGTCAGTGTGAAAAAGTCTGTATTCAGGGCGTGCAACAGGTGGTCGAGCAAGGGTTTGTCATCTTCGAGCATGGCAAGGTCGACCCACCAGGCGCCATCGCGAAAGTATTGCAGCAGCAATTCCGCCACGCGCAGTGCCACAGTGGTTTTGCCAACACCCGGCGCACCGGTAATCGTCATCAAGCGACATACAGGCATTTGTCGAACCAGACTACCGATCAGGGCGTCGCGCCCACTGACTGGCGTCAGTCGTGCCGGAAGATTGTGCAGGGGCGTGAGCGCGGCAGCGGGCATGCTCAGCGCATCACTGGTGCCCTGCTCCACCGGGGCGACAAAGCTGTAGCCGCACTGCGCCACGTGAATGATGAAACGCTGACCGTTTATGCCGTCACCCAGTGCGCGGCGCAACGCTGCGATGTGCACCCGCAGGTTGATCTCTTCGACGATCGATGTCGGCCACACACGAGCAATCAACTGCTCTTTGCTGACCACCTCACCCGCGTGTTCGAGCAGCACCTGCAGAATATCCATGGCGCGCCCGCCCATGCGTAGCGGCTGCTCGCCTTCAAGGACCAGACGTTGGCGCACATGAAAGGCGTAGGGGCCAAAACGCAGCACCGAACCTTGGCTTGTGTCGTTGTGATTATTCATGCCAAACATCTTGGCACTGTTGCGTGACGATACAACCGCCGGAGCCGACGCAGCACGGACATCCGGCTGCGTCTGACGGACAGAACCGCTCTAGCTGAACTGTTCGCGGTATTGTAACGGCGTAAGACCGAGCTTCTCGGCGAACAGCGAGCGCATGTGCCGGACACTGCCGAAACCACTTTTGTAGGCGATGGTTTTCAGTGGCAGATCGCTGGTTTCCAACAGGTTTCGCGCGCAGTCAATGCGGGCATTCTGCAGAAACTCCATCGGCGTCATGTTGATGTCACGAGCAAACAGGCGAGCAAAGTGCCGTGCGCTCATATTGGCCAATCCGGCCATGCGCTCCACTGTGAAGGGCTCATCCAAGTGTTCAAGTACGTAATTCTGCGCGCGGGTGATGGGCGTTTCTTGCGGTGAGACTGCCGCCATCAACGGGCTGAACTGCGCTTGCCCGCCCTGGCGCTTCATCACCACCAACAAGACCTTGGCGACGTCCTGGGCGATTTTCTTGCCGTGATCCCTGGCCACCACCGCCAGCGCCAGATCGATGCCAGCGGTCACGCCCCCCGAAGTGATGAGATTGCGATCCTCAACGTAGATCTGGTCGGTGGTCACCGTGGTTTTCGGGAAAGCCTTGATCAGGCGCTCGGTGTAGTTCCAGTGCGTGGTGACGCGATAACCATCAAGCAGGCAGGCATGGCCGAGGATGAATGCGCCAGTGCAAATCGAACCGTAACGCTCCGCGCGCGGCACGGCTTTTTTCAACCAGCCAAACAGCTCGGGAAATCTCTGGTTATAGGCGCCGGGGCCGCCGGGCACCAATAACAGGTCATAGCGCTCGGCCGCCTCGTCGATGTGCAGATCAGCCTGAACCTGTACACCATTGGAAGCCTTGAGCAAGCCGCGCTCCGTCCCTAGTGTCGTCAGTTGATAGTGCAAATCAGGTTTCAGATAACGGTTGGCGACTGAAAACACTTCCAGCGGCCCGGCCATGTCGAGCATCAGAAAGTCGGGGAACAGCACCATTGCCACGGTTTTCATGGTAGGCATCACACATATTCAAGGGTCAATACGCACGCTACAGCCGGGGCATTATGGCCGACTGTGTCGTCATGAGCGTGTTCGAATGCGTGAACCATAACGCAAAACTGTCAACCTGAGCCGGACAGTCTTTCAATTTCCATCTACTTATTGCCTCCCAAGGTAACCAGTAACCTTCTCCTCACTCGGACGAATTCACGTCCAGCCAGGAGATTTCATCATGCTGACTCTTCGCAAAGCCTCCGATCGCGGCCTCGCCAATCACGGCTGGTTGAAGTCGTTTCACACCTTTTCTTTCGCCAGCTACCGCAACCCGCGTGAACAGGGGTTCTCCGATCTGCTGGTGATCAACGATGACCGCGTCGCCGCCGGCAAAGGTTTTGGCCAGCACCCGCACCGCGACATGGAGATCTTTTCCTATGTGCTCGAAGGCGCGCTGGAACACAAGGACACCCTCGGCACTGGCTCGGTGATCCGTCCCGGCGACGTGCAATTGATGAGTGCCGGCAGCGGCGTGGCGCACAGTGAGTTCAACCACTCGGCCACCAAGCCCGTGCACTTTCTGCAAATCTGGATCGTGCCGGACGTCAGCGGCGCCAAACCGCGCTATCAACAGGAGCATTTCAGCGCGCAGAAAAAACGCGGTCGCCTGCAACTGATCATCTCGCCGGACGGTAGCAACGGTTCTCTGAAAGTCCGTCAGGATGCGCGGGTCTACGCCGGGTTATTCGACGGCAAGGAAAGTGCCACGCTGAAATTGCCGGCCAATCGTTACGCCTACGTGCACGTTGCGCGTGGCAGTGTCGAACTCAATGGCCAAGCCTTGCAGGAAGGCGATGGCGTGCGGGTTCGTGAAGAACAGCTGCTCACTTTGAGCAACGGGGTCGATGCCGAAGTGCTGGTGTTCGACTTGCGCCCTCAGGAGTTGCCGGAAATGCCATGATCTGGCGCGATGCAGAACGGCCTTCCAATGAAGGCCGTTTTTTATTGCGGCGGCACTGTTGAGGGCTGTACGACCGGTTTGGGTGACGATACCTCTTTGCCAATCTGAATCGCTGCCAGCGTGGTCTGTATGGTGGTCAACACCGCCGCCTGATTGGCGAAATGTGCGCCAACCAGCAAGGAAGCCACGCCGAGAAAATGCACAGTGGTGGCAGCCCAGTAATTGGCCTTGACCGTCGATGCCTGTCTGATCGCTTCCCGCGATTCGTCGGCAATTTTCTGCACGCCCATCCACATCAGGTCATAACGCTTGTCCCGTTCCTGTAGGGCCTTGTCCCGCTCTGCCTGAGCAGCGAGGAACCCGCGAATGTCGGCGCGCATTTCTGCCACGCGGCCGTCCATCCTCGTCTCGATGGTTTCTATCCTCGCATCGAATTCTTCTCGACTTATGCTGCTCATGGTTTGCCTGTCCCGCCCTGCATTCGATCTGTCCGTGACCGCATATTGATTCACTTCCCTGATTTTCAATTCGGCACCTTTCTATGGCTACGCGGCCTTCCCTGGCTCTTCGTTTCGATGCGTAACTGAGGTCTGCATCGAGCTGCTGCCACGATAAAACTCGTCACTTCCTAAAACAAGCCGGCCCATTCTGCCTCGGACGTAGGCTGTTTCGTCAGACGTTGTAGCCTCGGCAAAGGCCTGAACTCACTATTGGTTTTCCGGCGCAAACGCCTCCACGATCTGCTCGATCACGGCCCGTACCCGCGCGGTGTGGCGCAAGTCGGCGTGGGTGACCAGCCAGACTTCATACGGCTGCGGCCGGGTCCGCTCCGGCCAGAGTCTGACCAGGCCGTCGCGTTCGCCCATGTACACAGGAATCTCGCCTACCCCGAGGCCGGCGGCAAGGGATCGACGCACTAGAAGGCTGGAGCTGAGCGTGGCGACGATGCGTCCGCGGGTCAACGGTTCAGAGACTAGCGTAAGGTCTTTTTTGCTCTGTAAGTACGGCTGATAGACCACCAGATCATGGCCCTCGAAAGCGCTGCCGGGCTGCGGCTCTCCATGGCGATCGACGTAGGCCTGTGCTGCGAAAAGTCCTACAGGCCAACGGGCGATCCGACGAGCGATCAGATCAGGGTTATCCGGCCGGGTATTGCGCACCGCGATATCGGCCTCGCGCTTGGCCAGACTGAGGATTTGCGTCGACGCATCCAGCTGGATCTGCACATCTGGATGTTGATCATGCAGGCGCGCCATCGCCGGAATGATGAAGTCAATGGCCATCGAGTCGGTGGTGCTGACCCGTACATTACCGGTAAGACGGTCATCCAGCCCGTGGATGTGTCGCTCCAGTTCCAGCGCCGAATGCTCCATTTTTTCCACACTTTTACGCGCCGCTTCACCAACGGCGGTCAGCGCATAACCGTCGGAGGTTCGCAGGAACAGCGTCGCGCTCAATGCCTTCTCCAGCGCAGTAATGCGCCGTCCGACCGTGGCCTGATCGACGCCCAGAACACGCGCAGCCCCGCGCAATGTCGACTCGCGACAGACCGCCAGAAACACTCGCGCATCATCCCAATTCATACGGATCCTCTTTGAAGCATTTTTGCATCATTGTGCCGCTTAATCGCTGCATATGCGCAGCAACGATAGCCGATAAGCTGAGCGCCATACACCTCTTGTGAGATCGCGATCATGCGTACTGCAAACTCTACCGGCATCTGGCGGCCGATCTTCGCCGGACTTTGCGCCAGTCTGGTCAGCATTGGTCTGGCGCGTTTCGCTTACACGCCATTGATCCCTTCGCTGATTCAGGCGCAGTGGTTTTCGGCCAATGATGTCGTCTACCTCGGCGCGGCCAATCTGGTCGGCTACTTGATCGGCGCCCTGCTCGGTCGGCCCCTGGCTCACCGAACAGGCAACCGCAACGCCTTGCGCCTGATGATGCTGGCGGTCACGGCGGCGTTCTTTGCCTGTGCTTATCCGCTGTCGGTGAGCTGGTTCTTCGGCTGGCGTTTGCTCTCCGGGATTGCTGGCGGCGCGATCATGGTGCTGGTGGCGGCAACCGTGCTGCCTCACGTTCCGGCTTCTCGCAGAGGCTTGGCCAGTGGCGCAATCTTCCTCGGCATCGGCCTGGGGATTGCCGGCTCCGGCACCATCGTGCCGCCACTGCTGACTCTTGGCTTGCAGGCAACATGGCTGGGACTGGGCGCGCTGGCGTTGTTGCTGACCGCGGTGAGCTGGTTCGGCTGGCCTGCGGATACCACGCATGCCGTGGCTGCGCACGCAACGTCGGCTGATGAGCCAACACCGCCAGGCGTTTACCTGTTATTCGCTCAATACGCGTTCATGGCCGCCGGGCTGGTGCCTGCAATGGTGTTTCTGGTGGATTACGTAGCGCGTGGATTGGGTGCCGGGGCGCATATCGGCGCAATGGTCTGGGTCATGTATGGCCTGGGGGCGATTGTCGGGCCGGTGACTTACGGCTTCCTGGCCGACCAGCTCGGCGCCCGCACTGGTATTCGACTGGTGTTGGTAGTGCAAGCCATCGCCCTCGGTTTGCTGGCCGTCTCCCATTCATTTCTGGCGCTGGCTTTACTGGCGGTGATTCTCGGCTCGTTCCCGCCGGGCATCGTGCCGCTGGCCCTGGCCCGGGTGCATGAACTGGTGCCGTCGCATCACCGTCAGCAGATCGCCTGGAGCCGCGCCACTGTGTCATTCGCAACCTTTCAGGCGCTGGCCGGGTTTGCCTATTCGGCATTGTTCAATGCCTCGGGCGGCCAGCACACGCTGCTTTTTGTGATCGCCGCTGGCGCGATCGTCGTCGCTCTCCTGCTGGAGCAAGCCATGCGCTGGCTGCCCTCTACAACTGAACCCCGTTGCGCGGCGAACTGAAGGGAATCATTGCGCGCTGCCAGCGTTCCCATCTACACGACCTTTTTCACAGGAATCAACAATGTCACTGCCCAACGAAATGACCCGTATTGAAATCACCGAACCCGGCGGCCCTGAAGTATTGCAAGCCAGGCGCGTGCCTCTGCCGACCGTTGCCGAAGGCCAAGTGCTTATCCGCGTTCATGCTGCCGGCATCAATCGTCCGGATGCCTTGCAGCGCGCCGGCAAATATCCGATGAAACCCGGGATGGACCCGATTCCCGGCCTGGAAGTGGCTGGCGAAGTGGTTGCACTGGGTCCCGGAGTTACGCGGTTCGCTGTGGGTGATCGTGTGTGCGCACTGACCAATGGCGGCGGATACGCCGAGTATTGCGCGGTACCAGCCGGCCAGACTTTGCCTGTGCCGGATGGAGTCGATTGGGTCCAGGCCGCCGCGATTCCGGAAACCTTTTTCACCGTCTGGGCCAACCTGTTCGGCCTCGGCGGTGCCAAGGCCGGCCAGCGCGTGCTGATTCACGGCGGCACCAGCGGCATCGGTACCACCGCGCTGATGCTCTGCCATGAATTCGGTATTGAGGCGTTCGCCACCGCCGGCAGTCCTGAAAAATGCGCCGCAATCAGCAAACTTGGCGGGCAGCCGATCAACTATCGGGAAGAAGATTTTGCCAAGGTCATTGCCGAGAAGACCGCAGATCAAGGCGTGAACGTGATTCTCGACATCATGGGTGGCTCGTATCTGAACGGCAACATCAGCGCACTGGCAATGGATGGCCGACTGGTGATGCTCGGCTTTCTCGGTGGCGCCCGCGCTAACGACGTGGATCTGCTGGCGATCCTCGGCAAACGCGCGGTGGTCACCGGTTCGCTGCTGCGCGCACGTACCGCTGCGGAGAAAGCCGCCATCGCCGATCAACTGCAAGAACACGTTTGGCCTGCCCTCAGCGCCGGGCGCTGCCTGCCGATCATCGACAAGGTTTACCCGCTGGCTGACGCGGCTCAGGCCCATGCCCGCATGGAGGGCGGCGATCATATCGGCAAGATCGTCCTGCAAGTGGCGTGAGCGATTGCAGCATCTTGTAATCGTTGCACATGCACGGTGGTCTAAAATAATCACGCGCAGACCGAGGCATCTGGTAAAAAGCGTTCTTTGTCTGCGCCGTGGTGAAACGATTAATGTTCCTGTCCTTGCTGACTCGTCTGCGACGCCGCCGCCTGGCGTTCGCCATGATGGCCGCGCTGATCATCGGCGTGCCGACGAGTTGTGCGGTGCTGGAACACACCGAGCGCAAACTGCTTTTTCGCATTGAGCCGGGCACTGCCGGCTGGTATCGCGGACTGCCCGGCAGCGTTCAGGAACTCGATCTGCAACCGAAGAGTTTCAAAGCCGGGCAGAACATCCATGCCTGGTGGTGGCCGGCTGAACGTGCCAATGCCCCGGCAATCCTTTACTTGCATGGCGTGCGCTGGAACCTCACCGGACAGTTGTTCCGCATAGAGCAACTACGCGCGGCGGGCTATTCGGTGCTGGCCATCGATTATCGAGGGTTCGGCCAAAGTAAGGGTGATTTACCATCCGAAAGCAGCGTTTATGAAGATGCCCGCGTGGCCTGGGAGCGCTTCCAACTGCTGCAACCGGACCCGAACAAGCGCCTGATCTATGGCCACTCTCTCGGTGGCGCGGTGGCGATTGATCTGGCGGCCGAACTGGGACAGAACGCGGCGCGCAACCACACACCTCTGCCGGTTCGCGGTCTGGTCATTGAATCGACCTTCACTTCTCTCGCCGACGTAGCCGCCGCCGTGGCCAACACCTCGCTCCCGGTGCGCTGGTTGCTCTCGCAGAAATTCGACTCCATCGACAAGATCGCCAATATTCATATGCCGCTTTTGGTGGTGCATGGCCTGGCTGATGCCTTCGTGCCGCCGCGCTTCAGCGAGCAGCTGTTCAATGCCGCTGAGCAGCCCAAGCGCCTGTTGCTGGTGCCCGGAGCAACGCACAACAACAGCATGGCGCTTGGCGGTCAGGGGTATCGCAAGGCTCTGGATGCGTTGATGCAGAGCAAGCCGTTGCCGCGGGTGGCCGGGCCGGCAGTCGCCAAGGGTTCTGGCGATTCCTAAGCTGTGTTACCAGTGCTGGATAAAGAGGCATCAGCGCCGAGCCAACTCATGCCGTACGCATTGCTCATAATAGGTCTGCTTGACAGCTGCCGGTTTGAGCTTGGAACTGCTGTTGTAGGTCTGCTCGGTAATCCCCATCGCTGTCATGCGCATCCAAGGCTGCTGGAACCGGCGAACCTGCAATTGCTTGCGCGCGCCATACAGTGAAACTCCTGACAATTTCGATCGCTGCGCCCCGGCAGCGATATCCGAGCCCCAAGTGCAGGCAAAGCGATGGCCTTTGCTTAACTCTTTTGCCTGCACTCCCGAGGCGATCAAAGCCAGGGAAAGCATCGCAACGGTGATGACAATCGTCCGCATATAGCCAACCTAACCTTTTGAAAAAAGGCGATTTTGCCGGGGCGAAATGTCTCTGGGGGCCAGCAATTTGCCTGCTGTCGGGATTTTTTTCATCAGGGTGAAATTCGCCGCTCGTCCAGTACCGCGCACCTTCGCCAGACAGGCCTATCCAACGCTGTACATCCCACCGCGCAGAAGGCCCACGTGATGAACAAGAAAATTTTCGCCCTGTCGTTTTTCAGCCTGTGCCTGATCGGCCCGATTCATGTTTCGGCAGCCGAATCTACGGCGGGCGCCGCCACCCCTGCTACGGCCCTGCCCGGCGTCAATCATGCAGAAAGCTCTCGCGACCATGACGAGAAGGCGAACAAGAAAGGCGAAGAATCCTCAGGCGCCAACGCGGGATCAGAGCCGCATGAGACAGAGAAGGATGCGGCGACGTCGAGCGATTCCGAAGACCTGGATAAAGAACCCGCTCAGTAAAGGTGGATTCGCTTTTAGTGACGAAAATCCGACACCGAAACTAGCGCAACACCGGGTGATATCAATATGATGCGCGCACTGGCCGCCATAGAGGGCGGCCAGAGGAAAATACATCCAAGGAATGCAAATGAAAGATTTCGTCATCGGCGTCAACAACATCGTTCTCTACATCGCATTGGCGGTCATCCTGATCGTTTCCCTCTTCATGATGAGCCAGAGCTTTCTCTCGGGTCTAGGTATGTTCGTAGGCGGCACCCTGGGCTGGTGCATCGTCTCCGGCTTCTGGTTCGTGCAATCGGCGACCTATGAAGAACTGCGCAAGTTGAACTCGAAAACCAACTGATCTGCGCCGAGTATTCGCTAAAGAGAAAAGGCCAATGTCATCGACATTGGCCTTTTTTTAGCGGCGAAGAGACTGGTTCGTCATTGTTTGGTGCACTGAGCGCCAAGTCCCATGCCCATGGAACCCAGAGCTACCATCGGACCGCTCGGTAGTTCGCAGGTATATTCGCCATTCTCGGTTTGAGCGGTGTAGAACGTTGTATTGAAGTCGCTGCGGATGTTGGAAACCTTGATCACGGGTTTGCCGATGGTGGTCTGTGCTCGATTCTTGAGATCACTCTCCCCCGGCTTTACGGTCTGGCATCCAGTGACCGCGAGGACCATTGTTGCGAATAAAGCGAGAACCGGAATAGTCCTTGATGAGTTCATTGCAGATCGACCTTTTTGATTTTGTACCGGAAAAATTTGACAGTCAGCTGCCAAGCGACAGGACTTTAAGTTCGAGCCGGAACAGGGGCAATTAGGTCGGATGTGCTAATGGCTGAAGGCTAGTGGCGCTCTCAGTGAAGTTTTGCGACTGCCTTCGGGATCGCAGGTCGCTACTAATGAGTTTGTGAAACTACTATCCGCAAGCGATCACCGCCCCCCTCCTGGCAATCGATACGGACGGGCAAAAACAGCTGGATGACTTCAATGTTGCTGCGCAAATGATCAGTCATGCGCGGCGTGGTGAACGATCCACCGCCGGCCAGCGCCATCGGCAACAGCAACTGATCGGCCAAGTGCTCAGCGACCGCAGCATCACTGCGCAGCCAGTCAGCAGCCTGATTGATCGCGGCATCCGCTACTTTCTCAGCGCGTAACGACACTTGGCCAAATGCGCTGAACACTTCAGTGACGTGCTCGAAAACGTACTCAAGCAATAACACATTGCCCGGGCCGCGTGCCGGATCAAGCGTCACTTGGTGCAGCGCGTCCGCTGGCCAGTTCAACCGCTTGGCCACTTGGCTCAGTTCTCGCTGAGCGACGGTAGGCGCAAGTCCGGCAGTCAGCGCCAGAGCCTGCCGTGAAATCGCCTCGCCGCGCTCACACACATCCAGTCGCGTCAGGCGCGACGGCTGCACCGTCACGGCAATCTCGCCACCGCCAGCCGGTACGAAACCATGACGCAGCAACTCCAGCTCGACATTGCCGCCCATGCGCCGCAGCAGCGGTAGCCAACTGCGCGAGAGGAAATCCGTCGGCGGTGCCAGCGGATTGTGGGTGCCACCGGAGATTGTCACTCGACTGGCCTGCGGCGCCTGCAACAAGGCTGGCAACAGCGTCTGTAGCACCAGCGTGCAACTGCCCGCCGTGCCAATAGCGAACTGAAAGTTGCCTCCGCTAATCTCGCCCGGTTCGAAGCTCAGGGCTCGCGACCCCAGATGCGCACCAGATATCTCTGCACCACAAACCTCGGCCGCCGCCATCACGGCTGTCAGATGTTGACGCAGCAGTCCTGGACGGCTGCGTCTGGCGCGGATCTGTTTAATACGAAACGCCCGGCCTGTCACCATCGACAGGCTCAGCGCACTGCGCAACACCTGGCCACCACCAATGGCGCCGTCCAGTTCAATTATGTCTTTCATTGCCAATCCCTTACGCGTTCAGCCCGACGGTGTCTCGGAGGTACCATTTAGCCGTCGTGAATCTTCCTGAGTTTTCAATAGTGTCGGTACTTCTCGCTCAGGCTCAGCCGCGATGAAACGCTGCCGTGCCGGACGACGCGGCCCAAAGGCGTTCGCGCCAGTACCGATTGCTTAACCTTTGACGCACACCACCTGACGCAGGGTGTGCAGCACTTCCACCAGCTCACGCTGGGCGTGCATGACTTTGTCGATGTCCTTGTAGGCCATCGGAATTTCGTCAATCACCGCTTCGTCCTTGCGGCATTCCACGTGGGCCGTGGCGCGAATCTGATCGGCGACGGTGAAGGTATTCTTGGCCTTCGTGCGGCTCATGGTGCGCCCAGCGCCATGGCTGCAGGAACTGAATGACTCTTCATTGCCCAGACCGCGAACGATGAAGCTCTTGGCGCCCATCGAGCCTGGAATAATCCCCAGCTCGCCCTTCTTCGCTGACACGGCGCCTTTGCGGGTAATCAGCACGTCTTCACCGTAATGCCGTTCCTTCTGCACGTAGTTGTGATGGCAATTGACCGCTTCGAGCGCGACCTCGAAAGGCTTGTGGATGATCTGCCGCGTGGCCTGAATCACTGCGCGCATCATCAGTTCACGGTTCTGTCTGGCGAAGTCCTGCGCCCAGCCAACCGCCTCCACGTAATCATCAAAATGCTGACTGCCCTCTTCGAAATAGGCCAGGTCACGGTCCGGCAGGTTGGCAATGTGCTGGCGCATATCGGCTTGGGCCATCTGGATGAACAGGTTGCCGATAGCGTTGCCGACGCCACGCGAACCACTGTGCAACATGAACCACACCCGGTTGGCTTCATCCAGGCACACTTCGACGAAGTGATTGCCACTGCCGAGCGTCCCCAAGTGCGCCCGGTTGTTGGTATTGGCCAGTTTCGGATACTTGTCGGTGATCAATTTGAAGCGCGGCTGCAACCCCGCCCAGGCCTGATCGGCTTGCTGCGGAACCTCGTCCCAGGCGCCTTTGTCTCGCCGCGAACGATTCGAACTGCGGCCGTGCGGCACCGCTTGTTCGATTGCAGTACGCAATCCATGCAGGTTGTCTGGCAGATCTGCAGCCGTCAACGACGTACGCGCAGCGATCATGCCGCAACCGATGTCGACGCCCACCGCTGCGGGAATGATCGCGCCGACCGTTGGAATCACACTGCCAATTGTCGAGCCCTTGCCCAAGTGCACATCGGGCATCACCGCCAGATGCTTGAAGATGAACGGCATTTTTGCCGTGTTCATCAACTGTGCGCGGGCTTCGTTTTCAACCGGGACACCTTCGGTCCAGAGTTTGATGGGTTTGCCGTTGGCGACTTCGAGAAGCTGGTAGGTTTGGTCTTTCATATCTTAGTGTCCATGTTCGTTTCCATCAGCATTGCAGCCGCTGTGCCAGCTTTGGATGCGGCCATGGTTGTTTCTGCTATGTTTTTGATTTTATTACCCTTTATTCTCTGATGCGACGAGTCTCGGTAATCTATGGAAGACAAATCAGCCCAGCAAAATTATCATTGCATATCGTCATTTATCTTATGAGATAAGCATGCCCAGCAAACACACGGTCGCCATCGGATTTATCGGAGCCACCCTGGATCGTGTCGGCAAAGGTGCCAGCCGCTGGAATTATTGGCGACCAAGCGTAGGTCTGTGCCAACAAACAGGTCTCCCTATCCATCGGCTTGAATTGATTCACGGCCTCGACGCGCGCGACGTCAGCCTCGCCGAGCGCGTCCGAGCGGACATCCAGCAGATTTCTCCAAGCACCGAAGTGCGCCTGCATCCAATGTCGCTGCGCAACCCTTGGGATTTCGAGGAGGTGTACGGCGCCCTGCACGACTTCACCACTGCGTACAATTTTGACACCGAGCACGAGGATTACCTCGTCCACATCACCACCGGCACCCACGTCGCACAGATCTGCTGGTTCCTGCTCACCGAGGCGCGTTACCTGCCGGCCCGGCTGATCCAGACCTCCCCCGCCAAGCGCAAAAACGATAACGAACCCGCCTGCGGCACTCATGCGCTGATCGATCTCGATCTGTCGCGCTATGATCGGATTGCTTCACGCTTCGCCAGCAAACGTCTCGAAGGCCTGGAATTTCTCAAGTCCGGCATCGCCACGCGCAACCCGGCCTTCAACCGCTCCATTGAGCAGATCGAGCGCGTTGCGCTGCGCTCCAAAGCCCCCATGCTGCTGATCGGCCCGACCGGCGCCGGCAAATCCTTCCTGGCGCGGCGCATCTACGAACTTAAACGCAATCGCCATCAGATGCAGGGACGCTTTGTCGAAGTCAACTGCGCCACTTTGCGTGGCGACGGCGCGATGTCGGCCTTGTTCGGCCACGTCAAAGGCGCCTTCACCGGCGCGCAAAACGCTCGCGATGGCCTGCTGCGCGCCGCCGATGGTGGCATGTTGTTTCTCGATGAAATCGGTGAGCTCGGCGCAGACGAACAAGCGATGCTGTTAAAAGCAATCGAAGAGAAACGCTTCTTCCCGCTGGGCTCGGACAAGGAAGTCGAGAGTGATTTTTTGATCATTGCTGGCACCCACCGCGACCTGCGCAGCCGGGTCGCCGAAGGCGCGTTTCGCGAGGACCTGTACGCTCGGATCAATCTATGGACGTTCGACCTGCCCGGCCTCGCCGGGCGCCGCGAAGACATCGAGCCGAACATCGACTTCGAACTGGAACGCCATGCTCGCGAACAGGGTGAGCGGGTGCGCTTCAATCTGGAAGCACGCCGACGCTACCTGGCCTTCGCCAGCTCACCTGCAGCAGCCTGGCTGGGCAACTTTCGCGAGCTGTCCGCATCGATTACGCGGATGGCGACTTTGGCCGACAGCGGGCGCATCGATGAAGCGCAGGTCGATGATGAGATCGAACGATTGCGATATGCGTGGGGCTTGGCGCATCCCTCTGCGCTATCGACTGAGTTGCCAGGAGATGGCGAGAGCATGGACTTGTTCGATCGCTTGCAGTTGAAGGCTGTCATTGAGGTGTGCCAGAAGGCGGACAGCCTGTCGGATGCCGGCCGACAGTTATTCGGGGTTTCCCGGCAGGCCAAGGCGCAACCCAATGATGCCGATCGCTTGAGGAAGTATCTGGGGCGGTTCGGGCTTGAATGGGGTGAGGTAGTTGGCGCGAAGTAACGCTGTATTCCTGCTTATGCGGCGCTAATGACTACTGTAGAAAAAATGAATTAGCCGCCTGATCTCTCGGTCAAGAATTATGAACGCAGTAAATCTGACGAGGTGACAGCAATGACTATCCAGGCAGAGACACTCGTACAACTGACCGAAGCGCTTCAAGAGCGCGGCATGAAGATGGTTTCAGATGTTCATTTCACTCGCGCGCCGTACCGATACAACCACCGCTGGATCTGCATAGTCGAGTAAACACGCTTGTTGCCGGCGCCTGGATCGATCATTCAGGTGCCGGCGCCGCTCGGCTTCGCCCTTAAAACCCAGATAACCGTCCCCACATAAATCTCGGCTACGTTGGGAGAGGATTCGGTGGCAATAAAAAACCCGGCGCGATGGCCGGGTCTCGTACACGAAATAATTCGATGCGCCTATTTTGCGCCGCCGTTATCGCGACCGGTCTGGGCATCTTGATCTGAACCAGGATTGCCGGGTGGCGGATTCCAGTCCTCTGGTCGTTCGTCGGTACCCTGCTTTGGCTCAGAATCAGCTTGCTCCAAGCCGGAATCATGGCCCTCGCCAGTGTCAGGGTTTTGCTCACTTGGTCCCGGATATGACGCTTCAGGGCCATTGTTGTCGTCGATCATCATTCTCTCCCATCAGTGGCGCAGGGGCTGCGCTTAATAAGTGAGAGGAGATCGGCGCACAGAGAGTGCTATTTGCTCGACGAGCGGACATTCTGACCAACCCAAACACTTGGTAGTGCGAGTCGCAGGCGTGATCGAGCAGCCCCGCGCATCTCAAACACATGAAAAAGGCCAATGCTGTGAACATTGGCCTAAGTCATTGAAAAATATGGTCGGGACGGAGTGATTCGAACACTCGACCCCTAGCACCCCATGCTAGTGCGCTACCGGACTGCGCTACGCCCCGACTGATGTTGCATCTCGCTCTTCACCTCGAAGAGCGCTCAAGAATATATCGCAAGCGTTTGAAAACTGGAAGTATTCAAACGCCGCTTTTTATTTCTTGAGCACCACCAGGACATCTTCCAATTCGGCAATCATCTGACGAATCATCTGTTTGTACTGGGTGGTATCGTCTTTGGCTTCGTCGCCGGACAGACGCAGACGTGCGCCGCCGATGGTGAAACCCTGATCGTAAAGGAGCGCGCGGATCTGCCGGATCATCAGCACGTCCTGGCGCTGATAATACCGGCGATTCCCGCGGCGTTTGACGGGGTTGAGCTGAGGAAACTCCTGCTCCCAGTAGCGCAGCACGTGTGGCTTTACGGCACACAGCTCGCTGACTTCACCAATGGTGAAGTAGCGTTTGCCCGGGATGACGGGTAGTTCGTCGTTATGACTTGGTTCCAGCATAAGCCTCAACTCGGGCCTTCAACTTCTGCCCTGGACGAAAGGTGACCACACGGCGAGCCGTGATCGGGATTTCTTCCCCCGTTTTCGGGTTGCGGCCAGGCCGCTGGCGCTTGTCCCGAAGGTCGAAATTGCCGAAACCGGACAATTTGACCTGCTCGTTGTCTTCAAGAGCGTGCCTGATTTCCTCGAAAAACAGTTCGACCAATTCCTTGGCTTCCCGCTTGTTCAGGCCCAGCTCTTCATACAGACGTTCCGCCATCTCAGCTTTCGTCAAAGCCCCCATACGTCACTTCCTTAACGTGGCGTTCAACCTTTGTTCGAGCGAGGTGAGGATATTTTGCGTCGTCGAATTCACCTCATCGTCATTAAGAGTGCGCGATGGATGCTGCCAGGTCAAGCCAACTGCAAGGCTTTTTCTATCAGGATCAATACCTTTACCCTGATACACGTCAAACAGCCTGAGCTCTGTGAGCCATTCGCCTGCATTTTCACGGATTACGTCCAGTACAGCCGAGGCCGCGACGTCTTTGTGCGCGATCAGTGCAAGGTCACGACGCACTTCAGGAAAGCGCGACAACTCGTGGAATTTCGGCATTTTACCGAGCGCCACTTCAGCCAGAACCAGCTCGAAGACGAACACCGGACGATCCAGCCCCAAGGCTTTCGACAATTCTGGGTGGATCGCACCAATGAAGCCTACTTCGCGACCTTCACGCTCGATGCGCGCGGTCTGCCCCGGATGCAGCGCCGGGTGTTTGCCTGGAGCAAAGGTGAACGAATCCAAGGCACCAGCGAAACCCAGTACCGCTTCCACGTCAGCCTTGACGTCGAAGAAGTCAACGGTGTCGCGACCCTGCGCCCAGCCTTCCGGCAAGCGACTCCCGCAAACAACCCCGGACAGCATAGGCTCTTGCTTCAAGCCCTCAAGCTGACCAACGAAGCGCAGGCCGCTCTCGAACAGACGCACGCGATCCTGCTGACGGTTGAGGTTGTGCTGCAACGCCTTGACCAGACCTGGCCACAACGACGAGCGCATGGCGGCCATATCGTTGGAGATCGGATTGGCCAGCAACAGCGGCTCGACACCTGGATTGAACAGTTCGAACTGACGCGGATCGATGAAGCTGTAAGTGATCGCTTCCTGATAACCACGAGCAACCAGCAGACGACGCAGCTCAGGCAGATCACTACGCGCTTCGGCCTTGGCTTGTGGCGCCAGACGCGCTTGCGGGTAGCGAACCGGCAGACGGTTGTAACCGTACAGACGAGCCAGCTCTTCGATCAGGTCGACTTCCAGACTGATATCAAAGCGGTGGCTTGGCACTTCAACGCGCCATTGTCCTTCAACGTCAGCGGTAATGCTCAGGCCCAAGGCACTGAGCAGACGCTCGACCTGTGCCGAATCCATCTCCATGCCGAGCATCTGAGTGATGCGCTGAGCGCGCAGAGTGATCGGTGCAATCGATGGCAGATGTTGCTCGCTGACGGTCTCGATGATCGGACCAGCTTCGCCACCAGTGATTTCCAGCAGCAGGCCAGTGGCGCGCTCCATGGCTTCACGGGCCAGTTGCCAGTCAACGCCACGCTCGTAGCGATGCGAAGCGTCGGTATGCAAGCCGTAAGAACGTGCCTTGCCGGCAACCGCAATCTGATCAAAGAACGCAGATTCGAGGAACACATCACGGGTGGTCGCGGAAACACCGCTGTGCTCGCCACCCATGACGCCGGCGATCGCCAGTGCACGAGTGTGGTCAGCGATGACCAGCGTATCGCTACGCAGGCTGACTTCCTGACCATCAAGCAGAACCAGCTTCTCACCCTCTTCAGCCATGCGCACACGAATGCCGCCATTGATTTCGGCGAGATCGAAAGCGTGCAGTGGCTGGCCGAGCTCGAGCATCACGTAGTTGGTGATGTCGACGGCAGCGTCGATGCTGCGCACGTCGGCGCGACGCAGACGTTCAACCATCCACAGCGGAGTTGGCTTCGACAGGTCGACATTACGGATGACCCGGCCCAGATAACGCGGGCAGGCCGCTGGGGCCAGCACCTCGACCGAACGGACTTCGTCGTGTACCGCTGCAACCGCAGCCACCACAGGACGGGTTACCGGCACGGCGTACAGCGCGCCGACTTCACGGGCCAGACCGGCCAGGGACAGGCAGTCGCCACGGTTCGGGGTCAGGTCGACCTCGATGCTGGCGTCTTCCAGATCCAGATACACACGGAAATCTTCGCCCACCGGCGCATCGGCCGGCAGCTCCATCAGACCGTCGTTGCCCTCACCGACCTGCAGCTCTGCCTGCGAGCACAGCATGCCGTTGGACTCGACGCCACGCAGCTTGGCCTTCTTGATCTTGAAGTCGCCCGGCAGCTCTGCGCCAATCATGGCGAACGGAATCTTCAGGCCCGGGCGCACGTTTGGCGCTCCGCACACGACCTGGAAGGTTTCCGCGCCATTGCTGACCTGGCATACGCGCAACTTGTCGGCGTCCGGATGCTGCTCGGTGCTCAGCACCTCACCCACCACCACACCACTGAATACGCCGGCGGCCGGCGTAACGCTATCGACCTCAAGACCGGCCATCGACAGACGGGCAACCAGCTCGTCGCGATCTACCTGCGGGCTGACCCAGCCACGCAGCCATTGTTCACTGAATTTCATCCTGCTCTCCTAAGAATTCGTTACGACTAGCGAAATTGCGCGAGGAACCGCAAGTCGTTGTCGAAGAACAGACGCAAGTCGTTCACGCCGTAACGGAGCATGGCCAGACGCTCGACGCCCATGCCGAAGGCAAAGCCGGAGAACTCTTCCGGGTCGATGCCGGACATGCGCAGCACGTTCGGGTGAACCATGCCGCAGCCCATCACTTCCAGCCAGCCGGTCTGCTTGCAGACGCGGCAGCCTTTGCCACTGCACATCACGCATTCCATATCGACTTCAGCGGATGGCTCGGTGAACGGGAAGTACGAAGGACGGAAACGCACGGCCAGTTCTTTCTCGAAGAACACCCGCAGGAATTCTTCGATGGTGCCTTTGAGATCGGCAAAATTGATATCGCGATCAACCAGCAGGCCTTCGACCTGGTGGAACATCGGCGAATGGGTGATATCGGAGTCGCTGCGATAGACGCGGCCCGGGCAGACGATGCGGATCGGCGGCTGCTTCGATTCCATGGTGCGGACCTGTACCGGCGAGGTATGGGTGCGCAGCAACATGTTGGCATTGAAATAGAAGGTGTCATGCATCGACCGGGCCGGGTGATGGCCTGGGATGTTGAGCGCTTCAAAGTTGTGGTAGTCGTCTTCGACCTCTGGGCCTTCGGCAATGCCGTAGCCAATGCGGGTGAAGAACTGCTCAACGCGCTCCAGAGTCCGGGTGACCGGGTGCAGACCGCCAGAGGTCTGGCCACGGCCCGGCAATGTCACGTCGATGGATTCGGCAGACAGTTTGGCAGCCAGCTCGGCTTCTTCAAACAATGCCATGCGCGCATTGAGAACGCCTGTAACACGTTCCTTGGCAACGTTGATCAGCGCACCGACTTGCGGACGCTCTTCGGCCGGCAGATTCCCCAGGGTCTTCATCACCTGAGTCAATTCGCCCTTCTTGCCAAGGTATTGAACCCGGATTTGCTCCAGGGCATTGATATCTTCAGCGCTTTGCACAGCCTCTAGTGCTTGAGAGACCAGCGCATCCAGGTTTTCCATGTACAGACTCCAGATACAAAATAGGGGAAGAGCTTGAAGGCTCTTCCCCTATTTATGACGTTTAACACCTGACCCCACAGAGGTGAGGCCGGGTGACTGTCGGGGGTACTTAAGCCAAGGTGGCTTTAGCTTTCTCGACAATCGCAGCAAACGCCGCTTTTTCGTTCACTGCCAGATCAGCCAGAACCTTACGGTCGATCTCAATGGACGCTTTTTTCAGGCCAGCGATGAAACGGCTGTAGGACAGACCGTTAACACGAGCACCAGCGTTGATACGAGCGATCCACAGAGCGCGGAACTGACGTTTTTTCTGACGACGGTCACGGTAGGCGTACTGGCCTGCCTTGATTACCGCTTGCTTGGCAACACGGAATACGCGGGAGCGTGCGCCGTAGTAGCCTTTAGCAAGTTTCAGAATTTTTTTGTGACGCTTACGGGCAATGACGCCACGCTTTACACGAGCCATGAGTTACTTCCTCTATTCTTGACTAAATTAACGAAGGCGCAGCATGCGCTCGACTTTTGCCACGTCAGACGGATGCAGCAAGCTGCTACCGCGCAGTTGACGCTTACGCTTGGTCGACATTTTAGTCAGGATGTGGCTCTTGAAAGCGTGCTTGTGCTTGATGCCGTTAGCAGTTTTCAGAAACCGCTTGGCAGCACCACTTTTGGTTTTCATTTTTGGCATGTTCGGATACTCCGCATTCAGTTGATAAACATAATCAGAAGGCCTGCCGTGCCCTGTTGATTACTTCTTCTTTTTCGGGGCGATGACCATGATCAGCTGGCGTCCTTCCATCTTAGGATGCTGTTCGACCGAACCGTACTCGAGCAGGTCTTGTTCAACCCGCTTGAGGAGTTCCATCCCCAGCTCCTGGTGGGCCATCTCACGGCCGCGGAATCGCAAGGATACCTTGGCCCTGTCCCCGTCACTCAGGAAACGTACCAGGTTGCGCAGTTTTACCTGGTAATCCCCTTCCTCCGTCCCTGGACGAAACTTGATTTCTTTAACCTGAATCTGCTTCTGGTTTTTCTTCGCCGCGGCAATCTGCTTCTTCTTCTCGAAGATCGACTTGCCGTAGTCCATCACCCGGCAAACAGGCGGGACTGCATCGGCGGAGATTTCCACCAGATCAAGCTTTGCTTCTTCAGCGATACGAAGCGCTTCATCAATCGAGACGATGCCAATCTGCTCGCCATCAGCGCCAATTAACCGAACCTCGCGTGCCGAGATATTCTCGTTGATCGGGGCTTTCGGTGCAGCTCGTTTATCTTGTCTCATTTCACGCTTAATAATAATTACTCCGAATCTGGGCGACCACGCCGGGAAACCGCTTGCGCGAGAAACTCAGCGAACTGGGCGACGGGCATCGAGCCCAGGTCAGCACCTTCACGAGTACGCACAGCGACAGTCTGCATCTCGACTTCCTTATCTCCGATAACCAAAAGATAGGGAACCTTGAGCAAAGTATGCTCGCGGATTTTAAAGCCGATCTTTTCATTTCTCAAGTCGGACTTGGCACGAAATCCGCTTTCGTTGAGAGTTTTTTCAACCTCTGCAACAAAATCTGCCTGTTTATCAGTGATATTCATGATCACCGCCTGGGTTGGCGCGAGCCACGCAGGGAAGGCACCTTCGTAGTGCTCGATCAGAATCCCGACGAAACGCTCAAACGAACCGAGGATCGCGCGGTGCAACATCACCGGGTGTTTGCGGCTGTTGTCTTCAGAGACGTATTCAGCGCCCAAACGGACAGGCAGGTTAAAATCGAGCTGCAAGGTACCACACTGCCAGACGCGACCGAGACAATCTTTCAGCGAGAACTCGATCTTCGGCCCGTAGAAAGCACCCTCGCCCGGCTGCAGATCGTACGGCAGGCCAGCAGAATCAAGGGCTGCAGCCAATGCTGCTTCAGCGCGATCCCACAGTTCATCGGAGCCGACGCGTTTTTCCGGACGAGTGGACAGTTTCATCTCGACTTCGGTAAAGCCGAAATCGCGATAGACGTCCATGGTCAGCTTGATGAACGCAGCGGACTCGGCCTGCATCTGCTCTTCGGTGCAGAAAATGTGCGCGTCGTCCTGGGTGAACGCTCGCACGCGCATGATGCCGTGCAACGCACCCGACGGCTCGTTACGGTGGCAGGCACCGAACTCGGCCAGACGCATCGGCAACTCACGGTAGCTTTTCAGGCCCTGATTGAACACCTGCACGTGACACGGGCAGTTCATCGGCTTGATGGCGTAGTCGCGGTTTTCCGACTGAGTGGTGAACATGTTGTCGGCATAGTTGGCCCAGTGCCCGGATTTCTCCCACAGGCTGCGGTCGACGACTTGAGGAGTCTTGATCTCAAGGTAGCCGTTGTCGCGCTGGATCTTGCGCATGTACTGCTCGAGCACCTGATACAGAGTCCAGCCATTCGGGTGCCAGAACACCATGCCCGGCGACTCTTCCTGAGTGTGGAACAGGCCCAGGCGCTTGCCGATCTTGCGGTGATCGCGCTTCTCGGCTTCTTCGATGCGCTGGATGTATGCCGCCAGTTGCTTCTTGTCGGCCCAGGCAGTGCCGTAAACGCGCTGCAACTGCTCGTTCTTGGCGTCGCCACGCCAGTAGGCGCCCGACAGCTTGGTCAGCTTGAAGGATTTCAGGAAACGCGTGTTCGGCACGTGCGGACCGCGGCACATGTCGACGTACTCTTCGTGATAGTACAGACCCATGGCCTGCTCGTTCGGCATGTCTTCGACCAGGCGCAGCTTGTAGTCTTCGCCACGGGCCTTGAACACTTCGATCACTTCGGCGCGCGGAGTGACTTTCTTGATGACGTCGTAATCCTTCTCGATCAGCTGCTGCATGCGCTGTTCGATGGCCGCCATGTCTTCCGGCGTAAATGGACGCTCGTAGGCGATGTCGTAATAGAAGCCTTCGTCGATGACCGGGCCGATGACCATCTTCGCGGTCGGATACAGCTGTTTGACCGCGTGGCCAACCAGGTGCGCGCAAGAGTGGCGAATGATCTCCAGCCCCTCTTCATCCTTTGGCGTAATGATTTGCAGGGTCGCGTCGCTGCTGATGATGTCGCTGGCGTCGACCAGTTGGCCATTGACCTTGCCGGCGAGCGTGGCTTTGGCCAGGCCTGCACCAATGGATGCGGCGACCTCGGCTACGGAAACCGGGTGATCGAATGAACGTTGACTGCCGTCGGGAAGAGTAATAGTTGGCATGGCGCCTCCTCTCCTAGTGGTGACCCCTACCAAAGGTCACGTGGGTTGGGATGAGCCAGTACAAGATCCGATCCAGGCCATTCAATGACGAACGCCTGCCTTACAGCGGCAGGAGCCTTGCGGCCAACCGGAAAACCGAACCAGAGTGACTGGGATTCAAATCGGAAAAATTCGCACGCCGACCGCTTCGGGACTGAAGGTCATCCGAAGCCTGAGAACGCTTGAGCCCGGCATGCTAGCACAGATGAGCGGTCGCTCACGCCCTGATTTGGCAGAAGGCGAAATGTCCGATTTTATGCCAGAGTGCTGAACTTGATCGGCCCTTGCGCCCTCAGATAACAAGACATTGACCCACAAGGAGCATCCTCGCATGCGTCTGAAAAGCTTATTCGCCGTCGTCGCCCCCGTCGTCCTGCTGCTGCCACTGAGCGCCCATGCCGACTGGCCGAAAGGCGAGCGCGAAAAGTACATGGCCCAGTGCACTCAGGCTGCGACCCAGCAAATCGGTGCTGCAGCGGCGAAATCCCACTGCGCTTGCGGAGCTGACGCCATCAAGTCCTATCCGGCCAGCGACATTCAGGCGCTGATGGACAACAAGGCGACTCCTGAATTGCAACAGAAAGCCCTTGGCCAGATCGCCAAATGCAAGGCAAATACCGCCCCGAAAAAATAAGAAAACCGGGTATTAACATCGGCTGAAAGGCGGAAAAAAGTGCTGGAAATGAGCCTTTTCAGACGATTTATGCAGGTTTTACAGGTTTTTTTATCGTCTTTACGTTTCGCTGAAAGCCTTTCAAACCGGGGCTTTCAGCAGAGACGGGTGGTAAAGAAAACACGACTGATTGGCAAACAGCACGTCCGGGGGGCTCCCAAAGCGAACATTTCGACTATGATACCCGGGTGTGCCCAGTTGGCCTGAGCAGCACAGTACTACTGAAAATATATGTTTCTTGGAGATACACCATGTCTAATCGCCAAACCGGCACCGTTAAATGGTTCAACGATGAAAAAGGCTTCGGCTTCATCACTCCTCAAGGTGGCGGTGACGACCTGTTCGTACACTTCAAAGCTATCGAATCCGACGGTTTCAAAAGCCTGAAAGAAGGCCAGACCGTCTCTTTCGTGGCTGAGAAAGGCCAAAAGGGTATGCAAGCTGCACAGGTTCGCCCAGAGTAATTTCTCGGCGCACTAAAAAAACCCCGTCCAAGTGACGGGGTTTTTTATGTCTTGAACAAAGTGTTCAGCCGCAATTGACGCGGGTAACCACCAGGTTGTTGTCGGTGTTCAGATTCAGGCGATCGGAGCGGTATTCCAGGGTGATCATGTCGTTTGGCTTGAGGAAGCGCGCATTTTGGGCCCCAGCCTTGGCACGTGCCTGATCCAGCAATTCAGGGGATGCCTTCTTGCCGATGGCGAATTGCGCTGCCGATGCTTCGCAGCGGCTGTTTCCCGATTCAGCAGCCACGGGTTCCTTTGCCGACTCGCTGGAGGTTGTGCTGCAACCAGCCAACAGAGCAGCGGCCATAAGTGCACCCAGTGTCGCGAACTTCAAAGGCATGAAGCCTCCTTGTTTTCAAATGTTTAAGCAGAGATCGTGCGACCGCCAATGCGGCGTTTGGTTTCAAGGCTCAAGCCATGCCCTGCCCCACGAGCGGAAAAATGCCGAGTGTGCCTGAGCTGCGCGCGGCGACTCATCAAACAATCGTGACTGAATATTAACGACCTCAATAAACGTCGATGTAGTCATACGGCGGATTCGGCCAGTTGTCCTTGAGCGCGTTGAAAATCTGCATCACCCAGACTTCATCGCTGGCTGCAACGTTCCCCACATAGCCGGAGCCCTTCGCCCAGGTTTCCAGGCGAAACAGCAGACCGTCGATATCCTGCCCACCGGTCACGGTTGACAGATAGGCGATGCCGTCTTTGGTTACGCGCAATTGGTTGTGTACGTCGTCACTGGCCGAGGCGAGCAATTGGCGCACTGCATCGAGTGTGAGGCCGTCAGGGCTATTCAGATCGATCTGCACAACAGGGTCCTTGGTAAGCCGGAAAAGACCAAGTGTCGCATAGCGCTCCGCTCATGCCTAAGTCGCAGTGCCAAACGCCGCGCAAAATGGTTAACTCGAAAAACAGACATCCTGACCTTTCGAGCCTCCCATGACCAGTGTAAGCATCGACGCCGCCATCAACGCCAAATGGGCCGAAGGACACAGCTCTTACAGCCCCGGCACGACGGAAGAATTGGCGCTGATCGGCATTGATTTACTGGTCAAGGAGCTGGGGATAGAAGCGGCGCAGCATTTTATCAATCAGGTATTCGAACGCTATCCGATCGGCCAGGCCGAACAGCCGCAGTGAAAACCCGCAGGCAAACTGCCTGCGGGTTGACGACTTATTTCAGGCGTTTCAGGCGCTCGGTCAGCAGATCAAAGAATCCCTGGGCGTCGCCATTTTCGACCCAGAATGCATTCTTCGGTGCTTTCAGGCCGTCATACCAGTCAACGATGGTCTGGCCGAATGTCGGTCCTTCACGGCTATCCACCACGACGTTGACCGCCCGACCGGTAAACAACTCGGGCTTGAGCAGATACGCCACAACGGTGGCGTCATGCACCGGGCCGCCGGGAATGCCGTAGTGCTCCATATCGCCCTTGATGTATTCGTTGAGAATGTCGCCGACGATCTTGCTCGCATTGTTGTTCAGCGCGGCGATCTGCTTCAGGCGCGCGTCACTGGTCAAGATCTTGTGGGTCACGTCCAGCGGCAGATAGGTGAGTTTCACCCCGCTCTTGAGCACCACCTCGGCAGCCTGCGGGTCGGCGAACAGGTTGAATTCAGCCACAGGGGTGATGTTGCCACCGTTGAAATGCGCCCCGCCCATGATCACCACTTCCTTGATGCCCTGAACGATCTCCGGTTCCTGGATCAACGCCAGAGCCAGGTTGGTCTGCGGGCCGAGCATGGCGATGGTGATGCTGTGCGGTTTGGCCGATTTAAGAGTGTCGATCAGATAATTGACCGCATTTCCTTTCGCCAGGCCTTTCTTCGGCTCGTGAACCGTCACGCCCGACAAGCCTTCCTTGCCATGAATGTTCTCGGCGTAAATCGGCGTGCGCATCAGTGGCTTCGGTGCGCCAGCGTAAACCGGCACATCTTCGCGCCCTGCCCATTCGCGAGCCAGCCGCGCGTTACGCGAAGTCTTGTCCAGGCGCACGTTGCCAGCGACGGTGGTCAAGGCTCGGATATTCAACTCATCCGGCGAAGCGAGGGCAAAGAGCAAGGCGACCACGTCGTCAGCGCCTGGATCGGTGTCGATGATCAAATCGATTTTTTCAGCGGCCTGAACGCCGGTCGCAGTAATCACGGACAAAAGCAGCAGACCCCGAAGCAGTTGATGGAGTTTTTCAGCATAGCGTTGCATAGCGCATTCCTTGTGCAGGTGAAATCGGAAATCAGAATGTAACCCCGGCGACCAGAACGATGTTGCAGTACGGCTGACATTCTCCTGTACGAATGATCGTCCTGGCTTGTCGGCTCAGTACCTTGAACTGCTCGTGAGTGAGCAGATCCCTACGGCCCAGCGCGCCCTCTTCGCTCAACGCGTCCAGATCGGCCAGCGCCGAGGGCTGCTTATCGAAGATCTCTCTGGCCAGCACATGGCTTTCTACCTGCATTTCGCTGAGCACGACTTTCAGCGTGCTGACGAAATCAGGGATGCCATGGGTCAGTGCCAGATCAATCAGCTCGACACCCGGCGGCACGGGCAAACCGGCGTCGCCGATCACGACCATGTCACCGTGGCCAAGCGAAGCGATCAGTCGCGACAGCGCGACGTTGAGCAAAGGAGTCTTTTTCATGCGGGCTTGAACCCCTGTACTTCGGACATGGTTGGAATCGACGGTTGCGCACCGGCGCGGGTGACAGACAGCGCAGCGGCAATCTGACCGTAGCGAATCGCCTCGGCTTCGGATTTGCCATTGGCCAGCGCTGCGGCGAAACCGCCGACAAAGGTGTCGCCTGCGGCCGTGGTATCGACCGCCTTCACGGTCGGCGCGGGGAAGTGTTCGAAACCCTTGCCATTAGCGAACAACGAACCCTGCGCGCCCAACGTGACAATGACTTTACCGGCGCCCATGGCAATCAATTGAGTGGCAGCCGTTTCTGCCGACTGCAACGAGTCGACAGCGAGCCCGCTCAACGCGGCGGCTTCGCTCTCGTTAGGAATCAGATAGTCGATCGCCGCGAACCAGTCTGCCGGCAAAGGACGGCTCGCCGGCGCCGGATTGAGGATGACGGTCTTGCCCAGTTCACGTGCACGCTTGAGCGCATGCCCGACCGTCGCATCGGGAATCTCGAGCTGACAGATCACCACATCGGCGGCTTGCAAAACCGCATCAAAACGGTCAATTACTGCTTCCGTCATTGCGCCGTTGGCACCGGCGACAATCACAATGGCGTTCTGGCTGTTGTCATCCACCACAATCAGCGCCACGCCACTGGAATCTTCTACGACGCTGACAGCCTGGCAGTCGATGTGCTCGGCGAGCAAGGCATCGCGCAATCGCACACCGTAGTCGTCATTTCCCACACAACCGATCATCGCCACCTGCGCGCCCAGACGAGCAGCAGCAACCGCCTGATTGGCGCCCTTGCCGCCCGACACAGTGGCAAAGGAATGACCGATCAGCGTTTCACCGCCGCGCGGCAGCCGTGGCGCCCGGGTGACCAGGTCCATGTTCAGGCTGCCTATTACCACTACATTTGCTGGCATACATCACTACTCATCAATTCGGTTTCAGCGATATTCGGTGAACACGCCGGACAGCGGCGCGGTCGATTCGCGCAGGACAATGCTCGGGGTCACTATGCGTTGATCGGTGCCCGATTCCGGCGCAGCAATTCTGCGCAACAGCACTTCGGCGGCCATCTCGCCCAGTTGCAGGATCGACTGGCCGACCGTGGTCAGCGCCGGATAGACATAACGACTCATCTGAATGTCATCGAAGCCGATCACCGACAGCTCGGCCGGCACTCGCACGTTACGTTCGGCCGCCGCACGCAGCACACCGATACCAATCATGTCGTTGCCGGCAAAAATCGCACTGGGCGGATGGCTTTCAAGCAGCCGGGCAGCGGCGTTGTAACCGCCGGTGCTGGTGAAGTCGCTTTCCAGCATGCGCTCTTCGCGCACCTCGATTCCCGCCTCTTGCAGCGCTCGGCAATAACCGGCCTGACGCATTTGCGCCACGCTGGTACTGGCCGGACCGCCGATGGTGGCGATGTCGCGATGCCCCAACTCGAGCAGGTGACGGGTTGCCAGATAAGCGCCGTATTCGTGGTCGATGCGCACCAGATCGGCATTTACACCTTCCAGGCCCCGGTCGACGATGACCATCGGCGTCTTCACGCCCGCCAGTCCTTGCGCCAGACCACTGTCACCGCCAGCGGAGGCGACGATCAAACCGTCGATGCGCTTTTCCAGCAACACACGCAAATAACTGCGCTGCTTGTCCGGGTTGTCGTCGGAGTTACAGAGGATCACGCAATAGCCGTTGCGCTCGCAGTAATCCTCGATTCCGCGCGCCAATTCAGCGAAGTACGGGTTGAGGCTGTTAGGCACCAGCAGGCCGATGGTCGCGGTGGTCTTGGCTTTCAGCGAGCGCGCCACGGCACTGGGCACGTAGTCGAGGCTCTTGATCGCCGCCTCGACTTTGCGCCGCACTTCCTGACTGACCGGGCGGGTGTTGTTCACCACGTGCGACACGGTCGTGTAGGAAATGCCCGCGAGCGCCGCTACATCCTTGATCGTTGCCATGGTTCAGCCCCGGCGACTGGCGCGTTGACTGCGATAGGTGTCGAGCACCACAGCGATAACGATTACCGCACCGGTGATGATGCGCTTGGTCGGCTCCGTCGCACCAATCTGCGCGAGACCGGCCGCGAGCACGGAAATGATCAACACACCAAAGAAAGTGCTGATCACCGAACCGCGCCCGCCCATCAGGCTGGTACCGCCGATAACCACCGCCGCGATCACTTGCAGTTCCAGGCCCGAACCTGCGTTCGGGTCAGCCGCTTCCAGACGCGAAATCTGAAACAGCGCAGCGATGCCTGCCAGCAGCCCCATCAGGCTGAACACCAGAATCTTGTAGGGCTTGGGATTGATCCCGGCCAGCCGAACCGCCTCTTCGTTGGTACCGATGCCGATCAGGTAGCGGCCGAAAACAGTGCGGGTCAAAACTGCCTGCGCGATGAAGATCACCAGCAAAGCGATGATGAACGACGGGGAAATGCCGAACGCGATCGGATTCGACAGCCAGGCGAACGCATCGCCAATGTAGGCAGTGCGCGACCCGGTCATCTGATACGCCACACCGCGGGCCATTTCCAGCACGCCGAGGGAGACGATGAACGACGGAATCCGCCAGGCCACGGTGATCGAGCCAGTGATGGTGCCGGCCAGAGCCGCCACCGCCATGCCGAGCAGCGCCGCTGGCAAAACGCTCCAGCCCCAGCCGAGAATCGCAACGCTGACCGTCGATGCGGCCAGCGCGAGGACCGAGCCGACGGACAAATCGATGCCGCCGATGATCAGCACAAAGGTCATGCCCACCGCCAGCACCATCAGGTCGGGAATCTGGTTGGCCAGGGTGCTGAAGGTGTTGTACGAGAGGAAATGGCTGCTCAGGACCGAGAACAGCGCAATCATCGCCAGCAAGGCACCGGCCAGGCCCAGATAAGTACCCAGGCCAAAGAAATTGCCACTACGTTTACTGGCAGAAGATGCAGTTTTCATGGGAGATCCCTAGGCGCTGCTTCATTGAGCAACGCATCACGTTTCTGGTAGCCGGCGAAAGCGGCGGCAAGCAAATCATCCTGGGTCCAGCTGTCGCGCTCGAAGGTGTCGATCAGGCGTCCCGCCGAGAGCACGCCGATCCGGTCGCAGATCAGCATCAACTCACGCAAGTCACTGGACACCACGACCAATGCCTTGCCCTGGCGGGTCAACTCACCGAGCAAACCGTAAATATCGAACTTGGCGCCGACATCAATCCCGCGAGTCGGCTCGTCGAACAGCAGTACCGAACAGTCGCGTTCCAGCCAGCGACCGATCACGACCTTCTGCTGATTGCCGCCGGACAGTTCCGAGACCAGCTGCGTCGGGCTCGAACTGCGGATGCGCATGGCTTCGATCTGACGCTGCGCCAGGGAGATTTCGTCGCCGTTGTTGACGAAACCACCACTGGAGATTTCCGGCATGTTACCCAGGGCGATGTTGGCGCTGATCGACTGACTGAGCAGCAGCCCTTCGCCCTTGCGATCCTCGGTGATCAACGCGATGCCGTTGCGCACGGCATCCACTGGCGAGCGAACACTCACGACTTTGGCCGGCGAGCCGAGGGCGATGGTACCGCTATCAGCGGTATCGGCACCGAAGATCAGCCGCAGCAATTCCGTGCGCCCTGCCCCGATCAATCCGGAAATACCGAAGATCTCCCCGGCACGCACTTCGAAGGAGACGTCGCGGACTTTGTCCGAACGCGTCAGGCCGTTGACCGTCAGCGCCGGAGCGCCGATCTTGCGCGGCCCCATGTCGATGTGTTCACCCAGTTCGCGACCGACCATCAAGGTGACCAGTTGCTCGCTGTTGTAGTTGGCCATCGGCTCGACGCAGACCAGATTGCCGTCACGCAGCACAGCAATACGCTGCGCCACCCGCGCCAGTTCTTCGAGACGATGAGAGATATAGATGATGGAAACGCCGCGAGCCTGCAATCGGGTGATCTGCTCGAAGAGCATTTCGACTTCGCGCGCCGTGAGCATCGCGGTCGGCTCATCGAGGATCAGCACGTGGCAATCGCCGATCAGGTTGCGCGCGATTTCGACCATCTGCTGATGGCCGATACCGAGTTCGCCGACCAGCGTGTCCGGATCGATCGCATCGAGGCCGACTTGCGCCATTGCTTCGATCGCCGCCTTGCGCAACTGCTTGCGACTGATCCAGCCAGCGCTGCTCGGCAGATTATCCAGAAACAGGTTTTCCGCCACCGACAACGTCGGCAACAGATTGAGTTCTTGCATGACCATGCGCACGCCAAGCTCTTCAGCCTGGGTACGGCTGCCCGGACGATAGTCCTTGCCGTGGAATTGCATCTGGCCGGAAGTGGGCGTGACCAAACCACCAATGATCTTCGACAGGGTACTTTTGCCGGCACCATTTTCGCCGGTCAGCGCCAGTACTTCACCGCGCATCAGCGTCAGATCGATGCCGGTGAGCACCGGTTGCGCATAGGTCTTGCCGATACCGCTGACCGAGAGGACAGCGTTCGGGGCGGAAACTGACATAGAAATCTCCATGCGCTCGCCCGGACGGACGAGCGCCGTTGTGTCGCCAGATGACTTACTGGGTGACCAGCTCGACCGGTGTTTCGATCACGCCGTTGGCACCGCTGTCGACTTTCTCGCCCTTGATGATCTTCAGTGCGGTTTCGATGCCGAACACGGCCTGCTTGGCTGCAAACTGGTCAGCCGTCGCCAGCACACGACCGTCCTTGAGCATTGGCTTGATCGCATTGATGTTGTCGTAACCGACGACTTTTACCTGCCCTGCCTTGCCAGCGGCACGGACTGCGGAAACGGCGCCGACCGCCATGCTGTCGTTACCGGCCAGCAGTGCTTTGACATCCGGGTATTCACTGAGGATCGAAGCGGCAACCTTGTTGCCCTTGTCGATTTCCCAGTCACCGGACTGCAGCGAGACCACTTTGATCTGCGCGGCTTCCATCGCGTCCTTGAAACCGGCCGTGCGCGCCTGCGCGTTGGTGGTGGTGGACACGCCTTCGATGATGCCGACCTCGTCGCCCGCCTTCAGTTGCTTGGCCAGATATTCGCCGACCAGACGTGCACCCTTACGGTTGTCCGGACCTACGAAAGGCACGTTGATGTTTTTACTTTTGACCACGGCGGGATCGAGCTGGTTGTCGATGTTGATCACCGTGATACCGGCGTCTACGGCCTTCTTGATAACCGGCACCATGGCTTTGGAGTCAGAAGGCGCGATCACCAGTGCATTCACCTTGGCCAGGATCATCTGTTCGACGATGCGAGTCTGGCCAGCGGTGTCGGTTTCGTCTTTGATACCGTTGGAGATCAGATCGAAATCGGCGGAGTGTTCTTTCTGGTAGGCTTTGGCGCCGTCTTCCATCGTCAGGAAGAATTCGTTTGCCAAGGATTTCATGACCAGCGCGACTTTGGGTTTTTCTGCGGATTCGGCGAAAGCCGAGGAGACAGGTAGTGCGGCGGCTGTGGCAGCCAGCATAGCGACAGCAAGAAGACGTGCGGCGAATGGCAGCTTCATGGGTTCACTCCGATCTTATGATTATTGTGAGCAACGTTTGCGCTGACGTAAGCTACGTCACGGCTCCGGGAGAAAATGCCCTTCCAAGCCGCGCAAACGTTTGCGTAGACCGAACTATGAGAATCCCGCCGACATTTGTCAACAATCAGAAATCGTCTTTTGTTGTAGGTCGAATCGCCGAATTGGCAATTTGGCGCTTCAGGCAGTTGTATTGACCAAGCCGCCGCTGGGAGCGCTTTTCGACATCTCCTTGACCAACGCACCCGCCACTTCCGCCAGTGCGGCGCTGGTTTGCGCGATCTGGCCCTGAATCGACATCACTGCCTGGGATTTCGCTTCGGGAGTCGGATAGCTTGCAGCCTGAGCCGCAGCCAGTTGCTGTTGCTGCTCCTGAAGTTGCTTTTGCAATTCCTTCATCCGCTTGAGCAACGTCTTGACGGTGATGCTGAGATTGCTGTCGGCCTCGGTTTCACTGTTTTCCTGCACAGGCCCACCACCGGTTCTGACCTGATTCTTCTCAGTCTTCTCGGTACCCAGCGCCTGCGCCGAAGCCTCATTGGTCGCGTCGTTCAGGGTGTTGATCGTGGCTGCAGTTTTACCGCCGATGGTGACTGCAGCGGGATTGGCAAAACCGACCGTCAGTGACATGTGAACTCCTAAGATTTGGTTTCCTTGAGGACGCATCGGCCTGAGAGCACATTTCTTTAGCGGGGATTTGTCACCCGCCTGGCTTTTCAGAGATTGCCTATCGGCGAGCCGAACAAGAATCCCGCTGTCGTTCGGAATCCCGGATGGATGGGTCCTCAACGATGCTCCAGCCACCGAAAAATATTGATTTAAATCATCGGGTTAAACATTTTCCGCCAGCACATTACGCATGGTATGAATCCTGCTCCCGTCCTTGCACCTCAAGCATTCAGATCGGCTTGGGGCGCATCTAGATGAACCTGCATCAGCACCGTCTCACGACTAGAGAGAAAAATAATGAAATCTGCTTTCAATACCTTGATTCCGGGCGCATTGGCCCTCCTCCTGCTCCTGCCTACTGCCCTTCAGGCAAAAGAAGTCGAAACCCAGACCAAACTGGCCAACGTCGTTGTTCTCGCCACCGGCGGTACCATCGCCGGCGCTGGCGCCAGTGCCGCCAACAGTGCCACTTACCAGGCAGCGAAAGTCGGTATCGAGCAACTGATAGCCGGCATTCCCGAGCTGAGCAAACTGGCTAACGTGCGTGGCGAACAAGTCATGCAGATCGCTTCGGAAAGCATCACCAATGACAACCTGCTGCAATTGGGTCGTCGCGTTTCCGAACTGGCTGACAGCAAGGACGTCGACGGCATCGTTATCACCCACGGCACCGACACCCTCGAAGAAACCGCGTACTTCCTGAACCTGGTCGAGAAAACCGACAAGCCGATCATCGTCGTCGGTTCGATGCGTCCGGGCACTGCCATGTCGGCAGACGGCATGCTCAACCTGTATAACGCCGTCGCCGTGGCGAGCAGCAAAGAAGCGCGCGGCAAAGGCGTGCTGGTGACCATGAACGACGAGATCCAGTCCGGTCGCGACGTCAGCAAAATGATCAACATCAAGACCGAAGCATTCAAAAGTGCCTGGGGCACGCTGGGCATGGTGGTCGAAGGCAAATCCTACTGGTTCCGCCTGCCGGCCAAGCGTCACACCATGGATTCGGAATTCGACATCAAAAACATCAAGAGCCTGCCTGACGTAGAAATTGCCTACTCCTACGGCAACGTCAGCGATACCGCCTACAAGGCACTGGCGCAAGCCGGCGCCAAAGCCATCATCCACGCCGGCACTGGCAACGGTTCGGTATCCTCTCGTGTGGTTCCATCCCTGCAAGCCCTGCGCAAGGATGGCGTGCAGATCATTCGCTCGTCCCACGTCAACGCCGGCGGCTTTGTCCTGCGTAACGCCGAACAGCCTGACGACAAATACGACTGGGTTGTCGCTCACGATCTGAATCCGCAAAAAGCCCGCATCCTGGCGATGGTCGCGCTGACCAAGACCAACGACAGTAAAGAGCTGCAACGGATGTTCTGGGAATACTGATCGTCCTTCGCCTGATCACTTCTCGATCGGGCAATTGCGCATCACCTGCCAGCTTGGCAGGTGATGCCCCGCTTACACCCTTCCAATACTTTTCCCACAAAAATCTCGACAAGCCCTACACCAAAACCGGAAACCCGCTGTCAGAGGATTTTCTTGAATTTTAAGCAGTTGCGAAATCGCCTACAGTTAAATACTGTATGCACGTACAGCTTAATAAGGATAACCTCGTGGCCACCTCTCCTGCTGCTTCTGACGCTTACGAACGCATGGGTATGCGCGTTCAGAAAATCATCAATTCCCCCACCGCACAAAAAGCCAAAGCCGCACTGATTTTCCGTCTGCCGGATGAGCCGATGGATGACTGGGAGCGCTTGCTCGAGGAAATCGACGAGAACGACAACGTTACCCTCGCTTATCGCGATGACGGTGGCGTGCAGATTTTTTGGGTTGTGCCGAAGGAAGATTGACTCAATGAGTGTCCGCTGTGTTGCTTTGCTGTTGTTGTTTTTCGCCATGGGCGCCCAGGCTGGCGCCCCACGTACATTTTCCGAAGCCAAGAAAGCCGCGTGGAAACTTTATGCACCGCAGTCCACGGAGTTTTACTGCGGCTGCAAGTACACCGGCAACAAGGTCGACCTGAAGGCTTGCGGCTATGTGCCTCGCAAGAACGCCAAGCGTGCATCGAGAATCGAATGGGAGCACATCGTGCCGGCCTGGCAGATCGGCCATCAGCGGCAGTGCTGGCAGCAAGGCGGACGCAAGAATTGCACGCGTTACGATCCTGTTTATCAAAAGGCCGAAGCTGACTTGCACAATCTGGTGCCGAGCATTGGCGAGGTCAACGGTGACCGCAGCAACTTCAGCTACGGCTGGTTGCCGGTGCAGTCCGGCCAATATGGCTCCTGCCTGACGCAGGTCGACTTCAAGACCAAGAAGGTCATGCCCCGCCCTTCGATTCGCGGCATGATCGCCCGCACGTATTTTTATATGAGCAAACAATACGGACTGCGCCTATCGAAGCAGGATCGGCAGTTGTACGAAGCGTGGGACAAGACCTATCCAGTGCAGGATTGGGAACGTCAGCGCAACCAGAGCGTGGCGTGCGTGATGGGGCGCGGCAACGAGTTTGTCGGCTCGGTAAATCTGAAAGCCTGCGGCTGATTGCAGCGGAAATAAAAAGGCCTCGAGCGTTATGCTCGAGGCCTTTTTAATGTCTGTTCAGCGTGTTTTGAAGGCGCTTCGCTTATGGCGTTAGCGGATGCTCGATCACCACCGATTCGATATTTTGTTTCTTGGCTTTTACCAGCGCTGCATCGACCTGCACCTTGCGCGCCTCGGCGTCAGCCTGGGAATTGAACGGACCGATCAGAATTCGTGTTTTACCGCTGCCGTCCTTGACGACCGTCGGAACGAAAGCGTGCTCGATCAACCAGCCGCTCAGGTCACTGACGGCCTGAGGAGTCTCGCCACGCACTTCCAGATCCCACTGTGGCGCGGCGGCCGCCGGCGCTGCCGCGACCTTCGTCTCAGGCTTCGGCGCATCTACATTCTTGCCTTCACCGCAGCCTGCCAATGCCAGTGCCGCTACCAGCCAAACCAATTTGCGCACAACGCTTCCCTCGGAATTCGTAAAGCGGCGATCTTATCATTCAAAAATACTTCGCGAGCCCCGCAAAATGGGCACAAAACAACGAGAATGATGATTGCAGCCTCTGTATAGTTACGCCCTGGGAATTAATGCCGCTTCTGCGCGTCAGAAAGAGGCACCCAAACCGTGAGACTTCGCACTAATCTATAGATACCACCGACCTCTGCACTGTCTGAATCAGGTGCCCTACCAAGCAATCAAGGAGAAGACCATGCTGATACTCACCCGCAAAGTCGGTGAAAGCATAAACATTGGTGATGACATCACGATCACCATCCTCGGAGTCAGCGGCCAACAGGTTCGCATCGGTATCAACGCTCCGAAAAACGTGGCAGTGCACCGTGAAGAAATCTACCAACGCATCCAGGCCGGCCTGACCGCTCCGGACAAGCCGCAAACGCCCTGAGCCACTTTGCATCACGTAGCCAGTCCTATTGCCGTCGCGCAAGACTGGCTAAAGATTCACGCGCCGTTTAGCCATCCGCATTTCACCCCGCTGGGCACGGCGCCTGAAGCATGCTGACTCCTTTCACTTGCCCTTCCCTCCTTTCTTGCGCCGATATTACCTTTCACTCCTGGAGCTGGCTGTCGGACGTTTCCGATAGAGCACGGCGAATTTTGCCTTCTAAGCGAATATCACGCCACGCGCCATGCCTGTCGCCGCGACCATCATCAGGATCAGCAGCAGCGCTTCAACATGACTGATTCGCGCGTACAACTTCGCACGCCCGCTATCAAGCGCCGCACCGCGCGAGGATGCGATGCGCCATTTGATCAGCGTGATCATCGGTGCCAGCTCCATCAGCAGGATCAGCAAGAACAGCGTCATCTTCAGATGAAACAGCGGCTGATGCAGGTAATAGTCAGAGCCTTTCTCGTAACCACCAAACGCACGCATCGCTCCGGTGATAAGCAGCGTCAAAGCTGAAAGCCCCCAAAGGTTATCCGCGAGCAGAACGCGCTTGACCTCTCCCGTACCCGCCGAGAGTTGGATGAACGCTCTGCCCCGCGTCAGAACAGCCCAGAAAGCCAAGGCAAACGCGAATAGATGAATAGCGGCAAGGACCCACTGACTCAGCATCGACGCACTCCCTTATGAAGTGTTGAAAATCGGCCAGTCAGTAGTAGACGAAAAAACCGCGCCTCGCTTGGAGGTGATGGAGGGATAGGCGCCCAAACGCCAAATCGCAGGCAAAAAAAATCCCAAGCAGCTGATGGAAGCTTGGGATTTAAAAATGCATAAACCGTGGTGGTGAACGCGGAACGGATGTTACTTAAATTCCCAACATGCAACAAGGCTTTTTCGATAACCGGTTAGAGAAAAAGAGCTGTAAGCCTTTGGATATTCAGGTGTTTTCAACAACGAAATGGAAGAAGAATGCACCAAAATGGCGCTTGATCATTTTGCGCAAACAGTAATGAATGGAGAGCTGATCAGAGCGAAGCGGAAAGGACCGGGAACAAGCGTTGCGCAAATCGCAGACAACAAAAAAGGGCTCACCTTTCGGTGAGCCCTTCCAGACCGCCCAGCAGAGCGGATTTTGTTTGGTAGGCGCGATTGGACTCGAACCAACGACCCCCACCATGTCAAGGTGGTGCTCTAACCAACTGAGCTACGTGCCTGCTGTGAGGCGGCATTCTACGGAATTCCGGAGGGGTGTCAACACCTTTTTTTCACCTAACCCTATGAATATGCAAAATATTTAATTTCGCCTCAGCGAAGAAGATTTTCCGCTGGCTGGCGGAGGTTTTTCAACTCGGGTAGGATCGACGCACTCGTAAAATATATTAAACAGAGGCGGCAGGATGGCGAACACCCAATACCCAGAGTCTTATTACGCTGCGTCGGCCAATGCCGTACCACCACGCCCTGTGCTGCAGGATGATGTGGAGACGGACGTCTGTGTGATCGGCGCCGGGTATACCGGGCTGTCGTCCGCCCTGTTCCTGTTGGAGAGCGGTTTTCGCGTAACCGTGCTGGAAGCGGCGAAAGTCGGTTTTGGCGCCTCGGGCCGAAACGGCGGGCAGATCGTCAACAGCTATAGCCGCGACATCGACGTCATTGAGCGCACGGTCGGCCCCAAGCAGGCGCAACTGCTCGGCGAAATGGCCTTTGAAGGCGGTCGGATCATTCGCGAGCGCGTGGCCAGATACAACATCCGGTGCGACCTGAAGGACGGCGGTGTATTCGCCGCCCTTTCCGCCAAACAGATGGGGCACCTGGAATCGCAAAAGCGCCTGTGGGAACGCTTCGGCCACACCCAGCTGGAACTGATGGATCAACGCCGCATCCGTGAAGTGGTGGGTTGCGATCAATACGTCGGTGGCATGCTCGATATGAGCGGCGGCCACATCCATCCGCTGAATCTGGCGCTCGGAGAAGCGGCGGCAGTCGAGTCTCTCGGCGGCACCATCTATGAGCAATCACCTGCCGTGCGCATCGAGCGCGGCGCCAATCCGGTTGTGCATACGCCGCAGGGCAAGGTCAGGGCCAGGTTCATCATCGTCGCCGGCAACGCCTACCTCGGTAATCTGGTACCGGAACTGGCGGCCAAATCGATGCCGTGCGGCACTCAAGTGATCACTACCGAGCCACTGGGCGATGAGCTGGCGAAGGCGCTATTGCCGCAGGATTACTGCGTAGAGGACTGCAACTATCTGCTCGACTACTATCGCCTGACCGCCGACAAGCGCTTGATCTTCGGTGGCGGCGTGGTTTACGGCGCTCGCGATCCGGCGAACATCGAAGCGATCATCCGCCCGAAGATGCTCAAGGCTTTCCCGCAACTCAAGGATGTGAAGATCGATTACGCCTGGACCGGCAACTTCCTGTTGACCCTTTCGCGCTTGCCGCAGGTCGGGCGCCTGGGCGACAACATCTATTACTCGCAGGGCTGCAGCGGTCACGGTGTCACCTACACGCACCTGGCGGGCAAGGTCCTCGCCGAAGCGTTGCGCGGTCAGGCCGAGCGCTTCGATGCCTTTGCCGACCTGCCGCACTATCCCTTCCCCGGCGGGCAATTGCTGCGCACACCGTTTGCCGCGCTGGGTGCTTGGTATTACGGGCTGCGCGATAAGTACGGCCTATAAACACCATTGTGGCGAAGGGATTTATCCCCGTTGGGGGTGCGCAGCGCCCCCTCTTGAGCAGGAGGGAACTGCTGCGCAGTCCAACGGGGATAAATCCCCTCGCCACAGTAGATTCAGCAAGGCTTGGGATCAGAGCTGATCCCGAGCGATCCCGCTACGAATCCGCAGGATATCCGCCAGCACCGCCAGCGCAATTTCCGCCGGTGTCTTGCTGCCGAGGTTGAGGCCGATCGGCGCATGAACCCGCGCCAGCTCTGCCTCACTCAAGCCACCAATGCGGCGTAAGCGCTCGAAGCGTTTCTGCGACGTCTGCTGCGATCCCATCACACCGATGTAAAACGCTTCGGTGCGCACCGCTTCCATCATCGCCAGATCGTCGATGCGCGGATCATGGGTCAACGCCACTACCGCCGTATCGCGATGACAACCACCGTCGGCAATGAACACCGAAGGCAACTGTCGACGGATTTCCACGCTATTGAGCACCACGCCTTCAAGCATTTCATCACGCGGATCGCAGAGAATCACTTCGAAGCCAAGCCCTACCGCGAACTCGGCACAGGCCTGCGCCACACTTGAGTAGCCAGCGAGCAACAAGCGCTGTGCTGCACCGACACGAATGCGCACCCGATCAATCTCACGCTCGATCCGTGCACCCTGCTCGCGATCAGCAAACAGAGTGCGCGCACCGCTGGCCAGATCAACTTCGCGAAGCAGACGACGCTGACCCAGCAGCGCCGATTCCAGTTCACGCAGGTGCGCCTGCACCGCGCAGTCGGCGTCAAGTTTCTCAACCAGCACATCAAGAATGCCGCCGCAAGGCAGACTGACCCGCGAGCGCGGATCATCGCCTTCGCCGTAACGCACGACGCTTACCGCTTCGAGAAACGCACCTTCGGCAACGCGCTCAAGGAAATCCTCCTCGACGCAACCGCCCGATAGCGAACCGATCCACTGCCCGCCTTCGTTCACCGCGAGCAGCGAACCCGGCGCGCGCGGTGCCGAGCCGTAAGTGGTGAGCACCGTGCACAGCCAGATTCGCTGCCCGGCCACCGACCATTCCAGCGCCCGACGCACCACTTGCAGATCGAGATGCTGCATATCAGTGCGCCTTGTGCTCGACGCTCGGTGCGTCGGATTGCAGCTTCTGCACTTCGCTCACCGCCAGTTCAGCGCCCTGCCCGCCCCAACCCTGACGCAGGTAGTTGAGCAGATCAGTCAATTGCTCAGGACTGAGCTTTCCAGCAAAACCCGGCATCGGCTGCATGTGCTCGAACCCGGAGAACTTCTGTTCGCCGATGCCGTCCTCGATCACTCGCAACAGATTGCGCGGATCTTCCAGACGCAACGTCGTATTGCCACGCATGGCCACTGCAATGTGCGGTTTGCCTTCACCGCCAACCGCGTGACAACCGGCGCAGACGTTCAGATATTCCTGACGGCCGCGCTGGGCACTCGCGCTGAGCTTGTCCAGCGGTACTTCGACGAGCTCTTTGGCTGGTGGCGGTTGCTCGCCGAGAAGGAATGTCGCCATTGCTGCCAGATCAGCATCGCTCAGACCTTGAGTGCTGTTGTGAAACACCGGGAACATCTCGTTGAACATCGTCCCTTGCGCGCTCATGCCGTGCTTGAGAAACGTGCTCAGATCCTGCTGATTCCAGCCGCGCGCGGCCAGATCGGTGGCCAGCAGGCTCGGCGCGAGATAACCATTGAGAATGCCGCCGGTCATGCGCTTGTCCATTTGCATCGCGCCGGGCAGGCCGCGTGGCGTATGGCATTCGCCGCAGTGACCGAGAACGTCGACCATGTACTGGCCGCGCTTCCACGCCTCACTTTTGCCTTCGGCCAGCTCCAGCTTGACGTCTTTGCCGTAGAGCATGTTCCAGCCGGTCAGGCCCAGACGCACGTTGAACGGAAAGCTCAGGCTGGTCACCGGCGCGGCGCGTTCGATCGGCTCGATGGTTTTCAGATACGCGTGAATCGCATCGGAATCGGCGCGCGGCATCAGGTGATACGAGGTGTACGGCATCGCCGGATACAGATTCGCACCGTCGCGCCGCTTGCCTTCGGTCAACGCAGCGAAGAACTCATCATCGCTGTACAGACCGATGCCGTGCTCTTTGCTCGGGGTGATGTTGGTGCCGTAGATCGTGCCGAATGGCGAGACGATCGGCAGGCCGCCGGCATAGGGCGCGCCACCCGGTGCGGTGTGGCAGGCCATGCAGTCGGCAGCGCGGGCGAGGTATTCGCCGCGCTTGATCTGATCGTCGGCGTGGGCCGTCATAAGCGGCGCAGCCAGTCCGACCGCAAAAGTCAGGCGGGTCAGTAAACGCTTCATGCTCAACCCTCCTTGACCAGACCAAGATCGGTCAGCACGTTGCGCGTGGCGTTGTAATAACGCACGTAACCGGTGCAGCGGCAGACGTGATGGCCGAGGCTGTCCTCGATCACCTGTTCCAGCTGACTTTTGACGATCGGCTGGCGCTGCAGCTTCTCGACCAACACGGTGGCGGCGTTGACGAAGCCTGGCGCGCAGTAGCTGCACTGGAAGGCGAACTCGTCGACAAAGCGCTGCTGGATCGGATTGAGCTCGGTGACCTGGCCCTGCTCGTCGCGAGTGGCATGGCCTTCGATGGTGCGAACTTTCTTGCCCTCGAAGTAATGCGCACCGGTGATGCAGGTGCGCACTTCCTCGCTGGTGCCGTCGGGGTTATCGACGATCACCACACAGGCGTGGCAGATCCCCTGACCGCAGCCCAGCCGCGAGCCGGTGAGGTTTTTGTATTCGTGCAGGTAGTCGATCATCGGCAGGTCATCAGGGATGTCCACCGGGCCGACGGATTGACCATTGAGGGTCAGTTGAAGCGGACGGTTAGCCATTGAGGGCCTCCTTGATGCGCGCAGCGGTGATAGGCAAGTCACGAACACGTTTACCGATGGCGTGCGCCACGGCGTTACCGATGGCACCGACAATCGGGATCATCACCACTTCGGCGATGCCCTTGGACGGATCGCTCGGCGACAGCGGCGGCAGGATCTCCGCAGTCTGCTTCCACACCGCTACGTGACGCGCCATCGGCAGACGGTAACGGTTGAAGTTCCAGTCACCCTCCCCCGGCCCGCCTTCGTACAACGGCATCTCTTCCATCAGCGCATGACCAATACCCATGGCGATACCGCCTTCGAGCTGGCCCTTGACCAACTCTTCAACCAGCACCCGACCGCACTCGATCCACGAATGGTGGTTGAGCACCTGGACTTCCGCCGAGCCTTTATTGACCTTCAACTCGACCAGCGTCGCGACCGGGCTGTAATAGGTCACGGCAGCGTTGTTCAACTGCACTACCGGGTAGTTGACGTTCTGCCGATCAAGCAAGTGGAAGCCGGCGCTGTTCATCTGCGCTTTCTTCGCTTGCGGCGCGCCATCGCCGTATTTCACCGCCAGACCGTCGAGCGGCAGGCGCTCGCGCACGCCGTCGATACTGTATTCAGCCTCGGCCCAGCTCCAGCGGTTGAAGCCATGCACCGTGGCGCCCGTCACCAGACCGCGATCGTGGGCACGCTTGGCCAGCTCTTCGAAACTCAGCGGCTGCATGCCGTTGGCGGTCAGCTTGCCGTCGACCCAATGCGCATCTTCGCGACGCACCACGTAAGGGTTGGCCTGGCCGCCGTACGGACCCTGACGCCAGATCTCCAGCGCCGCGGGCCACAAGCCGTGGTTGAACAGCACCCGCGCCGCTTCACGGGTCGCGTGGCTGAAGTAATAGGCGGAGTTGGTCGCCGAAGACGCCGACGCCAACTTGCCGACCCAGCGCGGATTGCGCAGCAGATTGTCCTGCTCGGCCTGACTCATGACGTACGGGTTGCCGCTGGTGATCAGCTGCATTTCCTGCCACTCGGTTTCGCCGGTCTTCACCTCGTGCGCCGGGCTGCCGAGGAAATCGGCGACGACCAAGGCTTGCGAAGTGGACATGCCGGTGCCGATTTCGATACCGATGTGGCGCAGGGTGATGCGCCCGTCTGCGGTGAATTCGATGCTGGCCATCGGCGCTTCGGAGCCGGTGCCGAAGTCTTTCTGGCAGATAGCGAAACCGACGCCGTACCAGTTATCCGGGTCTGCCGCTTCGCGTTGCCGCTTGATCGTGTCGCGGTTTTTCCAGACTTCGTGCACCGAGGCCTTGTCGAGAATTTCATGCAGGCGCAGTGCACCGGCCGGGATTGCGCCCTGGGTGTTTTTCATGCCGGAACGCAGGGCATTCCTGCGGCGCAAATCGATGGCGTCGACACCCAGGCGATTGGCGATCTCGTCGACCATCATTTCGGTCGCCGCCATGCTTTGCAGAGTGCCGTAACCGCGCATCGAACCCGCCTCGACCGCGCGCGAGTGATACGCGGTGACTTGCAGGTCGTTCTGCGGCATGTAGTAGATCGACTGCGCAGCCGTGGCGCCAACCGCCGCCACCGATGGGCTGTAGTTGACCCGACCGCCGCCGTCGACGCTCATTTCCGCGCGGAAAATCTTGAAGGTGTAGTCATTCTTGTCCACGGCCAACTGGTAGCGGATGTCGAACGGGTGACGCTTGATGCCGCTCTGGAACTGCTCGTAGCGGTCGTTGGCCAGACGCACCGGCACACCGGCGCCGTACAGCGCAGCCAGGGCTGCGTAGTAGACAAAAATGTTGTGGTCTTTGGAGCCATAGCCGACGGTATAGCCCGGGTGCATGTTCAGATTGGCCAGGCCGAAACGCGACGGCCCGATCATCTTCGCGGTCTCGGTCGCGACTTCCAGCGGGCATTGCGTCGCCACGACGAAATGCAGAGTTTTGGTTTTCGGGTCGTACCAGCCGTTGCCGTTGTCTGGCTCGAGGGCGGCCGGTTCGATCGACGGCGTCTTGTAGCGCTCATCGAACACCAGCCAGTTGTCTGGCGGCGTGTCGATTTCCTGCTTCATGCGGTCGGCGTAGAACAGGCCGCGCTCGGTGAGGTTGCCATGCAGGTTCGGCGATGCATTCCAGACTGGACGGCGGTTCTTCAGCATCGGGAACAGGATCGAATCCTTGAGGCTGGCGAACTCGTCTTCGTCCGCCGAGGTCGCGCCACCGACGCGCACGTAGCGGAAGCTGCCGTAGGGGTCGCCTTCGTAGAACGGCACCTTGGCGCCGTAACGAATCGCTTTGTCATTGAATTTGAGTTGATTCTTGGCCTGACGGAAACGCTCGAAGTCGTTCCAGATCAGAATCGCTACCGGGTGACCGATGAACATCGGCACTTTGCCTTCCGGCAGCAATGGATCAGGCGCGTGCTCTTCGGGGAAGACGATACCGTCCTTGTCCAGATCGGCAGCGGTAACGATGCGGTCCGGCTGCAGATCAGCGCCGAGCCACGACAGGTCGTAGCCTGCGTAGATGCGGTCGGCCTTGATGGTTTTCAGCAGCATGGCGTGGCCTTGTTGCTCAGGCCAGCCAGGCATGTCCTTGGCGCGGATGTCGCGGGCAAACACCTTGCTGCCGCAGACCTTGGACAAGGCATCGTTACGTTGCCGCGCCTTGCCGTTATTGCCGAGCCATTTCTCGGACGGCACGGTGACGCTGTTTTCCATCAAGGCAGCCAGCGCCTGACTGCTGAGCGGCGTAAGCGTAACGCTCACACCCGCCACCAGCCCGCCCTGGAGGAACGAGCGCCGGGATATTTCACGGTTGGACATGGATCATCCTCTGGGCGGTTATAGGTCCGCCCTTGTGGTTATCTACTGGGGATCTCGAGTCGTGCAGAAGCTCTTTTTGGCGAAGCAAAGAGCTGTGTTGACAGTGCAAAGCTGACCGAAAGGTTAACTTTAAAGGTTTCTGCGCCCACAGCAAACAACCAGTTACAAAAACCTGACTAAATAATCAAAAAAATCAATGCGACGTGGCACCGCATCCGATCCGCCGAGATAACAGAGCGAGCCTATGTGGGAGCGAGCCTGCTCGCGAAAACGTTTTTCCAGGCAATACAGATTTTGAATGTGCCGGCGCTTTCGCGAGCAGGCTCGCTCCCACAGGGATTCGCATGGACTTAAGGAGAGAGGAAGAGGAATAACCAAATTTCAGACACAAAAAACCCCGGTCTTTCGACCAGGGTCTTTGCTATCGATCCGATTCAGCCGATGGCTGGTTTCGGCGCTTCAAGGCGTTCAGTGGTCCTTGAAACAGATATGGCGCAGCGGACGGGACTCGAACCCGCGACCCCCGGCGTGACAGGCCGGTATTCTAACCGACTGAACTACCGCTGCGTATCGCTTTGAGCTTGCGCTCAAGTAACTCGTTTTGATTACCGGCTTCGGTGCCTGGCAATCGCGAACCAGATCAATCTGACTCGTAAAATATGGCGCAGCGGACGGGACTCGAACCCGCGACCCCCGGCGTGACAGGCCGGTATTCTAACCGACTGAACTACCGCTGCGCGTCGGTGCAGGCACTTTCAGCCTACTCTCTTGCTTGCGCAAGCTTCTCGGGAGTGGTGGGTGATGACGGGATCGAACCGCCGACATTCTGCTTGTAAGGCAGACGCTCTCCCAGCTGAGCTAATCACCCGTTTGCATCTCCGAGGCCGCGAAATTTACGCAGGTGGCGAAGCTAAGTCAATAGCAGGATTGGAGTTTTTCTGAAAAAGACGAAATTGCTTCATTCCTGAAGAAGCCATCGACCGATAGACCGCATTCGCGAGCAGGCTCGCTCCCACAGCACGCGGCTTCGCTTGTTATTCCGTGTAGATCATCTTCTTGGTCATGCCGCCATCGACGACGAATTCCTGCCCGGTGACAAATCCCGCATTGCGAGACAGCAACCACGCCACCATCGCCGCCACGTCCTCGACAGTCCCTACCCTGCCCGCCGGATGCTGAGCATGATCGGCATCGGCCAAAGGTTCGGCGCGACGCACCGAGGAATCACGGGCATCAATCCAGCCAGGACTGACTGCGTTCACGCGGATTTCCGGTCCAAGGCTGATTGCCAGCGCATGGGTCAGCGCCAACAGCCCGCCCTTGCTCGCCGCATACGCCTCGGAGTCCGCCTCCGACTGTCGCGCGCGGGTCGAGGCCAGATTGACGATCGAACCGTTGTGCGCACGCAGATAAGGCGCACAGTGCTTGGCCAGCAACATCGGCCCGCTCAGATTCACCGCCAGCACCCGATTCCAATACGCCAGATCGAGGCTTTCCAAGGTGATGTTGTGCGGATCGGCGACCGCCGCGTTGCAGACCAATGCATCAAGGCGACCAAACTGCCCCAATACCTCGGCCACGCCCAGCGCGACCTGATTTTCGTCGGCGACGTCCATGGCGATGAACCAGGCGTTCTCGCCCAGCACCTTCGCCACTTTCGAACCACGCACCCGATCAAGATCGGTCAGCACCACCTGCCAGCCTTCGCTGATCAGCCAAGCGGCGATTCCGAGGCCAATACCGCGCGCAGCCCCGGTGACCAGCGCCACGCGGCCATGGGTGTTGGCCGCGGGTGTGGACAACTCGATCACAATGCCGCCAGACCGCGCGCCAGGTCAGCTTGCAGGTCAGCCACATCTTCCAGACCGACCGCAACGCGGATCAGACTGTCACGAATGCCTGCCGCTTCACGCTCCTGGGGCGCCAGACGGCCGTGGGAAGTGGTGCTTGGATGGGTGATCGTGGTTTTGCTGTCGCCGAGGTTGGCGGTGATCGAAATCAACCGCGTGGCATCGATAAAGCGCCAGGCGCCTTCTTTGCCGCCCTTGACCTCGAAGCTGACCACCGCACCAAAACCCTTCTGCTGGCGCTGGGCCAACTCGTGCTGCGGATGGCTCTTCAGACCGGCGTAATGGACCTTCTCGATGCCGTCCTGCTGCTCCAGCCATTCGGCCAGCGCCTGAGCGTTCGCGCAATGCGCTTTCATGCGCAGGTTGAGGGTCTCGAGGCCTTTGAGGAAGATCCACGCGTTGAACGGGCTGAGGGTCGGCCCGGCGGTCCGCAGGAAACCCACCACTTCTTTCATCTGCTCACCGCGACCGGCGACAACGCCGCCCATGCAGCGGCCCTGACCATCAATGAACTTGGTCGCCGAGTGCACGACAATGTCCGCGCCAAGCTTCAGCGGCTGCTGCAACGCCGGGGTGCAGAAGCAGTTGTCGACCACCAGCTGCGCGCCCTTGGCATGAGCGATTTCAGCCAGCGCGGCGATATCCACCAGCTCGGCCAACGGGTTGGACGGCGACTCGACAAAGAGCAGTTTGGTGTTGGACTTGATCGCCGCGTCCCAGGCCGACAGATCGGCCAGCGGTACGTAATCGACTTCGACACCGAAGCGCTTGAAATACTTCTCGAAGAGGCTGATGGTCGAGCCGAACACGCTGCGCGATACCAGCACATGATCGCCAGCACTGCACAGGCTCATCACCACCGCCATGATCGCGGCCATGCCGGTGGCCGTGGCGACGGCCTGCTCGGCGCCTTCCAGCGCGGCGATGCGCTCTTCAAACGCACGCACGGTCGGGTTGGTGTAACGCGAATAGACGTTGCCCGGCACTTCGCCGGCAAACCGCGCCGCCGCATCGGCAGCGGTGCGGAACACGTAGCTGGAGGTGAAGAACATCGGGTCACCGTGTTCGCCTTCCGGCGTGCGGTGCTGACCGGCACGGACGGCCAGGGTATCGAACGCTACGCCTTCGAGGTCGCTGTCCAGCCGACCGGCATCCCATTCCTGACTCATGCTGCTCTCCTTTGTTCACGAACAATAAATATCAGATACAAAACCGGCCCCTCAGGGCCGGTGGAAACTCAGTTGTTGTACAGATCGATGATCGCACTGACTGCCTGGGTCTTGACCTTCGAGGCATCGTTGCGCGCCTGTTCGATCTTGTTCAGGTAAGCCTCGTCGACGTCACCGGTCACGTACTTGCCGTCGAACACCGCACAATCGAAGTGCTCGATCTTGATCTTGCCGCCACCGACCGCTTCGATCAAGTCAGGCAAGTCCTGATAGATCAGCCAGTCAGCGCCGATCAGATCGGCCACGTCCTGAGTCGAACGGTTGTGCGCGATCAGTTCGTGAGCGCTCGGCATGTCGATACCGTAGACGTTCGGGAAGCGCACCGCAGGTGCCGCCGAGCAGAAGTAGACGTTTTTCGCGCCGGCTTCGCGGGCCATCTGGATGATCTGCTTGCAAGTGGTGCCGCGCACGATCGAGTCATCGACCAGCATCACGTTCTTGCCACGGAATTCCAGCTCGATGGCGTTGAGCTTCTGGCGTACCGACTTCTTGCGTGCAGCCTGGCCCGGCATGATGAAGGTGCGGCCGATGTAACGGTTCTTGACGAAGCCTTCGCGGAATTTCACGCCAAGGTGATTGGCCAGTTCCAGCGCTGCGGTACGGCTGGTGTCCGGAATCGGGATGACCACGTCGATGTCGTGCTCAGGGCGCTCGCGCAGGATCTTCTCGGCGAGCTTCTCGCCCATGCGCAGACGCGCTTTGTACACCGACACGCCGTCGATGATCGAGTCCGGACGCGCCAGGTAGACGTGTTCGAAAATGCACGGGGTCAGCGACGGGTTGGTTGCGCACTGACGGGTGTGCAGCTTGCCATCTTCGGTGATGTACACCGCTTCGCCTGGCGCGAGGTCGCGGATCAGGGTGAAACCGAGCACGTCCAGGGAAACGCTTTCCGAGGCGATCATGTACTCGACGCCTTCGTCAGTGTGACGCTGACCGAACACGATCGGACGAATGCCGTGCGGGTCGCGGAAACCGACGATGCCGTAACCGGTGACCATCGCCACCACGGCGTAACCACCCACGCAGCGGTTGTGCACGTCGGTCACAGCGGCGAACACGTCCTCTTCGGTCGGCTGCAGCTTGCCGCGCTGGGCCAGCTCGTGAGCGAACACGTTGAGCAGCACTTCCGAGTCGGAACTGGTGTTGACGTGACGCAGATCGGATTCGTAGATCTCTTTGGCCAACTGTTCAACGTTGGTCAGGTTACCGTTGTGCGCCAGGGTGATGCCGTACGGCGAGTTGACGTAGAACGGCTGGGCTTCGGCCGACGTCGAGCTGCCGGCAGTCGGGTAACGGACGTGGCCGATACCCATGTGGCCGACCAGACGCTGCATGTGACGCTGCTGGAACACGTCACGCACCAGGCCATTATCCTTGCGCAGGAACAACCGGCCATCATGGCTGGTCACGATACCGGCAGCGTCCTGGCCGCGGTGCTGGAGCACGGTTAGCGCGTCATACAGCGCCTGATTGACGTTCGACTTACCGACGATACCGACGATGCCACACATGCGACGCAACCCCTACTTAATGGATCTGAACTGAACAGCACTCACTGAGGCGTTTTCGCCGTCGGCAAGAGCTGCTCCTTGAACGGAATCTCAGCGGGTACGCTGATTCCGCTGGCAAGCCACTGACTGCTCCACCCGAGTATCAGGTTTTTGGACCAGTCGGCGACCAATAGAAACTTGGGCACGAGCTGTGATTCTTTCCACCACCCGTCCTGCTGTACCGGCCCCAGGCTCAACAGCCCGACCGCCACGACCACCAGCAACACGCCACGCGCTGCGCCGAAGGCCATGCCGAGGAATCGGTCGGTCCCGGACAACCCGGTGACGCGAACCAACTCGCCGATAAGATAATTGATCATTGCGCCCACGATCAGTGTGGCGACAAACATGATGGCACAGCCCGCGATCACGCGAGCTGATGGGGTTTCGATGTATCCGGCGAGGTACTCGGACAGTGAGCCACCAAACATCCAGGCAACCGCTCCTGCGATGATCCAGGTCAGCAGCGATAAAGCTTCCTTTACGAAGCCGCGGCTCAGACTGATCAAAGCGGAGATGGCGATGATTGCAACGATCGCCCAGTCAACCCAGGTAAATGGCACAGTGCAGCCTACAGACGGATAAGGCGGCGCATTTTAGCAGAGCGCATGGCTGTCGGTAAGCTGCGATTGTCAGTGCTTTTCAATCGAGGTGATAGATTTCAGCCACGTTCAGGCTGAAAACGGACAACGAAGCCCTTGAGGTTCTGTTGACGGCTCAGCAGATCACGCAGACGGTCGGCTTCGGCACGCTCGATCAGCGGACCGACGAACACCCGATTCTTGCCATCGGCCGAACGAATGTAGGCGTTATAACCCTGGCTGCGCAGGTTCTTCTGCAGGCTTTCGGCACTGGCGCGGCTCGACAGACTGGCCAGTTGCACCGACCAGCTCACCGACAGACCGTTGGCATCGACGCGGCTCTGCGTGGCATCAGGTTTGCTGGTTGCGGAGGTGATCGGCTGGGCCGGGGCCGGAATCGGCTTGGCCACCGGTGGCGGCGTTGCCGGGCGAGCAATCTGCGCCGGAATGGTCGGTGCCGGGGCGGCCGGAGCAGCAGCCGGAGCAGCAGGCACCGCTTCTTCAGCGACCTCCTCGTCCGTTGGCACCGGCTCTTGTGGCAAAGCCTGGGGCTCAGGCACGGCGACCGGGTCCATTTGCACTTGCGGCATGGCCGAAGGCTGAGGCGCAGCCGGGGCCTCGACAGTCACCTGACGCTGCTCATCCTGACGGGAAAACAGCATCGGCAGGAAGATCACCGCCAGCGCCACCAGCACCAGCGCGCCAACCATGCGCTGCTTGTACGCTTTATCCAGCAAAGCCATTTGCCGCTTCCTCCGTGGAGCGCCGGGCCAGCCATTCAAGGGCCTCGGCGACACAATAAAATGATCCGAACAACAGAATCTCGTCGTCGCTGGTTGCCTCAGCGCACTGCCCTTCCAGAGCGGCCGCAACGCTGGCATAGGACGTAACCGAAGCACCAAGGTTCTGCAGCGCTGCCTCAAGCTCAGTCACCGGACGGACGCGCGGCGAATCCAGCGGCGCGACAGCCCAATGCGCGACACTAGCATTCAATTCGCCAACAACACCATCGAGATCCTTGTCGGCCAGCAACCCGAACACCGCCAGACGCTTGCCAACCGGCGGCCGCGCGGCCAGACGCCGGGCGAGATATTCAGCGGCGTGCGGGTTGTGACCAACATCCAGCAACAGGTTCAGGCGCTTGCCGTTCCATTCGAACGAACGACGATCGAGGCGTCCGACCACGCGCGTCGCCAGCAATGCAGGGACTATCTGTTCGGCATTCCACGGCAAACCTGTCAGCAGATAGGCTTGCAGCGCCAGCGCGGCGTTTTCCATCGGCAGATCGAGCAGCGGCAGGTCGCGCAATTCGACCGATTGGCCTTGGACATCGGTGCCGCGCCATTGCCAGTGTTGGTCAGTGATGCCGAGATCGAAATCGCGTCCACGCAGGAAGAACGGGCAAGCCAGTTCACGCGCCTTGTCGAGCAGCGGTTGCGGAGGATTCAGGTCGCCACACAGAGCAGGCTTGCCCTGGCGGAAGATTCCGGCCTTCTCGAAGGCTACGGATTCGCGGGTGTCGCCCAGATAATCGGCGTGATCGACACCAATGCTGGTGACCAGCGCGATGTCGGCATCGACCACATTGACCGTGTCCAGACGCCCGCCCAGACCCACTTCAAGCACCACAGCATCAAGCGCGGCCTGCTGGAACAGCCAGAGCGCTGCCAGAGTGCCCATTTCGAAGTAAGTCAGGGAAGTCTCGCCGCGGCCCGCCTCGACCGCAGCAAAGGCTTCGCACAGCTGGACGTCAGTGGCTTCGACGCCATTGAGTTGCACCCGCTCGTTGTAACGCAGCAGATGCGGAGAATTGTAGACGCCAACGCTAAGGCCCTGCGCACGCAGCAAAGAAGCCACGAACGCGCAGGTCGAACCCTTGCCGTTGGTGCCGGTGACCGTGATCACCCGAGGCGCCGGCTGGCCCAGCCCCATGCGGGACGCTACCTGTTGCGAACGCTCCAGGCCCATGTCGATGGCCGACGGATGCAACTGCTCGAGGTAGGCGAGCCATTCACCAAGGGTGCGCTGGGTCATACGTTGGCAGGCACCGGCGGCACCACGATCGGCTCGATCGGCGCGGCGACGAATTTCGGCGTCGGCTTGCCAGTCATTTGTGCCAGCAGGTTACCCAGACGTGGGCGCAGTTCCTGACGGTGAATGATCATGTCGATGGCGCCGTGCTCCAGCAGGAACTCACTGCGCTGGAAGCCGTCCGGCAGTTTCTCGCGCACGGTCTGCTCGATTACCCGCGGACCGGCGAAGCCGATCAGGGCTTTCGGTTCGCCAACGATGACGTCACCGAGCATCGCCAGACTGGCGGAAACGCCGCCGTAGACCGGGTCGGTCAGTACGGAGATGAACGGAATGCCCTCTTCACGCAGGCGCGCCAGCACGGCCGAGGTCTTGGCCATCTGCATCAGCGAGATCAGCGCTTCCTGCATGCGCGCGCCACCGGAAGCGGCGAAGCAGATCATCGGGCAGCGGTTTTCCAGTGCGTAGTTGGCAGCGCGAACGAAGCGCTCACCGACGATGGCGCCCATGGAACCGCCCATGAAGTTGAATTCGAATGCCGAAACCACTACCGGCATGCCCAGCAGGGTACCGCTGACCGAGATCAGCGCATCTTTTTCGCCGGTCTGCTTCTGCGCAGCAACCAGGCGGTCCTTGTACTTCTTGCCATCGCGGAATTTCAGACGGTCAACCGGCTCCAGGTCAGCACCCAGTTCGTTGCGGCCTTCCGGATCGAGGAAGATGTCGATGCGCGCACGTGCGCCGATGCGCATGTGGTGGTTGCACTTGGGGCAAACGTCCAGGGTCTTTTCCAGTTCCGGACGGTACAACACCGCCTCGCAGGATGGGCATTTGTGCCACAGACCTTCAGGCACCGAGCTCTTCTTGACCTCCGAGCGCATGATCGAAGGGATCAGTTTGTCTACTAACCAGTTGCTCATGCTTTCTTTCTCCAGTACCGGCGGCCCGAACGCTCTGGTTCGCAGCCCCGCGTATGCCCTTGAGCTAAATTCATGTGTGTGGCGATGGTTGATGAACAGTCGCGGTCAGCGCGGAACATGACCTGCGTACGATTCAGCAACCCTCAGCCGCGCCTGCTTTGTGCAAGTGCATTGATGGACGGCGGCAGACTGCCAGCCGTCACATCGACAATGTATTGCCGCGCACCGCGTTGATGAATGCGCGAATCTTGTGGTGATCCTTGATGCCTTTGCTCGCTTCTACCCCGCCGCTGACATCCACCGCGTAGGGCTTGACCCGCGCTACCGCATCAGCAACGTTCTCCGGCGTCAGGCCACCGGCCAGAATCAGCGGCTTGCTCAGGTGTTGCGGAATCAGTGACCAGTCAAACGCCTCGCCGGTTCCGCCAGGCACCCCTTCGACATACGTGTCGAGCAGTACGCCACTGGCGCCGGGGAAGGCATCGCAGGCAGCGGCAATGTCATCGCCAGCCTTGACCCGCAGCGCCTTGATGTACGGACGATCCCAGCCTTCGCACTCCTGCGCGCTTTCGTCGCCATGGAATTGCAGCAGATCAAGCGGCACCGCATCGAGGATTTCTCCCAGCTCGCACCGACTGGCATTGACGAACAGCCCCACGGTGGTGACGAACGGCGGCAACGCCTTGATGATCGCCCTTGCCTGCTGCACATTCACTGCACGTGGGCTCTTGGCGTAAAACACCAGACCGATCGCATCGGCGCCGGCTTCGACGGCGGCCAGCGCATCTTCGATGCGGGTAATGCCGCAGATCTTGCTGCGAACAGCTGACATGTCAGGAAAACCTCAAGGCAAAATCCGAAAACGTCCCGGATGGTAACAAAAGCGTCCGAGGGCGTCAGCCGTCAAGTTCGGAGAAACCCGTAAGGAAATGTGGCCCGATAAAGCGCTCGGGTAACGGGAATTCGTCGTGGTACTCGACCTGCACCAGATAGAGCCCATATGGATGCGCCGTCACCCCGCCGGAGCGGCGCTCGCGACTCTCCAGCACTTCTTTCATCCACTCCACCGGGCGCTCCCCGGCACCGATGGTCATCAGCACACCGGCAATATTGCGCACCATGTGATGCAGGAACGCGTTGGCACGAATGTCGAGCACGATCATCTTGCCGTGTCGGGTCACGCGCAGGTGATGCATCTTTTTGATCGGCGACTTGGCCTGGCACTGACCGGCCCGGAACGCGCTGAAATCGTGGGTACCGATCAGGTACTGCGCGGCCTCGGCCATGCGCTCGGCGTCGAGCGGGCGGTGATTCCAGGTGATTTCTTCGTTGAGGTGCGCCGGGCGGATCTGATCGTTGTAGATCACATAGCGATAACGCCGGGCAATGGCTTTGAACCGAGCATGAAAATGTGCAGGCATGACCCTGGCCCAACTGACGCTGATGTCGTGGGGCAGATTAATGTTGGCGCCCATGACCCAGGCTTTCAGCGAGCGATCAACCTGGGTATCAAAGTGCACCACTTGGCCGCAGGCATGCACGCCGGCGTCGGTACGCCCGGCGCATTGCAGGGAAACCGGTGAATTGGCGACTTTCGACAGAGCTTTTTCAAGCTCTTCCTGCACCGTCGCCACACCGGTCAACTGACGCTGCCAGCCGCTGTAGCGCGAGCCTTTGTACTCAACGCCCAGCGCGACGCGGTAAAAGCCGTCGGGCGCCATTTCGGCGACCGGGTTATCTATGTTTGCCAAGGTGGTACAGCCTGCTGATTTTGCAAAGGCGGGCATTATAAGGCGGTGGGCCGGGGATGCCAGAGTTCTCTATCGGCAGTACCGCCGCCTTCGCGAGCAGGCTCGCTCCCACATTTGCAATGCATCCCCCTGTGGGAGCGAGCCTGCTCGCGAAAGCAATCGATCAGACACCCCCGAATCCGGCGCAAACAAAAACGGCAGCCCCACCGGGCTGCCGCTTGTTGTTTACCGCTGAACTTACGCCAGGTTGGAAAGCATTTCCTTGGCCTCTCCCCGCTGCTTCTCGTCACCCTCGGTCAACACTTCGTTGAGGATGTCACGGGCACCGTCGGCGTCGCCCATGTCGATGTAGGCCTGGGCCAGATCGAGTTTGGTCGCCGCTTCGTCGGTGCCAGCGAGGAAGTCGAAATCGTCTTCGCCCAGATCGTCACCCATCGCCGCGTCCGCTTCGGTGAAGCTCGGCTCGGCCATGCTTTGCGACAGGCGATCCAGCTCGGCATTGACGTCGTCCAGCTCGGCCGCGAAGGCATCCGGCTCAGCAGCCGGTTTGCTGTCCATTTCGTCCGCCAGCGACAGGTCGAAATCGGCTGGCAGCTCCAGATCGTCCTGCGGCACGTCAGCGACAACCGGCGTCTCGACCGGCGGCAAGTCCTTCACGCCGTCGTCCAGATCCAGCAGGAAGTCATCTTCAGCCAACGTGGCCGGCGATGGTTCGGCGCCGAGATCCATATCCAGATCGAAGTCCGACAGATCGTCGAGATTGTCTTTCATCTCGGTCTGCTCTTGCAGCACCGAAGCGAAGCTCAGATCGTCTTCGGCCGGAAACGCGTCGAGCTCGACAGGCGCTTCTGGCTCGACCGCTGGCGCAGGATCGACCGGGGTGATGTTGTCGAGGTCGTCCAGACTCAAATCGAATGCGGTGTCGAGGTCGTCAGCGGCGGTCTCGGGCGCTTGCGGCTCGTCTTGCAGCAGTTCCTTGACGTACTGTGCGTCCAGCTCGGCAGCGACGGCGGCAGCCGCCAGCCCACCGGCAGCAACCACGGCCATGGCCGGGAAGCGGCTTTTCAGTGCTTCGACCTTGGCGAAGTTATCGCCATTAGCCACCAGTTGACGCTCTTGCGCAACGAACGCATCGCGATCACCCTGCTGGCCGTAGACTTCCATCAGCTTCAGGCGCAGATCGCTGCGTTCCGGCTCAAGGCTGACGCCCTCTTCCAGCAGCGCGGCGGCTTGATTGAGGCGACCGGCATTGATGTGCGACTGCGCTTTGTCGAGCACGTCATCAGAGCGTTCGCCGGCCGGGGCCACCAGTGGTGCGGCAATCGGCGCAGCCATCACCACCGGAGTGACGACCGGTGCAGGGGCTGGCGCAGGTGCCGGAGCTGGCGTATTGAGTTTGACGCTGGCCGCTGGGGTTTCGAGACCAGAGAAGCTGCTTTCCGGCAGTTCCTGCTCAGCGGAAAATTCTTGCTCTTCAGCCAGAGCGCGGGCCATGCGCAGGTGCTTTTCAGCTTCCTGCTGGGCTTTGCGACGGCGCGCCAGCAGCAACAGCAGAAGCAGCAGAACCACCGCACCGCCGCCGATCAGGCCGAGCAGGATCGGATTGGTCAGCAGTTCATTGAAGGCTTTGTCGTCATCGGCGGCAGCAGGCGGCGTAGTTTCGACCACCGGCTCGACGACTGGCTCAACCGGGGTTTCCGCTGGCGGCGCGATGGCCGACTCTGGAGTCGGTGAAGCCGCTGCGGCGTCGGCCGGAGTGGCTGGCGGTGTTGCGGCCAGTTCGGCAGTGATCGCCGGCACCGGCGGCACAGCAGCAGTGGCGCCAGGCGCAGCGCCGGCGCCGTCGGCCTGCATCTTCGCCAGTTGATTGTTCTTCAGCTCGATCAGCTTTTGCAGCTTGTCCAGTTGGCTCTGCAGATCAGCCATGCGGCTTTTCAGTTCCTCGTTGTCACGACGGGTCGTGTCGAGGTTTTCCTGGGTGATCGCCAGTTTGTTGCTCAGCGCCTTGGCGTCGCCCGCCGGGCCTTTCGCACCGGGCTTGGCGCTTTCCGCCGAGACCAGGCTCAGATTGTCCTGTGTGTTGGCCGCTGCACCAGCATTGCCACGACCACGATTGGTCGCATCCAGCTGCTGCTGACCGGTGCCAGGCTTGGCCGTGTAACGACGGCCCTGACGCCAGGCTTCGTTCTGCGCCGCCACTTCAGCGATGGCCGCCGATTGCGGCAGCGCCGTGCTTTGTACCGGATCGGGCAGACGCAGCACCTGGCCGGTTTTCAGACGGTTGATGTTGCCGTCGATAAAGGCATTCGGATTGAGCGCCTGAATCGCCAGCATGGTCTGCTGCACCGAGCCACCGTTGCGCGCCTTCGCGGCGATTTCCCACAGGGTGTCGCGCGGCGTGGTGGTGTACTGATTGCGATGGGTCGCGCCAGTGGTTGGCGCGGTGATGGTCTGCGACGGCGCCGGTTGCGCGGCGGCGTCAGCGGTCTGCGGCGAGAACTTCGACGGATCGAGCAGCACGCTGTAATCACGCAGCAGGCGGCCATTGGGCCACATCACCTGCACGAGGAACTTCACCATCGGTTCCGACAGCGGTTGGCTCGAGGTCACGCGCAACACGCTTTTGCCGCTGGCGTTGAGTACCGGGGTGAACGTCAGATCATTAAGAAAGGCCTGCCGATCGACGCCAGCCTTGGCGAAGTCTTCAGGGGAAGCCAGGCTCGGCACCACCTCGGCGGCGGTGAGATCCTTGACGTCGAGCAGCTCGATTTCAGCCACCAGCGGCTGGTTCAGGGTCGACTTCAGGGTCAGCTCCCCGAGCCCGAGGGCATGCGCCATACCGGAGGACAGCGCCGAGGCGGCCGCTATTGCTAACACCAGTTTGCGAACTTGAACCATAGCCTCATCCTTTGTTTGAACGTTCCTCGGCCAGCGAGAAGCTTTTGAATACCGCTGCCGTAAGGCATTGCACGCGACGACGGGGGTCGCCGCGCGCGATCATTTCGGTGCTGCCCCGGAAAGTCCCGGAGGGTGACTCGTCATCGACGCGCTTCGGGCAAGCATAGCGCTCACCTAGAATCAGTCGACAAATTGTTGCCAAGTATCTTTTACAGCAGGTCTTTTATCAACAACTCAGCCAGTTGCACGGCATTGAGCGCCGCGCCTTTGCGTACGTTATCTGACGTCAGCCAAAGATTTAGTTCCGCCGGGTCGTCGACACCACTGCGCACGCGGCCGACATAGACCACGTCCTGCCCCACCGCATCGCCGACCGCGGTCGGATAATCGCCAGCCTCGACCAGCTCAATGCCCGGTGCTGCCTCGAGCGCGGCGTTGATCTTTTCCAGGTCAACAGCGCTGCCTGACTGCAAGGTCACGCTAAAGCTATCGCCAAAAAACACCGGGGCTTGAACGCAAGTGGCAGAAATCTTCAATAAAGGTTTTGCCAGGACCTGACGCAACTCGCGTACCAGACGCTTTTCCAGCAGCGTATGGCCTTGCGCATCAGGCGCACCGACTTGCGCCAGCAGGTTGAACGCCATCTGCCGGTCGAAGAACGTCGGTTCCAGGGGACGCATGTTGAGCAGCTCGGCGGTCTGCCGCGCGAGCTCGGTGACCGCCTCGCGGCCTTGCGCGGAAACGGCCAGGTTGGCGGTGACGTTGACGTATTGCAGATCGAGCAGATCGAGCAACGGCGCCAGCACCACGGCAAGCGTAGTGGCCGACGGGCTTGGGCTGCTGACCTGGAACGGGCTTTTCAGACTGGCGAGAATATCGGCATTGGCCTCGGGCACCACTTGTGGCGCCTGATCGGCAGGCAAGGCGCCAGACAGGTCGATCAACGAGCAACCGGCAGCATGGGCGCGAGCGGCGTAGCTCAGCGACACCGCAGCGCCAGCGGCGAAGAACACCAGTCTGACCTTGCTGAAATCGAACTCGTCGACCTCGCGCACGCGGACGTTTTTGTTGCGGAACAGTACCGAGCTGCCGGCCGATTCGCTGCTGGCCAGCAGGTGCAGATTGCCGACCGGAAAGTCGCGCTCTTCGAGAATCTGTACGAGGGTTTCGCCGACAGTACCGGTGGCGCCGATAACGGCGATATCGAAAGTCTGGGTCATGGAACTACCTCTGGCAAAACGGGGGGAGCGGCACTTTACCGGGTGGGTGGCGCACAGGCAATTTCTGCCCGTACCGATCGTTCCGACGCTCTGCGTGGGAATGTCTCAACGGACGCTCCGCATTCTGCTTTGGAAGGGACGCAGAGCGTCCCGGGATGCATTCCCACGCGGAGCATGGGAACGATCATTGCGCATAAAAAAACCCGCACCTCTCACAAGGCACGGGCTCTTTCATTGCTTCAAGCGATCAACGCTCCAGCAGGATTCGCAGCATGCGACGCAGCGGTTCGGCCGCGCCCCACAGCAGTTGGTCGCCGACGGTGAAGGCGCCGACGAATTGCGACCCCATGTTCAGCTTGCGCAGACGACCGACCGGTACATTCAGGGTGCCGGTGACCTTGGTCGGGCTCAGCTCCTGCATGCTGATCTCGCGGTTGTTCGGTACCAGCTTGACCCACGGGTTGTGCTGGCTGATCAGCCCTTCGATATCGGCGATCGGTACGTCTTTGTTCAGCTTGATGGTCAGCGCCTGGCTGTGGCAGCGCATGGCGCCGATGCGCACGCAGATGCCGTCGACCGGGATCGGGCTCTTGAAGCGACCGAGGATCTTGTTGGTCTCGGCCTGGGCCTTCCACTCTTCGCGGCTCTGGCCGTTCGGCAGTTCCTTGTCGATCCACGGGATCAGGCTGCCGGCCAGCGGTACACCGAAGTTTTCGGTCGGGTACGCGTCACTGCGCATGGCCTCGGCCACGCGACGGTCGATGTCGAGGATCGCGCTGGCCGGGTCGGCCAGTTGATCGGCGACAGCGGCGTGGGTCGCGCCCATCTGCTTGATCAGTTCACGCATGTTCTGCGCGCCGGCACCGGAAGCCGCCTGATAGGTCATGGCGCTCATCCACTCGACCAGACCGGCCTCGAACAGACCGCCCAGACCCATCAGCATCAGGCTGACGGTGCAGTTGCCGCCGATGTAGTTCTTGGTGCCCGCGTCCAGTTGCTGGTCGATGACCTTGCGGTTGACCGGGTCGAGAATGATCACCGCGTCATCGTTCATGCGCAGGCTCGACGCCGCGTCGATCCAGTAGCCCTGCCAGCCGGCTTCACGCAGCTTGGGGAACACTTCGCTGGTGTAGTCGCCGCCCTGGCAGGTCAGGATCACGTCGAGGGTCTTCAGCTCGTCAATGCTGTAAGCGTCCTTGAGCGGAGCAATGTCCTTGCCCACGGACGGGCCTTGGCCACCGACATTGGACGTGGTGAAAAACACCGGCTCGATAAGATCGAAATCCTGCTCTTCCAGCATCCGCTGCATGAGCACGGAACCGACCATCCCGCGCCAACCGATCAGACCTACACGTTTCATCGCAACTACACCTTCTTGAAAAGTGGGCCGCTGCTTTGTATTGAATTTCGCAGCGGGCCCGAGAGATTACAGATTCCGCAGCGCGGCGACTACTGCGTCGCCCATTTCCTGCGTACCGACTTTGGTACAACCGGCCGAGTGGATGTCACCGGTGCGCAAGCCCTGATCGAGCACCACACTGACAGCTTTTTCGATGGCATCGGCAGCGTCGTGCAGATTGAAGCTGTAACGCAGCATCATCGACACCGACAGGATCGTCGCCAGCGGGTTGGCAATGCCTTTGCCAGCGATGTCCGGCGCCGAACCGTGGCACGGCTCGTACATGCCCTTGTTGTTGGAGTCCAGCGAGGCCGACGGCAGCATGCCGATCGAACCGGTGAGCATCGACGCTTCGTCGGAGAGGATGTCGCCGAACATGTTGTCGGTGACGATCACGTCGAACTGCTTGGGTGCGCGCACCAACTGCATGGCGGCGTTGTCGACGTACATGTGGCTCAGTTCGACTTCCGGGTAATCCTTGGCCACCTGCTCGACCACTTCACGCCACAACTGACTGGATGCCAGGACGTTGGCCTTGTCCACCGAGCAGAGCTTCTTGCCACGAACCATGGCCATGTCGAAACCGACACGGGCGATGCGGCGAATTTCGCTTTCGCTGTACGGCAGGGTGTCGTAGGACTGACGCTCGCCATTGTCCAGCGTACGGGTGCCACGCGGCGCGCCGAAGTAAATGCCGCCGGTCAGCTCACGGACGATGAGGATGTCCAGACCGGCAACGATTTCCGGCTTCAGGCTCGACGCGTCGGCCAGTTGCGGATAGAGGATCGCCGGGCGCAGGTTGCCGAACAGGCCCAGTTGCGCACGAATTTTCAGCAGACCGCGCTCAGGGCGGATGTCACGCTCGATGGTGTCCCATTTCGGCCCACCGACAGCGCCCAGCAGCACGGCGTCGGCAGCCCGTGCACGATCAAGGGTTTCGTCGGCCAGCGGCACGCCGTGCTTGTCGATGGCCGCGCCACCGATCACGTCGTGGCTCAGCTCGAAGCCCAGGCTGTACTTGTCATTGGCCAATTCCAGCACCTTGACCGCTTCGGCCATGATTTCCGGACCGATACCATCACCCGGGAGAATCAGAATCTGCTTGCTCATGCTTTCCTCGTGTCTTCAAGCGGTGCGCCACTGAACGGCGCGCCGGGAAAAATTCTTATCGCTCGGCCATCAGCACGATCACATCGGTACTGAACGAGCCGTCGGCATCTATCTCAAAATAATCACGCACTTCGTTGCCCATCGACTGCTGCAACTGGCGGATCGCCGCGCGCATCACGTCAGGTGTGCGCATGCGCTCGACCCAACTGCTGTACTCCAGACGCAGGCGCTGACGGGTAGTACTGCGCACATGCAGACTGGCTTCGCTGACCTGGCGCAGCCACTCGGCGGCGGAGTAGTCGCGCACGTGGCTGGTGTCGCGCAACACCTCAACGCTTTGCAGGTAAGTGTCGAACAACGCACTGCCAGGTGACAACACATCAACGAACGCCGCCACCCCGCCCGGCTTCAGCACCCGACGCACTTCACGCAAGGCCTGACCGAGGTCGCTCCAGTGATGCGCCGAATAGCGGCTGAACACAAAATCGAACTCGCCATCGGCGAACCGCAAGCGCTCGGCAGCACCGTTGGCGGTAATGATGTTGCTCAAGCCGCGATCGACGGCAGCGCCGGCAACCACATCAAGCATTTGCTGCGACAGGTCGTAAGCCACCACTTCCCTGACCAGCGGTGCCACATGAAAGCTGACGTGACCGGCGCCGCAACCCAGATCCAGCACCCGCGCACTGCCCTGCCCGGCCAGTTCAGCTTGTAGCAGTGCGAATTCACTGCCTTGGGCGTGAACCGCGCTGCTCAGGTAAGCGGCGGCCTGTTCGCCGAATTGCTTCTGGACGACCTGGGTGTGCTGGGCGGTGCTGGTCATGGATCACATCCTGTAAGCAGTGTTATTTGAAATACATTCCCTGTGGGAGCGAGCCTGCTCGCGAAGAGGCCCGCCCTGACTACATCAATCTCGAATCAGGCGTCGCGAAACAACCACGGCTGACTAACCCGATGCTTGGCTTCGAACGTCGCAATCGCATCGCCGTCCTGCAAGGTCAGGCCGATATCGTCCAGACCGTTGAGCAGGCAGTGCTTGCGGAACGCGTCGATCTCGAAGCTGTAGACCTTGCCATCCGGGCGGGTCACGGTCTGCGCTTGCAAGTCGATCTGCAATTGATAACCCGGCTCGGCTTCAACCTGCTTAAACAGTTCATCAACTTCTGCATCGCTGAGAATGATCGGCAGCAGGCCGTTCTTGAAACTGTTGTTGAAGAAGATGTCGGCGTAACTCGGCGCGATGATGCTGCGGAAACCGTACTCTTCCAGCGCCCACGGCGCGTGTTCACGGCTCGATCCGCAGCCGAAGTTCTCGCGGGCGAGCAATACGCTGGCACCCTGATAACGCTCGGCGTTGAGGACGAAATCCTTGTTCAACGGGCGCTTGGAGTTGTCCTGGTACGGCTGGCCGACATCCAGATAACGCCACTCGTCGAACAGGTTCGGACCGAAACCGGTGCGCTTGATCGACTTCAAGAACTGCTTGGGAATGATCTGATCGGTGTCGACGTTGGCACGATCCAGAGGCGCGACAAGACCAGTGTGCTGGGTAAAAGCTTTCATGCTGCGCTCCTTTTAGATCAATTCACGAACGTCGATGAAACGGCCGTTCACTGCTGCTGCGGCAGCCATGGCCGGGCTGACCAGGTGGGTACGGCCACCGGCGCCCTGACGGCCTTCGAAGTTACGGTTGGAAGTCGAGGCGCAATGCTCGCCGGACTCCAAACGGTCCGGGTTCATCGCCAGGCACATCGAGCAACCTGGCTCGCGCCATTCGAAACCGGCCTCAAGGAAAATCTTGTCCAGCCCTTCGGCTTCGGCCTGCGCCTTGACCAGACCCGAGCCCGGCACGACGATCGCCTGCTTGATGGTCGAGGCCACCTTGCGGCCCTTGGCGATCACCGCAGCGGCGCGCAAGTCTTCGATGCGCGAGTTGGTGCAGGAACCGATGAACACGCGATCAAGCTGAATGTCGGTGATCGCCTGATTGGCGGTCAAACCCATGTATTTCAAGGCGCGGACGATCGAGTCGCGCTTGACCAGATCCATTTCCTTGGCCGGGTCCGGCACGTTCTGATCAACAGCCAAAACCATCTCAGGCGAAGTGCCCCAGCTGACTTGCGGCTTGATTTGCGCGGCGTCGAGCTCGACCACGGTGTCGAATTTGGCATCGGCGTCGGAGACCAGGTCTTTCCAGGCTTCGACGGCCATGTCCCACTGCTCGCCTTTCGGCGCGAATGGACGACCTTTGACGTAGTCGATGGTCTTCTGATCCGCCGCCACCAGGCCGACGCGGGCGCCGGCTTCGATGGACATGTTGCAGATGGTCATGCGGCCTTCAACGGACAGATCGCGGATCGCGCTGCCGGCAAATTCGATGGCGTGGCCGTTACCGCCGGCGGTGCCGATCTTGCCGATCACCGCAAGGACGATGTCCTTGGCGGTCACGCCGAACGGCAATTGACCTTCGACGCGCACCAGCATGTTTTTCATTTTCTTGGCCACCAGGCACTGTGTGGCGAGCACGTGCTCGACCTCGGAGGTGCCGATGCCGTGGGCCAACGCACCGAATGCGCCGTGGGTCGAGGTGTGCGAGTCACCGCAGACCACGGTCATGCCCGGCAAGGTCGCGCCCTGCTCCGGACTGATCACGTGAACGATGCCCTGACGCACGTCGTTCATCTTGAATTCGACGATGCCGTATTCATCGCAGTTGTCGTCGAGGGTCTGCACCTGCAAACGCGAAACCTGATCGGCAATGGCTTCGATGCCGCCCTTGCGCTCCGGGGTGGTCGGTACGTTGTGGTCCGGGGTCGCAATGTTGGCATCGATGCGCCAAGGCTTGCGTCCGGCCAGACGCAGGCCTTCGAAGGCTTGCGGCGAAGTCACTTCGTGAATGATGTGACGATCGATGTAGATCAGCGCCGAGCCATCGTCGCGCTGCTTGACCAAATGCGAATCCCAGAGCTTGTCGTAGAGCGTTTTGCCGGCCATCAGACGGTTCCTCATCAGCTTGTTTCTATGCCCTGGGCTTATCAATAACCCTTTGGCTTGTGAGGCCGATCCTATGGGGTTAGATTAAATAACTCAAATTCATATTTTTTATGCTTTGGATAACCAACTGGAATGCGACATGGACTTGGCTAACCTCAACGCTTTTATTGCCATCGCCGAGACCGGCAGCTTCTCCGGCGCCGGCGAACGCCTTCATCTGACCCAACCGGCGATCAGCAAGCGCATCGCCGGTCTTGAGCAGCAATTGAAGGTGCGCCTGTTCGACCGCTTGGGCCGCGAAGTCGGCCTGACCGAGGCCGGTCGCGCCCTGCTGCCACGGGCTTATCAGATTCTCAACGTGCTCGACGACACCCGCCGCGCCCTGACCAACCTGACCGGCGAGGTCAGCGGTCGCCTGACGCTGGCCACCAGTCACCACATCGGCCTGCACCGCTTGCCGCCTCTATTAAGGGAGTTCACCCGCCGCTACCCACAGGTTGCGCTGGATATTCAGTTTCTTGATTCGGAAGTGGCCTACGAGGAAATTCTCCACGGCCGCGCAGAATTGGCGGTCATCACCCTCGCGCCAGAGCCGCATACCTTGGTCAAAGCCACGCCGGTGTGGGACGACCCGCTGGATTTCGTCGTCGCCCCGGAGCATTCGCTGATCAACAACGGTGCCGTCAGTCTGGCGGACATCGCCGGCCATCCGGCGGTTTTCCCCGGCGGCAACACCTTTACCCACCACATCGTCCAGCGTTTGTTCGAAGCCCAGGGCCTGACGCCGAACATCGCCATGAGCACCAACTACCTGGAAACCATCAAGATGATGGTCTCCATTGGCCTGGCCTGGAGCGTGCTACCGCGCACCATGCTCGACGAACAAGTGGCAAGCATCGCATTGCCGGGCATACAGCTCACTCGCCAGCTAGGCTATATCTTGCACACCGAACGGACGCTATCGAATGCAGCACGCGCCTTCATGGCCCTGCTGGATGCACAAATCGATCGGCCAGGGATCCCGGCCTGACTTGTGCTACTCCTATAGAGCCGCTCCTGTGCCTAACGCCACTCAGCTCAAGGCCCGCTGACAATGCCGAAATCTGTTGACCGAACTCCGCCGATGCCGCGAATCCAGGCCGTCGATCCGCGCCATTCCGAGCAGAGCTGGGAAAGCGCGCCGCAATTGCTCGCCGCGCTCAACGGCGCGCGGCTCGGTGCCTGGTATTGGGACATCGAGCGTGGGCAGATCAGCTGGTCGCGGGGCACCCAGGCGTTGTTCGGTTTCGATCCACGGCAGCCGTTGCCCGCCGATTTGGAATATCTCGACCTGTTGCCGCCGGAGGACCGCGCGAAAACCGTGCGCGCCTTCCACGCGGTGATCGCCGGCGCGCCGCTGGAGCAGGCGATGCATCACCGCATCCGCTGGCCCGACGGCAGCCTGCACTGGCTGGAGATCAGCGGCAGCCTGCTGCCAGACAAGAACGGCCGGCCCCGAATGATCGGGGTGATTCGCGAAATCACCCACCAGCGCCAGCGCGAGCAGGCCTTGAGCAGCTCGGAGAAACGTTTCGCTACACTATTCCACCTGTGCCCGAACATGGTTCTGCTGACCCGTCAGGATGACGGTCTGATCAGCGAGGCCAACCAGTATTTCGAAAGCCTGTTCGGCTGGCCGGTGCAAAGCGCAATCGGCCGCACCACCCTGGAACTGGGCTTGTGGGTGCACCCCGAGCAACGCGCCGAACTGGTGAAAAAAACCAAAGCCAAGGGCGAGCTGATCAGCATGGAAGTGCAGTTCCGCGCCAGCAATGGCCAGGTGCACGACGGCATCCTCAGCGCGCAGAAGGTCGAGCTCGAAGGCCAGCCCTATCTGCTCAGCACGTTTCTCGACACCACCGAACGCAAAGCCGCCGAACTGGCCTTGAAGGACAGCCAGGAACGCCTCGACCTGGCGCTGGATTCGGCGCAACTCGGCACCTGGGACTGGCACATCCCCAGCGGCATGCTTTACGGCTCGGCGCGCGCTGCGCAATTGCACGGGCTGGAGCCGATTCCATTCCATGAATCATTCGAGGAGTTTTTCGAAGGCGTGCCGGGCGAGGAACGCGACAGCATGCGCGACGCGTACCGCAGCCTGCGCGAAGGCCCCGCCGGCAATTATCAACTGACCTATCGCGTGCAATTGCCCGACGGCAGCTCGCGCTATCTGGAAAGCCGCGCGCGTCTCTATCGCGACGACAACGGCGCACCGCTGCGCATGGCCGGTACGTTGCTGGACATCACCGATCAGGTCGAGCGCGAACAGCGTCTGGTGGCTTCAGAAGAGAAATTCGCCACGCTGTTTCAGGTCAGCCCCGATCCGATCTGCGTCACGCGCCAGGAAACCGGGGAATTCATCGAGATCAATTCCAGCTTCAGCCAGACCTTTGGCTGGAGCGCCGCCGATGTGATTGGCCACACCGCCGAGGAAATCGGCCTGTGGGACGCCTCGGCGAAAAGCCTGCAACGCATCGAACGGGTGATTCGCGAACAAGGCCTGAGCAACGTGGCCATTCTCGTCCAGCACAAGGACGGCCAGTCGCTGACCTGCGTGATTTCCAGCCGGCAGATCAGCGTCGGCGACCAGCCGTGCATCGTCACCACCCTGCGCGACATCACCCAGCAACAACGCTCGGAAGCGGCGCTGAAGGCCAGCGAAGAAAAATTCGCCAAGGCGTTTCACTCCAGCCCCGACGCCATCACCATCACCGAGCGCGACACCGGGCGTTATCTTGAGGTCAACGATGGCTTCTGTCGCCTCACCGGCTACCGCGCCGACGAAGTGGTGGGCAAAACCGTTTATCAGGTGGGGATCTGGGCCGAAGAGAAACAGCGCTCGACCTTACTCGCCGAGTTGCAGATCAAGGGCCGCGTGCATCATCAGGAAATGCTCGGGCGCAACAAGCGCGGCGAATTGCTCACGGTGGAAGTCTCGGTCGAGCCGATCACGCTCAATGAAACCGCGTGCCTGCTGCTGACCGCGCGCGACGTTAGCTTGTTGAAGAACGCCGAAGCGCAGATTCGTCACCTGGCCTATCACGACCCGCTGACCAACCTGCCCAACCGCGCCTTGCTGATGGATCGCCTGAGTCAGCAGATCGCCCTGCTCAAGCGCCACAATCTGCGTGGCGCCTTGCTGTTTCTCGACCTCGATCACTTCAAGCACATCAACGATTCTCTCGGCCACCCGGTCGGCGACACCGTGCTGAAAATCATCACCGCGCGGCTCGAAGCCAGCGTGCGCATGGAAGACACGGTGGCGCGCCTCGGTGGCGATGAGTTCGTGGTGTTGCTCAGCGGCCTCGAAGGTTCGCGCAGTGAAGTCAGCGAACAAGTGCGCGCGCTGGCCGACACCATTCGCGAATTGCTTTCGGAGCCGATGTTCCTCGATGGCCAGCGCCTGCAAGTGACGCCGAGCATTGGCGTGGCGCTGATTCCCGATCACGGTTCGACCCCGACCGACCTGCTCAAACGCGCCGACATCGCCCTGTACCGGGCCAAGGATTCCGGGCGCAACACCACGCAGATGTATCACAACACCATGCAGAAAGCGGCCAGCGAGCGCCTGCGCATGGAGACCGACCTGCGCCTGGCGCTGTCGCGCGGCGAGTTCAACGTGCACTTTCAGCCACAGGTCGATGCCCGCGACAACCGCATCATTGGCGCCGAAGCCCTGGTGCGCTGGAACCATCCCGAACTCGGCGCGCAATCTCCCACCGAGTTCATCAAGGTACTGGAAGACAGTGGCCTGATTCTCGAAGTCGGCACGTGGATCCTCGATGAAGCCTGCAACGCCTTCAAACAACTGATCGCGTTGAAACTGGTCGACCCGCTCAACTTCAGCCTGTGCGTGAACATCAGCCCCCGGCAGTTCCGCCAGAACGATTTCGTCGAACGCATCGAACACAGCATGACCAGCCACGGCCTGCCCTGCTCGCTGCTGAAACTGGAAATCACCGAAGGCATCGTCATCCAGAATCTGGAAGACACCATCAGCAAAATGCGTCGTCTGAAAAAGCTCGGCGTGAGCTTCGCCATGGACGACTTCGGCACCGGTTATTCGTCGCTGACTTATTTGAAGCGCCTTCCGGTAGACACCCTGAAGATCGACCAGTCGTTTATCCGCGATGCGACCACCGATTCCAATGTTGCCGAGATCATTCGCGCAATTGTCGCGATGGCGCGCAGCTTGGAATTGGAAGTGATTGCCGAAGGCGTGGAGACGCCAGCACAGCTGGCGTTTTTGCAGGGACTGGAATGCCATTTGTATCAGGGTTATCTGCACAGCCGGCCGGTGGGGTTGGAGGATCTGAAAAAACTGCTGCCCTGAATCGGCGGTCGCACAGACTGGCAACAGAGCAACAATTGCCACGGTTTGCGTCAGCCTGTAGGGTCGCGTTTTTTGCGCCGCTTCGAGATCAACCATGCAGGATGCATCCCTTCCCCGCCCGGCCCTGCTGGGCATCGACCTTGGCACCACCAACAGCCTGATCGCCGTCTGGCGTGAAGGCCGCGCCGAACTGATCCGCAACGCCCTCGGCGATGTGCTGACACCGTCGGTGGTCAGCCTTGATGAAGACGACACGATTCTGGTCGGCAAAGCCGCCCGCGCCCGCCTGACCACGCACCCGGAACGCACTGCCGCCGCGTTCAAGCGCTTCATGGGCAGCGACAGGCAAATCCAGCTCGGCTCTCGCCAGTTCAGCCCGGAAGAGTTGTCGGCGCTGGTACTTGGCTCACTCAAGCAGGACGCGGAAGCCTTTCTCGGCCAGGCGGTCACAGAAGCGGTCATTTCCGTACCGGCATATTTCAGTGACGAGCAGCGCAAGCGCACCTTGTTCGCCGCCGAACTGGCCGGGCTGTCCGTGACGCGCCTGATCAATGAACCGACCGCTGCCGCCATGGCGTACGGCCTGCACGAACAGAAGTTCGAACGCACGCTGATATTCGATCTCGGCGGCGGCACGTTCGACGTCACCGTGCTCGAATACGCATTGCCGCTGATCGAAGTGCACGCCTCCACTGGCGACAACTTTCTCGGCGGCGAAGACTTCACCGCCGCCCTGTTGCAGGCCTGCCTGAAACACTGGCAACTCACCCCCTCAACGATCGATGCACAAGCCATGGCCAGCCTCGGTGATGCCCTGGAACAGCTGAAATGCAAACTCGGCGAAGGCGCGCAGCACTTGAGCTGGCGGTATGCCGAGCAGACATTCGAATGGGAACTGGATGAAGCCGCTGCGGTGAAAATCTGGGAGCCGTTGCTGGCCCGCTTGCGCGCGCCAATCGAACAGGCTCTGCGCGATGCCCGACTGAAACCGCGCGACCTCGACAGCCTGGTGCTGGTCGGCGGCGCCACGCGCATGCAGGCGGTACAGCAAATGGTCGCCACGTTGTTTGGACGCCTGCCTTATCGGCATCTTGATCCGGACACCATCGTGGCTCTGGGCGCAGCGACGCAGGCGGCATGCAAGGCGCGGGACGGCGCGGTCGAGGAATTGATTCTGACCGATGTCTGTCCGTATACGCTGGGGATTTCGACCAATCGTGGCGAAGACGTCAGTGGCGCGTTCTCGCCGATCATCGAACGTAACACGGTGATTCCAACGTCACGGGTGCAGCGTTACTCGACGACGTTTGCGCAACAGACTGAAATCCGTATCGCGGTTTACCAAGGGGAACGCCCGTGGGTACGCGACAATATTTTCATCGATTCTTTCGACATCCAGTTCACCCCTAGTGAGCAGCTGCAGAGCCTCGATGTGCGTTTCAGTTATGACATCAACGGCCTGCTGGAAGTAGACGTCACGCTTCTGGAAACCGGCGAACGTTACGGCCACAGCATCGACCGCAGCCCGACCGGACTGGATGAACAGGCGCGCAGAGACAGCCATGCCCGGCTCGCGACGCTCAAAGTCCACCCTCGCGACGCCCTGCCCAACCGCACCCTGCTCGCACGACTGGAGCGAGCATGGATGCAAACTCTGGGCGACGAGCGTGCGCGCATTGCCGAGTGGATGGACACCTTCAACACCGTGCTTGCCGGCCAGCAAGCCAGCGAAATCGCCAGCCACCGCTCAGCGCTGAATGATGCGCTGGACCAGATGCGTCTTTAACCGTTCAGTTGCCGTAAAGCAGCCTGCAACCCGCCGGACAACATATCTGCCCCACTGTCCGGCGGCACGCCATAGCGGTTAGGCAGTTTGTCTCCCGGAAAGCCGAACAACACCAGCGGCAGGAATGGCAGAAACGGCGACAATCCAAGAAATATCAGCAGTGTCGGTATGCCCCGGCCCATATCGTGCAACCGCCGTACAACTGCCGCGAACAACAGCAGCACGCCAAGCAAAAAGATGAGCATCCCGCCAATCGTCGTGCCAGTTATCAGCCCGGCTATTGGGGTTATCACTACGCATCCCAGGACCTGAGCGATAAAAGCCTTGCGCCCCAGCCGTGATCCGGGGCGCCAGAACGCTTTCGCTGGTACTGGCTGGACATCACTGTTGGCTAACAGCAACCGCTCCGACCACGACAGCAACGCGCACAGTGCCAAGCGCAAACCGACGCTGTTCTGCACGTCATCCTTACCCTGCTGCAGTTGTCGCAATACTCGCGTTTTCGGCACACCGGCAGCGCCGTAGCGAATCAAGCTTTTGAGCGCATCCAGCGCCTCATAGGCCAATAGTTTGTCGACACCGAAATCCGTCAACACCTTGCGCGGTGGCCACACCGGTTCGCCCTTGATCAGACCGTCGCGAAAGCCTTCGAACCAGTCATCCTCGCAACTGACCGCTTCAATCGACTGCAACAACGCCCGGTGCTGCTCGGCGCTCAGGCCTGGATCGTGGTAGAGCACGCCCCAGAACATCAACAAGCCCAGCAGATCATCGCCGCACGCCGCACGGTCACTTTCGACGCAGGTGTAAAGCAGGGTATTGGCGGGCAGCCTGGCGCTGTCGAGAGCCTGCTCGACACTGAACAACTGTTGCACCAGCAAACCGTGCACAGGATCGTCACCCTGCAGCCAGCCGAGCAAACCGGCGCAATTGCCCTGCTCACGCAGCAAGCGCCGCAATAGCGGCTGCAGTCGGCTCAAAGGATGCGCAGGATTGAACGGCAAACGCTCCAGACACTGCGCATCAATCAATTGCAACCAGCGCTCGGGTTGTTCCAGCAATGCCAGCAAAAACACGGTTTGAGCGTGCCAATCCCAGATCGCCGTTCCCAACCCGATCGGCGGCAAACCTGTCACGCGCCGACTCAACTGGAGCATGAGATCGAGTTGCGACAGGTCATTGCCGTCTTTGACCGCACTCAGCTCGAACGCGTCGGCAATGCGTGCAAGCGCCGTGTCGCTATAGGGCCGCAAGCGCTGCAACCACAGACGACAAACCTTGTGCAGCGCGCCTTCGGATAACGCGGGCGGCAATTGCGGTGAAAGTGTTTGCGAGTCAGTGAAAGCGCTCATGGCCTGCGCGACAGGAGCCTTGGCCAGCCAATGCAGATGTTGCCTGGCCTGATACTTCAGGCCGCTCAAAACCAGGCATTCCAGCGCGTCCACCGGCAGCGGTTCGTCGACAATCTGCTGCAACAAGGCCGAATCACCACGATGCAGCGCCCAGGCGTGCCGGTACAGACGCAGCAAACGGCTGTCGTGGTTTTCGCCGATCAACTGCGCGAGCAATGGCAACTCGTCGCCCGCCATGCGCCAATCAACAAAGCTTTGCGCCAGTGCATCAAGCTTGAGCCGTCCGACACCCAACCAACGGGTCAAGGTCTCGGGCCGTTGTGACGGACTGCCATACACTTGGCACTCAGCACCCAGTTCGTCCGGCCAAACGGCGCAGTCCTCCAGACGATCGAACGCCTGAATCAGCAACGGCAGAAAGGTCGGCTGACGCTTGGCACACAGCTCCAGCAAGCGACTCTCTGCCGCGGGATGGCGATGTTCGCTCCAGAGCCGAATCCAGCATGGAAACGCTTGATCGTCGTGCCCCAACAGACTGTACTGACACGCCAGCAGGTACAGCCAGTCGACGTTATCCGGCGCGGCATCGTGCTGTTCGGCACAGCACTGCAGGAACGTCGGCGCGCCCATCCCCGCTTGGGTGAACTGCACCAGCAACCGCTTGAGGTACGCGGCATCGTTGGGCAACGGCAAGCACGTATGCCGACTGGCGAACTCGGCGAACTCGTGAAGCGGACGCTGAGTAAAGATGAAATCGAGGCTACGGGCATACCACAGCGACTCGGTCTGTGCCGGCTCTGACCAGGCGCTCATCAGATCCGTGTCGAACGGGTCGGGCGTCTTGATGCGCTGCAAAAAGCCTTCTACCGCTTGCGCATCGTCGAATGCCAGATCGAGCAATTGCTGGTCCCAGGCCATGCGTTGCGCCAACAGATTCGCACAACGGTAGGACAACGGACCGGCGCCGGACAGTCGGTGGTACAAGCCCCAGTTGAGGTCATCGAAAACCTCCAGTGACAAGGCATCCAGCGTCCGGACAAATGCCTGCCATGCCGCGTAGTTGAAGCGTCGCGCGGGATCATCCAGCAGCGCACAGAAATCCAGAAAAGCTTGAGGCGCCCGAACGACATCGGCTTGTGCAGCGTCGATCTCGTCTCCAGCCTCTTCCTCCTCTTCACGGGCCAGACGCAGGGCACTCTCGTAGGCCATGCGTAGCGCTTGAAAACCTTCCGGATCGGTTTCCGGATGGTGCGCCGGCAAACGGGCGCGATAGGCGCTGCGAATCAGAGTTTCGTCAGTAGTCGGTTCAATGCCCAGTCGAATCCAGCAACTCATGACCAGTCGAACTCCCCAAGCGATGCCGGACGAGACGGCGGATCAATATCCATGTGCCAAGGCAGATCAGCGAGAAAGTGTGGAATGTTTTGCGCAAGACCTCGGGCAATCCTGGTGTTGAAAGCGCTGGTGCCCTCACGACTCATCTCGACCGCCAGTTCATCATCGCTTTTACTCATGCAGCACCAAAAGGTTCGTCCCACCAGAAAGCCGTTGAAGTAAGCCATCCAGCTGCCGTAATGAAACTGCGCCCTCAACGCCAGACGACTGTGCAACCAGTTGCTCTCGGCCAGATCGATCCATTGATTACGTACGGCGCAGCGCAACAGAAAGCCCATCCGGCCGTAATCCCAGGACAAGATGCCGCCGGGACCACAGCTGCCGAAGGTACGGCTGGCAAATTCATGCAGGACGCGCTCGCGCGGGCTCAGCTCATTGAGCAACGACTGCCATTCACTCGGCAGGCATCGCTGCCACGCCAGATAGGCCGCACTGAGGTGTTTGGCATGGCCGTCGTCGGTCATCCATCCGAGCATGTCGAACAACTGTTGCCGATCATCGATACCCCAACTTTCCTTGAGGTTGATGTAACGATCGTTGCAGAACGCCGGGTCGTCATACCCGGCGCCGGTGTTGAGCGCGGCCATTGGTGCGGACAACGCGCACAGCCAGCGCTGTTGAATCTCGTCCATGAAAAAAGGCTCCAGGCCGACCGCTGGGAAATGGGGGCCGGCAAAACTGCGCCGATTGTAAAGAGCCCCGCCAACAGCGGCAAACCCTGCATCGCTTTGACTGCGCGCACAAAAAAGGCCCCGACGTATCGGGGCCTTTCGTTCAGCGGCTTATCGCCGGTTCGGGCGATTGTGTGTCAGCACATGAATCAATGCTGCAACGCCGGCTGCTGCGCTCCATTGATCGGGATGCGCTTGGCTTTCGCTTCTTCCGGGATCACACGGAGCAGGTCGATGCTCAGCAGGCCGTTGCGCAGGGCAGCGTCCTTGATCTCGATGTGATCGGCCAGACGGAACGACAGCTTGAAGGCTCGCTGGGCGATGCCTTGATGCAAGAACGTGACGCTCTCGTCAGTGTCACGCTTGCCGCCACTGATGGTCAGCACACCCTTCTCGACTTGCAGGTCCAGGTCTTCTTCCTGGAAACCGGCGGCCGCAACGACGATACGGTATTGGTCATCACCGTGTTTTTCGACGTTGTAGGGTGGGTAGCTGCTGCCTGGCTCGTTGCGCAGGGCGGTTTCGAACAGGTCGTTGAAACGGTCGAAACCTACCGAGGAACGGAACAGTGGCGCGAGAGAAAATGCAGTACTCATGATTCAAATCTCCTGAAAACAATCAGCAAGGTTTTGTGTCTCCGCGACCCGAATTCGGCATCGCGTAACCCTTAGATAGGGACCGCTGTTTTGATTTCAAGAGATTATTTTGAGATTTTTTATGCGGCCTCGACGAGCGGCAATCCGAGCAGACGCGAGACTTGATCCGGCTCGGTTTCACGGCGCAGAACGGTGAAAAGCTCGGCGGCTTCCGGGTAGTTGCGCGTCAGCATGGCCAGCCATTGCTTGAGGCGACCGGGCGATTGCCGGGCGGTCATTTGCGCCTTGGCCTGCAGCCAGAAGTCCTGAATCAGCGGCATCAGCTCGGCCCAGGTCATCTCGACGACCTCTTCGCCAGCGCGCGCCGCAGCGATCTGCCGGGCGAGATCCGGGCGGGAGACCAGACCCCGACCGAGCATAATGTCTTCCACGCCACTGATTTCGCGACAACGGCGCCAGTCTTCGACGCTCCAGATGTCGCCGTTGGCGAACACCGGCACCTTGACCACGTCCTGCACGCGCGGGATCCACTCCCAATGAGCCGGCGGTTTGTAGCCGTCCATTTTCGTCCGCGCATGTACGACGATGTGCTCTGCCCCGCCTTCGGCCAGCGCCGTGGCGCAGACCAGCGAGCCGTCAGGACTGTCGAAACCCAGGCGCATTTTCGCGGTGACCGGGATGTGCGCCGGTACGGCGCGACGGACATGCTCGACGATCTGGTTGAGCAGCTCCGGCTCCTTGAGCAGCACGGCGCCGCCGCGGGATTTGTTGACCGTCTTGGCCGGGCAGCCGAAGTTGAGGTCGATCACTTCCGAGCCAAGCTCGCAGGCCAGCGCGGCGTTTTCCGCCAGGCATACCGGATCGGAACCGAGCAATTGCACGCGCAGCGGCACACCGGACGCGGTGCGAGCACCGTTGAGCAGCTCGGGGCCGAACTTGTGGAAGTACGCCGGGGTGAGTAACTGGTCGTTGACCCGAATGAATTCGGTCACGCACCAGTCGATGCCGCCAACGCGGGTCAGCACGTCGCGCAGGATGTCGTCGACCAACCCTTCCATGGGCGCCAGAGCAATTTGCATGGGAAAACACTACTTGAAGAAAAACGTGCGGCAGTTTACTGGATATCGTGCAAGACCGCAGGACAACACATCTCTCTGTGGGAGCGAGCCTGCTCGCGAAGGCGGTCTGTCAGTTGATACATGCGTAACTGACGCGACGCTTCGTGAGCAGGCTCGCTCCCACAGAGTGAGATTTACATCGCCTCTGCAATCTGGATCGCCGGGCCATAACCTTCGATAAACTCTGCCGGCATGCGCTTGGGCTTGCCGGTCGACAGCTCGATGCACACAAACGTGGTCTGCGCGCGCAGCAGGGTGGCGTTGTCGCTGGGGCGTTTGAGCTGGAAATGCCGGGTCATTTTCAAGCGCTGGTCCCAGTCGACGATCCAGGTCGCCAGTTGCAGTTCATCGCCTTCATAGGCTGCGGCCAGATAATCGATTTCATGGCGGACAACGGCCATCGCCCGATCCAGCCGCCGGTATTCGACCAGGTCCAGGCCGAGGCGCTGCGAATGGCGCCAGGCGCAGCGCTCGAGCCAGGTCACGTAAACGGCGTTATTGGCGTGCCCGAGCCCGTCGATGTCTTCGGCGCCTACTTGCAGATCAATGGTAAACGGCGTTGCCCGATCCCAGCCCATGCCCCACTCCCGGTCAAAGTATTCAACCGGGGCAGTGTAACGGAGCTCAGGCCGATTGGCGCGCCTGAAGGCTGCGACCGGCGAGCAGTGATAACACACCATCAATCACTCGAGGGTCGGCCAGCACGCGTTGATGGCCGCCGCTTTCCAGGCGCAGCAGGCGGCTGTCGAACCAGGCTTCGTGAATCAATTGCGATTCTTTGACCGAGACAAAGCTGTCGTCCTCGGCATGCACGATCAGACCGGGCATATCCAGTTGATAGTGGGCCACGTCCAGCGTCGCGGCGCGCATGCCGACGTCCTGCTCGACCTTGCGGATAAACGCCGAACGCGCGCGCGGCGGCATGCCGACCATGCGCGCAAAACCGCGCAGCACGCCGAGAATCCGCGACGGTGCGGCGATGCTGACCAGAGTTTCGGTGCGCAGGCCCAATTGCACAGCGAGCATCGCGCTGGCGCCGCCCATGGAATGGCCGATAACCGCTTGCAGCGGCGGCAATTCGGCAGCGGCTTCGAGCATGGCGCGGGCGAACAGCACTACATTGGCTTCTCGCCCAGGGGAGCGACCGTGGGCCGGACCGTCGAGCGCGACGACGGTATAGCCGGCATCGACCAGCGCATTGATCAGCGAGGCGAATTGCGTTGGCCGCCCTTCCCAACCATGCATCAGCAACACTGTCGGGCCTTGGCCCCAGCGCAGCGCCGACAGGCCGAAGCGCAACGTGATGCGTTCGGAGCTGGCCAACAGCGGCAGCTCCCAATCCCGCAGCGGTAGCGCGCGGGGCGTCATGAACGCCAGACGCATTTTGCTCGCCACCAGCTTCGGTGCAAACCAGCCCAAGGTACCGTTAACGCCACGAACCCACTTCAACGCGTTCATCGCACTCTCCTCAGGCTTGTTGCCTTCAGGTCAACGCACCGCCGACTTGGCGGCGCGCAGCAATCGATCGGATAACTCTCCCGGACCCAGCGCCCTGGCCAAGGCCAGACCACCGACCATCAACGCGACATCGGCCAGAGCCTTGTCGGTGTCTTCAGGGCTGGCGGCCAGTTGCGCGACCATCAGCTCCAGATGCTCGTTCAGCGCGATGCGGAACGACTCCGGCAAACGCCCCAATTCGCCAATCGAGGCAGGAATCGGGCATGCGGCTTCGCTGGAATCCCGGTGTTTGCGTGACAGGTAGAACGCAGCCACCAAAGCGCGACGCTCTTCGCCGGTCAGATCGGCGTCCATGTCGGCAATCAGGTCGCGACGCCGGCCCAGCAGTTGCTTGAACGCTTCGAGCATCATCGCGTCCTTGCTTTCGAAGTGGGCGTAGAAGCCGCCGACGGTCAGGCCGGCTGCGCCCATCACTTCGCCCACGCTCGGGTCAGCCGGGCCGCGCTGAATCAGTGCGGCGCTGGCAGCCTTGAGGATGCGCTCGCGGGTTTGAGCTTTTTTATCGTTCATCGTTGCCTCCGAATATTACGACTAGAATATTATTCGCATAATAATATTCCGCAAGTCATGAATATGACCGCTGGTCTGAAGCACAGTGTAAGGAAAAGGAGAGTTGGCCAAACGCCAGACAAACAAAAGGGCCATTCAATAATTGAATGACCCTTATAAAATCCCGCAGAGCGGGTAATCGTGGCGTCCCCTAGGGGACTCGAACCCCTGTTACCGCCGTGAAAGGGCGGTGTCCTAGGCCACTAGACGAAGGGGACACAAACCCTTCTATACAACTGATCAGTGCTGAGAGCTGATCGATTCAAGGCCGGTGTGGCCAGACCTTGAACTGTAAAATTGGTGGAGCTAAGCGGGATCGAACCGCTGACCTCCTGCATGCCATGCAGGCGCTCTCCCAGCTGAGCTATAGCCCCGGATTTTTCGCCTCGCGGCGGAGTGATCTCTTGCAACATCACTTCTGTAAAACTGGCGTCCCCTAGGGGACTCGAACCCCTGTTACCGCCGTGAAAGGGCGGTGTCCTAGGCCACTAGACGAAGGGGACGCAAACCCTTCTATACAACTGATCAACGCTGAGTGTTGATCGCTTCAAGGCCGGCGTGGCCAGACCTCGAAGTGTAAATTGGTGGAGCTAGACGGGATCGAACCGTCGACCTCTTGCATGCCATGCAAGCGCTCTCCCAGCTGAGCTATAGCCCCTCATCGCTGAGGACGGGGCGAATCTTAAGGGCGTATCGAAAGCCTGTCAAACTTATTTTTGAAAAATTTCAAAATTTTTTGCCGGGATAACAATCACTTACCGCCCTCCCCCGTAAATTCGGGAGAAACGCCGGAGGCAGGATCAAAAGATCGCAGCCTTCGGCAGTCCTGCAGAGAAGCAAAAGCAATCAGGCGATGGCGCCCAAGAGCTTTTCCCACTCTTTGTTTTCTTTCTTCGACACGCCGCCCAGCAGGTCAATCGCCTGGCGCAAGCGGAAACGGGTGAGATCCGGGCCGAGGATTTCCATCGCATCGAGCACCGACACCGAACTCGCCTGCCCGGTGATCGCAGCAAACATCAGCGGCATCGCATCGCGCAGTTTCAGCTCGAGGGATTCGACCACCGCCTGAATCGTCGCGGTGATGCTGTCCTTCTCCCACTGCCGCAGACTTTCCAGTTTCCACAGGATCAACTGCATCAACTGGCGAACCTGATCGCCGGAGAGCTTTTTCGACTCGAACAGCTTGGCATCCGGATTCACGCCGCCGGCAAAGAAGAACCCCGCCAGCGGTGCAACCTGGCTGAACGTTTCAACCCGGCCCTGCACGTGCGGCGCGATCTTCATCATGTATTCGGAATTGAACGCCCACTTCTGCACGCGGGCGGCAAACTCTTCCACCGGCAGATCGCGTAGCCACTGGCCGTTGAGCCACGACAGCTTCTCGATGTCGAAGATCGGCCCGCCGAGGGACACTCGCTTGAGGTCGAAGTTGTCGACCATTTCCTGCAGCGAGAACTTCTCGCGCTCGTCCGGCATCGACCAGCCCATGCGGCCGAGGTAGTTAAGCATCGCTTCCGGCATGAAGCCCATGCGCTCGTAGAAGGTCACCGAGGTCGGGTTCTTGCGCTTGGACAGCTTGCTCTTGTCCGGGTTACGCAGCAGCGGCATGTAGCACAGCTCCGGCTGTTCCCAGCCGAAGTATTCGTACAGCAAGATCAGTTTCGGTGCCGATGGCAGCCACTCTTCGCCACGCAGCACGTGGGTGATGCCCATCAGGTGATCGTCGACGACGTTGGCGAGGAAGTACGTCGGCAGGCCGTCGGTCTTCATCAGCACTTGCATGTCCATGCGATCCCACGGGATCTCGACGTCGCCACGCAGCATGTCCGGCACCACGCAGACGCCTTCGCTCGGCACTTTCATGCGGATCACGTGCGGTTCGCCAGCGGCCAGGCGCGCCGCGACTTCTTCCTTCGACAGCAGCAGTGCGCGGCCGTCGTAGCGCGGAGTTTCGCCGCGAGCCATTTGCTCGGCGCGCATCTGATCGAGTTCTTCAGCGGTGCAGAAGCACGGGAACGCATGGCCCATGTCGACCAGTTGCTGGCAGTACTTCTGGTAGATATCGCCGCGCTCGCTCTGCCGATAAGGGCCGTGCGGGCCGCCGACATCCGGGCCTTCGCTCCAGTCGATACCGAGCCAGCGTAGGGCGTCGAAGATCTGCTGTTCGGACTCGCGGGTCGAACGCAACTGATCGGTGTCTTCAATGCGCAGGATGAACTCACCGCCGTGCTGCTTGGCAAAGCAGTAGTTGAACAATGCGATGTAAGCGGTACCTACGTGGGGGTCCCCGGTAGGCGATGGCGCGATGCGAGTGCGGACGGTGGTCATGGCTTGTCTCGAAAAAATGAAGAGCAGAACAATCAAGCGGCGAATGGTAACAGGCGACACCCGCCCCGCTCCAGCGGGCAGGGTATTTAAGCCAGATGCCCTAAGCCCTTCGGATGGTGTGAAGGCATTCGCGAGCAGGCTCGCTCCCACAGGGATACCCAATGATCGTTCCCACGCTCTGCGTGGGAACGATCCCTTATACCGTAAGCAATCGTTCGCGCAGTTTGGCAATCTCGTCACGCATCTGCGCCGCCGCTTCAAACTCCAGATCCCGCGCCAGTTGGTACATCTTCTCTTCCAGCGCGCGGATGCGTTTGGTGATTTCGCTTGGCGAGCGCAACTCGGCTTCGTACTTGGCGTTCTCTTCGGCGGCCTTGGCCATGCCTTTGCGCTTCTTGCTGCGCGAACCGGGCACGGTGGCGCCTTCCATGATGTCGGCGACGTCCTTGATCACACCTTTCGGGGTAATGCCGTTCTCAAGGTTGAAGGCGATCTGCTTCTCGCGACGGCGCTCGGTCTCACCAATCGCCCGCTCCATCGAACCAGTCATGCGATCGGCGTAGAGAATCGCCCGGCCATTGAGGTTACGCGCCGCGCGACCGATGGTCTGGATCAGCGAGCGCTCGGAACGCAGGAAGCCTTCCTTGTCGGCATCGAGAATCGCCACCAGCGACACTTCCGGCATGTCGAGGCCTTCACGCAGCAGGTTGATCCCGACCAGCACATCGAACACGCCGAGGCGCAAATCGCGGATGATCTCGACGCGCTCGACGGTGTCGATGTCCGAGTGCAGATAGCGCACGCGCACGCCGTGGTCGGCGAGGTAATCGGTCAGGTCTTCGGCCATGCGCTTGGTCAGCGTGGTGACCAGCACACGTTCTTCGATCGCCACACGCTTGGTGATTTCCGAGAGCAAGTCATCGACCTGGGTCAGCGCCGGCCGCACTTCAACCTGCGGGTCGACCAGGCCAGTCGGCCGCACCACCTGCTCAACCACCCGCCCGGCGTGCTCGGCTTCGTAATTGCCGGGCGTTGCCGAAACGAAAATGGTCTGCGGGCTGACCCCTTCCCACTCGTCGAAACGCATGGGCCGGTTGTCCAGCGCCGAAGGCAGGCGGAAGCCGTACTCAACGAGGGTTTCCTTGCGCGAGCGGTCGCCCTTATACATCGCGCCGACCTGCGGCACGCTAACGTGGGATTCGTCGATCACCAGTAAGGCGTCGGCCGGCAGATAGTCGTAAAGGGTGGGTGGCGCCGCGCCGGCCGGACGCCCGGACAGGTAGCGCGAGTAGTTTTCGATGCCGTTGCAATAGCCCAGTTCGAGGATCATTTCCAGGTCGAAACGGGTGCGCTGTTCCAGACGCTGGGCTTCCACCAGTTTGTTGTTGCTGCGCAGGTATTCGAGGCGCTCCTGCAATTCGACCTTGATGCCTTCGATAGCATCGAGCAGGGTTTCCCGAGGCGTCACGTAGTGGCTCTTCGGATAGAAAGTGAAGCGCGGCATCTTGCGGATGACTTCGCCGGTCAGCGGGTCGAAGGCGGAAATGCTCTCGACCTCGTCATCGAACAGCTCGATGCGGATCGCTTCGAGGTCGGATTCCGCCGGGAAGATATCAATCACGTCACCGCGCACTCGGAACGTCGCCCGGGCGAAATCCATGTCGTTGCGGGTGTATTGCAGGTCGGCCAGGCGCCGCAGCAGCGCACGCTGATCAAGCTTGTCGCCGCGATCAACGTGCAAGACCATTTTCAGATAGGTTTCCGGACTGCCCAGACCATAGATGCACGACACCGTGGTGACGATGATCGCGTCCTTGCGCTCGAGCAACGCTTTGGTTGCGGACAGGCGCATCTGCTCGATGTGGTCGTTGATCGAGGCGTCCTTCTCGATGAAGGTGTCGGACGACGGCACATACGCTTCGGGCTGGTAGTAGTCGTAGTAGGAAACGAAGTATTCAACGGCGTTGTTCGGGAAGAACGCCTTGAACTCCCCGTACAACTGCGCGGCCAGGGTCTTGTTCGGCGCCAGTACGAGCGTCGGCCGCTGGACCTGGGAGATGACGTTGGCGATGCTGAAGGTCTTGCCCGAACCGGTCACACCGAGCAGTGTCTGGTGCGCCAGCCCGGCGTCAATGCCCTCAACCAACTGGCGAATGGCTTCCGGCTGATCGCCGGCAGGCTCGAAGCGGGTGACTAGCTGGAATTCCGACATACACACCTCTGGAATCGCGGCGTTCCGCGTCAGGCGGAGCACCACGAGGACGACCGCAAACGACCGATGTCGCGCAAGAAAAAACCTGGATTGTGCTGAATGTGGTGGCGATTGCCTGACCTTTCAAGGCAAACGTCCTACATCCGGTAAAGAGTCTGACAAAGTCAATCGACTAACGGTCAAGAAATAATCGGAAAAACTTACCCTAAAAGCCGATTCGCCTGTCGCCATTGCGCGGTGATGGCCTCTATACTAGCTCCCCGTTTGTGCACCGCTCTAGTGCATTCGGCTGGAGCGCGACACGTCCCTCCACTCTCCATTCAGAGCCGCCGTAATAATGAGCCTGTTCTCCGCTGTCGAAATGGCACCCCGCGATCCAATCCTGGGCCTCAACGAAGCATTCAACGCCGATACCCGGACCACCAAGGTCAACCTGGGCGTGGGCGTGTACTGCAACGAAGAGGGGCGAATTCCACTGCTGCGCGCGGTGATCGAAGCCGAGACGATTCGCGTCGCGCAACACGCTTCGCGCGGCTACCTGCCGATCGATGGCATCGCTGCCTACGACCAGACCGTGCAGAAACTGCTGTTCGGCAACGACTCGCCGCTGATCAGCGCCGGTCGCGTCATCACCACTCAGGCCGTCGGCGGGACCGGCGCACTGAAAATCGGTGCCGACTTCCTCAAGCAACTGCTGCCGAACGCCGTCGTGGCGATCAGCGACCCGAGCTGGGAAAACCACCGCGCGCTGTTCGAAACCGCTGGTTTCCCGGTGCAGAACTACCGTTACTACGACGCTGCCACCCACGACGTGAACCGTGCCGGCATGCTCGACGACCTCAACGCCCTGCCGAACGGCTCGATCGTTGTCCTGCACGCTTGCTGCCACAACCCGACCGGCGTCGACCTGACCCCGGCGGACTGGAACAAGGTACTGGAAGTGGTCAAGGCCAAAGGTCACGTACCGTTCCTCGACATGGCTTACCAGGGTTTCGGCGACGGCATCGATGAAGACGCCGCCGCTGTGCGCCTGTTCGCCGAATCCGGTCTGACCTTCTTCGTCTCGAGCTCGTTCTCCAAATCGTTCTCGCTGTACGGCGAACGCGTTGGCGCACTGTCGATCGTCAGCGAATCAAAAGAAGAAAGCGCGCGCGTGCTGTCGCAGGTCAAGCGCGTGATCCGCACCAACTACTCCAACCCGCCGACCCACGGCGCCAGCATCGTTGCTGCGGTGCTGAACAGCCCGGAACTGCGCGCGCAGTGGGAAGCCGAACTGGCCGAAATGCGCCTGCGTATTCGCGGCATGCGCGAGCAGATGGTTGCCCTGCTGGCGGAAAAAGCCCCGGGCCGCGATTTCAGCTTCGTCGGTCGTCAGCGCGGCATGTTCTCCTACTCCGGCCTGACCACTGAACAGGTGCACCGCCTGCGCAACGAGTTCGGCATCTACGCCCTGGACACCGGCCGCATCTGCGTGGCTGCCCTGAACCAGAGCAACATAAAGGCTGTGACGGACGCGATCGTTCAGGTCATCTGATTTTCGCGGCGTGATGAAAAACGGGAAGCCTTGAACGGCTTCCCGTTTTTATTTGTCTCAGAAAACGCCTTGCAACCTCTAGACTGCACACAAATCCAACCTGTGGGAGAGAGCCTGCTCGCGAATGCGATCGGCCAGTCGATGCTATGTCAGCTGACAAGACGCTTTCGCGTGCAGGCTCGCTCCCACAGGACATGAGCCGAACCCGGAACCTTGCGAGAACCCACATGAAAAACGACAACCTGCGCGCCGACCGTGACGACCTGGATGATTTCATCCCGCGCGCTCCGGCCAAGCGTGAAAAGAGCCTGGTGCTGCAAGTCGCCACCGGGGTATTCCTCGGTGGCCTGGCCCTGTGGCTGGTGCAACTGGCGGCGACGGCGGCCTATGCCAAGCTGATGCTCGGCACGATTACCTTCGGCAGTTAAGCCAGCTCGGCCGAGCGTTGAGTGGCAGCATCGTCATAAATCACATACAGCGATTCGGCGACCTGGCTCTTGATGGCCTTGCTGCTTTCTAGACCAAGGACGAAACCTTCAGCCTTGCCGCCAGCGCGGTTCAATTCTTCGGCGGTGCTTGCCCCGGTGATTGCATCGAAAAGTTTTTCGGCGTGCGGGCCGATCCCTTTGGGCAGGCTGATCTGTGCAGTGCTCATGCAGGCACCTCGGTGTTGCGAGTGATTTGAATCATGGCGCGTACCTTTGCGGCGAATGGCCGGCAGCGCGTGTGACCACTTCCGGGCTGCCATGGTAGACCTCTGAGGCCTTTCTGGTAACCGCCAATCGCTGACAAAATGCCGTCCGTCCCGACGAATCGCAAAAGTTGCCCGGCGATGCTTGACTTCTCTTTTTGAATCAGTAACATACGCACCAATTCCGCAATAGCTCAGTTGGTAGAGCAAGTGACTGTTAATCACTGGGTCCCTGGTTCGAGTCCAGGTTGTGGAGCCAAATAGCAAAGCCCCTGAATCGCAAGGTTCAGGGGCTTTTTTGTGGGCGCACGAAAAATACCAAAAGGCCGATCTGTTTGGGCAGATCGGCCTTTTCTGTTTCAGACGCAGCGGTCAGACATGTTCGCTGCTTTTCACCTGAACCTTAGGCGCGCCGTGGCCATGGTCGTGGTCATCCGGCTCGATCACCGGCACTTCCTTGCCATCGCAGTCATGCAGCTTGCCGTCGCTGAAGTAATCGCCTTCACGCAGCGCGGCGAGATCGCGATAACGCAGGGTGCGCTCTTCCGCTGCGGCGAACACCGACTGTTGATCCGAGTTGCCGGTCGTGAAGTGGTTGAACGCCAGGTTGAGCAGGATCGCCATGATTGCCGATGAACTGATGCCCGAATGGAAAATCGTCGAGAACCAGCTCGGGAAATGATCGTAGAAGTTCGGCGCGGCGATCGGGATCATGCCGAAACCGATCGAGGTGGCAACGATGATCAGGTTGACGTTGTTGCGGTAGTCCACCTTCGACAACGTGCGGATGCCGCTGGCGGCCACGGTGCCGAACAGCACGATCCCGGCGCCGCCGAGGACAGAAGTCGGCACGGCGGCAATCACCCGCCCCATGAACGGCAGCAGCCCGAGGACGACGAGAAACAGACCGCCGGTGGCCACCACAAAACGGCTCTTAATCCCGGTCACCGCCACCAGGCCGACGTTTTGCGCGAAAGCACTTTGCGTAAACGATCCGAAGATCGGCGCAAACATGCTCGACAGCATGTCGGCGCGCAGGCCGTTGCCCAAGCGTTTGGAATCTACCTTGGTGTCAATGATCTCGCCCACGGCGAGGATGTCCGCCGAGGTTTCCACCAGCGTCACCATAACCACAATGCACATCGACAGGATCGCGGCGAAATGGAAGGTCGGCATGCCGAAGTGGAACGGTGTCGGGAAGCCGAACATGGGGCCGGTGGTGACACTGGAGAAATCCGCCATGCCAAGGAACACCGCCAGCACCGTGCCGATGACCATGGCCAGCAGAATCGACAGCCGAGAAATGGTCGCGCTGCCAACCTTGCTCAACAGCAACACCAGCACCAGCGTCACCGCCGCCAGACCGATGTTCTGCATGCTGCCGAAGTCCGGCGCGTGGCTGTTGCCGCCCATCGCCCAGCGTGCGGCCACCGGCATCAGCGTCAGGCCGATGGTGGTGATCACAATGCCGGTGACCAGCGGCGGAAAGAACTTGGTGATGCGTGAAAACACCGGCGTGATCAGCAAGCCGATCAACGAGGCGGCAATCACCGCGCCCAGCACCGACTGGAAACCGCCCTCCCCGCCACTGCTGACGATCGCGACCATGGTCGCCACGCCGGAGAACGATACGCCCTGGACCAGCGGCAGCTGACAGCCAAAAAACGGCAGACCCAGGGTTTGCAGCAACGTCGCCAGCCCCCCCGCAAACAATGAAGCAGCTATCAACAGACCAATGTCCGCCGGCGATAGACCGGCCGCCTGGCCAATGATCAGTGGCACCGCAACGATACCGCCGTACATGGTCAGAACATGTTGCAGGCCGTAAGCCATATTCGCGCCGACCCCGAGGTTTTCATCCTCGGGCCGTTGGTGTGAAACATGGGGCGTTTTCATGGTGGGGGGTTCCCTGGTTTTTGTTATGCGCACACTGTATTCAATACCCAGGACAAATGTCCATAGAGTTGTATACAACTTGTCAGTCACATAATGGTTAGGTAGCCATCCAACCTTCTAGCCTGCGCTTCTTGCCCTAACAAATCCGGCAACACATCCCCGCTGCGTCCGCGCCAGTGCCCACTAGGCTGAAGTGTTCACGGCGACCGACGGTGCAGTCGCGCTGTTTTTTATACATATAAAGTATGCATAATAAATCAGTGATTCAATTACGCCGGGAGTTAAGGAGGCTTGAACGATGAAAGACGAATATGACTTTTCCACAGGTAAACGCGGCGCAGTAGCGCCGAGCAAGGGCAAGACCCGCATCACTATCATGCTTGATGACGCGGTGATCGAAGCGGCGCGTACCGCCGCGGAAACCGAGGGCTTTGGCTACCAGACTGTGATCAACAACACCCTGCGCCATGCTCTGCTTGATGGCCCACGCCAGCAGGGAAGCGCTGACGATTCAGGGCTGACGGGGCAATTCAAGAAAGGCATCACCGCCACCGATCTCAAGAGTCTCGAGCGAAAGCTGTCAGCGGCCATCGGCGAAATCCGTCGCGTATTGGAGCCTGATGTAAAGCCTTAGATGGAGGCTGGCGCGATGACCCGAGCCAGCGCTTGTCGCACACGCGGTGAATCAGGCACCTGAAGATCGAACTCGCGCCGCAGCAATTTCATCAGCTCGTCGACGTCCGCCACCTCGCGCCGCTCACTGTTCGCGCCCATGTGATGAATGGCAAAACTGCCGTTGTTCAGGGTTTTGCGCCAGCCAGCGCCGGTGCGCGCGACCATCAGGCGCTGGGCAAAGGGTGACTCGGGATGGGTGGAGACGTACCAGTTGCCGACGGTGTAATCGATGTCTTCCTGGCGTTGCAGATCGAACAGGTACATCGGCCGCCATTCGCCTGCGACTTTGGCGCGCAGCAGGTAGCCATCTGCTTGCTTGTCGATGCGGTAGGGTTCGTGCGGGGTGGGTTGCTCATCTTCACTGTCGAGCAACAGCGGCGCGGTGGGCACCATGCCGCCGAAGCCAACGTCGGTGATGTAACGCACTTCGTCGATGGTCACCAGACTCAAACGATGGGTTCGCGCCGTCCAGCTGCCTTCCGGCTGATTCATCACCACGCGCCCGCTGATCGCCCGCGCGTCGAAGCCCAATTCAAGCAGCAGCGCATAGAACAAATGATTGAGCTCATAGCAGTAGCCGCCCCGCCCCTGCTGCAACACCTTGTCTTCGATGGAGACCAAGTCGATCAACACCGGCTCTGCACTGATCGTTGCCAGATTTTCGAAAACAAACTGAGCGGTGTGGCGCAGTTGCAACTGACGCAAGGTTTCGAGCGTCGGCGGCGGCGGCGCATCGAAACCCAGACGTTGCAGGTACAGATTGGTAGTCGTCAGCCGTGGCGCACTCATTGCTCGATCCTTATGCATGGGCCGCAGAACACTGCGTGGATGTTGCCCTGTATACGGGATCAGGCACGGCTTTCGACAATTGATTTCGCCAATCGCCCGTTCAGCGCTTTTTCCGCGAAGCGATGCGAATCCACGTCGGCGCATGGTCACTGGCGTGCGGTTCGTTGCGCACCCATGCGTCAACACCGGCGTCGTGCAGATACGGGCTCAATGCCGGGTTGAGCAGCAGGTGGTCGATGCGCAGGCCGGAATTGGTTTGCCAATGGTTACGGAAATAATCCCAGAAGGTGTAGAGGCGCTCTTCTGGATACACGTGGCGCAGGGAATCGGTCCAGCCCTGATCCAGCAGCCGCTGGTAGCACTCGCGGCTTTCGGGTTGCAACAAAGCATCCTTGAGCCAGGATCGGGTGTTGTAGATGTCCATGTCAGTGGGCACGACATTGAAGTCACCGGCCAGGACCACCGGGTGATCGCTGCTTTGCAGGTCTTTGGCGTAATTGATCAGACGCTCGAACCAGGCCAGTTTGTAATCGAATTTCGGCCCCGGCTGCGGGTTGCCGTTGGGCAGATACAGGCAACCGACCAGCACACCGTGCACCGCCGCTTCGATATAACGGCTGTGGGTGTCATCGGGATCGCCGGGCAAACCGCGTCGACTCTCCAACGGCTGCGCATCACGCGCCAGAATCGCCACGCCATTCCATGACGCCTGGCCCTGCCAGATCGCGCCGTAACCGGCGGCCTCCAGTTCGGCGGCGGGAAATGCGCTGTCCACTGATTTGAGCTCTTGCAGGCAGACGATGTCCGGTTGCTCGCGCTTGAGCCATTCCAGCAGATTCGGCAGCCGCGCGCGCATGCCGTTGACGTTGAAGGTGGCGATTCGCAGGTTTTTCATCGTCTGCAACTCCTGCCCGGTGGGATTGCAAATTGTGACCCTGAGAACGCCGCGCAGGTTGCATCGAATCACAAAGCGACAGCTCAGACGCGATTACGCAGCCATTGCAGAAAGCCTCTTTTCGGCGCGACCACGGGCGCGTCCTCGGTCAGCGACTGCGCCTTGTGCAGACGGAAATCGAGCAACGCCTGCATCGCATCATGAATGTCATGGCGCGCGTCCAGGCACGGTTTCAGGTAGGACTTCTCGATGCGATACAGGGCGCAGAAAGTCTTCGCGGAAAAATCCGCCGGCAGCGCGGTGTCGGAAAGAATCCCGGCCTCGCCGATCACCTCGCCCGGCCCCATGCGCCCGGATTCCAGTGGCGCACCATGGCGCTTGAGCGTCACCGATACCACGCCGGATTCAATGATGAACAAATGATCGCTGACCTCCCCGCCCGCGAGAATCGTTTCGCCGACGCGGAAAGTTTGCAGAGTCATGTTCTGGCTGAAGGTGTCTTTTTCTTCTTCACGCAGAGTCGAGAAGATCGGTGAGCTTTCCAGCAGCGCCCGTGGCCGCGACAACTGCGGTGCGGCGCTGGTCTCGTTGCTCGACAGCAGGTTGACCCCGGAGGCCTGCAAATGCCGGTACGCGAGATCGAACAACTGATTGCGCACCACGCGCTTCTCGCCCATCGAGGCGACAAACCCGCTGATTTCGTATTCCGCGCCGCCGCTGGCAGAACTCTTCAACGACACGCTCGGCGCCGGTGTGTCGAGCAATTGCCGGCAGCCTTGCATTGCCCGCTCCAACGCCTCGATTACCGAACTGGGTCGGGCATGGGGGCTGACGGGCACGCTGACGGAAACGCCGAACATATTGCTCGGTCGGCTGAAGTTGATGATTTTGGCTTTCGCCGCCAGCGAGTTGGGAATCACGGCCATGCTGCCCTGACTGGTTTGCAGACGCGTGGCGCGCCAGTCGATGTCGGTGACGCGGCCCTCGGTGCCGTCGATGGAGATCCAGTCATCGAGTTGATAGGGCTTGGTGGTATTGAGGACGATGCCGGAGAACACGTCGCTCAAGGTGCTCTGCAAGGCCAGGCCGACAATGATCGCCAACGCGCCGGACGTCGCCAGCACGCCTTTGACTGGCAGATCGAGCACGTACGCCAGCGCCGCAATGATGGCGATGAGGAAAATCACCGCGCCGAGCAAGTCCTGCAACAGCCGGCCGGTATGGCCGACCCGCTGCATCATCACCGCGCCGATCAGCACCGTCAGGGTCCGCGCACCAAACAGCCACCAGCCGATCTGCAACCCGGTCGCCGCCAGATGCAGCGGCACGTTGTCGGCCCACGGTGCCGGTTCCATCGGGTTGAGGCCTTCGTTGAACAGCACAATGCTGAACAAGGCGAAAATCAGCACCCGCACCAACAGCTTCCATTCACTGCCGCGAGAGCTGATCAGCCGCCACAGGCCAAGATCGAGCAGGATCAGGATCAACGCGCTAAACAACGGGTGTTCGGTCAGCAGAGACAGCATCAAACAACTCCGACAAAGGCCAATCGCGAGAAGATCGCACAGATTGGCACAGTGTAGGAGCAATTGATTTCGGTGGATGAGCACCGGCTTACAAACACTGCAAAACCCTGAAGGAGCTGACGAAGGCTGCGATCTTGAGGCTGTGGGACGCGGAGCGTCCCCGGCTGCATTCCCACGCAGAGCGTGGGAACGATCAGACGCTGAACAACCTCCTCGCGAAGGCGTCATGTCAGTCACTACCTCTTGGACTGAAACAGAGCATTCGCGAACAGGCTCGCTCCCACAGGTAGTTTCGGTTAGCCGTAAAGCCCGGTGTCAGGCGTGCATCTGGCCAAAGCGCCCGGACTGGAAGTCGGCAAAGGCCTGGTGGATTTCCTGCTCGGTGTTCATCACGAACGGGCCATGGCCGACGATCGGTTCGTCGATCGGCTCGCCACTGAGCAGCAATACCACTGCGTCTTCGCTGGCCTGGAGGGTGAGTCGATCACCGTCGCGTTCGAACAGCGCCAACTGCCCTACCCCAACCGATTCCGCACCGTTGACCAGCACCGAACCTTTCAACACCACCAGTGCGGTGTTGCGTCCTTCGTGCAGATCAAGCGTCAGCAACTTGCCGGCATTGAGGCGCAGATCCCACACGTCGATTGGCGTAAAAGTCCGTGACGGTCCGGTGTGCCCGTCGAATTCACCGGCGATCAGACGCAGGCTGCCGGCGTTGTCCTTGAGCGCGATGCTCGGAATGTCGCGGTCGAGAATGGTCTGGTAACCCGGCGCGGCCATTTTGTCCTTGGCCGGCAGGTTGACCCACAGCTGGACCATTTCCAGCTTGCCGCCGGTTCTGGCGAAATTCTCCGAATGAAACTCTTCATGGAGGATGCCGGACGCTGCGGTCATCCACTGCACGTCGCCCGGGCCGATGGTGCCGCCGCTGCCGGTGGAGTCGCGGTGTTGCACTTCGCCGTCGTAAACGATGGTCACGGTTTCGAAACCACGGTGCGGGTGCTGGCCGACGCCACGCTGTTCAGTGGTCGGGGTGAATTCGGCAGGACCGGCGTGATCGAGCAGCAGAAACGGGCTGATGTGCTTGCCCAGGTGGTCGTAGGAAAACAGCGTGCGCACCGGGAAACCATCGCCGACCCAATGGCCGCGCGGGCTGGTGTAAATGCCGATGATGTTTTTCATGGGGTCTCCAATGGGTAAATGCATTGGATTAAGCGTAAGGGCATATCGAATATTCGACTAGAGGGTGGAAATCGGCTTGAGTGTTCCATATGCAGAACAATTGAGTCAGCGGCGCGCATTTCGCGAGCAGGCTCGCTTCCACAGGAGTCTGCAATGGTTCAGAGGCACCGTGCGAGGCCGTGCATGGCTTCGCGCAACCTGTCGATGGCACGCTCGATAAACGCGTTTTCACCGTCTCGGCATGCCGTGTCCAGATCTGCACACGCCGCAACAACCCGCGCTGCCCCAACCATTTGCGCACCGCCCCTGATGCGATGGGCCAGCTCACGCAGGCCGTTGCGGTCGCCGACGCGGGTCTGATCCAAAGCCAGCAGATCGTCGCGCAAGCTATTGCCGACTTCCTTGCGCAAACGCTCGATCAACGAGTGATCGGCACCGGCCATCTGCTCCAGGGCACTCAGATCAATCTCGACGGGCTCGGCACTTGGCGGTTCATCTTCGTGGCGCTCGCAACGATGAGCGCCTTTCAGGGCTTCAGCCAGATCATGCAAGCGAATCGGTTTGAACAGGCAGCCGTCCATGCCGGCATCCAGACAACGCAGGCGCTCTTCGATCTGCGCGTTGGCCGTAAAACCGAGGATCAGACAGGGCCTGCGGCCGCTGGCGGCTTCTTCGTTGCGAATCGCCTGCGCCAGCTCATAGCCATTGCGGCGCGGCATGTTGCAGTCGGTGATCACCACATCGAAGGCCTGGGTTCGCCAGCGGTCCAGCCCCTGTTCTCCGTCGCCCACGTCTACCGTGCGATGCCCCAATTCACTCAGTTGCCAGCACATCAGCAAGCGATTGACCGGGTGATCGTCGACCACCAACACGCTTAATACACAGGTCGCGGCTGCCGCCTCGGGCGTTGCCAGTGTGGTCGTCACCAACGTCAACAGCGGCAACTGGATATTGATTTTTACTCGCGTGCCTTGCCCGAGATCACTATCGAGACCCAGCGTGCCGCCCATCATTTCGCAGAGGTTACGGCTGATCACCAGCCCCAGGCCGGAACCGCTGCGCACCGCTTGAAGGCTATTGCTCGCTTGAACGAACGGGCTGAACAGGCGCTTTTGATCTTCAGCACTTATACCGATGCCGCTGTCTTCGATCAGCACTTGCACACTCACTTGCTCGTGCGATATCGCAACGATCTGCAGTCGCAGGCAGACGTCACCTGACTGGGTGAATTTGATCGCATTGCTCAACAGGTTCGACAGCACCTGTTTGAAGCGCGTCGGATCAATCAGCACATCCACGTCGGCGCGCGGATCAAGTTCGATGCGCCACAAGAGCCGTTTCTGCCGCGCCAGCCCTTCGAAAACCCGACACACCGATAACACCGTCTCGCGCAGGTTGGCCCGCTCGGGCGAAAGGGACAAATGCCCCGACTCGATACGGGCGATGTCGAGAATGTCGCCAATCAACGCCAATAATTGCTGGCCGGCATTCGACGCCACCTGAATTGCCAGTCGATCAGTCACGCCCTCCTCTGCGCGCTTGAGCGCCAGTTCGAGCATGCCGATCAAGGCGTTCATCGGTGTGCGGATCTCGTGGCTCATGGTCGCCAGGAAAGTGCTTTTGGCCCGATTGGCCTCATCCGCTGCGTCCTTGGCCTGATGCAGTTGCAACAACCATTGCTGGCGCTGATGGATCTGCCGACGCTGCCAGCCGATCCAGATCAAGGCCAGCAGCAGCAAGCCTGCGGCGCCGGCAAAACCAAGCAGAATCTCGCGGCGATGGCGCGACCAATAGCTGTCCTCCACCACCACATCGTGGCTCCAGCGCTCGACCAGTTCATCCATTTGCTGCGGCGCGATGCTCAGCAACGCCTTGTTCAGGATCGAGTGCAGCAGCGCCGACTGCGGCGCCGTGGCCAAAGCGATGCGCGCCGGCTGATCGCCAACGGTGCCGGTAATACGCAGGCGGTCGCGGTATTGGCGGGCGATCAGAAAACGCGCCACCAGCAACGAGCTTACCGTCACGTCGACCTGTCCTCGGGCAATTAGCGCCATGCCTTCGGCGGGGCTTTTGACTTCGACCAGACGCAGGCCGGGAACCCGTTGCAGCAAATAATCGCGCAACGGGTGCCCCCGATAGATCGCCAGGCGTTTGCCCGCCAGTTCGTCGAGCGGCAATGGATGTGGTCCGTTCGCTGCGCTGACCAGCACGAACGGATTGTTCAGATAGGCGCGGGTGAATTGCAGCTGCGCTTCCCGCTCGGTGCTCGGCGTCACCACCGGCAGAACATCAAGTGCGCCGGCCTGAAGTTGTTCGAACTGGTCGTTCAGCGAGGTGCCACGCACGATCTCGAAATTCAGCCCGCTGCGCTGTGCAATCAGGCTCAGCAACTGCGCTGCCAGCCCGTTGAAGCGTCCATCAGCATCGAAAAACGCCAACGGCGCGAAGTCTTCGACAGCGCCGACCCGCACCACCGGGTGCTGATCCAGCCACTGCTGCTCGGCGGCGCTGAGCTGTACCCGCGACTGTTCGGCCATCTCGGCGAGGCCGACGCTCCAGCGCTGTTCGATCAGATGGCGACGCTCCATCGGCACGGCCAGCAAGGCCTTGTCGACGATGCGTTTGAGCACCACATCGCTGCGCAACAACGCAAAGGCGAACGGATTGGCATCAAGCCCCGACGGCCCGGCCAGTTGCAGGTCGTTGCGATAATTGGTGTTGATCAGGTAGTTGGCGCTGATGAAGTCGCCCAGGTACACGTCGTCGGCACCGAAGGCGACCGCGCCGAGTGCATCCATGGCCGAAGCATAAAGCTGCACGTGGGCGCCGGGGTAGAACGCCTGAACATGGGTCAGCGGCAGGTAATCCTCGACCATGGCGATGCGTTTGCCTGCAAGGTCAGCAGGCAGTTTCTCGTCATGGCGCGTCACCAGCATCGGCTGATCTTCAGCATACGGCCGCGACAGAACAAAGGCCGGATCCGCCGCTTCGAAACTGTTCGAGGTGCCCAGGAGTTCGACGTCAGCGCGCTTGAGTGCGGCCATCAGTGCGGGACGATCGGCGAAACGCCGCACTTCGATCCTGATGCCGAGCAGTTGCGCCAGCAGGTCGGCGTAATCCGCCGTCAGCCCTTCCAGCTCATGCTGATTGCGGGTGATTTCGAAGGGCGGGTAATCCGGGCCGGAGATGCCCATGCGCAAGACTGGATGCTCACGCAGCCACTGGCGCTCCCGATCATCGAGGCGGACCTGGATACTTCCCGGTTCGAGGCGCGCCAGCACCTCCAGCGTCTGCGGCTGGTCATTCGCCCCGACCGAGGCAACAAGCCCCAGCCACAGCAATAAAACCCGCAGTCCCTGCATCATGTCGGGGTACTCAGATCAAGTGATTGCGCTTGGCGAACTCACGCAGAAGCACCAGCGAACCCAGGCCAAGTTTCGCCATCATGCGGGTCTTGTAGGTGCTGACGGTTTTGTGACTCAGGTGCATTTCCAAAGCGATGGCCTTGTTCGGTTTGCCCAGCGCCAGATTCACGAAAATGCATAACTCTCGATCGGACAGCTGCGCGATCAGCTCCTTTTCCGTGCGTTGCACGGCGTTGTACAGACCGCTGGTATTGGGCAATGCGGAGAAATAAGTGTGGCCGGACATCAATGCCTTGATGGCTTCGTGCAGCAGAGTCAGTTGATTGCTCTTGGTCACGTAGCCCCGTGCGCCGGCGCGCAGACAGCGCTCCTGGTAATGCGTGGGCTCATGCATGCTGAACACCAGCACCCGGCAACGCGCCGTTGGCGCCTTGATCTGGATTCGCGTCAGCACTTCCAGACCGTCCATCGATCCCAGCCCCAGATCGAGCACAACCAAGTGCGGATCATGCGCGCAGATCAACGGCACGACTTCATTGCCATTGGACGCTTCATGAATCCGAGTGAAGCCTTGAGCCTGCAGAACGATCCGAATGGCCGCGCGCACGACTGGATGATCATCGACGATCAGCGCTGACTTCATTGGAACTCCTGCAAAATCGAAGACACCGCAACAGTCTGTCCCGGAGTCGGTGGCTGCGCCGGCACTGTTACATGGATGGGCAAGAGAATCACCTGTCAGGTCTGACAGTTGTGCAGAGTGTTTTTTTATGCATTGGCATGGCGCAACGATGCGTGGGCGTCAGGCGCTGCCTGGCGTTCGTCGCAAGTTTCGACTCTTGCCATTACCTGCCCGACGAGCTGTGAATTGGGCAATGGCGTCGGGCTGATCTGCGCGTTTTCCTGAGCAAATCCGGCAGCCGCCTGCAACGGTGCCGACGGTTCGTTGTAGATCAGAGCATGGCGAACCTGTGGGTTATCGAGCAGAAAGCCCAGCAGATCGAGAGAGCCTGCCGCCAGTTCGGCATTGATCACCAGCACATCGAACGGCTCGCAGCCATAGTCGACCAAGGTCAACAATTCGCCGAGAGTCTGCACCGGGGCGACGCGGTAGTAGCCGAGCGCGTTGAACAGGCGCTCGATTTTCATGCGATGAAAATGCTGCGGGTCGGCGATCAGGATGCGCAACGCTTTGTTGCTCATGGTCATTCTCCCGGTGAGGTTTGGGGAGGGCAAGACTACGCAAGCGTCGGCGATAGCTCTGTAGGACTTTTCCTAAAAATCCGGTCATTCATCCGGCGGCCCTGACGCACCAATATCCCCTGCGGGAGCGAGCTTGCTCGCGAAGGGGCTATACCAGTCAGAGATGTACTGACTGACACGACGCCTTCGCGAGCAGGCTCGCTCCCACAGGGGAAAGCATTCCATGGCGGTTATTGCCAGCCGAACCGGCGGATGTAGAAGCCTTTAACGGCTTGGGTCAGCGCCATGTACGCCAGCAGAATCACCGGCAGAAACACGAAATACAGCGACGGCAGCGCCTGCAATTTGAAGTAATGCGCCAGCGGCCCCATCGGCAGGAAGATGCCGACCGCCATGATGACCCCGGTCATCACCAGCAGCGGCATGGCGGCGCGGCTTTGCAGGAACGGGATCTTCGGCGTGCGGATCATGTGCACGATCAGCGTCTGGGTCAGCAACCCGACCACGAACCAGCCGGACTGGAACAGCGTCTGGTGATCCGGCGTGTTGGCGTCGAACACGTACCACATCAAGGCGAACGTCGTGATATCGAAGATCGAACTGATCGGGCCGAAAAACAGCATGAAGCGCCCGACGTCAGCCGGCTGCCAGCGCTGCGGCTGTTTCAGCATCTCGTCGTCGACGTTATCGAACGGAATGGCGATCTGCGAAATATCGTAGAGCAGGTTCTGCACCAGCAGGTGCATCGGCAGCATCGGCAGGAACGGGATGAACGCGCTGGCAACCAGCACCGAGAACACATTGCCGAAGTTGGAGCTGGCAGTCATCTTGATGTACTTGAGCATGTTGGCGAAGGTGCGCCGCCCTTCGAGCACGCCCTCCTCCAGCACCATCAGGCTTTTTTCCAACAGGATGATATCCGCCGCTTCCTTGGCGATGTCTACCGCGCTGTCCACGGAAATGCCGATGTCGGCGCTGCGCAGCGCCGGCGCGTCGTTGATACCGTCGCCCATGAATCCGACCACATGGTCGTTGCCCTTGAGAATGCCGACGATGCGCTCTTTGTGCGATGGCGTGAGTCTGGCGAAGACGTTGGTCGTCTCGACCGCCATAGCCAGCTCAGCATCGCTCATGCGCTCAATGTCATTGCCCAGCAGCAAACCCTGTTGGGCGAGGCCGACCTCGCGGCAGATTTTCGCCGTCACCAGTTCGTTGTCACCGGTCAGCACCTTGACCGCCACGCCATGCTCGGCCAAAGCCTTGAGCGCTGGCGCGGTGCTTTCCTTCGGTGGATCGAGGAATGCCACGTAACCGATCAGCGTCAGCTCCTGTTCATCGGCCAGGCTGTAAATCTCGCGCCCTGCTGGCATTGAGCGAGCCGCGACCGCCACCACGCGCAGACCTTCAGCGTTGAAAGCGCCGGTGACCTGGCGAATCCGCGCCAGCAATTCATCGCTCAAAGCCTCATCAACTTCGCCGTGACGCACCCGGCTGCACACCGCCAGCACTTCTTCCACCGCGCCTTTGCAGATCAGTTGACGGGGCTGACCGCGGCCCTCCACCACCACCGACATGCGCCGGCGATTGAAGTCGAACGGGATCTCATCGACCTTGCGAAACACGCTGCCGACCTTGAGTTCGTGATGGACTTCCACGTGTTCGAGCACGGCGACATCCAGCAGGTTTTTCAGGCCGGTCTGGTAGTAGCTGTTGAGGTAGGCAAGTTCCAGCACAGCGTCAGAATCCTCACCCCAGACGTCGACATTACGCGCCAGAAAGATCTTGTCCTGAGTCAGGGTGCCGGTCTTGTCGGTGCACAGCACGTCCATGGCGCCGAAGTTCTGAATCGCGTCGAGGCGTTTGACGATGACTTTTTTGCGCGACAGGAACACGGCGCCTTTGGCCAGGGTCGAGGTGACGATCATCGGCAGCATTTCCGGAGTCAGGCCGACGGCAATCGACAGCGCGAAGAGCAGCGCTTCGCTCCAGTCGCCCTTGGTGAAACCATTGATGAACAGCACCAGTGGCGCCATGACGAACATAAAGCGGATCAGCAGCCAGCTGACCTTGTTGACGCCCTGCTGAAACGAGGTCACCGCCCGGTCCGTCGCGCCGACCCTTTGCGCCAGCGCACCGAAGTAGGTGCTGTTGCCGGTGGTGAGAATCAGCGCAATCGCGCTGCCGGAGACAACGTTGGTGCCCATGAACAAAATGTTGTCCAGCTCCAGCGGATTGCGCGTGTCACGATCGGTCTGCCAGGTGAATTTCTCCACCGGCATCGATTCACCGGTCATCGCTGCCTGGCTGACGAACAGGTCCTTGGCGCTGAGCACGCGGCAATCGGCGGGAATCATGTCGCCGGCCGAGAGCACGATGAGATCGCCGGGTACCAGTTGCTTGATCGGCAGCTCCCGGCGTGGGCCATCGCGGCGCAGCACCGTGGCGGTGTTGCTGACCATGGCTTTGAGCGCATCGGCGGCCTGATTGGATTTGCTCTCTTGCCAGAAGCGCAGCAGCGTCGACAGCACCACCATGGAGAAAATCACCACGGCCGCCTTGAGGTCTTCGGTCAGCCAGGAGATCACCGCGAGCAAGGTCAGCAGCAGGTTGAACGGATTTTTGTAGCAGTGCCACAGATGAGTCCACCACGGCAGCGGTTGCTCGTGCTCGACCTCGTTGAGGCCGTGTTGCGCGCGCAGTGCATCGGCCTCGACCTCGGTAAGCCCCTCACCGTGCGTGCCCAGCGATGACAGCAACGCAGCGCTGTCTTCATGGGCGGCAGCGACCAGCGTACTGGCCAGCGTCGGCGGCACTTCACGGCTGACCGTGGTGTCATTGATCGAATCCAGCAGCGCCAGACGACGGAAGTGCCGGGCGATGTGGCGGCTGCGCAGAAAGCCTGCGAAAAATTCCTTGAGCGTAAGTTTCATGGCTGTGTCCCCTGTGGTCAGCCGGGAAACCGTCGAGCAGGTACCGCCGCGCCCTGGCACCGGGGAAACCGGCACGGTAAGGCGTGGCGCGCCCGTCGGGAACGACAGGCGTGTCGATAGGCTGCGATGACGACTGAGGTCGCCATCACGCCTGGTTCAGCGTCGATGAGAAGGACGTCGAGACACGATCCGGAACGGGTCGTGCACGGGATGCCGCTGCTCGCTGTTACGGCGAGACAACGGCAGGGAAAGGCTGCGCGTTATCTTGCCGAGAATCTGCCGGTGATCGAGACCGGCCGACAACTGTCACTCGAACAAGTACCCACTGTGGGTCTCCGCAATTGATGAAAACGCGCGCAGCTTACGCCCGCAGCGAAACGGCTGGAAGAGGTGTTTTCGGGGAATGTGGGGGGTGTTCAGGAAGGGTTCAGAATTTCCCCGCGATCGTTCCTGCGCTCAGCGTAGGAACGCCTCATCGGACGCTCCGCGTTCGGCTTCTGAAAGGGACGCGGAGCGTCCCGGGCTGCATTCCCACGCAGAGCGTGGGAACGATCATATGTGGGGCTTTCCATGGCCCCTTCGCGAGCAGGCTCGCTCCCACATTTTGCCCTGCGTTCACAGAACCATTGTGGGAGCGAGCCTGCTCGCGAAAGCGGTGTGACAGGCGCCGCATACTTCAGCTGGCAGTCGCCAACAACAGCTCCGCCACCGAGCGGCTGTGCCCGCGCTGTTTGCCATGCTCGTACAGCGAGCCGGCGATTTCATCGGCGCGGATCGGCAGCACCGACAGCAGCGTATCGCTCAGACCATGGCTGGCCTGGCAGAAGCCCTGCATATAAATGCCGGCCTTGCAGCGCTCGTCGGTGATCAGTTTGTAGTTGCGATCGACCTCGAACTCACCGAGGTATTCCTCCAGCGGCGCGAGCAACTTGCGGTGCATCTGCCGCTCGTAACCGGTGGCCAGCACCACGGCGTCATAGATTCGCACCGTGACTTCGCCGGTGGCGTTGTTGCGCACGGCCAGTTCGATGCCGTTTGCCGTGGCAGTGGCGCTCTCGACGGTGGTCAGGGTGCGGAACGCATGGCGGGCAATCCCGGAAACCTTCTGCCGGTAGAAGATGCCGTAGATGCGTTCGATCAGGTCGATGTCGACCACCGAATAGTTGGTGTTGTGGTACTCGTTGACCAGACGCTCGCGCTCGACGCTGTTCTGCTGGAACACCAGATCGGTGAACTCCGGCGAGAACACCTCGTTGACGAACGGGCTGTCATCCGCAGGCTTCAAGGCCGAGCCGCGCAGGATCATGTCGACCTGCACCGACGGGAATGAATCGTTGAGATCGATGAAGGCTTCCGCCGCGCTCTGCCCGCCACCGATGATGGCGATGCTCATCGGTTGATTGTTCACACACGGCTGCCTGGCCATTTGCGACAGGTATTGCGAATGGTGGAATACCCGGTGATCGCCCTTCAATGCTTTGAACGCCTCCGGAATGCGCGGTGTGCCGCCAGCGCTGACCACCACCGAACGCGTGGTACGCACGAATTGCTGGCCGTCGCTGCCCCGGGAAATCACCCGCAAGGCTTCGACCTGCTGGTTGTGCAATACCGGTTCGATGAACTGCACTTCTTCGCCATAACGGCTCTGCGCGGTGAACTGCCCGGCCACCCAGCGCAGGTAGTCGTTGTACTCCATGCGGCATGGATAAAAGGTGCCGAGGTTGATGAAGTCGACCAGACGCCCGTGGTGCTTGAGGTAGTTGACGAACGAGTAAGGGCTGGTCGGATTGCGCAGGGTCACCAGGTCCTTGAGGAAGGAAATCTGCAACTCGCTCTGCGTCGACAAGGTGTTGCCGTGCCAGCTGTAAGTGGCCTGCTTGTCGAGGAACAGCACATCCAGTTCGCCCTGGGTCACGCCGCGTTCCTGCAGAGCGATGGCCAGTGCCAGGTTCGAAGGGCCGAAACCGACGCCGATCAGGTCGTGAACGATGGGCGATGCAATTGCCTGTGTCATTTCCAGTGTCCTCTGGATGAACCCCTCAACGCGGGGAAATAAAGCCTGGGTGGCCTGACCGGCCTGAATCAGGTCAGCAGGTCGTCTGTTGAGTAGGAACGAGGACGATGAAAGGAAATTTAACCGGCGCGGATCACTGGCCATCCCATTGCTGGATGCGCAGGCGGCAATGTTTCATGGCGTTGACGATGTGTTTTTCCACCAGCGCCCGGGAGATGCCGAGGGTCTGAGCGATTTCCGGATGGGACATTCCTTCGATCTTGCGCAGCAGAAAACTGTCGCGGCACAGCGGCGGCAACTCGGCCAGTGCGCGCTGGAGCATTTCCAGGCGCTGTCCGTGATCAAGGGTGCCGTGAGGCGAGGGAGTGAAATAGCGCTCTTCGTTGTCGAGCACGTCCAGCGATTCGACCTGGCGCAGCGCGTTGCGGCGGTGATCATCGATTACCAGGTTCAGCGCGGTGCGATAAAGGAAGGCCCGGGGTTGTTCGATCGGCACCTCGCTGGAGCGCTCCAGCACGCGTACATAGGCGTCATGCACCACATCCTCGGCGACCTGACGGTTGCCCAGTCTGGCGTTGAGGAAACACACCAGCTCACGATAGTAGTTTTCCAACATGACTCCCGACCGCATCGATGCCGTTTCTGTCCTTGAGCGCACTGATCAGACCTGCGAATCACGCAGTAGCAAGATAGTGGCAACTTGAGGTGCGTAATTTATAGTAATTCTCATATAGATTTAAAGAGTTGATTCCATATCCCGGACAAATAGTCGTGGCCCGGCTGCGGTAACTCGATGTGTCTGCGGCTAAATTCCGTCGCCCATGCCTCGTTTACAGGACAGCCCCTGTGTCTGTCGTGCCTTGCGACGGGCCGCAACCACTGGCCGGAACCCTGCATGAATCGTCCCCGCCCCGCCCGTCGCGCGCTGTTTGCCGCCCTCTGTCTGATTCCCGTGATCGCCGTCGCTGCTTGGCAAGTCTTGCCACCCGGTCGCGACGCCGTTGCCACTGTGCAGGTCAGCCGCGGCGATATCGAAAACAGCGTGACGGCGCTCGGCACCTTGCAGCCGCGCCGCTATGTGGATGTCGGCGCACAGGCTTCGGGGCAGATTCAGAAGATTCACGTCGAGGCCGGCGATACGGTCAAGGAAGGCCAGTTGCTGGTGGAAATCGACCCGTCGACACAGAAAGCCAAGCTCGATGCCGGGCGCTTTTCCATCGAAAACCTCAAGGCGCAGTTGCAGGAGCAACGTGCCCAGCACGATCTGGCGCAGCAGAAATACCAGCGCCAGCAGAAACTCGCCGCCGGTGGCGCCACCCGCGAAGAAGACGTGCAGACCGCGCGCGCCGAGGTCCGCGCAACCCAGGCGCGCATCGACATGTTCCAGGCGCAGATTCGTCAGGCCCAGGCCAGCCTGCGCAGCGACGAAGCGGAGCTCGGTTACACGCGCATCTATGCGCCGATGAGCGGCACCGTGGTCGCCGTCGGTGCGCGCGAAGGCCAGACCCTCAACGCGCAGCAACAGACCCCGCTGATCCTGCGCATCGCCCGACTGTCGCCGATGACGGTATGGGCCGAAGTTTCGGAGGCCGACATTGGCCACGTCAAACCGGGCATGACCGCTTACTTCACCACCCTCAGCGGCGGCACTCGGCGCTGGAGCAGCACCGTGCGGCAGATCCTGCCGGTGCCGCCGCGTCCGCTTGAACAGAATCAGGGCGGCAGTCCAACCAGTGGTCGCAGTGGCAGCGAACGGGTGGTGCTGTACACCGTGCTGCTCGATGTCGATAACGCCGACAACAGCCTGATGACCGACATGACCGCGCAGGTGTTCTTCGTCGCCGAACAGGCGCAAGACACCCTGACCGTACCGACTGCCGCCCTGCAACCGGGATCGCGTCCGCAGTGGCAGCGAGCGCAGATCGTCGCTGCCAACGGTGATATTCAGGCGCGCGAAGTACGCACCGGCATCAGCGATCGCCTGCGCACCCAGGTGCTCGAAGGTCTGGCCGAGGGCGAGCATGTTCTCAGCGCGCCGGCCACTGGTCATGGAGGCTGAATGCACACGCCCCTGATCGACCTGCGGCAGATCCGCAAAGCCTATGGCGGTGATGACAGCCCACTGGTGGAGGTGCTGCGCGGGATCGATCTGTCGATCCATGCCGGCGAGTTCGTTGCGATTGTCGGCGCCTCCGGTTCAGGCAAATCGACGCTGATGAACATTCTCGGTTGCCTCGACCGCCCCACCAGCGGCGAGTATCTGTTCGCCGGGGAAAATGTCGCGCAGCTGGACAGCGATGAACTGGCCTGGCTGCGCCGCGAAGCCTTCGGGTTTGTCTTTCAGGGCTACCACCTCATTCCCTCCGGCTCGGCCCAGGAAAACGTCGAGATGCCAGCGATCTATGCCGGCACCCCGGCCGCCGAGCGGCATGCCCGAGCTCACGCGCTGCTGGAACGTCTTGGCCTCGGCACTCGCACTGGCAATCGTCCGCACCAACTTTCCGGCGGTCAGCAACAGCGAGTGTCGATTGCCCGTGCGTTGATGAACGGCGGCCACATCATCCTCGCCGACGAGCCGACTGGCGCCCTCGACAGCCACAGCGGCGCCGAGGTCATGACCCTGCTCGACGAACTCGCCGATCAAGGCCATGTGGTGATCCTCATCACCCACGACCGCGAAGTGGCGCAACGGGCCAAACGCATCATCGAAATCCGTGACGGCCTGATCATCAGCGACAGCGCCGAGCACGCGTGCGCGCCGCCGGCGGCCAATCCCGGGGCGTTGCAAGCGGTCGATCTGCGCCAGCGCCTGGGCAACGGCAGCAGCCAGACCGGCGCCTGGAAAGGTGAACTGCTCGACGCTGTACAAGCGGCGTGGCGAGTGATGTGGATCAACCGCTTTCGCACCGCGCTGACCCTGCTGGGCATCGTCATTGGCGTGGCCTCGGTGGTGGTCATGCTCGCCGTCGGCGAAGGCAGCAAGCGTCAGGTCATGGCGCAAATGGGTGCGTTCGGCTCCAACATCATTTACCTCAGCGGCTCGGCGCCGAACCCGCGTACGCCGGAGGGCATCATCACCCTCGACGACGTTGCCGAACTGTCCACCCTGCCCCAGGTGGAACGGATCATGCCGGTCAACGGCTCGACCGCTGGGGTGCGCTTTGGCAATGCTGACCACAGCAGTTACGTCGGCGGCAATGACACCAACTTTCCGCAGATTTTCAACTGGCCGGTGATTCAGGGCAGCTACTTCACCCAGGCCGACGAGGACAGCGCCGCCGCCGTCGCGGTGATCGGCACCAAGGTCCGCGACAAATTGCTCAAGGATGTCGCCGACCCCATCGGTCAATACATCCTCATCGAAAACGTGCCGTTCCAGATCCTCGGCGTGCTCGCCGAAAAAGGCGCCAGCTCCGGCGACTCTGATAGCGACAACCGCATTGCCGTGCCCTATTCGGCGGCGAGCACGCGACTGTTCGGCAGCCGCAATCCGCAATACGTGGTGATTGCCGCCAAGGACGCGCGCAAGGTCAAGGACGCCGAACAGGCCATCGAGCAGGCGATGTTGCGTCGGCACCACGGCAAGAAGGATTTCGAGCTGACCAACAATGCCGCGATGATCCAGGCCGAAGCGCGCACGCAAGGCACGCTGTCGCTGATGCTGGGGGCAATTGCGGCGATTTCCCTGCTGGTCGGCGGTATCGGCGTGATGAACATCATGCTCATGACCGTACGCGAACGCACCCGCGAGATCGGTATTCGCATGGCCACCGGCGCCCGTCAGCGCGACATCCTCCGTCAGTTTCTCACTGAAGCGCTGATGCTCTCGGTGGTCGGCGGAATCGCCGGAATCGGCCTGGCGCTGCTGGTCGGCGGCGTGTTGTTGCTCAGCGGCGTGGCGATTGCCTTTCAAGGGCTGGCGGTGATCGGTGCGTTCGCCTGTGCGCTGGTCACCGGCGTCATCTTCGGCTTTATGCCGGCCCGCAAAGCTGCCCGGCTTGACCCGGTCACGGCCCTTACCAGTGAATGATCGACCTATGAAAGTGCGACTGACCTTCCTCGCCGCCAGCCTGTTGCTGGCGGCCTGCAGCAGCCCGGCGCCGCGCCTGGACAGCGGCGTGCAGCCACCGAGCGCGTGGCAGTCCGCCGACACCCCCGGCGCGCTGCAGAGCAATCGGCAATGGTGGACGCAATTCGGCAGCCCCGAGCTGGAGCGGCTGGTGGAACAGGCGCGGCTGGGCAGCTATGACCTCGCCGCCGCCGTGGCGCGAGTCAGACAGGCCGAGGCCAGCGCAACCATCGCCGGCGCCCCGCTGCTGCCCGAGCTCAAGGCCGGGCTGAATGCCAACCGGCAGAAACTGATTCACGGCAAGGGCTACAGCCAACTGGATGTCAGCCCGGAGAATCGTTCGCTGGACTATTACGATGCCGAGCTCAGCGCCAGCTACGAAGTCGATTTCTGGGGCGGTAAGCGTGCCGCCCGCGACAGTGCCGTGCTCGGCGTACAGGCCAGCGAGTTCGACCGCGCCACTGTTGAACTGACCTTGCTCAGCGGCGTCGCCAACAGTTACACCCAGGCCCTGGCCCTGCGTGAGCAGGCGCGCATTGCCGAACTCAATCTGGCCAATGCGCAGAATGTGCTGCATCTGGTGCAGACCCGTTTCGACGCTGGCAGCGCCACCGCGCTGGAACTGGCCCAGCAGAAAAGCCTGGTGGCCGAACAACAGCGTCGTCTGCCGCTGGTGCAACAACAGGCCCGCGAAGCACTGATCAGCCTCGCCGCCCTGCTCGGCCAACCGGTACAAGCGTTGCCGTTGCCCACGCAATCCTTCGCCCAATTGCACTGGCCGGACATCGCCAGCGGCGTGCCGAGCGACTTGCTCAGTCGGCGTCCAGACATTGCCAGCGCCGAGGCCAAGCTCGCCGCAGCCCAGGCTGATGTCACCGTCGCCCGCGCCGCGATGCTGCCGAAAATCACCCTGACCGCCAGCCTCGGCAGCGGCGCCGACCTTGCCGCCGACCTGCTGCGCACGACGTTCTACAACCTGTCCTCGGGGCTGACCGCGCCGATCTTCAACAACGGCCGCCTCAGCGCCGAACGCGACAAGGCCAAGGCGCGGCAGGATGAGCTGCTGGAGACCTATCGCGGGGCAATCATCAACGGCTTCGCCGACGTCGAAAAAGCCCTCAGCAGCATTCGTGGCCTCGACGAGCAACGGCAATGGCAAAGCGAAGAACTGAACCAGGCACAGACCGCCTTCGACATCGCCCAAAGCCGCTACCAGGCCGGCGCCGAAGACCTGCTCACCGTCCTGCAAACCCAGCGCACGCTGTATGCGGCGCAAGACCTCAACGTGCAACTGCGCCTGTCGCGGTTGCAGGCGAGCATTGCCTTGTACAAAGCGTTGGGGGGTGGCTGGGAGGTGATCTGACGGAGATGCGTCGACTGAACTGACGCCTTCGCGAGCAGGCTCGCTCCCACAAATGGAATTCGGTCTGGACCGAAATCTCCGCCACGGCCAAGGCCCATGTGGGAGCGAGCTTGCTCGCGAAGAGGTCCTGTCAGGCACTGATGCATCTGAATGACACACCGCATTCGCGAGCAAGCTCGCTCCCACAAATGGAATTCGGTTTGGACCGAAATTTTCGGCACGAACAAGGCCCGATGTGGGAGCGAGCCTGCTCGCGAAGAGGCCTTGTCAGGCACTGATGCATCTGAATGACACTCCGCATTCGCGAGCAGGCTCGCTCCCACAAATGAAATTCGGTCTGGACAGAAACTTTCGGCACGACCAAGGCTCCATGTGGGAGCGAGCCTGCTCGCGAAGGGGTCCTGTCAGGCACTGATGCATCTGAATGACACACCGCATTCGCGAGCAGGCTCGCTCCCACAAATGGAATTCGGTTTGGACCGAAATCTCCGCCACGAACAAGGCCCGATGTGGGAGCGAGCTTGCTCGCGAAGAGGTACTGTCAGGCACTGATGCATCTGAATGACACCCCGCATTCGCGAGCAGGCTCACTCCCACAAATGGAATTCGGTCTGGACCGAAATCTCCGCCACGACCAAGGCCCGATGTGGGAGCGAGCTTGCTCGCGAAGAGGCCTTGTCAGGCGCTGATGCGTTGAATGACACACCGCATTCGCGAGCAGGCTCGCTCCCACAAATGGAATTCGGTTTGGACCGAAATCTCCGCCACGATCAAGGCCCGATGTGGGAGCGAGCTTGCTCGCGAAGAGGTCCTGTCAGGCACTGATGCATCTGAATGACACACCGCATTCGCGAGCAAGCTCGCTCCCACAAATGGAATTCGGTCTGGACCGAAATCTCCGGCACGATCAAGGCCCGATGTGGGAGCGAGCTTGCTCGCGAAGAGGTCCTGTCAGGCACTGATGCATCTGAATGACACCCCGCATTCGCGAGCAAGCTCGCTCCCACAAATGGAATTCGGTCTGGACCGAAATTTTCGGCACGACCAATGCCCATGTGGGAGCGAGCTTGCTCGCGAAGAGGCCTTGTCAGGCACTGATGCACCTGAATGACACACCGCATTCGCGAGCAAGCTCGCTCCCACAAATGGAATTCGGTTTGGACCGAAATCTCCACCACGAACAAGACCCATGTGGGAGCGAGCCTGCTCGCGAAGAGGTCCTGTCAGGCACTGATGCATCTGAATGAGACACCGCATTCGCGAGCAGGCTCATTCCCACAAATGGAATTCGGTTTGGACCGAAATCTCCGGCACGATCAAGGCTCCCTGTGGGAGCGAGCCTGCTCGCGAAGAGGTCCTGTCAGGCACTGATGCATCTGAATGACACACCGCATTCGCGAGCAGGCTCGCTCCCACAAATGGAATTCGGTCTGGACAGAAATCTTCGGCACGAACAAGGCCCATGTGGGAGCGAGCCTGCTCGCGAAGAGGCCTTGTCAGGCACTGATGCATCTGGATGACACACCGCATTCGCGAGCAAGCTCGCTCCCACAAATGGAATTCGGATTGGACCGAAATTTTCCGCACAACCAATGCCCATGTGGGAGCGAGCTTGCTCGCGAAGAGGTCCTGTCAGGCACTGATGCATCTGAATGACACACCGCATTCGCGAGCAGGCTCACTCCCACAAATGGAATTCGGTCTGGACAGAAATTTTCGGCACGACCAATGCCCATGTGGGAGCGAGCCTGCTCGCGAAGAGGTCCTGTCAGGCACTGATGCATCTGGATGACACTCCGCATTCGCGAGCAGGCTCGCTCCCACAAGGGGATTGCGAACTATTCTGAGTGTGTGTGTTGAACCAATCTAGAGCTGTCGGCCCTTGACCTTCAGATGCCGCGCATACCAGGGGCGCTGTGGCACTTTGCGGAACAGTTCGGTCATGTTGTCTTCGTCGCCGAAGGTGATACGCAGCGCCAGTTTCATGGTTTCCGGATCCATCTCCACGGAGCGCCCGACTTGCAGGCCGGGCACGGTGCTGCAGCCGTGGGTTTCGGGGCCGAGCCAGGGGTCGGCGACTTCCACCCAGCGCCCCGGTGCAAACCATGGCACGCCGTTGACTTCCAGACGGCTCACTTCGCCCGGATGAAAACGTTCATGGGCGCGGAACCAGTCTTCCAGGCGATCATCGATCCAGCCGTGGAAACGCCAGAACACCGGGTTCACATGGGAGGAAAACGGATCACCGAGAAAGTCGTTTTCCGGCGCATACCAGCGCGCAGCGAAGTCCGCCTGATCGCGCGCCATCGGCACCGGAATGTCGTTGGACGGATCACGCGCCACCGAAGCCCAGCGCATGTGCAGCCAGTCGTGCAGGCCCAGTTCGACTTCCGAACCGAACTGGCCAAGGGTCAATTTCGACAAGTAGCGCGGGTCACGGTACTGCGATTCCCAGACCAGAAAATTGCTCTGGAAAGTCTCCGCCGCTTTGATGTCGCTGACCCACTTGGTGTACTCGTCATCACCCTCGGCCAGCCAGGTCGGCGGCAGTGAGTTGCCGTCGTGGTTATCGAAGTAACGGGCGAAACCCTGCCGGTCACGTTCCAGCTCAGGCTGCGGCTGCGGGAACGCCGGCCACGATGGCAGATCCTGCATCGAGCGGGCGATGCCGAGCATGTGCCGGTGCATAAAGAAAAAGTCCACGCCCGAGCCATTGCGATCCTTGCTTGGCCCACGGGCGTCGCGTTCCTTGTCACGTGGCCCGGGCTGCCAGCCGATACCGCGCAGCGCTTCGCGTTTTTTCTCCGAGAGCTTGTGCCACTTGTCGCGGGTGGCGTGCCAGAGCTGGTGGAACAACCGATGCTCGGGCGCCACCAGCCAGGCCAACAGTTGCGGATTAAGCCCGGTGCGTTCACGGGCCTCGGGAAAACGCCGCTTGATAGCGATGAACTGATTGTCCAGCTCGGGCAACGCCAACGGCCGGTCCAGACGCAGCACTTGCCCGGTGAACGTGGCGCTGCCGGCATTGCCGAACGCTGCCCAGACTTCATCCAGTTTGACTTTTAATTCATACACCGGTGGCGCCAGCGGCTCATCGGTGCGCAGCAGGCGCCAATACATCTCGGCGCCGTTGCCCGGTGCCAGATCGCCAATTACTTGATAGCGCACAGGCCCTTCGGCACGCAGATTGGCCCCGGTGTCGAGATAACCGCGCAGCCCACGGCCACGGTGAGCGATGTCGAGAAACAGCTCTAGGCCTTGCGCCGGCAGACCATCAAGCCCCGCCACCGCACCGGTAAAGCGAATGTCCCAGACCCCACGCAAATTGTCCGCCAGCTGTTGCCCGGCGGTGTCGGCCAGATCGACCGTGGCCTCGCCCGGGGTGATCGGAAACTCCTCGCGAGTCAGTTCACGATGTGCATAAAAAGCGGCAGGTAGCGCGGCGCCCGTGAGTGCCATGCCCGCCATGAACCAGCGTCGAGAGATCGTCATTGCCCTACCTGTGTCAGCCATGAAGCAGGCTTTATCCAAGCTAGAACGTTTGCTCGGCGGGGAAATTTACGCCGCCGGCAAACATCACCCGCGCCGCTGCCGGGCATTTGTAACGCACACCTAAATTAGCCGTGCAGCCACTCGTTCTTCCCAGATAGCAAAGGCCCCTGCGCCTGTACCTCGACGGCGAACCTGAATGAGATGGCAATGACAAAACCGCGTTGGAAAAAGGCTCTATTCATCGGCCTGCCGCTGGCCCTGGCGATCAGTGCCGGCGCAGGATTTCTGGCCTGGGATTACCTGAACAACCCCGGCTATCCGGTGAAGGTGATGAAACAGGCGACTGAATTGCAGGATCGCCTGCTGTCGTTCGACAGCCACATCACCGTGCCGCTGAGTTTCGGCAGCCACGACCACGAAGCCGACAAGGATGGCTCGGGCCAGTTCGACCTCATCAAGGCCAATCGCGGACGCCTGTCCGGCGCGGCGCTGACGGTGTTCGGCTGGCCGGAAATGTGGAACGGCCCGAACGCCCCGCACCGTCCCACCGAGGGTTTTGTCGAAGAAGCGCGCAATCAGCAGGAGGTGCGCTACAAGATCATTTCCGGGATTGTCCGCGACTTCCCCAATCAGGCCGGCATCGCCTACACGCCGGATGATTTCCGCCGCCTGCACGGCGAAGGCAAGTTTGCGATCTTCATCAGCATGCTCAACGCCTACCCGCTGGGCAACGATCTGAGCAAGCTCGACCTGTGGGCCGGGCGCGGCATGCGCATGTTCGGTTTCAGTTACATCGGTAACAACAGCTGGGCCGACTCATCGCGACCGCTGCCGTTTTTCAATGACTCGCCCGACGCCCTCGACGGTCTGTCGGACATCGGCAAACAAGCGGTACAGCGCTTGAACGATCTGGGCGTGATCATCGACGTGTCGCAGATGTCGACCAAGGCCCTCGAGCAAGTAGCCGAACTCAGCCGTACACCGCTGGTGGCCTCGCACTCGGCGCCCCGGGCGGCGGTGGATATCCCGCGCAACCTCAGCGATAAAGAGCTGCAACTGATCAAGAACAGTGGCGGCGTGGTGCAGGTCGTCGCCTTCTCGCAGTACCTGAAACCGCTGACCCAGGGCACGCAGGACAAACTCAATGCGTTGCGTGCGCGCTTCGATCTGCCGCCACTGCCCAACCTCGCCATGGCGCTGATGCCCGGCGATCCGATCATCACAGCCTGGTCGGAGCAGAAGCTCGGCCAGTACGCCAGCGGCCTCTACGCGATCCTCGAAGAAGAACCGAAAGCCACCCTCAAGGACTTCGGCGACGCCATCGATTACACAGTGCGCAAGATCGGTATCGACCACGTCGGCATCGCCTCGGACTTCAACGACGGCGGCGGCATCAAGGGCTGGGAAAACGTCGGCGAGATTCGCAACGTCACCGCCGAACTGCTGCTGCGCGGCTACTCCGAAGCGGATATCGCCAAGCTCTGGGGCGGCAACTTCATGCGCGTCTGGGATCAGGTACAAAAAGCCGCGAAACCCGCGCTGGCGTCGCGCCAGGAGGTGGCCCGGCCATGACTGATCGTCGTACTTTCCTGAAGCAGGCCGGCCTGCTCGCCGCCGCCCTGCCCCTGGGCGCCAGCCTGAGTGCACCGGCGGCCATCGCTGCCGCGCCGACTGCGTCGCGGGACAAATGGGCGCAGTTGCGTCAAATGTTCGATCAGGATCCTCAGGCGATTCACTTCGCCAATTTCCTCGTCACCTCGCATCCGAAACCGGTGCGCGAAGCGATCGAGCGCCATCGCGCGGCGCTGGATGTGAATCCGGGTCTGGCGATGGATTGGGATCTGGGCGTCACCGAGAAGCGCGAAGAAAATGTGCGCCACTGGGCCGGCCAGTACCTGCAAGCCAAACCGGCGCAGATCGCCCTGACCGGCAGCACCACCGAAGGCCTGGCGATGATCTACGGCAGTGTGCAGGTGCGCGCGGATCAGGAAATTCTCACCACGGTTCACGAGCACTACTCGACGCGCAACATTCTCGATTTCCGCAGCCGGCGTGACGGCACGCGCGTGCGCAAACTCACCCTGTTCGAAAACCCGCAGAGCATTTCTCTGGATCAGGTGCTCGACACGATCAATCGCAATATCCGCCCCGAGACCCGCGTGCTGGGCATGACCTGGGTGCATTCGGGCAGCGGCGTGAAGCTGCCGATCAGCGAGATTTCGCGGCTGGTCGATGAGCACAACCGTCAGCGCGAGGACCAGGATCGACTGATCTACGTGGTTGATGGCGTGCACGGTTTTGGCGTCGACGACTTGAGTTTCCCGCAGATGAACTGCGACTTTTTCATCGCCGGCACGCACAAGTGGATGTTCGGCCCGCGCGGCACCGGCATCGTCTGCAGCCGCACCGAAGAACTGAAATACGTCAGCCCCAGCGTGCCGACCTTCTCCGAGGCCACGGCCTTCTCGACCATCATGACCCCGGGCGGCTACCACGCCTTCGAGCATCGCTGGGCACTGGACGAAGCCTTCAAGTTGCACCTGCAGCTGGGCAAAGCCGAGGTGCAGACGCGCATTCATCAGCTCAACAGCTACCTCAAGCAACGCTTGCAGGAGCACCGCAACATCGAATTGGTCACCCCGCTCGCCTCGCAGTTCTCCGCCGGTTTCACCTTCTTCCGGATCAAGGGCCAGGACAGCGATGAAGTAGCAGCCTGGCTGATGCAGAACCGGGTGATCTGCGACGCGGTCAGCCGCGACGTCGGGCCGGTGATTCGCACCGCGCCGGGCTTGCTCAACAGCGAAGCCGAAGTGGATCGCTTCATGGACATCCTCGGCAAAAAGCTGCGTGCCTGACCCTCGACTGCCGTTTTCCTTTCAAAGAGACGACCCATGAAAAAGCCTCACGCGTCACTCCTCTCCAAAGCCCTGCCCGCACTGGCGCTGAGCGCCCTCTGCGCTGCGCTGTTGCCCGGCAGCGCGCTGGCAGCGACCGCGCCTGCTGCGGGCAAAGTGTTCAAGGATTGCAAGGACTGCCCGGAAATGGTCGTGCTGCCGACCGGCAGCTACACCATGGGCACACCGGACGATGAAGTCGGCCGGCAGCCCGACGAAGGCCCGCTGCACACTGTGACGTTCAGCAAACCGTTCGCTATCAGCCGCTCGCAGGTGCTGGTGGGCGAATGGGACGCCTACGTGCGCGAGACCGGCAACAAACCTTACGACTTCGATGACCGCCCCGGCCGCCGCTGCACCGCCGGCAAACCGGAATTCAAACAGACGCCCCGCGACCCGGCGGTGTGCATGAACGTCGCCGAAGCCCAGGGCTACATCGACTGGCTGTCGAAAAAGACCGGGCACGCCTATCGCCTGCAAAGCGAATCGATCCGCGAATACGCCGCGCGTGGCGGCAGCACCGGGCCTTTCCCGTTCCCGTTCGATGAGGGCAAGGATTACCAGATCTCCAGGCACGCCAACACTTACGGCGCGGCCGACGGCTACAACTTCACCTCGCCGGCCGGCACCTTCCCGGCCAATGCGTTTGGCGTGTTCGACGCCCACGGCAACGTCTACGAATGGACCGCCGACTGCTACCACCCGGACTACTCCGGCGTGCCCGCCGACGGTCGCCCATGGACCCAGGAAAACTGCGAACGCCAGGTCATGCGCGGCAACGACTGGGGCGAGGCGCCGATCTTCTCGCGCTCGGGCAACCGCAACAGCAGCTGGCCGACCAGCAAGGGCGACTGGCTGGGCTTTCGCGTAGTACGCGACCTCTGACACTGCCCTCGACGAGCGCAGCCACGCCTGCGCTCGGTTAAAGAAACTCCGCGACCATTCGTTTTCCTTAAGTACCGGCACTCCCTCCGCATCGAAGCAGGAATCCTCCATGACCAAGCCTACGCGTGGGGCGATCAACGAATTGTTCGCCCTGCTCAAGCCCTTCCGCCTGATCGTTTCGGCGTCCATCGTGCTCGGCATGCTCGGCGGCCTGAGCGTCACCGTGCTGCTGGCGACCATCAACAACGCCCTGCATTCCGATGACGGCCTGACCCGCACCGTGGTGATGATCTTCGCCGGCCTGTGTGCCCTGGCCCTGCTGACCACGATCCTGTCGGACATCGGCACCAACTACGTCGGCCAGCACATCATCGCCAAACTGCGCAAAGAGCTGGGGGAGAAAGTCCTGTCGGCGCCGATCGACCAGATCGAACGCTATCGCAGCCATCGCCTGATTCCGGTGCTGACCCACGACGTCGACACCATCAGCGACTTCGCCTTCGCCTTCGCGCCGCTGGCGATTTCGATGACCGTGACCCTTGGCTGCCTCGGCTACCTGGCCATGCTGTCGTGGCCGATGTTTCTGATGATGCTAGTGGCCATCGCTATCGGCACCACCATCCAGGCGATTGCGCGGGCTAAGGGCATGCGCGGTTTCTACGCCGCCCGCGATTCCGAAGACGAACTGCAAAAGCATTACAACGCAATTGCCGAAGGCGCCAAGGAACTGCGCATTCACCGGCCGCGCCGACAGCGCATGTTCGTCGCCGGCATTCAGAAAACTGCCGAGAAAATCTGCGACACCCAGATCAGATCGATCAACACCTTCGTCATCGCCAAGTCGTTTGGCTCGATGCTGTTCTTCGTGGTCATCGGCATGGCCCTGGCCCTGCAATCGCTGTGGCCGAGTGCCGACAAAGCGGTGATGAGCGGTTTCGTTCTGGTGCTGCTGTACATGAAGGGGCCGCTGGAACACCTGATCAGCACCCTGCCGATCATCAGCCGCGCGCAGATTGCCTTCCGTCGCATCGCCGAACTCAGCGAACAGTTCTCCTCACCGGAACCGCACCTGTTGCTGCAGGATCAGGGCAGCAAGCCGGCCGCCGTCAACAGCCTGGAACTGCGCAGCGTGCGCTACGCCTTCCCTCCCGTGGAAGGCAGCGAACCGTTCCGCCTCGGGCCGGTGAACCTTCGTATCGAACAGGGCGACATCGTGTTCATCGTCGGTGAGAACGGCTGCGGCAAAACCACGCTGATCAAACTGTTGCTGGGGCTGTATGCGCCAACCGAGGGCGAAATACGCGTTAACGACAAGCCGATCACTGCGGTCAACCGCGACGATTACCGGCAGAACTTCACGACGATCTTCGCCGACTACTACCTGTTCGATGACTTGGTCCAGGGCGATCGTGAAGTGCCGCAGGATGCCACCCGCTACCTCGAACGTCTGGAGATCGCGCACAAGGTCAGCGTGCGCGACGGCGCGTTCAGCACCACCGACCTGTCCACCGGCCAACGCAAGCGCCTGGCACTGGTCAATGCCTGGCTCGAAGAGCGCCCGGTGCTGGTGTTCGATGAATGGGCGGCGGATCAGGACCCGACCTTCCGGCGGATCTTCTATACCGAGCTGCTGCCCGACCTCAAGCGTCTGGGCAAGACCATCATCGTGATTTCCCACGACGACCGTTACTTCGACGTCGCCGATCAACTGGTGCGCATGGAGGCCGGCAAGGTCAGAAGCGAACTGCAAACCGCTTGATCGAGGCAGCCGCGACCGGGCCGGAGAAAAAACTTTTCCGGTTTGCCGCGGCTTCCTCGTCTTAATGAGATGAATAAGAACCATTAACAACTATACCTGCCAAGGTCTTAACCTCATGTCCGCATCCCGTTTCATGCTTCGCCCTCTGACTCGAGCCCTGCTGATGCACGGCGCGACCCGCACACGCCTGGCCGGTAGCGGCCTGGGTCTGGCACTGACCCTCGCGACAGCACCGTATGTCCAGGCCCAGGAATGGACCCTGAACATCCCGGCCCAACCGCTGGCCCAGGCCCTGCAAACCCTCGGTCAGCAGACCAGCCTGCAAATCGTCTACAGCCCGGAAAGCCTGCAAGGCCTGCGCTCCAGCGCCCTCAACGGCCGCTATCAGGATGACGAGTCGCTCAAGGCCATGCTCAGCGGCACCGGCATCCGCTATCAGCGTGACGGCAACACCGTCACCGTGCTCGGCCCGGCCACCGGCGGCAGCGCGATGGAACTGGCGCCGACCAACGTCAACGCCAACCGCCTCGGCGCCACCACCGAAGGCAGCAACTCCTACACCACTGGCGGCGTGACCATCGGCAAGGGCGTGCACTCGCTCAAGGAAACGCCGCAGTCGGTCACGGTGATGACCCGCAAGATGCTCGACGACCAGAACCTCAACACCATCGAACAGGTGATGGAGAAGACCCCGGGCATCACCGTCTACGACTCGCCAATGGGCGGCAAATATTTCTACTCGCGCGGTTTCCGCATGACCGGCCAGTACCAGTACGACGGCGTGCCGCTGGACATCGGCAGCAGCTACGTGCAGGCGGACAGCTTCAACAGCGACATGGCCATCTATGACCGCGTGGAAATCCTTCGCGGCGCGGCCGGCATGATGAAGGGCGCGGGCGGCACCGCCGGCGGCGTCAACTTCGTGCGCAAGCGCGGCCAGGACACCCCGCACACGCAGCTGTCGCTATCGGCCGGGACCTGGGACAACTATCGCGGCCAGGTCGACACCGGCGGCCCGCTGAACGACGCCGGCACTGTCCGTGGCCGCGCCGTGGTGACGCAGCAGACCCGTAAGTATTTCTACGACGTGGCTGAACGCCGTGATCAGATCTACTACGGCGCCCTGGACTTCGACCTCAGCCCCGACACCACCCTCGGTCTGGGCATGGCCTATGAAGACGTCGACGCCACCCCGTGCTGGGGCGGCCTGCCGCGCTACGCCGACGGCTCCGACCTGCACCTGAAACGTTCCACCTGCCTGAACACCTCGTGGAACAACCAGCGCAGCAAACGCGCCACCTACTTCGCCGACGTCAAACACCAGTTCAACGATGACTGGTCGCTGAAAGTCGCCGGTGTCTACTCGCGCAACACTCAGGACATGGAATATTCCTTCCCGAGCGGCACAGTGCCGTTGGGCGCCACCGCCACCAATACGCTGATGCTCGGCAGTACCTATGACTACGACCAGCGCGACTACGGTTTCGATGCTTACGTCGACGGCAAATTCGACGCCTTCGGCCAGCAGCACGAACTGATCGTCGGCGCCAACGCCAGCCGTTCGCACAAGGACGACTTCTACGCAGTGGCGGCATTGCCACAGCGTCAGAACGTGTTCAACCCGAACCACAACATCCCGCAGCCGGATGAAAGCTACTACCTGGCCAACGCCTCCCGTGGCGGCCCGGTGGACATGCACATCAAGCAATACGGCGCTTACTCGATCGCCCGCCTGAAACTCGCCGACCCGATGACCCTGGTACTCGGCAGCCGGGTCAGCTGGTACAAATCCGACACCGACTCGGTGCAGTACTTCCGTGGCGAAGGCACCGAGGTCAACACCCAGTCCACCGAAACCGGCCAGGTCACGCCATTCGCCGGCCTGCTCTACGACCTCAACGACAACCTGACCGCCTACGCCAGCTACACCGACATCTTCACCCCGCAAGGCTCGTACAAAACCATCGACGGCAGCACGCTCAAGCCGCTGATTGGCCAGAGCTACGAATTGGGGATCAAGGGTGAGTGGTACGACGGTCGCTTGAACACCACGTTCAACCTGTTCCGCACCATCCAGAAAGACGCGGCCCAGGATGACCTGCGGTGCGAAGACAGCTCCTGCCAGATCAACTCGGGCAAGGTCCGCGCCCAGGGCTTTGAAGCTGAAGTCAGCGGTGAAGTGATCGACCGCCTGCAATTGCTGGCCGGTTATACCTACACCCAGACCAAAGTACTGGAAGACGCCGATGCTACTCAGGATGGCGCGGTCTACAACTCCTACGTGCCGCGTCACCTGTTGCGCGTCTGGGGTGATTACGCCCTGAGCGGACCGCTGGACCGTGTGACCATTGGTGCGGGTGTCAATGCACAGACGGGCACCTACCGCGTTTCGCCTCTGGGCGGGGACAATGTCGATGGCGCGGGTTATGCGGTCTGGAACGGTCGCATCGGTTATCGGATCGATGACACCTGGTCGGTGGCGTTGAACGGCAATAACCTGTTCGACAAGCGTTATTACGCGACCATTGGTACCGAGGGGTTCGGTAACTTCTACGGGGATCCGCGCAATTTTGTGATGTCGGTGAAGGCTGATTTCTGATTGGTCTGATGTTGTTTAGAAGCCCCGCTTTGGCGGGGCTTTTTGGTTTTTGGGATTGGGGGCATATCCGTTGCTGCGGGGCTGCCACTGGCGGTTTCGCTCTTACAGCGAGTCACCTTTTCCAAACGCCGGAGTGCCGGCCCGGCGAAAAGGTAACCCAAAAGGCTTTGCCCCGGCGTACGGCCCGCTCGCTGGGGCTCGGGGTACCTTCGTTACGGGACCGATCCGGGCGCAGCCTGCCGAAGGGGCAAAAGATCAAGAGCCAGAGCAAAAGCCCCTCACCCTAGCCCTCTCCCGGAGGGAGAGGGGACTGACCGAGGTGTTCAGGCGAAATACGCCGACTTGCGATATCGAGTCGAATGCAGATTCTGAAAAGCCCGCAAATCGGCTCCCTCTCCCTCGGGAGAGGGCTGGGCGGGCGGCGTTCCGATGAGGGGCGAATCCAACACAGATCCAAAGCAGACCACACGCTTTTCACCACTCAACAATGAGCGTTAGCTCGAGTGCTTTTGATCTTGATCCACCGGCGACGTCGGAAGGCTGAGTGGAGGGATTGATCCGGGGGTGGGAGCGCAGCGACCGTCTGGCGCAGCCAGACACAGCGGAAGGAGGTGCAGCGAAGCAAACCGTAGCCGCTGCGCCCGGATCGATCCCGCAGCGAAGGAACCCGAGCCTGCGAGGGCCGAACGTAGGAGCAAGCCTTTTGGGTTACCTTTTTGCTGGGCCGGCACTCCGGCGTTTGAAAAAGGTGACCCGCCGTAAGGGCGGAACCGTAATCAGCAACACCCGCAGAAACGGATATGCACACTAAACCAGAGCCCGCGCAAGCGCCCCACCCACCCGCAAATAAACCTCCAGAACCCCAGGCACCACCGCCCCCAACCGCAACAAATCATGAGTCAACCCGGCACAAACCTCGACCTCGACCTCGACCCCCTGCCCGCGCAGCCTGTCGACATAAGCCTGCCCCTCATCCAGCAACGGATCAAACCCGGCCAATACGACAATAGCCGGCGCAACCCCACGCAAATCCTCCGCCAGCAACGGCGAAAAACGCCAATCCAGATAATCCTCCGGCCCACGCGCATAGTGCTGATAAAACCACTCCAGCGTGCCGTTCTCGAGCAGGTACCCCTCACCAAACAACAGCCGCGAATCATGCACCCGCGAAGCATCGGTCACCGGATAACACAACAACTGCGCCTTCGGCGCGATAGCCACCGTGTGCGGTTGCCGCACGGCCTGAATCGCCAGCACCGTCGCCAACGTGGCGCCCGCACTGTCGCCACCAAACGCAACGCGCGAACCATCCAGGCCGAGGCTCACAGCCTGTTCGGCCAGCCAGGCCAAAGCGTCCTCGCCATCCTCCAGCGCTGTCGGAAAGCGATGCTCCGGCGCCAGTCGATAACCGACCGAGAGCACCGCACACGGCGTGCGCTGGCAAAACTCGCGGCAGACGCCGTCGTGGGAATCCAGACTGCCAACGACAAATCCGCCACCGTGGAAATACACCAGCACCGGCAGCGGCGATTCAATACCTTTGGGCCGATACAAACGCAACGCCAGCGCCGCACCGTCACGGGCCTGTGTTTCGATCTCGGTGACTTCAAGATCCTGCGGCGCCGGCCAGCGCAGTTGCGCGGTGGTCTGCTCGAAGGTGGCGCGGGCCTCGCTCGGGGTCAGTTGGTGCATGGCCGGCAGGCCGGCGTCCTGGCTGTCTTGAGCGAGGTCGAGAAAAGCTTCCAGATCAGGGTGTAACGACATCGTTGAAAATCCTTGTATCCGCAATAAGACGGGCGCGCCTGCGCAGCGCCCGCGCAAAAGGCCGGGTGATCACCCCACCCGCGCCATGCAATGTTCGATCAACGCTTCAAGCTCGCGCTGGTAATCGCTCATCAGCGCATCCATGGTGCCGGCGCGGTAACGCTGACTGCTGTAGATGCAGCGCAAGGCCAGTTGGCCGTCATAGACCTGGCCGACAATTTCCAGCCAGTTGCCCAGGTTCGCCTTGAGGCTGTAGTTGTCGCCGGTCTCTTCCAGTGCCGGCACCAGCAACGCCTGTTCATCGAAGCTCTGGTCGAACTGCCCGAGGTAGTTGAAGGTCACCCGTGCCTGCGGCAATGCAGCCAGTTGCGCCGAAATGTCCGGCTCGGCCAGATGACGCAGCACGCCATAGCCGATGCCCTTCTGCGGTACGCCCGCCAGTTGCGCCTGCACATCGATGATCGACTGGCCGATGTCGTCGCTGTCCGGGCGCAAACGCACCGGGAACATGCTGGTGAACCAGCCGAGGCTGCGGCTCAGGTCGATCGATTCGAAGAGGTCTTCGCGACCGTGCCCTTCAAGCAGAATCAGCGCCGACGGTTGCTGACTCCAGCGGCACAGCGCGCGGCTGAGCGCTGACAGCAGCAAGTCGTTGATCTGCGTGCCGTACACCGCCGGGGCCTGTTTGAGCAGTTGTTCGGTGTGCTCGCGGGACAGTTTGAGCCGTGCCTGCGCCTGTTGCCGCACAAGGTTCTTGCCGCGCGGGTTGTCGCAAGGCAGATCAACGCCGGGCTGATCCAGTTGCTCCAGCCAATAGCTCAATTCCTGCTCGGCAATCACCGGCGCCTGGGCCTGCAATGCCTCGGCAAACGAACGGTAACTGCTGGTGCGAATCGGCAGTTGCGGCGCCAGCCCCTGCACGCACGCCTCATAAGCGACTTTCAGATCGTCGAGCAGAATCCGCCACGACACGGTGTCGACCACCAGGTGATGAATCACCACCAGCAAGCGCGCCTGACCATCCGGCAAGGCCACATGCATGACCCGCCAGACCGGCCCGTCATCGAGTTTGAGGCTGCGCTGCGCGAGGTTGGCCAAGACTTCGACCTCTTCGCTGTTTTGCGCTTCGCGGCGCCACAGCACAGCCTCGTCGGAGGCGCTGCTGCTATAGCGCTGCAACCAGCGCCCGCCGTCGTTGGAAAAACGCAGGCGCAGCGAATCGTGATGCTGTTCGATCAAGCCCAGCGCCTGTTCCAGGGCATCGAGATCCAGCGGCTGACGTGCGCTGAGCAGCAACGACTGGTTGTAGTGATGCGCCTCGGCCATGCCTTCGGCGAAGAACCATTGCTGGATCGGCAGCAGATTGAACGCACCCTCTGCGGCAACCTGAGTCAGGTCCGGCAGCGCTTGCCCGGCGCCCTCCTTCGCCACTTGCTGCTCGAGAATGCCGGCGATGGTTTGGTAGCGCATCAGATCACGCAGTTTCAGCTCCATCTGCAGGGTCGGATGGTTTCTCACCCGCGAGATCACTTGCAGGCTGAGGATCGAATCGCCGCCCAGTTCAAAGAAGTTATCGCTGATACCGACCTGCTCGACCTGCAACACCTGCGCCCAGATTTCCGCCAGCAGGCGTTCCTGCTCGGTGCGCGGGGCAACATATTCGTCGCTTTTGAACTCCGGCTCCGGCAGGGCCTTGCGATCGAGTTTGCCGTTGGGCGTAACCGGGAACGCGCTGAGGCAGACGATCTGCGCCGGCACCATGTATTCCGGCAGCGAAGCACGCAGCCCGGCCTTGAGTTCATCGCCGATATCATCACCCGTGGCGGTGACCACATAACCGATCAGTTGCTTGCCGGAGGCATTGTCGCGGGCAATCACCAGCGCATCGCTGACCGCCGGCAACTGACGCAGGCTGGCCTCGACTTCGCCCAGCTCGATGCGGAAGCCACGCACCTTGACCTGATGGTCGATGCGCCCGACGTAATCGACCACGCCGTCCGCGCGACGGCGCACCAGATCGCCGCTGCGGTACAGGCGCTCGCCGGGCGCAAACGGGTTGGGCACGAAGCGTTCGCCGGTCAGGTCGGGGCGCCCGTAATAACCGCGAGCGACGCCGTAACCGCCGATGTACAACTCACCGGCAAAACCCGGCGGCAGCGGATTCAGATCGTCGTCAAGCACGTACAGCGACCGCGCACCGACCGCGCGGCCGATCGGCGCATACGCCGCTTCGCAGTGCTGGCTGATGGCGACTTTCCAGAGCATCGGCGTGACCACGGTTTCGGTCGGGCCGTAGCCGTTGGTGAAGAACTGCGGACGCAACGCGGCTTTGACCTGTTCGAAGGTCTGCTCCGGCACCGCATCGCCACCGAAGCAGTAGATGCGCACCGGCGGCGGTGCGATGCCGCTGGCGGCCGCGTACTCGGCCAGTTGTTTGAGATAGGCCGGCGGGAAGCAGGCGATGGTCACGCCGTAATCGTGCAGGGCCTGATAAGTCTGCTCCGGAGTCCACAGACAACCGTCGCGAATCACCAGACGACCGCCGCTGTACAAGGTACTCAGCCAGCGTTCGTGAGCGCCGTCGAAAGCGAACGACATGAAGTGCAACTCGCAACTGCTCGCGTCCATTTCGTACAGCTCGGCGATGGCCTGGCAATGCATGCTCAGCGGTCCCTGCGTCACGGCAACGCCTTTCGGCCGTCCGGTGGAACCGGAGGTGTAAACCAGATAGGCCAGGCCCTGCTCGTGAACATCGCAGACCGGGGCAGCATCGCTGTAAAGACTGCGATCGAGTTGATCGATTTCCAGACGCCGCACGCCTTGTGGTGCAGGCAACGTCGCGCGCAGGCTGGTTTGCGTCAGCAGCAGGGCCATGCGCGAATCTTCGATCATGTACGCCAAGCGCTCGGGCGGATAATCGATGTCCAGCGGCACGTACGCCGCACCGCTCTTGAGCACGGCGAGGAAACTCACCAGCATTTCCAGCGAGCGCGGCAACGCCACGCCGATCACTACTTCCGGCCCGGCGCCATGGGCGATCAGGCACTGCGCGAGTCGATTGGCCTGCCGCTCCAGTTCGGCATAGCTCAGGCTCTCGCCGGCGCATTGCACCGCGATCGCGTCGGGCTGCTGTTGCGCATGACGACTGATCAACTCCGGCAACAGGCGAGGCTCATGGCGGTGCGCCGGCTCCGCGCTCCAGGCCTGCGCCGCTTGCCATTGTTCGGCGGACAGACGCTGCAAGTTGCCCAGCCGCTCATACGGCGCGGCCATCATCGCCGCGAGGGTGTTTTCCAGGGTCAGGCGAATGCCTTGCACCGCCTCGGCGCTGAAGTGGCTGCGCAGGTACAGGTACTCGATCGACAACTCGTCGCCGAGCATCACCGCAAGGTCCATCGGCACGTTGGTCACACCGTGGCCGATGGATTTGCCGAAGGTCAGCTCGGTGTCGGTTTCTTCCTGCAAGCGCTCGTCGATCGGGAAGTTTTCGAACACCACGATGCTGTCGAACAGCGCCTGACCACCGAGGTTCGACCAGCGCTGCACATCGGCCAGCGGTGCCTGGGAATAATCGCGAATGTCGAGGTTGTAGGCCTGCACTTCGCCCAGCCAGTCGGCCAGACGCTGATCGGCCTGCGGGGTCTGAATGATCGGCAAGGTGTTGATGAACAGGCCGAGCATGTTGCCGACGTTCGGCAGACTTTCCGGGCGCCCCGATACGGTGGCGCCGAAGGTCACCGTCTGCTGACCGGTGTAGCGTTGCAACAGCAGCAGCCACGCGCCCTGGATCAGTGTGTTGGGGGTGATGCGCAGGTCGCGGCAGAACTCCAGCAGGCGTGCGGTTTGCGCTTTGTCCCAGTTCGAATAGATAGCATCGTGACCGGTAACGTCGGCGCTGTGACGCGGGTGCATCGCCTGACTCAGCGCGGTCGGTTCGTTGACCACCGCCAGACGCGCCTTCCAGAACAGCTCCTGGGCATCCTGATCCTGCGCCTGCAACCAGGCAATGAAGTCGCGATAGCGGCCATTTTCGCCAGTCACCTCGCCCGTGGAGTAGTACTGCAAGACCTCACCGAACAACCGCGAACTGCTCCAGCCATCCATCAGAATGTGATGGCTGGTCCAGATCATCTGGTACTGCTCGTCGCCCAGCTGCAGCAGGGTCACCCGCTGCAATCGCGCTTCGGCCAAGTCGAAGCCCAGCGCGCGATCAGCGCTGGCGAACTCGGCAATCGCCGCCTCGCTGCAGTCCTGCTCACGCCAATCGAGCACCTGCATCTGCAGCGGCGCCTGGCGATGGACGACCTGCAGCGGTTTGGCCAGGCCGTCCTGCCAATGGAAACTGGTGCGCAGGATCGCCTGACGCATAATGATGAATTCCCAGGCCCGGCGGAAACGCTCAACGTCGAGGCCCTTGATCGGCAGGCTGACCTGTTGCACATAGAGGCTGCTGCCGTTATCCGACAGGGTGTGGAAGAGCATGCCTTCCTGCATCGGCGACAGCGGATAGACGTCTTCGATCAGCTCCGCCGGCACCGGCAAGGCATCGAGCTGCGCCTGATCCAGTTGCGCCAACGGGTAGTCGGCGGCGCTGGCGGATTGCGCGCCTGCCAGCGAAACCACTGCGGCCAGTTTCTGCACGGTCTGCTGCTGGAACAGGTCTTTGGGCGTGAAACAAATGCCCTGCTGCCGCGCGCGGCTGACCAGTTGGATCGAGATGATCGAATCACCACCGAGGGCGAAGAAATTGTCGGTCACGCCGACCTGCTCGATCTTCAGAATGTCCTGCCAGACCTCGGCCAGCTGCTGCTCCAGCGGCGTCGACGGCGCGACGTAATCGCGTTGTGCCTGGCTGGCATCCGGTGCCGGCAAAGCCTTGCGATCAAGTTTGCCGTTGGGTGTCAGGGGCAATTGTTCGAGGAACAGCCACTGCGCCGGCACCATGTAGTCCGGCAGATGCGCCTTGAGCGCGGCTTGCAACTCAGCACTCAGCGCGTCCAGTTGCGCGGGGCTTTGATCGGCCTCGGCCGGTACCACATAAGCCACCAGTTGCTGGCCGCCAACGCCGTCCACCGCCAGCACCACGCCTTCGCGCACGCTGGCCTGGGCCAGCAGACGCGCTTCGATTTCACCCAGTTCAATACGGAAGCCACGCACCTTGACCTGATGGTCGATGCGGCCGACGTATTCGATACGGCCGTCGTCCATGAAACGCGTCAGGTCGCCGGTGCGGTACATGCGCTCGCCGTTGCTCGCCAACGGGTTGGGCACGAAACGTTCGGCGGTCAGGCCCGGGCGCAACAGATAGCCACGGGTGATGCCTTCACCGGCCAGATACAGCTCCGCTGCGATGCCGACCGGCGCTTGCTGCAATTGCTCATCGAGTAGGTACGCAGTGGTATTGCGCAGTGGCCGGCCGATATTGGCCTGGCCGCCGAGTTCGCGGCGGGTCCAGGTCGAATACGTGGTGTCTTCGGAAGGCCCGTACAGATCGTAAACGTGGGCGACCGAAGTCTCGCGGTACAAGGTGTCGACCAGCGCCTGCTTGAGCGGCTCGCCGGCCAGATTGATGATGCGCACGCCCGGCGGGATCTGGCCGATGCGTTGCAACGCGGCAATCGCCGACGGCACGGTGTTGATCAGGCGCACCTGATCACGCTCGGGCAAGTCCGCCAGCTCCAGGGCATTGCGCGCCATGACCATGGACCCGCCGCGCGCCAGGGTGACGAAAATCTCCCACACCGACAGGTCGAAGCACACCGACGTCGAGGCCAGCACGCCTTGCAGATCGTCCTCGCTGTAGACCTCGGCGGACCAGTGAATCAGCGCCTGTACGTTGCGATGGGCGATGGCCACGCCTTTCGGTTTGCCGGTGGAACCGGAGGTGTAGATCACGTAGGCAAGATTGGCCGAGTCGGCGCGCGCCGGCAGGTTGTCCGGTGCCTGCGATGCAAACGCCTCGCCGCCGGCCTCGACCAGCACCACGTGGGCTTCGCTGGACGGCAGTTGCGCCAGCAAGGCTTGCTGGGTCAGCAGGACTTTCGCCTGACTGTCGTCGAGCATGTAGGCCACGCGGTCGGCCGGGTAGTCCGGGTCCAGCGGCACGTAGGTGCCGCCGGCCTTGAGCACCGCCATCAGGGCGATCACCAGTTCCGCCGAACGCGGCAGCGCCACGCCGACGCGCACTTCGGCGGAGACACCCAGCGTCACCAGATGCCGGGCCAACTGGTTTGCCCGCCGGTTCAGTTCGCCGTAATTCAACGCCACGCCGGCATGACTCAACGCCAGTGCCTGCGGATGCGCCGCCACCCGTGCTTCAAAGCTCTGCGAGATCAACCGCTCGGCCGGATAAGCCGCGTGATTGTCGTTCCACTGCGCCAGCGTCTGCCGTTCGGCCAGCGGCAGCAGACCGATCTCGCCGAGTGCCCTTTGCGGCGCTGCGATAAATTGCTCCAGCACTTCACGCAAATGCGCCGCCAGACCAACCACGTTGCGCTCGGCAAAGTGCTCGGTGAGGTAGTTGAAATCGAGGTTGAGCACTTCGCTGGCGCCGGCAATCAGGGTCAGGCCGTAGTTGGTCTGTTCACGATGCTCCAGACCGGAAAAACGCAGCCCGCCCGGATTGGCCTCCAGCGCTTCGGATACCGGGTAGTTCTCGAACACCAGCAAAGTGTCGAACAACGCTTCGCCACTCAATGCGGCCAGACGCTGAATGTCCTGCAACGGCGTCTGTTCGTAGTCGCGCAGCAACAGGTTCTTGTCCTGCACGCTGCGCACCCAGTCACCGACGCTGAGGCTGGCCTGCGGGCTGGCGATCACCGGCAGAGTGTTGATGAACAGCCCTAACTGTTCTTCGATGCCCGGCAAATCCACCGGCCGCCCGGAAACCGTAGCGCCAAACGCCACCGTGGCCTGGCCGGTGTAGCGCTGCAACACCAGCAGCCACGCGGCCTGCACCAGGCTGTTGAGGGTCACCTGTTGCTGACGGGAGAAGCTGTTCAGACGCTGGGTCAACGCTTCATCGAAATGCAGCCGATGCATCTGTTTGCCCGGCCCGGGCACGGTGCGTCCGTGGCAGGCCGAGGCCAGTCGGGTCGGCTCGTCGAGTTCGGCCAGTTGCCCGCGCCAGAATTCCTGCGCCCCAGCCTTGTCCTGGCCCTGCAGCCAGACCAGAAAATCGCGATAGCGACCCTGCGCGCTCGGCACCGGCTGGCCGGCGTAATCCTGCAGCACTTCGCCGAACATCCGCGAGTTGCTCCAGCCATCCATGAGAATGTGGTGGCAGGTAAAAATCAGTCGATGGCGATCGTCGGCAGTGCGCAGCAGGCACAGGCGCAACAGCGGCGGATTCTGCAGATCGAAGCCACGTTCGCGGTCGGCCTGCGCCCGTGCTTCAAGCACTGCTGGCAGATCAGCGGCATCGCGCACGTCGATTTCCGGCATTTCCAGGGTCAGTTGGCGGTTGATCACCTGCAACGGTGCATCGAGGCCATCGCGGCCCCAGATGAAACCGGCGCGCAGCACTTCATGGCGATCGACCACCCGCTGCCAGGCTTGCTGAAACCGCGCGACGTCGAGGCCGTCGATGTCCAGCAGCATCTGATAGACGTAGGCGCTGGGGTCGGCGTCGTACAGCCTGTGGAACAGAATGCCCTGCTGCATCGGCGCCAGCGGATAAATGTCCTCGATGCGCTGGGCGGCAATCGGCAGGCTGTCCAGATGCGCCTGGGACAAACCGGCCAGCGGCACATCGGACGGCGTGAGGCCGCCCGCATGGCTAAGGCAGTGGTCGATCAATTCGCTCAGCGCCACTTCGTAGGCGCGGGCCAGCGCGGCGATGGTCGCCTCCTCGAAGACGTCGCTGCTGTAGGTCCAGGTCAGGCTCAACTGGCCCTGATAAACCCGGCCATCGATGGTCAGCCAGTTGGCCATCGGCGCGTTTGCGTCCTGACCGGCGCCCTTGTCTTCGGTGGCAGGCCGCCACAAGGCGTCTTCGTCGAAGTTGTTATCGAACTGGCCGAGGTAGTTGAACGTCACCTGCGGTTGCGCCAGTTCACGCAGCGCCGCTTGTGCTTCGGCGGTGCCGAGATAACGCAGCAAGCCATAGCCGATGCCCTTGTTGGGGATCGCGCGCAGTTGCTCCTTGATGCCTTTGATCGAGCTTTCCAGGCTGGCGTTTGGTGTCAGGCGTACCGGGAACATGCTGGTGAACCAGCCCACAGTGCGGCTCAGGTCGATGTCATCGAAGAGGTCTTCGCGGCCATGGCCTTCGAGCTGCACCAGCGCACTGTCGCTGGCGGTCCACTCGCACAGCACCCGCGCCAGTGCGGTCAGCAGCAGGTCGTTGACCTGAGTGCGGTAGGCCGCCGGGGCCTGTTGCAGCAATTGGCGGGTACGTTCGGCATCCAGTCGCGTGTCGACGCTGCGTTCGAAGCGGTTGTTCAACTGGCCCTGCGGATTATCCAGCGGCAAACCGAGCGGCGCATCGCGCAACTGTTCGCGCCAGTAGCTCAGTTCGCTGCCCAGCGCCGCGCTTCGCGCATGTTCTTGCAGGCGCACGCCCCAGTCCTTGAACGCGCTGGTCTTGGCCGGCAGATGCACGCGCTGTCCGCTGCTGATCTGCTGATAGGCGTTCTGCAGGTCTTCGAGCAGGATCCGCCACGACACGCCATCGACCACCAGGTGATGAATCACCAGCAACAGACGCTGACTGGCGTCCGGCAAATCGATTAGCGCCGCGCGGATCAGCGGGCCGTTGTGCAGGTCGAGGCTGCGTTGCAGGTCCAGGCACAGCGCTGGCAATGCCGCGCTGTCGTCCAGCGTGAAAGTGCGTAACAACGCTTGTGGCTGATCCGCCGCGCCGTGGCTTTGCTGCCAGCCCTGCTCGGTTTGGCGATAACGCAGACGCAAGGCGTCATGCTGCTTTTGCACCTGCGCCAGGGCCTGTTGCAGCGCCGCGGCTTGCAGGGTTTTCGCCGGGGTCAGCAGGATCGACTGGTTCCAGTGATGCCGCGCCGGGATGTCGCTGTGGAAAAAATACTGCTGGATCGGCGTAAGTGGTGCGTCGCCAAGCACCTCGCCCTGCTCCGTCTGCACGGCGTCGCTTTGTTGCGCGACGGTGGCCAGACGCTGCACGGTCTGATGCTGAAAAATGTCCTTGGGCGTAAAGCGAATGCCGGCCTGCCGCGCGCGGCTGACCACTTGAATCGAAATGATCGAATCGCCGCCCAGCTCGAAGAAATTATCGTGAAGCCCGACCCGTTCGACCTTGAGCACGTCCTGCCAGATCTCCGCCAGACGCTGTTCCAGTTCGCTGCGCGGCGCGGCGTAGGCCTCTTGCACCTGCGCAACGTCCGGCTGCGGCAGTTGTTTGCGATCGAGCTTGCCGTTGGCGGTCAGCGGCAGTCGGTCGAGGAACGCCCAACTGACCGGGACCATATAATCCGGCAGGGTTTCGCGCAGGTGCGCCTTGATCGAATCGCGCAGCGCGCCCTGCTCGTCCGCGTTCAATGCCTCAACCGGCACGACCCAGGTCGCCAGTTGCTGGCCGCTGAGGCCGTCCACCGCCAGCACCACCGCTTCGCGCACCTGTGGATGCTTGAGCAGTTGCGCTTCGATTTCACCGAGCTCGATACGGAAGCCACGAATCTTCACTTGGTGGTCGATACGGCCGATGTACTCGATCACCCCATCGCCGCGCAGGCGTGCGAGGTCGCCGGTACGGTACAGACGTTGGCCGGCCTTGCGGTTGAACGGGTCGGGCACGAAGCGGGTGGCGCTCATGCCGGCCTGATTCAGATACCCACGAGCCAAACCGGCGCCAGCAATGTACAACTCGCCGATGCAGCCTTGCGGCACCAGGTTCAGGGAGCTGTCGAGCAAGTACCACGACAGGTCGACAATCGGCGCGCCAATCGGGCTGCTGTGGTTGCTCTGCAGATCCGCCAGCGACAACGGCCGGTAGGTCACGTGCACGGTGGTTTCGGTGATGCCGTACATGTTGATCAGCGTCGGCGCGCGATCGCCAAAACGCTCGAACCACGGACGCAGATTTTGTACTTCCAGCGCCTCGCCGCCGAACACCACGTAACGCAGGGCATTGCTGCGACTCGACTCGCAGGCGACCTGCATCAACGGCTTGAACGCCGACGGTGTCTGGTTCAGCACCGTGACATTTTCATCGCACAGCAGCGTGTAGAAATCCTCCGGCGAACGGCTGACATCGTGCGGCACCACCACCAGTTTGCCGCCGTACAACAGCGCGCCGAAAATCTCCCACACGGAAAAGTCGAACGCGTAGGAATGGAACAGCGTCCAGCTGTCCTGCGGGCCAAAATCGAACCAGTGCTCGGTGGCGCTGAACAGGCGCATCACGTTGCCGTGCGGCAGCAGCGCGCCCTTAGGTTTGCCGGTGGAACCGGAGGTGTAGATGACGTAGGCCAGATTGTCCGGCGTGGTCAGGCATGGCGGGTTGCTTGCGATGCCGTGTTCCGGCGTTTGATCCAGATCGAGGCAGATCAGCCCCGGCGGCAGCGGCAATTGCCCGAGCAAATGGCCCTGGGTCAGCAGCAAGTGAATGCCGCTGTCGTCGATCATGTAGCTCAAGCGGTCATCCGGGTAGCTCGGGTCCAGCGGCACATAGGCGCCGCCGGCCTTCAGCACCGCGAGAATGGCGACGATCATGTCCAGCGAACGCTCCACCGCCACGCCGACGCGCACGTCCGGGCCGACGCCCTGCTCGAGCAGCGTATGCGCCCACAGATTGGCGCGGTGATTGAGCTCGGCGTAAGTCAGGCGTTGTCCTGCGAAGGTCACGGCCACCGCGTCGGCATGCCGCTCGGCCTGAGACTCGATGGCTTGCTGGATGCACTGGGTCAGCGGTTGTTCAATCAGCGGCGGATTCCATTGCGCCAACAGCTGTTGCTGCTGGCCTGCATCGAGCATTGGCAACTGGCCGATACGCTGGCTCGGCTCGGCGACGATCGCTTGCAACAGCGCGGTCCAGTGCTGCGCCAGGCGCTCGATGGTCGCTGCGTCGAACAGGTGAGTGGCGTACTTGAGCACCGCTTCGATGCCGTGGGCCTGTTCGGTGGTGTTGAGGGTCAGGTCGAATTGCGCGGTCTGGCTCTGCCATTCCAGCGGTTCGATGTTCAGGCCGTTCAGGCGCGTGGCGACGCTCGCACGGCGCTCGGCCTGGTGGTTGAACATCACCTGGAACAGCGGACTGTGGCTGAGGCTGCGGCCCGGTTCCAGCGCTTCGACCAGTTGCTCGAAGGGCAAGTCCTGATGCGCCTGCGCCTCCTGCGCCGTCTGTTTGACCTGACGCAGCAGTTCGATAAACGGCAGCTCTGCGTCGATGTCCGCCTTGAGCACCTGGGTGTTGACGAAGAAGCCGATCAGGCGCTCGATTTCCACCCGGCCACGGTTGGCCACCGGCACGCCGACACGGATGTCGCTTTGCCCGCTGTAGCGATGCAGCAAGGCCTGAAACGAAGCCAGCAGCAACACGAACAGGGTGACGTTTTCCTGCCGGGCAAAGGCCTTGAGGGCATTGCTCAGCGCCGGATCAAGAATCAGGTTGTGGCTGGCGCCGGCGAAGCTCTGCTCGACCGCGCGCGGGCGATCCAGCGGCAGTTCCAGCACCGGTTGTTCGCCGCCGAGTTTTTCCTGCCAGTAGGCCAGTTGTCGCTCCTGCTCACCGGCCTCCATCCAGTGGCGCTGCCACAAGGCGTAATCGGCATATTGAATCGGCAGTGCCGGCAGACCGGCGTCGTGACCGAGGTTGAACCCGGCATAGAGCTGCACCAGTTCCTCGATCATCACTTGCAGCGACCAGCCATCGGAAACGATGTGGTGCAGGGTCAGCACCAGCACATGCTCAGCGGGGTTGACCTGTAGCAGCGCGGCACGCAGCAACGGCCCGTGCTGCAGGTCGAAAGTCTTCTGGCTCTGGGTCTGCACGAAAGCCTCGATCGAGTGCTCCGGGTCATGCGCCAGATCAGTGCTCAGGTGATGAATATCGAGGGTAAAAGGTCCTGCGGGCAGGACCACTTGCAAGGGTTGCGCGCTGTCTTGAGAGAACACCGTGCGCAAGGTTTCGTGGCGTTCGATCAGCGCCGCAATGCTGCGTTCCAGTGCCGGCACATCCAGCGGCCCTTGCAAGCGCAGGGCCGTCGGAATGTTGTAGGCCGCGCTGTGCGGTGCCCACTGCCACAGGAACCACTGGCGCTGCTGAGCGTAGGACAGCAGCAACGGCTCTTCAGCCGTGCGCTTGAAAACCGGGGCAATGTCAAAGAGGTTGACGCCTTTCTGCTTGAGCAGAACCGCCAGAGCCTTTCTTTGCTTAGCCGAAAGTTGTCCTACCGACTCGATTAACTCTTGCACGCGTTTTTCCCTCTCAAGAAATCAGTTTTTCCAGATCATCGAGGGATAGACGTTTGAGGGCCTCCAGTGATTTAGCCAATTCATCCTGAACGGGTGACATTTCGACGCGCAGCGCTTCGATCCGCGCGCAGAAATCCTTGAGCGTGTCGGTCTCGAACAACGCCTTGAGCGGCACCTTGTCGCCCAGACGTTCCTGCACCCGGGTCACCACCAATGTCGCCAGCAACGAATGGCCGCCGAGCTGGAAGAAATTGTCCGCCAGCCCTACCCGCTCGACCTCCAGCACTTCCTGCCAGATCGTCGCGACCTCCCATTGCAGATCGCTTTGCGGCGCTAGGTATTGCTCCTGCGTCGGGCTCTCGCCCAACGCCATCAGCGCCTTGCGATCGAGCTTGCCGTTGGGCGTCAGCGGGATCACGTCGAGCAGGTGCAGGTGCCCCGGCACCATGTGCGCCGGCAAGCGACTGGCCAAGGCATTGCGCACCCGCTCGGCCAGCGTCGACCGCTCGCTGTCCGGTGCGGCGACGAGGTAGGCATGCAGGTGTTTGCCTGCGGCGCCGTCCTGCGCCAGTACCACCGCCTCACGGATATCGTCGAGTTCCAGCAGGCGTGCTTCGATCTCGCTGAGTTCGATGCGGAAGCCGCGAATCTTCACCTGATGGTCGGCGCGACCGATGTACTCGATGTTGCCATCGTCGCCCTGGCGCACCAGATCGCCGGTGCGGTACAGGCGCTCGCCGTTGCTCGCGTAAGGATTCGGCACAAAGCGTTCGGCGGTCAGCGCGGCACGACGCAGATAGCCGCGCGTCACCCCGGCACCAGCGAGGTACAGCTCGGCCGCCACGCCCTCGGGCAGCGCGTGCAACTGACTGTCGAGCAGGTAGGCCACGGTGTTGTCCAGCGGCCGGCCAATATTCGCCCGGCCCTTTGGCGTGCGCAGGGTGAAGGTCGAATAAGTGGTGTCCTCCGACGGCCCGTAAAGATCGTAGACCTGCTGCACCTGAGTGCTGGCGTAGAGGCTGTCGACCAGACTCTGCTTGAGCGGTTCGCCGGCCAGATTGATGGTGCCGACCGAAGTCGGAATCTGCCCGGCCCGTTGCAACGCGGCGATCGCCGACGGCACGCTGTTGATCAGCGTGACCTGATCGCGCGCCGGCAAGTCCGCCAGCGCCAGGGCGTTGTCGGCCAGCACCAGGCAGCCACCGCAGGCCAGCGTGACGAAGATTTCCCACACCGAAAGATCGAAGCAGATCGAGGTCGAAGCCAGCACGCCGCGCAATTGTTCTTCGCGATAGACCCCAGCCGACCACTGAATCAGCGCCGACAGATTGCCGTGGCTGATGGCTACGCCTTTCGGTTTGCCGGTGGAGCCGGAGGTGTAGATCACGTACGCCAGATTTTCGGCTGCGAGGTTAACCAGTGGCGCAACATCCGGGCATTCGCTGGCGACGCTCTCGTCCACCAGCAGCACCTGTGCGCTCAGGCTTTCAGGCAGCATCGCCAAGGCCGCTGGCTCAGTGAGCAAAACAGCGGCGCGGCTGTCGTCGAGCATGTGCAGCAAGCGTTCCTGCGGGTAATCCGGGTCCAGCGGCACGTAGGCGCCACCGGCCTTGAGGATCGCCAGCAAGCCGACCAGCATCTGCGGCGTGCGGCGCATGCACACGCCGACGCGCACCTCCGGCCCGACGCCCATGCCTTGCAGCTTGTGCGCCAGACGATTGGCCCGGGTATCGAGGTTTTGGTAAGCGATGGACTGCTCAGCGAACAGCACCGCGTTCGCCTGTGGCTGTCGCTGCACTTGCGCGGCGATGTGCGCCAGCACTGTGCGTTGATCCGGCGTGGTAACCGGCGCCTTGCCCCACTCGATCGCTTGTTGCTGTTGTGGCTCGGCGAGCAGTTGCAGCGCGCCCAGCGGCTGCGTGGCGTCGACGAGGAACTGTTCGAGCAGGCCTTGCAACTGCGCACTCAACACACTGATCGCTGGAGCGTCGAAACTCGCCTGATCGTAACTCACGCCCAGACTCAGCTCGCGGCCGGTGACCGCGACCAGCGTCAGCGGATAGTTGGTCTGCTCCTGCCGGCGGATTGCCGAGAACTTCAGGCCCGTCTCAGGGCCCTGCGCCAGTGCTTCAGCCATCGGATAGTTTTCGAACACCAGAATACTGTCGAACAACGCCCCGGCGCCCGTACCGGCCCAGCGCTGAATGTCATACAGCGGCGTGTGTTCGTGCTCGCGCAAGGCCAGGTTGAGGTCTTGCACCTGTTGCAGCCATTGGCTGACGCCGATTTCCGGCGATGGCGCCGCCACCACCGGCAGGGTGTTGATGAACAGACCGATCTGCTGCTCGACACCCGGCAAATCGGTTGGCCGTCCGGCGACCGTCGCGCCGAACGCCGCGTGATCCTGGCCTGTATAACGCTGCACCAGCAGCAGCCACGCCGCTTGTACCAGCGTGTTGAGGGTGACTTTCTGCTCGCGGGCGAAGCGGTTCAGTTCGGCGGTCAGCGGTTCGCTGAACACATGCTGGTGATCGGCATAGCCGCTGGCGGCGTGCCTGACCGGTATGGCGCTGGCCAGTCGCGTCGGCTGTTCAAGGTCCGCCAGCGCCGCACTCCAGAACTGTCGACTGGCCTGCTGATCACGCTGGCCGAGCCATTCGATGTAATCGCGATAACGCCCCTGCCCTGCGCTCGGCACGATGCCGGCGTAACGTTGCAGCACTTCGCCGAACAACTGCGAAGTGCTCCAGCCGTCCATGAGGATGTGATGGCAGGTGTAGATCAGGTGATGAGTGTGCTCATCGATGCGCACCAACGTCACGCGCAACAGCGGTGCGTCGAGCAGATCGAAGCTGTTATGCAGATCTTCAGTGGCGAGATGATCAAGTGCTGAATCAAGGCCGGCGCGACCGCGCCAGTCCTGCACCTGCCACGGCATCTGCACGCGGCTGCGCACCACTTGCACCGGCGCGGCGGCATCCTGCGGCCAGACGAACGCCGTACGCAGAATATCGTGGGCTTCGACGGTCTGCTGCCAGGCCTGGCGGAAGCGCTCGGCGTCGAGCTGCTCGACGTCGACGCGCAGCTGATTGGTGTAGGCCGGGCTGTCCGGCTCGTTGCGGCTGTGGAACAGAATGCCTTGCTGCATCGGCGACAGCGGGTACAGATCGACGATGTCACGCGGCGCCATCGGCAATGCCGACAGCTGCGCCTGGGTCAGGTTGGCGAGGTTGAAATCCGAGGGTGTCACGCCACCTGCGCCACTCGCGCAGCAATGTTCGATCAGGCGTTGCAGTTCGCGGCGATAAGCCTCGGCCAACGCCTCGATGGTCTCGGCGCGATACATGCCGGTGCCGAAGGTCCAGGTCAGTTCCAGCTCACCACCGAGAACCTGTCCGTCAACACTCAGCCAATTGCCCAGCGGCGCTTGCCCATCCTGATTGGCGCCGGTGCTGTCAGCGCTTGGCACGAACAACGCGCCCTGCTCAGCGCTGAACGCGCCGTCGAACTGACCGAGGTAATTGAAGGTCACCCGTGGTTGCGCCAGCGTCTGCAACTCGGCAGCACGCGTGAGGTAACGCAGCACGCCATAACCGATGCCTTTGCCCGGCACCGCGCGCAGTTGCTCCTTGATCGCGCACAGCGACGCAGCGGGATTGGCCTGCGGAGTCAGGCGCACCGGGAAGAGGCTGCTGAACCAGCCGACCGTGCGGCTCAGGTCGATGTCGTCGAACAGGTCTTCACGACCATGGCCTTCGAGCTGGATCAACACCGACGGCTGCTCGCTCCAGTCACACAGCACCCGCGCCAATGCAGTCAGCAACAGGTCGTTGATCTGCGTGCGGTACGCCGCCGGGGCGACTTTCAGCAGTTTGTCGGTCAGTGTCTGGCTCAGGCGCGTACTGGCACGGGCGGCCAGTGCGCGGGTCTGGCTGTCCACGGCGAAATCTTGTGGCAGTGCCGCGTCTTCCGCCGCCAGGGTCTCGCGCCAATAATCGCGTTCGCCGGCCAGCGCTTCACTCTGCGCATAACGATGCAACTGCTCGGCCCAGTTGTGCAGCGAACTGCTCTGGCCTGGCAACACCGCCGCCGTCCCCGCCGCCAATGCCTGGTAAGACTGCTGCAAGTCCTCAAGCAGAATGCGCCACGACACGCCGTCGACCACCAGGTGATGAATCACCAGCAACAAGCGCTGCTCGGCGTTCGGCAGGTTGACCAGCACCGCGCGCAGCAAGTGCCCGCGTTGCAAATCAAGGCTGCGCTGCGCTGCGTCGGCCACGGCCGGCAAGGCATCGAGACTGTCCAGTTCGCGCAGCCAAAGCAGTTCGGCATCGCGCTGAGTCTGCGGCAACGCCCGCCAGCTATCGCCCGACTGCACAAAGCTCAAGGCCAGCGCTTCGTGCTGTTCGACCAGCGCCGCCAGCGCCTTGCGCAAATGCACGGCGTCCAGTGCCAGGGTCGGTTGCAGCATCACTGACTGGTTCCAGTGCTGGCGCTGGGCAATCGGCGTCTCGAAGAAGCGCATCTGGATCGGTAGCAACGGCAACGGCCCGCGTGCCACAGGTGCGGCGACGGCAGCCGGTTTGGCTTCGATCAGTTTGGCCACAGCGGCCAGTTGGCCGATGGTCTGTTTTTCGAACAACTGCTTGGGGCTCAGCTTGATGCCCTGGCGCTTGGCCCGGGCGATGATCTGCAAGCTGAGGATCGAGTCGCCACCCAGTTCGAAGAAGTTATCGCTGCTGCCGACTCTTTCGAGCTTGAGCACTTCGGCCCATATCGCGGCCAGTTTTTCCTCGATCTCACCGACCGGCGCGACGAACTGCTGGCTGACCACGCCGGGCACTGGCAAGGCACGCTTGTCGAGCTTGCCGTTGGCGGTCAGCGGCAGCTTTTCCAGCAACACTAACTGCGCCGGCACCATGTAATCCGGCAGCCGCGCCTGCAATTGCTCGCGCAACTCCTGCGCCTGCACCTTCGCGCCCACTGCCGGCACGCACCACGCCAGCAGTTGCAGGCGCGCCGGATCGTCATCCAGTGGCAGCGCGAGCACGGCAGCTTCGCTGACGCCATCAAGGCTGAGCAACACCCGCGCAACTTCCGCAGGCTCGACACGGTAGCCGCGCACTTTGACCTGATCGTCGGCACGACCGATGAATTCCAGCGACTGCTCGCGATTGCGCCGAACCCGGTCGCCACTGCGGTACACCCGCGCGCCGGGTTTCCCAAACGGATCAGGCAGGAAACGCTCAGCGGTGAGCCCCGGCTGATTCAGGTAGCCAAGGGCAACGCTGTCGCCACCGATGTACAACTCACCGGCAACCTGATCGGCCACCGGGTTGAGCACATCGTCGAGTACATACACATGCGCACCGGCCAGCGCCGTGCCGACCGGAACGCTGCGCGCCTGGGCGGCGAGTTCTTCGACCTCGTGGGTCAGCACGCCCACGGTGGTTTCACTCGGGCCATAGTGGTTGATCAGACGACAGCCCGGTTTGAGCTGGCGTAGGCGTTCGACCAGTGCCGGCGAACAGGCTTCGCCGCCGACGATCAGCGCGTGTTCCGGCAACACGTCGGCAGGCGTGGCCGCCTGCAACAGCGCGGCGAGATGCCCGGGGACGATTTTCAGCACGCCAATGCGATGGCAGGCCATGTATTCGGCAAAGCGATCCGGGTCGAAGCCGAGTTCTTCCGACAGCACATGCAGCAGTCGGCCCGAGCACAACGCGCCGAACAGCACGGTGAAGCCAAGGTCAGCGGCGATGGTCGAGACCAGCGCCATGCTCGCCTCGGGCGCCGGCGCCAGACGTTCGAGGACGCCGCGCACATAACTGCCCAGCGCGCCGTGGCTCACCACTACGCCCTTGGGTTGTCCGGTGGAGCCGGAAGTGTGAATCACGTAGGCCGGCGACTGCGCATACAGCGTCAGCTCAGGCGCGGACGCCGGCAGCGACTGCCAATGCCCCGGCGCAAACTCCAGACCCTGACAGCCCTCACCCGCCACTTCGCTGAGCCGTGCGTCGCCTTCAGCACCGATCAGCGCCCTCGCCTGCGCAGCACCGAGCATCTGTTGCAGGCGCGCGCTTGGCGCCTTGACGTCGAGCGGCATGTACACCGCGCCAGCCTTGAGAATCGCCAACAGGCAAGTCAGCCAGTCCAGCGAACGTTCCAGCAGCACCGCCACCGGGTCGCCGACATCGACGCCCTGCGCACGCAAATAATGGGCGAGACGATTGGCCTCCTGATCCAGCGCCTGGAAAGTCACCGTTTGCTTGAGATCCCGAGCGGCCAGCGCCTGCGGCTGCCGAGCCACTTCACGCGCCCAGTGCTGCAACACCGTCAACGCCGGTTCGCGGTGAATGGCAAGCGCAGCAGGCCGTGGTGTGGCAACCGTGTGCAGTGGCGCCTGCGGCGAGTTGAGCAATTGTGTAAACAGGTCCAGCAACATCGGCACAAAACCGGCGACCGTTTCCGCCCGATAGAGATCGCTGGCATAGGTCATCTGGCCGTGGATCAGTGCGCCGTCGTCGGTGATGTCCAGCGCCAGATCGAAGTGCGTGCCGTCCTTGGCCAGCGGGTATTCGCTTACAGTCAGGCCGGGCAAGGCCATCGAGCGCTGTTTCTGCATGCCGACGTTCTGGTTGAACTTGGCCTGGAACAGCGGGTTGTGGCCCAGGGTGCGCTCGGCGACCAATTCGTCGACGAGTTGCTCGAACGGCAATTCCTGATGCGCCTGCGCGCCGAACGCCGCTTCACGCACCTGCGCGAGCAAATCGGCGAAACTGCCGCGCTCATCGACCTGGCAACGCAGCACCTGGGTGTTGACGAAGAAACCGATCAGTCCCTCGACTTCGGCGCGGCCACGGTTGGCATTCGGCACGCCGACACGAATGTCGCGCTCGCCGGCCAGACGCGAAAGGAACAGCGAGAACCCGGCCAGCACCAGCATGAACAGGCTGGTGCCCTGGCTGCGCGCGAAGACGTTGAGCTGCTGCGAAAGGTCGGTGCCGAAATCAAAGCTCAGGGTCTGTCCTGCAAAGCTTTGCGTCAGCGGTCGGGCAAAGTCCGGCGCCACTTCCAGCAGCGGATGTTCGTCGCCCAATTGCTGACGCCAGTAGTCGAGCTGGCGTTCACCCTCGCCGGCCTCCAGCCAGCGCCGCTGCCAGATCGCATAGTCGGCGTACTGCAACGGCAGCGCCGGCAATTGCGGCTCGCGCTGCAGGCTGAACGCCTGATAGCACTGGACGAATTCCTTGACCATGACGTCCATCGACCAGCCATCGGAGACGATGTGATGCATGCTCACCACCAGCACGAACTCATCGTCAGCCAAAGCAAACAGGCTGGCGCGCAACAGCGGGCCGTGGCGCAGATCGAACGGTTGCGCGGTGACGTCGTGCACGTGTTGCGCGAGCAGTTCTTCGCGCTCTTGCGCGGCGGTGCCGGTCAGATCGAAGCGTTCCAGCGCAATACTTTGCTGCTCGAGAATCAGCTGATGCGCTTGATCGCCGTCGGTGTGAAACACCGTGCGCAACACTTCATGGCGCGCCAGCAGATGATCGAACGAGCGGCTCAGGGCCGACTCATCCAGCCGGCCTTTCAGACGCAAGCCAGCGGCCATGTTGTATGCGGCGCTGTGCGGTTCCAGTTGCCAGAGGAACAGCAGGCGCTGCTGGGCGAACGACAGGGGAATCTGCGCGCAGTCGTGGCGGCTGACCGGCAGCGGCAACAGGCTGAAATCCTTGCCCTCCTCGCGCAGCTTGGCGAGAAACAGCCGACGCTGTTCCAGCGGCAGGCCGACGAACCTTTTTGCAATACGTTCCGCCATCGTGCCGCTCATACTTCTTCTCCTTGCAAAGCATTCATGAACTGATCCAGGTCGGACCAGTCGTCGTCGCCGCTCGCCTCGGCCAGTTGCCCGAGCACCTCGGCGAGATCCGCCAGCAGCGGTTTTTCGAACAGGCTGCGCAGCGGCAGCACCACGCCCATCTGCTCCTTGACCCGGGCAATCACCTGCGCGGCCAGCAACGAATGGCCGCCCAGTTCAAAAAAGTGATCGTCCAGGCCCACACGCGGCACGTGCAGCACCTCGGCCCAGACTTGCGCCAGACACTGCTCGGCCGGCGATTGCGGGGCGCGGTAATCGCCCTGCAACTGCGCCGGATCCGGCGCTGGCAAGGCCTTGCGGTCGAGCTTGCCGCTCGGCGTCAGCGGCAGGTTCGCCAGCAACAGCAGATGCCCCGGCACCATGTAATCCGGCAGGCTGGCTTGCAGCGCAGCGCGGGTCTGCTGACGGAAGGCCGTTTGCGTCGCCGCGCTGGCAAGCACTGCCGGCTCCGTCACTACATAACCGACCAGTTGCGCACCGCCGGCGAACGGCACAGCCAGCACCACCGCTTCGCGAACGCCCGAACATTGCTGCAAGCGCGATTCGATCTCGCCCAGTTCGATGCGGAAGCCGCGAATCTTCACCTGATGATCGACCCGGCCGACGTACTCCAGCGCGCCATCGCCGCGCAGCCGCGCACGGTCGCCGGTGCGGTACAGGCGCTGGCCATCGGCGAAAGGGTCGGCGATGAACCGCTCGGCGCTGAGGCTCGGCTGACGGTGATAACCGCGCGCCAGCCCCGGCCCACCGAGGTACAACTCGCCCACCGCACCTTGCGGCAGCAGGTTCAGATCATCGTCGAGCACGTACAGACGCCGCGCTGCCAGTGCGTGGCCGATCGGCATGCCGCGCCACGACACGTCTTGGGCGGTCAGCGCGGTGCAGTCATGAATCGTCGAGACCACTGTTGCCTCGGTCGGGCCGTAGGTGTTGAGCAGGCGCACATGGCCGAGCCCGGCCTGTTGCCACAAGCGCAAACCGTCCACCGCCATGGCTTCGCCGCCGACGTGAATCTGCCGCAGCGCGCCGAAACTGGCCGGCGGTTTCGCCGCATATTCCTGCACCAGCCAATACCAGTAGGCCGCCGGCAGGTCGGCCAGAGTGATGCCCTGATCGATGATCACCTGATGCAGCGTCGCGCTGTCCCACAACGGCGCATCGCGCATGACTACGCTGGCGCCATGGCACAGCGGCGGGAAAAACTGCTCGACGAAGCCATCGAAACTGCTGGTGGCGAATTGCAGAACCCGGTCGCCTTCGCGTAGATCGCTGTAGTCGATGGCGCGGGCGATGAACTCGCTCAGCGCGCCATGACTGACCGCCACGCCTTTCGGCCGCCCGGTGGAGCCAGAGGTGTAGATCACGTAAGCAAGGTTGTCGGCTTCGACCGTGACCGGCAGGTTGTCGCTCTGCTCGCTGGCGGGCAATTGCTCCAGACATAGGCACTCGATGCCGTCGAGCGGCGGCAGGCTGGCGAGGCTTTGCTGGTCGCCGAGCAACAGTTTCAGGCCGCTGTCAGCGAGCACGTGGCGTAAACGCTCGGCCGGGGTTTGCGGATCCAGCGGCACATAGGCACCGCCAGCCTTGAGCACCGCCAGCAGCGCCACAGCCAGTTCCAGTGAACGTCCCAGCGCGACGCCGACCAGCACGTCCGGGCCGACACCCTGTGCGCGTAATTGATGGGCCAAGCGATTGCTGCGGCTGTTGAGTTCGTCGTAGCTGAATGCCGGTGCAGGGGCAGTGGCCAACAGCACCGCCGGCGCTTGCGCAGTCCGTGCGACTTGCGCTTCGAACAGGCTTTGCACGCTAGTGAAACGAGGCGCTGGCGCGGTGGCCTGGATCAACCCGTGGCGTTCGCTGTCGGCGAGCATCGCCACTTCGCCGATCAACTGCTGCGGATTACGGCACACCGACTGGAGAATGTTGCGCCAATGCCCGGCCAGCGCGGCGATGGTTGAAGCATCAAAAATATCCGTGGCGTAAGTGAAGGCAGCAAACAGTTGCTCGCCCTCCTCGCGGGTGTCGAGCATCAGGTCACTGGTGGCCGCGTGTTGCCGAGCGCTGCCAGCCAGTTGCTCTTCGCTCAGATAACCCACGCGCAAGCCTGAAGCGAGTTGCGCCTGATGCAAATCGGTAACCAGCGGCTGGTGGTTGAACATCACTTGAAACAGCGGATTGTGGCTTTGGCTGCGCGCCGGTTGCAGGGCTTCGATCAGGGCGTCGAACGGCAGATCCTGATGGGCCTGAGCACCCAGTGCAGCCTGGCGCAGGCTCTGCAGCAGCTCGGCGAATGGCGTTTGTGCAGTGACCGCGCTGCGCAGGATCTGCGTGTTGACGAAGAAGCCGATCAGGCCCTCGGTTTCACTGCGGGTGCGGTTGGCGATCAGCCCGCCGACACGAATATCGGTCTGGCCGCTGTAGCGATGCAACAGGGTCTTGAACGCCGCCAGCAGCACCACGAACAACGTCACGCCCTGACGCTGGGCAAGGTTTTTCAGTTCTTCGCGCAGGGCCGCGTCGATCACCGTTTCCAGACGTGCGCCTTGATGGCTGGCTTGCGCCGGATAAGCGCGGTCAGTGGGCAATTCCAGCACGGGATGTTCGTCGCCCAGTCGCGTGCGCCAGTAGTCCAGTTGCCGCTCGCGCTCACCGGCCTCCAGCCAGCTGCGCTGCCACAGTGCGTAGTCGCGGTAATGCACGGTCAACGGCGCCAGCGTCGGTTCACGCCCGGCCACCAGCGCGTCATAGGTGCGCATGAATTCGTCGATCAGAATGTTCATCGACCAGCCGTCGGCGATGATGTGATGCAGGGTCAGCAGCAACACATGTTCCTGCGCGGCCAGGCGCAACAGCCGCAGACTCAGCAGCGGGCCGTTCTGCAGGTCGAAGGCCTGGGTCGCCTCGGCCATCATGTGCTGCTGAGCCAGCGGCCAGCGCTGGGCTTGGGGCAACTCGCTCAGGTCAGTCACGGGCAACTTCAGTGGCTTTGGTTCGGCCACACGCTGGAAGGCCCGCTCGCCGTCCTGGCCGAAGGAGGTGCGCAAACATTCGTGGCGCGCCGCCAGACGGCTGAAGGCTTGCTCCAATGCTTCGACTTGCAGATCGCCATCCAGACGCACCGCCATCGGCAGGTTGTAGGCGGCGCTGGTCGGCTCCAGTTGCCAGAGAAACCACATGCGCTGCTGCGCGTAAGACAAGCCGTCACGCTCGGCGATGCCGTCGCAGGCGGTCATGGGCAACTGCGCAAAATCGATGCCCTCGCGGGCCATGCCGGCGAGGAACAGACGGCGTTTGTCCTGGGGCAATTCGATAAAGCGGCGGGCTAGTTTCTGTGCGTCTGCGGCATTCATGCGTGGAGTCCTTGCTGATCGGCGGCGTGACCTGGAGACCCGGTCGTATCAACAAGAACGAATGGCCGGCGCGATGATTTAGCGCGCCAGCGGCAATCACGGCCCGACGGTACAAAGGCCAGATAGACAAATGCCGAAGCCGGTACAGGCCCGGATTCGGCATTTGAGTTGAAGGGTTGCGAACAGGTCAGCGCACGTCCTGCGAATGCCCCTCGGCCATCGCCACGATGACTTTGCGCGGCCCTTCGAACGGTGAGCGCGCGTGAGCCGAGAGCATGTTGTCGAGCATCAGCACATCGCCCTCCTGCCAAGGGAAACTGATCGCACAGTCGTCGAGCACCGCACGAATCTGCGCCAGCACCTCGTCTTCGATCGGCGAGCCGTCGCCGTAATAGACGTTACGCGGCAGGTCCTCTTCGTCAACGATGTCGAGCAGGCTTTCGCGCACGTCCGCTGGCAGGTTGGAGATGTGAAACAGGTGCGCCTGATTGAACCAGACGTGGTCGCCGGTCACCGGGTGCACCGCCACCGCCTGACAAGTCTGCCGCGTGCGCAGCTCACCGTCGTCCTTCCACTCGCAGACAATGCCGTGGGCCTTGCAGTAGGCCTCGACGACTTCACGGTCTTCGGTGTTGAACACGTCTTCCCAGGCCACGTCGAGGCCATTGCCGAAGTTGCGCACGTACATCAGGCCTTTGCTGACGAACCGCTCGCGGATCGCCACCGGGATGCGCCGGTAGACTTCGCGGCTGTCGGCAATCGGCGTCTCGCCGCCGGACCTGGCGGCGATCATGCTGTAGAACCAGATCTTCATCGGCCAGTCGCGGGAATAGGCCTGCTCGTTGTGCAGCGGAATGCTCTGGTGCGCCGGGTATTCGGTGGAGGTGTATACGCCACGGGTGACGTTGGTACGCGGCGTCGAGCCGAACTCGTAGTTCAGCAGCGGATGGCCGAAACTCGCGGCGAACTGGCGGAACTGCTCGGCGCCATCGAGGCGAAAACCGCGAAATAGCACACCACCGTCGCGCAGCAAATGCTCGTCGACCAAGGCCTTCAATTCATCGAATACCGCCAACAGATCGGTGTCGGCATCGCCCGCCTCGACCAACAGCGGCAAACGTCCGCGCTGCGGCAGCAACGGCCGCACGGAAAACCCCAGAGCAACAGCCATGACTGGCCTCCTGAAAATGATAGATGAGGCGCGTCTCAGAACGCCGGTTGCGCCGCCTGTGCAAGGCGTCGGTGATGCACTTCCAGATGGCTCTTGATCGTGCGAATGACCCGCGCTTCGTGCTCATGAATGAAGAAATGCCCGCCGGTCATCATGTCCACCGAGAAACTGCCCAGGGTCTCTTTGCTCCAGCCGATCAGTTGTTCGGTGGTGGCGCGGTCTTCCTTGCCACCGAGCACGTGCACCGGGCAATTGAGCAAGGGCCGCTCGGCAGGCGTGAAGCGCCCGCACATCATGAAATCGGCGCGCAGCACCGGCAGGGTCAGACTCATCAATTCCTCATTGGCGAGGATTTCTTCGCTGGTGCCCTGAAAGGTGCGCAACTGTTCGATGAGCTCTGCATCGCTGCGCGGTTCGGCAAAGCCGCGGTCGTAATCGCTGCGCATGGACGGTGCGGCGGTGCCGGAGGCGAACAGCGCCAGCGGCTCCGGCACACCCGACTCGCGAAAGGCATGGGCCAGTTCGCAGGCGAGCAACGCACCGAGGCTATGCCCGAACAACGCATACGGGCCTTGCAGCCCCGGCTTGTGCTCGCGCGCCAGTTGCCGCGCCAGTGCGCGCATGTCGGTTTGCAGCGGTTCATCGAACCGCGCGCCACGTCCCGGCAGTTCCACCGGCTGCAATTGCAGCCACGTTGGCAGTTGACGCCGCCAGCGGCTGTAAACCATGGCGCTGGCGCCCGAATAGGGCAGGCACAGCAATGTCAGCTTGGTCACCGCGCTTTCCTTGAAAAATGTGTCTGCAAGAAAGACGGATCACTGGCCGGACAAATTAGTCGCCCGGCCGCTAAATTCCCCCGCCAGCCGCTCGTTGCCTGTTCAGGAAAAAAACAACAATCGCGAGGAATCACCGTGGACCTGCAGAGCATTCTGGGCAAGTTGTTCGCCAACGCCGGCGCGGTCGGCATCGAGGGGGTTTTCCAGTTCATTTTCAGTGGGCAGCAGGCGTTCTGGTATGACGTCAAGACCAGCCAGCGCACGGCAGTCGGGCGCCACCCGCGTCCGGACGTGACCATCGAAGTCGCTGAAAAAGATTTTCTCGGGATCATGGCCGGCGTGGTCAATGTCGAGGAACTGTTCGCCAGCGGTCGCCTGAAGATCGGTGGCAACATGGGCCTGGCGACGATGTTGCCGCAGATCATCGACCACGCCCGCCAAGGTGGCGGCACGGTGGCACAGGTCGACATGAACAAGCGCTACCCGACGCCGCCACGCTTCAGCGAAAAGCTAACTGCCGCGCTGCCTCGCCAGACCAGCGTCGAACGTCGTGCGCGCGCTGAGTTGAGCCGGCACGAATTCGAAACCCGTTATCTGCCCAACGGCATTCCGCTGGTGATCAGCAATGCCCTGCACGACTGGCCACTGTTCAGCCTCAGCCGCGAGGAATCGCTGGTGCATTTCGCTGAACTGCAAGGCATCACCCGCCATGGCGATTACGTGAAGAAGACCTTTTCCACCGAGCGTGATTTCCGCTCGACCTCAATGGCCGAGTTCATCGCCTCGCTGGACAGCCCGGCGGTCAAGGGCGCGGACGGCGAGCCGCCGGCGTACATGGGCAACAACATTCTGCCCGCGCAGTTGTTGCAGCAGATCCAGTACCCGCCCTACTTCGACACGTCGCTGTTCATTCCGCCACGTATCTGGATCGGCCCCAAGGGCACGCTGACGCCGTTGCACCGCGATGACACCGACAACCTCTTCGCCCAGGTCTGGGGGCAGAAAAAATTCACCCTCGCCGCGCCGCATCACCGCGAAGCGCTGGGCACCTGGTCGACCGCGCCCAAGGGAGGCCTGGATGGCTGCGATTTCAACCCGGACGCGCCGGACTATGAACGTTTCCCGGCAGCGCGGGAGGTGACGTTTTTGCGGGTGACGCTGGAGGCTGGGGATCTGCTGTTTTTGCCAGAGGGCTGGTTCCATCAGGTGGAGTCGGTGTCGACGTCGCTATCCGTCAACTTCTGGGTCAACTCAGGACGCGGCTGGTAACCCCGCAAAATAACTGTGGGAGCGAGCAGGCTCCCACAGTGGAATTTCATTTCAAGTGACGGAAACTTTGAAACGCTGAAATCAGCACCACCGCCCCCGCCGCAATCGCCAGCCAGAAGCCGCTACGTGCGCCAAACGCATCCACCAGCGCGCCGGAACCGGCGGCGCCTATCGCCACGCCGATGCTCAGCCCGGTCACCAGCCAGGTCAGGCCTTCGGTGAGTTTTGCAGGTGGCACGATGCGTTCGATCAACGCCATCGCCACAATCAACGTCGGCGAAAAGAACAGCCCGGCGATAAATACCGCGATCGACAAGCCAAGGATGTTGCTCGCCAAAAGCAGCGGCAGCGTGGTCACCGCCGTCGCCACGCCGCCGTAGAGAAACAGGCGCGGCAACGGCGGTTTCGAACGCATCGCACCGAAGGCGATGCCGGCCAGGCATGAGCCGATCGCGTATACCGACAAAACAATACTCGCCGCTGCCGGCTGGCCCTGATGTTGAGCGAAAGCGACGCTGACCACATCGATGACCCCGACGATCACGCCCATCGCCAGCATCAACGCCAGCAGCCATTGCACGTCAGTCGAGCGAATGATCGAACCCTGATGCTGCGACTCCTGCGCGTGCACGGGCGGCTCGGTGCTGCGCTGGGCGACAAAAGCCGTCACGCCGATGGCCAGGGCCAACAGCGCCGCCAGCGGCCCGGCCTCGGGAAACACCGCAACGGACAGCCCCACCGACAGCGGCGGCCCGACGATAAAACACACTTCGTCGAGCACCGACTCCAGCGCATACGCCGTCTGCAATTGCGGCTGGCCACGATAGATCTCGGTCCAGCGCGCCCGCACCATCGCCGACATGCTCGGCATGCACCCGGCCAGCGCGGCAAACACGAACAACGTCCAGTCCGGCGCCTGCAAACGCGTGCACAGCAGCAACATCAATAACCCGCCGCCACCGGTCAACGCTGCGATTGGCAGCACCCGCCCCTGCCCATAACGGTCCACCAGCCGCGATACCTGCGGCGCGCAAAACGCCGTGGCCAAGGCAAACGTCGCCGCCACCGCACCCGCCAGCGCATAACCGCCGTTCAACTGCGCAAGCATGGTGATCAGGCCGATGCCGGTCATGGAAATCGGCATGCGCGCCAGCATCCCGGCCAGTACAAACGCACGGGCACCGGGGGCGGTGAACAATTCGCGGTAGGGATTTGCCATCGATTGCAGCCTCATCAGGGGCGGCCAAGTTGCCATAGCCTTGAATGCCGTGGAAGCGCGCAATTGTTAGCGGTCTGTGAAGGCCCCTTCGCTCGCACATTTGAAATGCCGTCCCCTGTGGGAGCGAGCCTGCTCGCGAAGGGGCCAGCGCAATCACTGCTTCCAGCAAATGAACTCTCAGCGTCTGCCATCAGTCAGCTACTTAAGTCTCTTGAACCAAGGCGCGAATCGTCATGCAGATTTCCCTCGCTCATCAGGTGGCGCTGGTCACGGGCGCCAGCTCCGGCATCGGCCATGCCGCCGCCAAAGCACTCGCTGCGGCCGGCGCTGCGGTCGTGATCAACTACAACAGCAGCGCCGAACCCGCCGAAGAACTGGCTGCACAGATCAACGCCGAAGGCGGCAAGGCCCTCGCCATCGGCGCGGATGTTTCGAAAGAAGAAGATGTCGAGCGGCTGTTCAAAGAGACCGTCGAAGCCTTCGGCTCGCTGGACATTCTGGTGGCCAACTCCGGCCTGCAAAAAGACGCCGCTGCCGTGGACATGACGCTCGACGACTGGAACACGGTGATCGGCGTCAACCTCACCGGGCAGTTTCTCTGCGCGCGGGCGGCGTTGCGGATTTTCCAGCGTCAGGGCGTGCGCGAAGGCGTGTCGCGCGCGGCGGGCAAGATCATTCACATGAGTTCGGTGCACCAGCGCATTCCATGGGCCGGGCATGTCAATTACGCGGCATCCAAGGGCGGCGTCGATCAGTTGATGCAGAGCCTCGCCCAGGAAGTCAGCCACCAGCGCATCCGTATCAACAGCATCGCGCCCGGTGCGATCAGCACGGCCATCAACACAGAAGCCACTGAAGGCGCGGCCGGCGAAAAACTTCTTGAGCTGATTCCCTACGGGCGCATTGGCGATGTCGAGGATGTTGCCAACGCAGTGGTTTTCCTCGCTTCCGACCTGTCCGATTACATCGTCGGCACCACCCTGTTCATCGATGGCGGGATGAGCCTCTATCCGGAGTTTCGCGGCAATGGCTGAGCCTGAAGTGGAACAACAAAGCGCCATCGGTGCGCACGGCATCATCGGCGACATGCGCAGCGCCGCACTGGTCAACGACAAGGGCAGCGTGGATTTTTTCTGCTGGCCGGAGTTCGACAGCCCGACGATCTTCTGCTCGCTGCTCGACACCCCGCAAGCAGGGATTTTCCAGCTCGCGCCAGACTTGCCGGATGCGCGCCGGGAACAGATTTATCTGCCCGACACCAACGTCTTGCAGACCCGTTGGCTAAGCGAACACGCAGTGGTGGAAATCACCGATCTGTTGCCCATCGGTGACGATGTCGACGCCCTGCCGCTGCTGATGCGCCGGGTGCGCGTGGTCAGCGGCTCGGCGACGTTCAATCTGCGTTGCGCGGTGCGCCACGACTACGGCCGCGCCGACACCCGGGCAGAGATGGACGCAAAGGACGTGACGTTCCACGCCGCTGGCCAGCCGTCGATACGTCTGGCTTCAGATCAGGCACTGCAGATCGACGCGCAAGCGGCCGTCGCGCAATTCACCCTCGAGCACAACAAAACCGCGGCGTTCATGCTCGGCGGCAGCGACGATCCGCGCTTTGCCGAAGGTGCTGCCGAATTGTGCATGCAGCGCACCCTTAAATACTGGCGTGGCTGGATCGGCCAATCCAACTATCGCGGACGCTGGCGAGAAATGGTCAACCGCTCCGCCCTCGCCCTGAAACTGCTGACCTCACGCCGCCACGGTGCAATCCTCGCCGCTGCCACTTTCGGCCTGCCGGAAACCCCCGGCGGCGAACGCAATTGGGATTACCGCTACACGTGGATCCGCGATGCCTCGTTCACCGTTTACGCGTTCATGCGCCTGGGCTTCGTCGATGAGGCCAACCATTACATGCAGTGGCTGCGCGGGCGAGTCAGCGATTGCTGCGGCAAACCGATGAAACTCAACATCCTCTATGCCATCGACGGTCAGCAGGAATTGCCGGAAACCGAACTCACGCACCTGTCCGGTCACGGCGGCGCGCAACCGGTGCGCATCGGCAACGGCGCTTATGACCAAATCCAGCTCGACATCTTCGGCGAGCTGATGGACGCCGTGTATCTGGTCAACAAATACGGTGACGCGATTTCCCACGAAGGCTGGCGGCACGTCGGCGAAGTGGTCGATCAGGTCTGCGAGACCTGGCAGAGCGAAGATGTCGGCATCTGGGAGATGCGCGGCGAGACTCATCATTTCCTGCACTCGCGGCTGATGTGCTGGGTGGCGCTGGACCGGGCGATCCGCCTGGCTTCCAAGCGTTCGCTGCCGGCACCGTTCGCTCGTTGGGACCAGACCCGGCAAGCGATCTACACCGACATCTGGGACAATTTCTGGGATGAGGAACGCGGGCACTTCGTCCAGTACAAGGGCGGCACCGCGCTGGACGGCTCGATGCTGCTGATGCCGCTGGTGCGTTTCGTCAGCGCCAAGGATCCGCGCTGGCTGTCGACTCTGGAAGCAATCGAAAAAACCCTGGTGCGTGACGGCATGGTCTATCGCTATCGCAACGAGGACGCCAACATCGATGGCCTCAGTGGCACTGAAGGCGCGTTCGCCGCGTGTTCGTTCTGGTACGTCGAATGCCTGGCCCGCGCCGGCCAGGTGGAAAAAGCCCACCTGGAGTTCGAGCAATTGCTGCGATATGCCAATCCGCTTGGGCTGTACGCCGAAGAGTTCGACAGCCATGGCCGGCATCTGGGCAACACGCCGCAAGCGCTGACGCATCTGGCGTTGATCAGTGCGGCGAGTTTTCTCGATCGAAAATTGAGTGGCGAGAAGAGTTCCTGGCAGCCATAGCGCTGACTACTTTTCGTCAGCGCTTGTAAGACCGATCTCTGTGCGCACGTTTTTTTTCCACCACAGGCCTGCTCGCCAGACAACCGGATCAGGCCCCTACCCACCTTGAAACCTGTGCGGCGGTTACGTCGGGCGACAGTCTGTGTAAAAAACGCGCCTACAAAAACCACTCACGTCACGTTGAAACGCTTACCGTAACCTGCGCTTACACCCCGAAATACCTTGTTGCCAGCCATTACATCCACACCTACCATCCAACGCAACGGGCACAGCGGAGCTGTCCAACCACCCCCGAATTCAAGGAACCGGAATGCCTCACCACGTCCAGCGCAGCATCGCCTCCCCTCTTCGCACCGGGCTGACCCGCACCCAGCTCTGGGAAAGCGCCGACAAAGGCCTGATCAAATGCTGGGAAATCGGCCGCCAGCGCGCCGAACGCTTTCCCGAACTGGCCCAGCGCTGCCTGGCCGATGAATTGCCGGTGCTTGGCTGGAAGGGTGGCGTCAGTCGCAGCCTGAAGAAAAACGAGAAATACGGCTCACTGAAATATCTGGCGCAGTGGCAGGGACTGCGTGGCGAAGATCTGGATATCGATCTGGCGCAGGAGCGTTCGCTGACGTGCTCACGGACGAAGATGAAGGTGACGTTTACGCCGGATCGGACGAAGTATTTCAATCAGATCGCGGAGCTTGAGGCTTAGCCGTGCGGAAGTCCGGGCGGTAGCAATCCGGGTACAGGGCACAGACGCCGTACTGGGCGTCCAGAGCGGCCATGTGCTGGTAGAACTGCTCGATTTCCCAAAACGTTTCATCCGCAACGGTCATCAGGTAGAAGTAACTGAGCTGATGATCATTGGGCAGCACCAATGGAAACTCTGCCAGCGCGTCCATCCTCGGCGCATTGGCCAGCGCCGCGAGCATTGGCGTCGGTGCCAGGGACAATTGCTCGAAGTACTTTTGCTTGTATGTCGCCAGACCTATGGCTTCACCTTTTGCTCTGGCATCGATAAGTTGCGCGAGGTTTGCACGGCGCTGCTCCCAGTACGCCGCCGGCAGGTCTACATTCATTTGTTGCTTATGGCTGGCCAATGCCTCATCGGCGCTGAGCTGGCGTTGCGGTTCGCCCGGCACAGCGGCGGACCGTGCGTCCAACTCCTTGAAGGACAGCATGATCGTCGACTTGGCAAACATGCGTTCCATCAGTTCACGGCGCTGCGGGGTGTCCGGCAATGCCGGTGGCGGCGATGCGCAACCGGTCAGCATCACGACAAGTCCCAACATAACAAGCAGCGTTTTGAGTGACATGTATCGTCCTTGAAGCCAGTCGACAGAATGAGCTGCGCAGTCTATCCGATGGTCTAGGGTTTGGAAGACGTTTGCACGGAGTTGACAGTCATGATTCAGTCAGTCCTTACGCCTTTTCTGACCATTGCCTACGAACAGCACGGTCCGAACAACGGCGTCCCGGTGATTCTGCTCCACGGCTTCCCCTATTCCCCGCGCGCCTTCGACGAAGTCGCCCCGGGGCTGGCCGCGCGAGGCTACCGCGTCATCGTGCAGTACTTGCGCGGTTACGGGCCGACCCGGTTCAACAGTGCGCAAACCCTGCGCTCCGGCCAGCAAGCTGCGATGGCGCAGGACTTGCTCGATCTGATGGATGCGCTGGGTATCGAACAGGCCATGCTTTGCGGGTATGACTGGGGCGGTCGGGCGGCGTGTATTGTCGCGGCGTTGTTTCCGGCGCGAGTGCGCGGGCTGGTCAGCGGCGACGGCTACCTCGTGCAGGACATCGCCCATGCGAACCAGCCGTCGGACCCGGGAGACGAGCATCGGCTCTGGTATCAGTACTATTTCCACACGCCGCGTGGCGTCGAGGGCCTTAAGCAGAATCGCCGGGAGTTGTGTCAGCTGCTTTGGCGGCTGTGGTCGCCGACATGGGCGCGAAAGGATGAACGCTACCCGCTGACCGCTGGCGCTTTTGATAATCCTGATTTTGTCGACGTGGTGATTCATTCCTATCGGCATCGCTTCGGCTACGCCCAGGGCGATCCAGCCCTGGAGTGGATGGAGGAAGCGCTGGCCACACAGCCGGTGATCAGCGTGCCAAGCATTTCGCTGTGCGGCGCCGATGATGGCGTCGGCCCGCCTTCGCTGATTGATGAAGATGCCGAACATTTCAGCGGCTTCTATGAGCGGCGCGTGTTGGCGGGTGTCGGCCACAACATTCCTGAAGAAGCGCCGCAGGAAACCCTCAAGGCGATACTGGATCTGTTGCAACGCTGACCGAAAACCGCTCCCGATAAGCCTGCGGCGTCACGCCAATGGCACGGAGAAAACTGCGCCGCAACGTCTCTTCGCTGCCAAAGCCGCAATTGGCGGCGATGCGTTTCACCGGCAGGCCGGTATCGCTGAGCAGTCGTCGAGCGGTTTCGACGCGGATCAATTCGATCGCCCGCGCCGGGGTCTGGCCGGTGTCGGCGCGGTAGTGGCGGATGAAGCTGCGTTCGCTCATGCCGGCCTGTTCGGCGAGAGTCGGGATGCCGAGGTCGCAGGTCAGGTTCTCGGCGATCCAGGCGTGCAGTTCATCGAAGCGGTTGCCCTGTTGTTGCAGCGACAACGTCACGCTGAACTGCGACTGCCCGCCCGGGCGTTTCAGGAAGACGACCAAGTGCCGGGCGACGTCGAGGGCGATATCGCGGCCGAGGTCTTCTTCGACCATGGCCAGCGCCAGATCGATACCGGCCGTGACCCCGGCGGAAGTCCACACCGGGCCGTCGTTGATGAAAATCGGATTGGCTTCCACGTGCAGATTCGGATGCTGCGCGGCCAGTTGCTCGCAGCGCGTCCAGTGGGTGACCACGCGGCGACCATCGAGCCAGCCGCTGGCGGCGAGCAGAAAGGCCCCGGTGCACACCGAAGCCACGCGCCGGCAATGAGTGCCGTGCTCACGCACCCAGTCGACCAGTTGTGGGTCTTCGGCGGCGGGATAAATGCCCCAGCCGCCGGCGATGATCAAGGTATCGCTGGGCGTTTGCGGCAACGGTTCGGCGAGCACCGCCAGGCCCGCCGATGACATCACCGCCCCGCCGCCGCTGGCAATCACGCTTGGCGCGTACGGCACCGACATGCCGCGCTGGCGGGCCAGATCGTTGGCCGAGGCGAACACCTGCAACGGCCCGGTAACATCGAGAATCTGCATATTGGCAAACGCTAGAACATGAATGGCTTTAGGCATTTGGCGTAATTCGTGGGGTGATTGGCGTATGCGCCAGAACCTACCCGCCTACAGTGCAGTCGTCCACTTCTTTCAACGGAGCAAGAACGATGACGCTGCAGATCGGTTTTCTGTTATTCCCGCAGGTTCAGCAACTCGACCTGACCGGCCCCTACGACGTCCTCGCCTCGTTGCCCGGCGTGCAGGTCCACCTGATCTGGAAGGATCTGATGCCAGTGACATCCAGCACCGGGCTGCTGCTGAAACCGACTACAACTTTCGAGGATTGCCCGGATCTGGACGTAATCTGCGTGCCCGGCGGCAGTGGCGTCGGGCCGCTGATGGAAGATCAGCAGACGCTGGATTTCATCAAGCGCCAGGCCGCGCAGGCACGTTACGTGACCTCGGTGTGCACCGGCTCGCTGGTGCTTGGCGCGGCGGGTCTGTTGCAGGGCAAGCGCGCGACCACGCACTGGGCCTATCACGAGTTGCTGCCGACGCTGGGCGCGGTTGCGGTGAAGGATCGGGTGGTACGCGACGGCAATCTGTTTACCGGTGGCGGAATCACTGCTGGCATCGATTTCGCCTTGGTGCTGGCGGCGGAACTGGTCGATGCCGACACGGCGCAACTGGTGCAGTTGCAACTGGAATATGCCCCGGCGCCGCCGTTCAACGCTGGGAGCCCGGACGTGGCGCCGAGCGCGGTGGTCGATGAAGCGCGGTTGCGCGCGGCGCCTTCGTTGAAGCTGCGCACCGAGATTACCGAACGCGCGGCGGCCAAACTGGGCCTGCGCTGATCTCCCAGCCAATCACAACCCTTGTAGGAGCTGCCGCAGGCTGCGATCTTTTGATCTGATCGTTCCCATGCTCTGCGTGGGAATGCAGCCGGGGACGCTCCGCGTCCCACAGCCTCAAGATCGCAGCCTTCGGCAGCTCCTACACGTCGATCCCAAGTTATTCGCCGCGCTTCTCACTCTCCTTCACTTGTCCCACCTCCCTCGCCCGTGTAGAAAGCCCCTTCCAGAAATCTCGCACAAGGACTTTCGATGAAGGCGCTGCCCTGGCTCTATCTCGCGCTGCTCGGCCTCGGTTACGGGTTGGCCCTGAGCTACGGCCAGCTCGGTTGGCTGGCGTTGATCTCCGTGGGGCTTTTGCTGTTCGCCGCGTTCGCCGTGCGTCAGCAAGAGGTGCCTGTCGCGCGTTGGCTCGGCCATGGCCTGTTCATCGTTCTAGCCGTGGCACTGGCGCTGCACTGGCTGCCGGGCTTCGCCAACGGCCGGGTGATCAATCCGCAACGGTTCACTGACAACGCCGTGCCGTTCGCGATGTACCTCAATCTCGACAAACCGCTGGTGGGCTTCTGGCTGCTGTTGGTCTGTCCATGGATCGTCGCGCGGCGTTCGTTGCGCCTGACGGTCTATGCCACCGCCCTCGCCCTGACGCTGTGCGCGATTCTCGCCCTCGGCGGCGCATTGTTGCTCGGCGTAATCGCCTGGGCGCCGAAGTGGCCGGATCAGGCCTGGCTGTGGGTGCTGAACAATCTGCTGCTGGTGACGCTGGTCGAGGAAGCGCTGTTTCGCGGCTATATACAGGGCGGGCTGAGCCGTCGCCTCAAGCACCTGCCCTACGGCGACAACCTCGCGCTGCTGTTGGCCTCGTTGTTGTTTGGTCTGGTGCATGTCGGCGCTGGCTGGACCTGGGTGTTGCTGGCGGGACTGGCCGGGGTCGGCTATGGTCTGGCCTACCGTTTCGGCGGACTGGGCGCGGCGATCGCCACCCATTTCGGCCTGAACCTGCTGCACTTCGGCCTGTTCACCTATCCGATGCTGGCCAGTTGACGCAAGCGCGGTTTTGCGACGGCGTACTTAAATCTGAAAAAAAACTTCAATAAAAACCTGTCGGCGCCGACAACCATTCAAAGCCTTGCGGATTGAAAAACCATGCGTAACAACCAGCCCATTACACAACGCGAGCGGACCTTTCCAGCTCAGCAACGGTTGATTTCCACCACCGATGCCAAGGGCGTGATCACCTACTGCAACGACGACTTTGTCGAGATCAGCGGGTTTTCGCGGGAGGAACTGATCCGTGCACCGCACAATCTGGTCCGTCACCCTGACGTGCCGTCGGCGGTGTTCTCGCACATGTGGGGCACACTGAAACAAGGCTTGCCATGGATGGGCATCGTCAAGAATCGCTGCAAATCCGGTGACCACTATTGGGTTAACGCCTATGTAACACCGGTGTTCGACGGCAATCAGGTGATCGGTTACGAGTCGGTGCGCGTCAAGCCCACCGCCGAACAGATCCGCCGCGCCGAAGCGCTCTATCAACGCATCAACCAGGGCAAGTCGGCGATTCCTTCGACGGACAAATGGCTGCCGCTCCTGCAGGACTGGCTGCCGTTCATTCTGGTCAGCCAGCTGAGCTTCATGATCGGCGCGACGCTGAACTCGCAGTGGGGCTTTGCCCTCGCCGCAGCGCTGTCGGTGCCGCTGGGCCTGATGGGCCTGCAGTGGCAGCAACGCGGGCTCAAGCGCCTGCTGCGCCTGGCCGAACAGACCACCTCCGACCCGCTGATCGCGCAGATGTACACCGACAGCCGTGGCGCGCAGGCGCGTCTGGAAATGTCGATCCTCAGCCAGGAAGCACGCCTGAAAACCTGCCTGACCCGCTTGCAGGACACCGCCGAGCACCTGACCGATCAGGCCAAGCAGTCCGACGCCCTGGCGCACAACAGCTCGACCGGCCTGGAACGCCAGCGCGTGGAAACCGAACAGGTCGCCACCGCCGTCAACCAGATGGCCGCCACCACCCAGGAAGTCGCCAGCCACGTACAGCGCACCGCTGACGCCACCCAGGAAGCCAACCGCCTGACCGGCCGCGGCCGCGACATCGCCGGCGAAACCCGCGAAGCGATCCAGCGCCTGTCGGTGGTCGTCGGCGAAACCGGCCTGACCGTGACGCAACTGGCCAAGGACAGCGACGAAATCGGCGGCGTGGTCGACGTGATCAAAGGCATCGCCGACCAGACCAACCTGCTCGCCCTCAACGCTGCAATTGAAGCAGCGCGTGCCGGTGAAATGGGCCGTGGTTTTGCGGTCGTGGCTGACGAAGTCCGCCAACTGGCGCAACGCACCAGCGAATCCACCGGGCAGATTCACGCCCTGATCGCCAAGTTGCAACAGACCGCCTCCAGCGCCGTGCAAACCATGGAAGCCGGGCATCGCCAGGCTGAAGAAGGCGTGGCGCGGGTCCTGGAAGCGGATCAGGCACTGGTCGGCATCAGCGAAGCGGTGGCCAACATCACCGACATGACCACCCAGATCGCCGCCGCGACCGAAGAGCAAAGTGCCGTGGCTGAAGAGATCAGCCGTAACATCAGCAATATCTCGGAACTGGCGGATCAGACGTCCGAGCAAGCGCATAACTCGGCGTTGTTGAGTGAAGAGCTGACGAAGACGGCCAACACGCAGTATTCGTTGGTGGCGCGGTTTAACCGCTGATTGAACTGGCGACAAAAAAAAACCCGGAAAGCGAGAGCCTCCGGGTTTTTGTTGCTTGCCTGAAAGTGATGGTACTTGGCAGACCGCTTTCTCGAGCAAGCTCGCTCGCATATTGGAACTGCTTGGGACCACAGTTTGTGTCCGACGACAATCCCCTGTGGGAACGAGCCTGCTCGCGAAGAGGCCTTCTATGCCGCCGTCGATCTCACTCAAGCAAAACAGATACTGCCTACAACTGCGCCAGAACGAGCCGACTGGTGCTCGCTGAGGCTAGGTTCTATCGTTTGCCGGTCGCTACTCAGTCACGCATACCGGCCAGCATGAATACAACCCCCGCCCGAAAACCCGCTAAACCGAAAGTTCGAGATGAGCTGACATTCCTTGATGTTCGGCAAGCCGCACGTGATGGGCAGAAAGTGTTCGATACATTTGTGATCACTGGCTGGCTTCCCATTACCGGTAAATCAAAAAGATCGCCGCCTTCGGCAGCTCCTGCTCGGTCACTGTAGGAGCCGCCGAAGGCGGCGATCTTTTGATCCTGGAAGCCCGGACCGCGAAAGCTGTCCGGGCTTTTTGTTCTTGATCTGGAATTTGGTGTTTGGCAAGCCGCCATCGCGAGCAGGCTCACTCCTACACTGGATCTGCGGTGACCACAGATTAGATGCCAGACACCAATCCTCTGTGGGAGCGAGCCTGCTCGCGAAGAGGCCATTACAGCCAACGAAATTATTGAGGCAACTTCAGCTTATCCAGCAGTCGATTGACCAACAGTTCATTGAGCATGATCACCTGTTGCAGCGCCAGCAGTGGTTTGCGTTCCGGGCCGCCTATAGAGTTGGCGATGTTACCGGCCATGGCATGCGCGTATGAAAGCGACTCGCAGGCCTCGACCAACAGGGTTTCGTCATCCAGCGTGGGGTCGACAACGTAGATCGGGCGATATTTCGGTGAACTTGGCGGGGCTGCCAGGTCTTCGGGTTTGAGGTAGTAATCGAGGGCGCGGTCGGTGGCTTCCTGGATTTTTTGCGGGTCGAATGTGCGGTCGTGGGGGGTTGGCGGGTTGGGGGTTACTTTGAACATAGATGAAGCTCCTACTTAGAAAAATAAGGAGTCATCACTCTCGCTACCAAACGAGGGTGGCGACCATACGCAGGTTGGTAGACCGGTCTAAGCAGGAAACCCGGCGCTCCAAAGGAGCCCCACGCATGGCCACCATAAATCGATTCTCTACAGAGACTGCATATGGCGTCATGACGCTTAGAGACGGGCTACCAAACCCGATCACTGCTTTTTTGTCAGTGACCGAGAAACGATATAGCCAACCTCATAACGCGTAAGCCGGCGGATTCTGGCGTAGGCGTAGGCAATGGCGCAAGGAGTTGTAGCCGGGATGGCGTAACGGGTCGTGTAGTTTCAACGGGGGTATTTGATGATGTTTAAGTGCAGGGATTGCCTCTGACAGTCAGGTGGTTTGAGGTCGTCTGGAAGAGCGCTTTCGCGAGCAGGCTCGCTCCCACATTTGGATCGGGTACATCAGTGAGGGATAGGTCGGCTTGGAGGTCGCCATCGCTGGCAAGCCAGCTCGCACAGGGATTGAGTCCGGCCGGTAGATAG